>NZ_CP176404.1:0-710000 GCF_046245125.2 Bartonella heixiaziensis | reverse complement strand
CACAAAAAAGGTTGGAAAATGTTCCAAAATTTAATCAGCTACATGCGTAGACGCCTTGATGATCATCAATATGCTGAAGTAAATGCGCCACTAGTTCTCGATAAATCACTTTGGGAGTTATCTGGTCATTGGGGATGGTATAAGGAGAATATGTTCAAAGCAATTCCAGCAGCTGATGATTGGAATGATAAATGTGTTTATGCTCTTAAACCAATGAATTGCCCCGGTCATGTGCAGATTTTTAAACATGGTTTAAAATCTTATCGGGATTTGCCTATGAGACTGGCTGAATTTGGTCTTGTCCATCGCTATGAGCCGTCAGGTTCCTTACACGGACTTATGCGTGTGCGTAGCTTTACACAAGATGATGCGCATATTTTTTGTACAGATGAGCAGTTGGCTGATGAATGCCTCAATATTAATGATCTGATCTTATCAACTTATGCTGATTTTGGTTTTAAAGAAATTAGTCTTAAGCTTTCAACACGTCCAGAAAAACGTGTTGGATCTGATGCATTATGGGATCATGCGGAAAATATCATGGAATCTGTTCTTAAAATTATTGAGACAAAATCCGCTGGACAAATCAAAACAAGTATCCTTCCAGGTGAAGGTGCATTTTATGGACCTAAATTTGAATATACATTGAAGGATGCTATTGGTCGCGAATGGCAATGCGGAACAACACAAGTGGATTTTAACCTTCCTGAACGTTTTGATGCATTCTACATTGATAAAGATTCAGAAAAACGACTGCCAGTCATGATTCATCGAGCCATTTTTGGATCAATGGAGCGCTTTCTTGGGATATTGATCGAAAATTTTGCTGGACATATGCCACTTTGGCTTGCGCCTGAACAAGTCATTGTCGCAACAATTACATCCGAAGCAAATGAATATGCAAAAAAAATAACGGCAAAGCTTAAAGCTATTGGACTCTCCGCAACATCTGATCTTCGTAATGAAAAAATTAACTATAAAATACGTGAGCACTCTTTACAAAAAGTTCCCGTAATTTTGGTATGCGGTAGACGTGAGTCTGAAACAAATAGCGTGAATATGCGTCGCTTAGGAAGCTCAGATCAAGTTCTCTTGTCTATAGAAGAGGCAATTAAGCAACTTTTGAACGAAGCAACACCTCCAGATTTGCGCCGTTTAATAAATGCTTAAGGATGTTCTAAAAGATAAATAGAACTATAAAATGGAGGAGGCATCATTATCGTGCTCTGTCAAGCACACGTTTACATTCAATAAGTTCAAACAGTGTTTCTTGCAACAATGCTTTATCAGTTTTGTCTTTGTAAACACTAACAGAACCGACAGATGCATCCCCCTCATTCCTCATAAAATTCAAAAGCCCAAAAGAAGATTTTTTAGGTTTATTACTAGCTGATTCAGAAACTTGTCCTGCATGTTTCTTTTCTATTACGACACTCATAGCATCAAGATCGCCATTACCAAATGCAGTAACAAAAGCAACACCGTTTTCTTTCAAAAGGCGCTGCACACCTTTTATTGTATAACCCTGATCATACAGTAGCTGCTTGATACCACTGAGCAAATCAACATCAACTGGGCGATAATAACGCCTTCCACCCCCACGCTTCATTGGTTTAATCTGCCTAAAACGCGTTTCCCAGAATCTTAATACATGCTGCGGAAGCTCCAGTAACTCGGCTACTTCGCTAATTGTGCGAAAAGCATCGGAGCTCTTATCCATTTTGCAACACCTTATCTAAAACACTACAAGTGATTCTATAACGACTCATCAAATTTCAATCTCTCAACAAGATTGGTCAAAAAGAGGACCACACTTTATTTCTTTCAAACTGAAAAGCTTTTTGCTTAAAACAGCATGCAAGATTTCATCTTATACAATTTTTTTTAACAAATACCAGACATTGTAACAGCGTTTATTCAGAGGATATTACCTTTTTCTTGCGCGATGCGAATCCAAAACTCTTTGTTTTAGTACGTTTGCTGCCTTAAATGTCACGACACGTCGTGGCAGGATAGGCGCTTCAACACCGGTTTTTGGATTACGTCCAACACGTTCACTTTTATTGCGAACTTGAAAAGTCGCAAAAGAAGAGAGTTTAACTGCTTCACCTCTTACAAGTGAATTGCAAATTTCATCCAGAACCAATTCAACCAAAGCTGCTGATTCAGTATGTGACAAGCCTACTTTTCTACAAACTACGCTCGCTAAGTCTGCACGCGTTACGGTCTTACTTGTCATTATAACCACCTATTCAAATATTAAAAATTACAAAATGATTTATACGTTTTATTCAAATATGGTCAAGCGACTATAATCTACCAACGAATAAGAATTGCTCCCCATGTAAATCCACCTCCCATAGCTTCTAACATGACGAGATCTCCTTTTTTAATTCTTCCATCATGAACAGCCGTTTCTAAAGCCAATGGCACAGATGCAGCAGACGTATTACCGTGTTGATCAACAGTAATCACAACTTTATCTATGGAAATTCCCAGTTTTTTAGCTGATGCTTCAATAATACGTTTGTTAGCTTGATGAGGCACAAACCAATCCAATTGTGAAGAATCTATACCTGCAGCTGTAAAACAATCATCAACCACATCCGTTATCATACCAACTGCATATTTGAAAACTTCTCGTCCTTCCATACGTAAACGCCCCGTCGTTTGCGTAGTTGAAGGACCACCATCAACATACAACTTATCCCTATACGCACCGTTAGAGCGCAATTTTGTAGATAGTATACCACAATCAAAATCAATGCCGCTCTTAATTTTCTGTGCTTCTAAAACAACAGCGCCCGCACCATCACCAAATAAAACACATGTTGTACGATCTTCCCAATCTAAAATTCGAGAGAATGTATCAGATCCAATAACCAAAATTCTTTTAGCTGTTCCACAGCGTAAATAGGCATCTCCTGTTGTTAAAGCAAAAATAAAACCAGAGCAAACAGCTTGAATATCAAAAGCAAATCCATGGCTCATTCCTAAAGCATGCTGAATCTCGACAGCAGAAGCAGGAAAAGTACGGTTTGGTGTTGAAGTTGCTAAAATAATACAATCAATATCTTTTATTGTTAAACGAGCATTGACAAGAGCTGCTTGTGCAGCCTCGACTCCTAAAGAAACCGTTGTTTCATTTTCATTGGCAACGTAACGTTGGCGTATCCCTGTACGCTGAACAATCCACGAATCTGATGTTTCAACAAACTTCGCAATCTCATCATTCGATAAGCTTTTTTTTGGCAAGGCACTTCCTACACCACACACAACTGATCGAATCATTAGGCCCTAACCTTTTCCTGAGATTTCTCACTTATACTACAAACATTTATCATATGGTTTCCTCATTCATCGTGGCTTCATCTTCTTTATCAAAAAGTGTTTCTTTATTCTCATGAAACCGCCGTAAATCAGCAGTTATTTTTTTCAAGAGTCCATTATTAACCATCTTATAACCAACACGGATAGCGGAAGCAAAACCGCGAGCATTCGCACTACCATGACTTTTTATAACAACACCGTTCAAACCTAGAAGCACTCCACCATTTACTCTATCGGGATCCATTTTATGTTTCAGTGTACGAAAAGCACCCCGCGATAAAAAATAAC
Organism: Bartonella heixiaziensis; assembly: GCF_046245125.2. Taxonomy (GTDB): domain Bacteria; phylum Pseudomonadota; class Alphaproteobacteria; order Rhizobiales; family Rhizobiaceae; genus Bartonella; species Bartonella heixiaziensis. The sequence goes on along the minus strand of NZ_CP176404.1, from coordinate 706,382 downwards.
CAAGGGATGATAAAAAAGAGCTGCGCAGTGCAGTGTTTAAAATTTCCCCTATCTGCCGTGCAGTCCCCTCTGCGGTTTTTAAAGCAATATTGCCAGAAAATCCTTCTGTTACAACAACATCTACTGTTCCCTTTCCAATATCATTGCCTTCAACAAATCCCTTATATTCTAATCCTTCTAATTGTACTTCACGCAATATCATTCCGGCCTTTTTGATTGCATAAAGGCCTTTAACTTCTTCAACACCCACATTTAAAAGTCCAACACTTGGTCTTTCAGTATGATAGAGTGCGCGAAACATACCCGCCCCCATAACCGCTAAATCAACTAATTGGCTAGCAGAAGCACCAATCGTTGCCCCGATATCCAAAACAATACTCTCACTGCGAAGCGTTGGCCAAATACCCGCAATCCCAGGACGTTCAGCCTCTGCCATCATTTTTAAACAAAAATAGGACATTGCCATGAGTGCGCCAGTATTGCCAGCTGAAATGCAAACATCAGCTTCACCATTTTTTACTGCTTCAATTGCATACCACATTGACGATTTACCGCGACCATTGCGAAGTGCTTGGCTTGGCTTTTCATCCATACGCGTATAACTTTCTGTGGGATAAAAACGCGATACAGAAGCCAAACAAGGGTATTTTTTTAAAACCGGTTTAACAACTTCCTCTATCCCATAAAACAGAAAATAAATATTTGGCAAAACTTTTTGTACAATTGCTGCTCCTGCAATAGTTGCTTCCGGACCATAATCACCACCCATTACATCCACAGAAATTCTAATCACGTTAGCATATCCCACAATCTTTTATTGATGCTGTTAAACCCATGTTGCAATTTTTGCTACTGAACAACCGCGAAGCATATCGTGCAAAAATAGCCTCGCGGAAAATACCGTTTTTGTAATAGTATACAATAGATAATTTTTTTATTTTTTTACAATCACTTCAAACTTTTCAAAACAGAAAATGGTGATAACTTTTGCTCAGCTTCTTCTAAATTTTCAACCATACTTATATTTATCCCCTCTTTGCGCGGATAGCGGTTAATGGATAACTCAAAAAATTCTTCCATAACGGCACCAATATCAATTTTATCCCCATAAAACACTTCTGGTGTATCTAGTCCTTCTGCATCTAAAAATAATTCACCTGTATCCTCCGATATTTTTGGTTTCATCAAATTTGAGTCTTCTGGAACAAAAACAATCTCAATATTTTCATGAAGCCTATTTTCTAGTGGTTCTAATGTGATAACACACAATTGCATTATACGCGCCCGCAATAAACCTTTTACACGTACTCCACGCTTTTTCCACGGTAAAATATGGAATTCGCCCTCACAAAATTTGACCTCAACTAAATCATGATTCTTAGCTAAATGTGCACACTCTCGCTGATCTGCACAAATATGGACCCTTATACCTTTAACGGGTAATGAACGTACTGAGACTGGATAAGCCAAAGCAAATGTCATTTGAGAAACATTTTGAACACTCATCGACAACTCCCGAATATGAAAGGGATATAATATATTGTGCTTTCATTTGCCAAAGTACATTTCATTCATTTTTTTCTTTTCTAAAGAAATTCTGTATGGCATAATTCGCTTTATAACAGGGAAACTCAATGTAAGCTATGGCAGATTAAGCTAAAATGAGAAAAAACTTGAGGTTGCCTTCTTGTCATACGTCTAAGTAAAGAATGGAGATATCATTGTTTAAGGTGCCCCACAGAGTGAACTTAATCAAACGCAAATTATTGATTGGTCTGTTAATAGCAAGCATGGTAGTAATTGCGGGTTGTCGTATTCTTGATTCCTCAGGTTCAAGTCAGATATATAAAGAAGGCTATATCCTCGATAAAAATGCTCTTGATTCTATTTCTATTGGATCAAGTCAGGAGCAAGTTATTTTAACTTTAGGAACCCCTTCACTAAAAACAAAATATGATAATGAGGTCTTTTATTATATCTCACAAACTCGGTATCGTGGGATGCAATTTATGAAAACAAAAATTGTTGATCGCAAAGTTTTGGCCATTTACTTCAATAAAAACGATCAGGTTACTAAAATAGCTAACTACGGTTTACAAGATGGACAAATATTTGACTTCATCGCCCAAACAACACCAACTGCAACCAAAGAACAACCTTTCTTAATCCAGATTATTAAAGGCCCTGCGAATTTACCAACTCATAACTAAATCCTAACAGTCTACATACACTCCGATGTTATCGGGACTGATGTTATCAGTCCCGATATTGTTGGAAATGTGGTTGTTATTTTTAGGAGCGAATTTTTTTCGCCATACTATCAAGAACCGCATTGACAAGTTTTGGCTCATCACCTGCAAAAAACGCCTTTGCTATATCAACGTATTCACTCATAATCACAGCAATAGGCACATCTTTGCGGTTGATCAACTCCCATAAACCTGCACGCAAAATTGCTCGCAGTATAGAGTCAAGACGTGAAAGCGACCACTCTGCAGAAAGCTGTTGATGAAGCATAGGATCGAGTTGTTTCTGATCTTTTACAACACCAGTGATAATAGCCAAAAACCATTGAAAATCAGCATCAAGATACTGGTATCCGTCAATATTTTTTCCTAGACGATAAGATTCATATTCAGCTGCTGTTTCCATTACACCAGAACCCACTATATCCATTTGATAAAGTGCTTGAACTGCCGCAAGTCTTGCTGCTCCACGTTTATTGGCTGCACGCGAAGAATATTTGCCTTTTGTATCAGCCATATTTAATGATCATCTCCAAATCTCTTTTTCAGAGCGATCATACATAAAGCAGCTTTAGCAGCAAAACCACCCTTATTTTTTTCATCCTGTTTTGCACGCGCCCATGCTTGTTTCTCATTTTCAACAGTCAAAATACCATTTCCAATAGCCAAGTGTTGATGAACAGTTAAATCCATCAATGCGCGACAAGAATCATTGGCAACAATTTCAAAATGATACGTTTCACCACGAATAACACACCCAAGCGCTACATAACCATCGTAAAATACATTACTCTTTTTTTCGGCAAAAGCTATTGCACCTGGTATTTCTAATGCTCCTGGCACTGTTACAATATCATAGCTTGCTTCAGCTTTTTGCAAAGCACTCACTGCACCTGCAAGAAGCGCATCAGAAATCCCATCATAAAAACGCGCTTCAACAATCAATACATGCGGCTTTCTACATATCTCTTTTACCATAATGGAATTCCACAAAAAAATAACCAAAGAATTTAGGAGTATAGAACACAAATGTTTTAAAAAATATAATAAACGTTCCGCTTATTCATCTTGTATTTTAAAATGAGAAAGTTTGGCAACATAACGAGCAAGTTGATCAATTTCTAAATTAACGTGATCTCCAATTTTAGCTTTTCCCCAAGTTGTCATTTCAAGTGTATGACGAATAATAAGAACGTCAAAAATACAATCCTCAACACAATTAACGGTCAACGATACTCCATTAAGTGCAATAGAACCTTTATTTACAATAAAAGGTACAAATTGTTTTGGAATTTGTAGGAAAAAACGAACTGCATCACCTTCATTTCTCTTATCAATAATCTCAGCCAAACCATCAATATGACCAGAAACCAAATGCCCACCCATTTCATCACCCAATCGTAGCGAGCGTTCCAAATTAACAAAAGTTCCTTTTGCCCATTGTGCAAGATTAGTCAAACGTAATGCTTCTTCCCATGCTTCTACAGCAAACCAACCAGCAGTCGCTTGTTTTGACCCCCGCTCAACAATTGTCAGACAAATCCCTGAACACGCAATCGATGCACCAATTTCCAAACTCTGTATGTCATAGCGTGTAGAAATATCTAAACGCACCCCTTGCTTTAAAGGTTGTACATCTTCAACACAACCGATGTCTGTTATAATCCCTGTAAACATAGTGCTTTACTCCTCCATTTATAAAAACGGTCATTTCCAAACATTCTTGCCTCAACTTTATGAAATTGCGAAAGATAATTTCCAAAATGGGGGGCTTCAACACGACCTTCGCCTAAAATAACGGGCGCATAAAAACATATCAGACGATCCACACAACCAGCATTTAAAAACATTTCCCCTGTTTTTGCCCCTCCCTCAAGCAAAACGCTATTGATGCCATGTTGATAAAGCAGCTGTAAAATAGCAAGTGGCTGCATGTAACCATTGCTCATTTCTATCGAATACACAGACACACCGCACTGTTCCAGTGCGCTTTTTTTATTTTTCTTTGAAAGATTCGTATCACAAATAACCCAAGTAGGAACTGTTGTTGCCGTTTGAACCACTTTTGCTTCAAGCGGGATAGATAAATCTGCATCCAAAATAATACGTGTAGGTGAACGTATCTCCAGCCCTGGTAAGCGGCAATTTAATTGCGGATCATCTGCTAATATAGTGCCAATGCCAACCATGATAGCATTATTTTGGGCACGTAGAATATGGGTATGGGTGTGAGAAATTATTCCACTAATTTTTATCCCACCCTGCCCCCTTTTTCCCACACCATTATCAGCAGAAATTGCCATTTTTAAAGTGACCGCACAGCGTTGCAGCTTCCTTATACACCAATGCGTGCACAACGCTTCAAAAGCCTCTTCAGCTAAAACCCCCTCAACAACTTCAATGCCCGCTGCACGTAAAAGGGCAATACCACGGCCATCAACCCGCTTATCTAGATCAGTAAGAGCAATAACAACCCGTGAAATACCCGAATCAATGAGTGCATTTACACATGGCGAAGTTTTACCATAATGCGAACAAGGCTCTAAAGTAACATAGGCAGTAGCACCACGAGCCAAGGGGCCAGCCATGTGTAAAGCTTGTACCTCAGCATGAGGCCTCCCATGGATAGCTGTTACACCATAACCGACAATGGATATTCCTGCAGTGTCATCATTTCGTGCGATTAATGTGCCGACAGAAGGATTTTCACCAGTAAGACCGACATGACGTTCTGCCAAACGGATAGCAGCAGCCATAAACCGCTCATCTTGCGCTTTTTTATTCATCAAAACAAGATTCTGTATCCGTTATACCCTTTGACAACTCATCTATAACATCGTGAAAATCGCTTGCATTACGAAAATCCCGATAGACAGAAGCAAATCGGATATAGGCAATATCATCAATGCTTTTCAATGCTTCCATCACAAGATATCCAATTTTTTCCGAAGCAATCTCTGGTTCCCCTAAACTCTCGAGCCGACGGACAATGCCAGAAATTGCTTGTTCTAGATGCTCGGGATCAATATTGCGTTTACGCACAGCGATATCAACCGATCTCATCAACTTATCACGATCAAATGGCTCACATCGACCACTTTTTTTAGAGACCAAAAGCTCACGCAACTGCACGCGTTCAAAAGTTGTAAAACGGCCACCGCAAACGGAACACACACGCCGACGACGAATGACCGCTCCCTCCTCAGCAGGACGCGAATCCTTAACCTGTGTATCCTCATATTGGCAGTAAGGACAGCGCATTTTTTATACCCTTAACAAGTGCTAAGATAAGAGTAAAGAGGAAATTTATCCGTCATATCTTTCACCTTTTTCCTAACAGCTATTTCAATGCTCCTATTATCCTCATCGCTTTTTGCTCCACTGAGACCATCAAGAACTTCTGAAATGAAATCACCAACTTGAATAAACTCACTTTCTGCAAAACCACGTGTCGTCGCAGCAGGAGAACCCAAACGAATTCCTGATGTTACAGATGGTGTTTCAGGATCAAAAGGAATACCATTTTTGTTGCAAGTAATATGAGCACGTCCCAAAGCCAATTCCGCACGTTGTCCTGTCACATTTTTGGAACGTAAATCAACCAACAATAAATGATTATCTGTACCACCAGAAACAATATTAAAACCATTATTCTGTAATGTCTTTGCTAAAGTTTTCGCATTGGCAACCACATTAGCACTATAGTTTTTGAAAGAAGGCTGCAAAGCCTCTTCAAATGCAATAGCCTTAGCCGCAATCACGTGCATTAAAGGACCACCTTGAAGACCGGGGAAAATTGCTGAATTGACCTTTTTTGCTAAAGATTCATCGTTTGTCAATATCAAACCACCACGAGGTCCTCGCAATGATTTATGCGTTGTCGTCGTTACAATGTGCGCATGCGGAACAGGAGAAGGATGAACACCACCAGCGACTAAACCAGCAATATGAGACATATCAACGAGTAAATAAGCACCAATCTCATCTGCAATTTCACGGAACCGTTTCCAATCCCATAGGCGAGGATAAGACGATCCACCTGCTATAATAAGTTTGGGCTTACATTTCTTTGCAAGCCGTTCAACCTCCTCCATATCAACAATCTGATCTTCTTGACGCACACCATAGGAAACAACATCAAACCATTTTCCTGACATATTAACAGATGAACCGTGGGTAAGATGACCACCAGAATTTAAATCCAACCCCATAAATGTATCACCAGGTTGGAGTAAAGCTAAAAAGACAGCTTGATTCATTTGGCTACCAGAATGAGGTTGAACATTTGCAAAAGCAGCACCAAAAAGTTTTTTTGCGCGTTCAATTGCTAACTCTTCAACGACATCAACAAAGTGACACCCTCCATAGTAGCGCTTTCCTGGATAACCTTCTGCATATTTATTGGTTAAAATCGATCCCTGTGCTTCAAGAACTGCTCTCGAAACAATATTCTCTGATGCAATCAGCTCAATCTCATGTTGTTGACGTTCAAACTCACCCCTGATTGCATCAAAGATTGCAACATCAACGGTTTGTAAATTATCATTAAAAAAGCGCTTTTCTGCGTCACTTGCTTGCTGGGTCATAAAACACGTTCCTAACATAAAAAAACTAAAGTAAGGAACGATAACACAGCAAACTGTGCAGACCAAATATTTTAAAACACTTTCATTCAAAAATAGAGCAAATATTTGTCTTGTTCTTTTGCCCTATAAAAAACAATTTTTTATCTCCACAAGAATAAATGGGATTTAAGTTTTTCTTTACACGCTCTTAATTTTGAATTTTTTTAGAAGCATTTTTTACAAATAAAACAATCTATCATCTCAAGAAATTCAATATTTAAAAGCTATCATTTAAGCTAGCAGTAATTTAAGCTAATTTACTATTTAATAAACTGCATATAGCAGTAAAAAATCGATTCAAGGTAGATAGAATGGCAATAAAAGTCTTTATTGATGGTGAACATGGAACAACCGGTCTACAAATACAAAAACGACTAGCAGAGCGTTCGGATTTAGAAGTACTCTCTCTTGCTCATACAAATCGACATAATATTGATATTCGACGAGACTATCTTCATCAAAGCGACATTGCTATTTTGTGTCTTCCAGATGATGTTGCACGCGAAACAGTTAACCAGCTAAAAAATAATAAAAAAATTAAAATTATTGATAGCTCAACAGCTCACCGTATTGCACCAGAATGGGTCTATGGTTTTCCTGAAATGACTGCAGGACAAAAAGAACGCATCCAAGCAGCGCGTTACGTAACCAATCCCGGATGTTATCCTACCGGCGCAATTAGCTTAATTCGACCACTCCGTGAATCAGGACTGCTCGATGCCTATTATCCGGTATCAATTAATGCAATATCTGGCTACACCGGTGGAGGAAAACAATTGATTGCACACATGGAAAATCAATCGCCAAAAGATGATCTTCGCGAAAATTATTTCATTTATGGTCTCAATCTTGAACACAAACATGTGCCAGAAATTAAAATCTACGGACAGATCAACCAAACACCCATTTTCATCCCAAGTGTCGGTCGTTTCCCTCAAGGAATGATTGTAAATCTTCCACTGCATCGTCACTTATTTACAAAATCAGCGAACTGTTCTGATTTACGCGAAATCCTTGAAAACCATTACGATGGACAAAGTATCATATCGGTTGCCACACAAGAAGAAACTGATGCGCTCACCAAACTCAACCCAGAATGCTTAGCACATAAAGATGGTATGAAATTATTTGTCTTTGGTAATGAGCGTGAAGGGATCTTCAATCTCTGTGCCATATTAGATAATTTAGGAAAAGGGGCATCCGCAGCTGCTGTTCAAAATCTGGACTTAATGCTTTCAGAATGCTAACATTTCTCTGAATGAAAATTTTATTCAACAGCACGATATGCTCCTTTTGTTGCTCGCCAATGCGCAACCGAAAAACACAATACTGCTAACGCAACACTTTGATGAATAAGCCCTAAACTTATTGGAACCTCATGTAATAAGGTAAGAATACCCAAAAATGCCTGAACTACGATCATAACACATATAAAAAATGCACGGCGAGCATGAGTTGAGTTTGGAGCATTCTTTTGTACATACAAAGCATGAATGACTGCTGTAATAAACAAAAGATAAGCAAAAAAGCGGTGAGCAAACTGAACTGTCAAGGGATTTTCAAATAAATTAAGCCAAACGGGATTATGTTGGAACAAGCCATCCGGTATAATCTGACCATCCATAAGCGGCCATGTATTATACACTTTACCCGCATGAAGCCCTGCAACCAAAGCACCAAAATAAATTTCAAGCAAAATAAGAACAATAAGCCAACCCGCAAAATTTTGAACGCTTTGATTTGCTGGCTTTTCTGAATATTCTGTAAGCCCTCGCGATAAGTAAGTGACAAAAATAATAACAAAACATGCTGTTATAAGATGAAATGCCAAACGATATTGGCTTACGCTTGTCAGATTACTTTGACCAACGCCTGAAGCCACCATCCACCAACCAATAGCTCCTTGAACAGCGATAAGAACTGGCACAATGGCAAGCTGAAGCAAAATATTTTTTTCAATACGTTTGGTCACCCAAAACCAAATTAATCCCAACAAAGCTACAAGCCCAACAAGACGCCCAAGAACGCGATGCGCCCATTCCCACCAAAAAATGACCTTAAACGCACTTAATGTCATATCGCGATTAAGCAACTTATATTGTGCTATCTGTTGATATTTCGAAAATTCTTCCTGCCATTGCTCTACCCCAATCGGCGGGATGACACCGTGAATTGGTTTCCATTCAGTTATTGATAATCCTGATCCCGTTAAACGGGTAACTCCCCCCACTAAAACAATTGCCAAACAAAGCAATAAAATAGAATAAAGCCACATTTGAATTTGTTTTCGATTTTTCTTTTGCAATGCTATCAAAACACTCTTATCCTTCACTGCCATCTCTGATTTCCCCACGTCTCTCTCCAACCACAATTCATTGCAAAATTTAAACGTTAAACCATAGTATCTTAGTATGTACAACAACTTTAGCACAAAACAAGCGTACCGCTATAACACATGACGAATATTCTTATTTTACGACATTTGTTATGATGTAACCACTCGGTAAACAGTTTTCGGAAATTTGCTTACCATTTTCATCATCCAATCCTGTTTGTTAAGAACAATGCTACAAATGTAATAGTCTGTGATCTCTGCAAATTGCTGAAATCCGTATTTAGGTTCACTCGCCATTTCTAAAATGATAAAATCATAATCTTTTTTAAATTCTTGTAATATATGGGGAATATCATTTGAAAATTCTTGTGCACAAACAGCACTTGTTAATCCTTGGGGAAGAATATCAACCTCTGTGTCATAATCACGATAAATAACATCCTGCAATCGGGCATTTCCAGTTAAAATATCGCTTAAGCCCCGATGTGGACCAATGATTTTCTCTATTTGTTGACCAGAAATATCCACCAACAGAACTGCTTTGCGCTCTTTTATGAGATGAAGAGAGAGTTTTGCTGCTGTCCGAGCAGCCTCTGGCCCAATTATTGAGACAACTGTTGAAACCCGCTCTTTCAATAAATCAGATAATCGCTCTATTGTAATACAAGTCTCAAGACTCTTTATGCTCTTAGCTACTAAAATGCTCTCATCATTTTTCAAAGCATTTTTTTCCGCTTGATCTTTTTTTGTTCTTGAACATTGATGAAAAAATAAAAAAACTCCCAAAATAGTGACCAAACTTGCAAACACACTAACAATAATATTTTTTCCGTACAAAGTTATAAAAGGAATTGGCGCTAATGTTGTTGGCACAACTACATGAATCTTTGTCTCTTGTAAGAAAGGCGTATCCTTGCTCATCTTTTTGCTTTGCGCATCTACTACTGCTTTTATTTTATTTTCTAGCTCATTAAACATTTGATTCAAAGATTGGGATTGATCTGTTACAAAAAGGCTAATCTTTTTTTTGAGCTGTTCTTCAAACTCCCTTGCAATAACTTCATCTGAATGAATTTGACGAGCGATCTGCAAAATTTTATTTTCTAATTGATGAGAAAGTACCTCTAATTCCGCAGTCATTGCCTTAATTTGAGGGTGTGTCCAACCTAATTGTGCAACCATATGTGCTCTTTGCGTTTCCAAAAGATTACGTTTGGATTCTAATGCAACAATCGTTGAATTATTTGCAATAAATGATAAAGACAGTAAGGATTGTCCACTTGTGCGCATCATCTGAATGGTTGAATTCAAACTCGTTAAACGAATACGCCTTAAAGTTGCTTCTGTTAATTGCACAGAAAGATCATTAAGTTCTGTTTGTTTTACATCGTGGTGAATGAAAGAATCGACAGATGAGCGAAATCCATGCACTATATTTAGCACCGCAGTCTTATCATATTGTTGATTAGTTTTCTGCTCTGTTAAAGATAATTTTTGATTCTGTTTTAGAATTACTTCTGAAAATACCGCAAACCAATTTTCCAATCCCTGTTGAGCAGCTTCAAGTGTTCCTGCTTCAAAAGTAAGATTGATGAAATCACCATTGCGAGAGAGACGAATACTTTCACGAAAATCTTTTTTGTGAGAAGCATTGAGAGAAAAACTCTGTAAGCTTGAATCCTTTAAAATAAAGGGCTGTGAAAATAAAAAAGCAACAACATTATTTTGTTGATCGACTGGAAAAGGCTTGCCCACAGAATCAGATAATGAAAATGTTAAGGTTGCTCGATAGACTCGTGGCTGAAAAAAGTAATACAAGCAACAAAAAAATGTACAGAGCACTGCCAACAACAAAACAATCAAAACGTTTCGCATTGCTGTGTTTATCAACAGTTTTCTATCGCACTTAAAATTCATCTTTATTTCAATCAACAAAATAATTCATATTTTTTTATTTAAGAGAAAGTAGTAACTATCCTCTTAACTTGAAGTCATATTATTTTGAGATAATAAAAACATAAACTTTAAGAAAAAATGTTTAGCAATAACTCAAAAGAAACTTTAATTCATATTTTGTTTGATATGATCTAGTCGTTTTTTTGCTTCGGCAGTAAGCATGGCTCTAATGGTAACAGAACCATCATCATGCCCTTCCTGCATTATTTCACCAGAATTTGCATAAAACCAATCAATAAGCGACATTTCATGAGGTCTTAAAAGACATTCAATGCTGTGCATTTCTCCAAAAATTCGTTTTTCGATTGTTTCTAATAAGTGATCGAGTCCATCGCTCATGAGTGCTGATACCATTACTGCAGGATTTAACCGTGTTTTTGCACTTGTTTGCAAAACACTCATTGCATGCTCATCCAATATATCAGTCTTATTCCAAACTTCTATGATATGCTCTGTATCACCAATATTGATACCAAGACTTGACAGAACTTTTAAAACATCTTGAGCATGCGCACGATGATCAAGATCTGATATATCTCTCACATGAAGAATGAGATCAGCTTCCACCACTTCTTCAAGGGTCGCCCTAAAAGCCGCAATCAAATTTGTTGGTAAGTTAGAGATAAAACCTACAGTATCAGATAAAAGAATAGTTTTCCCATGGGGAAGAACAACCTTGCGCAAAGTTGGATCAAGCGTTGCAAACAACATATCTTTTGCTAAAACATCTGCACCACTTAACCGATTAAAAAGGGTTGATTTTCCGGTATTGGTATATCCTACCAAAGCGACAACAGGGTGGGATGCTTTTTTTCTTTTTGTTCTATGAAGAGCACGTGTCTTAACAACCGTTTCTAATTCGCGACGAATACGAATAATTTTTTCTTGCAAAAGACGCCTATCTGCTTCAATCTGAGTTTCACCAGGTCCACCTAAAAAACCACGTCCACCCCGTTGCCTTTCCAAGTGCGTCCAGCTCCGTACAAGCCTACTTTTCTGATAAGATAAATGCGCTAACTCGACTTGTAAGACCCCTTCCTTCGTTCGCGCACGATCTCCAAAAATTTCAAGAATCAAGGCCGTCCTATCGATAACTTTGCAATTCCACAATTTTTCTAAATTACGCTGCTGCACTGGGGTTAGAAAATGATCTACAATTGCAAGTTCAATATGATATTCACTTATATAATGAGCAAGCTTATCTACCTTGCCTTTTCCAAAAAAAGTCGCCGGACGCAATGTAGCAATATTAACCGTTTCATAATAAATAACTTCCAACCTTATAGCACGCGCCAAGCCTAATGCTTCTTTGAGCCTAGAAAATACAGAACTTTCACATGAAGCACTCTCACTTTTTTTTTCTTGAAAAATCGGCACCAAAACAAGTGCGCGCACCTGTTCTACAACCTGTGGAAAAAAACCTCCAAATCTCTCATTTTCATTGATCATAACAGTCTAAGTGCTTTTAAATGGGATAAGAGATCTATGATCTATAGCAAAGTGGCTAGTTTATTCAGAGCTTTCACCTTCAAACATCTGTACAGGCTGTCCCGGCATAATTGTAGAAATAGCATGCTTATAAACCAATTGTGCATGTCCATCACGACGTAAAAGGACACAAAAATTGTCAAATGAGGTTACAATACCCGTTAGTTTAACTCCATTTACAAGAAAAATTGTAAGAGAAATTTTTTGCTTGCGCACCGTATTTAAAAATACATCTTGCAGGTGTTGTGATCGTTCTGCCATTATTCTTACACCTTCATTTCGAATTGCATAAAATATCCGTGCATGCATATCGACTGAAAAATATCGAATTGTCAACGTGGAAGCTTTAAAATTTAGCACAAGACAACTTAATATAAAGAAAAAATACTCTATTAAAACAACGAGCATCATATACCGCGTGAAAACCAGTTATAAATACGGGACTTTCCTTATCTTTACCTTTTTATCAATTCCTTTTAATTGCCGCCCTTTTATTTTGCACCCAATATATTTTATTGTTTCCCCAAATTACACATACAATATATTTCACACCACATACTTTTTTAAGGGAGTATCATAGCCAATTGCTCCCATTCAAATCTTATACTTACTACTCTTATACTTACTACGTATTGCAAATGGTATCATTCATCAGTTCGTCATCGGAATATGAAACACTACACATACATAAACGCACCTGCACGCCATAGATCTTTTTAAAAACACTGTGCATAACTGTCATCAAATTGCTCTTATTTCAAAATACAGTAATCTCATAATCCTCTCTATAAACCAGAGTTGTAAACAGTATTTTTATTATGGGCACAACTAAGTAATGCTTTGTTTTTATTATATTTTATACCATTTTTTTAACACAGTAAAGAAGCAGCATTAACTTTATCTTGATAAGTTTTTAAAATTTTACCCCGAACATATTCCTTTCTAAATAATTAACAGCTAGTATACTGAAGTGATATGGAAGAGGACGTATCCCTTTTTCATCTGTAAGAGTACGAGGCGAGTATGGCACGCAGAACCAAATTACAAACATTTGAAGTTGAAGTTGAAGAAGCTCTCACAAAAGCTATGAATTTTGACTTTGATGATGATGGAATTGAAATGATATCATCCAATGATTCTGAGAATGTAGTGAATGTAGATGATTTGATTCAGAAGATTGCAGCAGCAGAAGAAGAAATTTTCGCTGAAAATGGCGTTTCGATTCTTGCCTCGAATATTCATGATAATACTGTTGTTGATGAATCCGTTGTTGAGCAGCTCTTTGCCCCAAAGCCTACACATGAACTTTCGGGAGGAACAGTACATAAGACACTGTTGTCTGCACAACCTCTCCCCGCTAATGATGATTTAACAACCCCTTTAAATTTTGAAACATTAAAGCCTAATTCTATCTCTCGAATCTACTTGTGTACAACAGCGCTTAGTGCTCTATGGGCAGCAGGGGGTGCTTTTATTGCTCATAAACTAGCTCCCGCTGGACTTGGTTCTTTATCAAATATTACTACTTTTTTTACATCTCCAACTGGACTGGCTGTAGCGGCGGGAACAACAATTCCTATCCTGATGTCTTGGGGATTTGCTCAATTAACAAAACGCTCAAACGAATTGCACAATATTGCCGTTTTTATGACCAATGCTGCACAGCGCCTCAGTGAACCACATATATCTGAAAAACAAGCTGTTGCTATAGGACAAACCATTCGCGAAGAAGTGGCGGCAATGAACGAGGGGATTGAACGCACCCTTGGACGTGCTGTTGAGCTTGAAGCTATTATACAAGGTGAAGTTCATAACCTAGAACAAGCCTATGCTGAAAACGAATCACGCATTCATACGTTAATCAAAGAATTGAGCAATGAACGCATAGCAATTTTGAATCATGCTGATCGTGTACAATCAACAATTAAAGGAACACAAGAACAACTGAGTGATGAATTCGGCTTGGTTACCTCTAAAATTGTAACCAATGTTGAAAAACTTGCGCAAACTCTTTCTCAGACCTTACAAAAACAAGGAGAAGATCTTGTTGCAAAACTTTCCTATGCAGGCGACGGCGTAACAAATCAGCTTGCTGAAAAATTTAACGAAACCACAACACAAATTCAGCAGAAAAATACAGAATTTTTCCATGAATTAGGGAAAAACTTTGATGGTTTCTCAAAACGTTTTGATAATAATGAAAAACAAATAGAGAAAACTTTTAATGAAGCAGCTTCTAAAGCTGAGCTGCATATCGCTAAAATTACAACACATATACAAGCAGCAACAGATCAGACACTGCATAGTATTGATGAGAAATTTAAAACGTTAGATGAAGTCATTATTGATCGCAATAATCAATCTTTGCAGAATTTTGATGAGAAAATCATGCAACTCGACGAGCAAGCATATAAACTCTCTTCTAAATTCGATAACGTAACTTCAGAAGCAATTGAAGCCTTTGAAAATCGTTTAGCAACTGTTGATCTTTCTCTCAAAGAACACAGTGATTCTATAATCGAATCTTTCATTGCTCGCACTCAAACTTTAGAAGATAATGCTGAAAAGCTTGGTGATTTCTTAGAATCACACGCTTTGCAAATTAACGCAAATCTCAAAGAAAGAACAGCTGATATCACCAACGCTTTCACAAGCGGGCACGACAATATTCTTTCTGCAATCGACAAAAGCAAAGAAACGCTTAGAGAAGAAATTAAAAATGTTGATAATGCAATTGTTGATATCATACGAGAACGCTCGCAAGATTTCAAATTACAACTTTCTGATCAAAGAAGCATGATGGCAGATATGCTTGACAGCGAAAAGAATAAAATCGCGGATACATTAAAAAATCAGATTGATGTCTTAGCTGAAAATGCTTCAAGTATTGAAAAAGTTCTGATTAATAGTGTTCAAGTTATTGATCAGCATGCCGAAACTCATGTGGAAAATATAGCTCAGTGCACAGAGAAGCTACAAGAAGTTATTACGCAAAGCTGCAATACAACTAAAGATGCTTTAGAAGCACAAGCTAGAAATATTGATATACGTGCTGATGCTTTACGTGACTCTTTGGCTATTAATAGTTTTTCTCTTAACGAAGTTCTTGCAGATCAAGCACGCACACTCGAACAACGGATGGAAACAATCCATAATCTCATCGCAAAAAGCGATATACGTGTTGATGTCGCATTAAAACAACAGATAGATTTGGTTGAGAATGCAATTGTTGCCAATAACAAGAATATTACTGAAACTGTTCAAGGCCATATCAGAAACCTCGAAGATCATGCCGAAATTCTAAAGAATACTCTTTCTCAATCCAACGGAAGGTTCTTTGAAGCTCTTGAAACACACATGGAGTCATTCGATACAAATCTAGAAGTTCGTGCACGAAAAATTTTCGAATGTGCTGCTACGTTAGAAGAAACATTATCTGAAAAAATTGGTCAGGTATGCGAAACTATCGAAACACAAACATCCGCTTTCGGAGAACGCTCTGATATATTACAAACATCTATCATCCTTAATAATGAACAGAACCAAGCAATTCAACAAGCACTAGAAACAAGTGTTGATAATATACGCATCACATTAGAGGATTCCGTTAATACCGTTACCGGTAACCTGCATGATAAAATTATAAAAGCCTCTGATATTCTCTCTTCTACGGGGGAACAGATAATTTCGTCTGTTACGAATGTTACTGAGAAAGCAGAAAATATTCTCTCAGAGTCTGGCAATCGTATTGTATCAAACGTTAAACAAACAGTTTATGATACCAGTGAAAAAGTTCTTTCTGTTCTATCTGAGCAGACAGCTCATACTGTGGAAGCCTTCACAATGGCGAGCCATAATGCACAAACATTGTTGAATGAAACAATCCATACTTCAGCAACAGCAATTGAAGAAGTCCTTAGTGAACGCTGCAATGTTCTCCATCATTCTATGCAGAATCTTAAAAATAATCTAGGGGAACAGCTTTCTGCTGTAACCAATCATTTGGAAGAATCAAGAAATCAAACAGCTACTCAAATTTCAGGGCATGTTGGAAAACTCACAGAATTAACAAATTACTTAAATCAAGCTGCGCAGAATACAACTGAGTCAATTAGTCATTTAACACAGCATATCAGTGAACAAATCTCTCTTTCAACACAAGATGCTGAACAACGAATTTATGCACAAAATGAATCTTTAGTGAATAGCTTGACACAAACAAACTCTGAAACACTTCAAACAATAACTGCTATGAAGGAAGATCTTGTCAATAATGTTTCCTCCATCATTGCTCAATTGAATCAATCAATTTACAGTTTCAACGAAAATAGTAATGTTTTATTATCAGCAGTTCAAAATATTGATGGTCAGTTTAGCGAGACTGCGAATAGTTTTTTCCGCAATACTCACCAAGTTGCAGAGCATTTATCAGCCTCGAATCAAGCACTCAGTAATAATGTGGAGGTTTTGCAAGGGCTCTCACAAAATACGTTTGAAAAAATTAGTCACATAACAAACAGTTTTGGTGAACACGCAAAAACACTTTCTGAAACCATTCGCGTTCTCGAACAGTCTGAAAATTCGTTCAATACAACACTTGAGGAAAAAAACAATACGCTCTCTGCGTTAAGTAGTGCTCTTGTTTCAAAATCTGATGAAATCAATCAACTGATTGAACATTATGAAAATGCTATCAGTTTGGGATTTGAACGCACTGGTGAAAATGCACGTAATTCCACGCATTCACTCCAACAATCACTTAATCAGCTTATTAATGAAGCTTCTACACGTTTTTCAGGAGCAACAGAAGATATACGTCGCTCTGCTAATGAAATTCGTTTAGAACTTTCAAAAATTAATAATGATATTAATGAGAATGTTCAAAAATTGCCAGAAAAAACAAAAGAAACAACGCAAACAATCCGCTCCGCTCTGAATGAACAAATTATAGCATTAAAGGATTTGGTAAGCGTTATACAAAAAAGTAATCAAAGTAGCGTAAAGGACAAATTAATACCGGCAGTTTCTACATCATTACCGCTTAACAGAAGTGATAATATCTCTCCTGACGTCATTAAGAAGATCGTGCCGCCTAAACCTATTTTGCAACAAGACCAAAGTAAAAAAAGACAAAACAAATGGGTATCAAGCCTCTTGGAAAGAGCTTCGCGTGAAGAAACCTTGTGTGAAGATACACCTAATGATGCTGTTTTTGCACCAGTACAAACAAAACCGCGTCCTGTAAATGGATCGCTTAATTCATTAGCAGCTGGTATAGTAAGAGCCATTAACCACAATGCTGTCGTTGAGTTATGGGATCATTATCGGCGTGGTCAAAAAAACATCGTAACAGAACGCCTTTATACTTTAAATGGGAAAGCCATATTTGAAACTGTCAAGAAAAAATATATGAACGATGTTAATTTTAAAAATTCCGTTAATCAGTATATTGAGGATTTTGAAAAACTCTTACGCGATGTATCTCGCAGTTCTGGTTCTTCCAACGCAGTTCGAAAATATCTGATATCTGATACTGGAAAAGTTTACACTTTGCTTGCTCACGCAAGTGACCGCATCCAATAGACAACTGTAGAAGTGGGAAAAAATATTTTTCCCACTTGTTTCTTTTCAATTTTTCTTAATCGCTCATCATCATATAACAGGTTGGTTACAAGTGTAGCGTCATGCATCAAAAGTTAAGTGAATAGTTGACGTTTAAGTTTCTATGATATTCTAAACCATAATCCTATTAAAATAGCATAATCAACCGTCCAACACCCTACAGCTCTGATAGAATAAGCATTATTCCCCCCTCTTTCCATCATCAGCCCCCTTCTCTACTTCACTTCTCGTATATAAATTATAAAAATGGACTTTGAGGTGTAAATAAAATATCCGATCACGGATTTTCTAACTAAATTTTGTTCATTAAAACACAGATATTAGACTCTATACCCTTATGGCTTATTTCATTAGTGCTAAATTTCATTGTGTTAACATATTTTACAAAATTGAATGCAGTTCCAACTAAAAAGAAATTCCTTTTACTCTATTCAATAATAAACAAAGTTACTTCCATTATTCAGCTTGCCAGTCTTTTCTAAAGAGTATACGAACACTTTAAAATTCGCAAATATCAGTTTGTAAATCTCATACTCACTTATAAACGTGTGAATACAGCATATACTATGAAATCATGTTCAATGAATAATAAACCTTTTTTTATCCTTTCTCACGAGCATTGAAAAAAAAAGAACGGCTTGGTAATGTAATGTTCTGTAATATTTTACCTGTTTTTTGCAAACTGGTTAATTTCTGCAAATTTTTGCTAACGAAAGAAAAATAATAGTGCCAACGTCAATGAATTTATTAACTAGCACAAGCGAAAAAAAACATCGAACTCATTTAATAATTGAGAAGAATCTGCTTGTACCTGTGCATTTTTGTATTCAAAGAATTTACAGTCTCAATGAATAAAACCTCATCGTAGAAGAAACCACTATAATAAATATAATACTAACTTGGATATCGCAAAAATGTCTACAGAAGAGAAGAGTAATTTCAGTACAAAAAAAACTGAACTTGACAGTGCAGCGCTTTTTTATCACCAACATCCAAAGCCTGGAAAATTAGAAATTCAAGCGACAACACCTCTTGATAATCAACGTGATCTCGCTCTTGCTTATTCTCCAGGCGTTGCTGCACCATGTCTTGCAATTCATAAAGATCCAAATCTTGCAGCCCAATATACTTCCCGTTCTAATTTAGTCGCCGTTATATCAAATGGTACTGCTGTTCTTGGATTAGGAAACATTGGTCCTCTCGCTTCCAAACCGGTCATGGAAGGAAAAGCTGTTTTATTCAAAAAATTTGCGAATATTGATGTTTTTGACATTGAGATTGATGCGCCCAATATTGAAGAAATGGTCAAAACTGTATCTTCTTTAGAGCCTACATTTGGTGGCATTAATCTTGAAGATATTAAAGCTCCTGAATGTTTTGAAATCGAAGAAAGACTTCGCGCTAAGATGAATATTCCAGTGTTCCATGATGATCAACATGGAACTGCCATTATTGTTTCTGCAGCCGTATTAAATGCATTAAATCTCGCTGGGAAAAAAATTGAAAATGCAAAAATCGTTGCCTCAGGCGCCGGTGCCGCAGCTCTCGCTTGTATTAATCTTTTGGTTCGTCTTGGAGCGAAAATTGAAAATATTTGGCTTAGCGACTTAGAAGGGGTTGTTTATGAAGGTCGCAAAACACTTATGGATCGTTGGAAAAGTAACTATGCACAAAAAACTGATGCACGAACTTTATCCGAGATTATTGATAATGCGGATATTTTTCTAGGTGTTTCAGCGGGTGGTGTTTTAAAACCCGAATATCTGAAAAAAATGGCTCCAAATCCATTAATTTTAGCGCTTGCTAATCCAACACCAGAAATTATGCCAGAAGAAGCACGCTCCGTGCGACCAGATGCAATGATCTGCACAGGGCGTTCTGATTATCCAAACCAGGTTAATAATGTCCTTTGTTTTCCTTATATCTTCCGTGGTGCATTAGATGTTGGTGCTACTGCAATCAACGAAGAAATGAAAATAGCAGCGGTTTATGCCATTTCTGCTCTTGCCCGTGAAGAATCTTCAGATGTTGCAGCACGCGCATATTCAAAGGCTCCCCCCAGTTTTGGACCAGACTATTTGATCCCCTCTCCCTTTGATCCGCGCTTAATATTGCGCATCGCTCCTGCCGTTGCTAAGGCAGCAATGCAAACTGGGGTTGCAATTCGTCCAATTGAAGATATGGAAGCCTATCATGATATCCTTAATCGATTCGTATTTCGTTCTGGCTTAACGATGAAACCTGTTTTTGCTGCTGCAAAAACAGCCAAACGTAAACGCGTGATTTACGCTAATGGTGAAGATGAGCGCGTGCTTCGTGCAGCACAAATTGTTCTTGAAGAGCAAACAGCGTTACCACTTCTCATTGGCCGTCCACATGTCGTGGAGGCAAGATTAAAGCGCTTCGGTCTAAGAATTCGGCCCGGTATAGATTTTGAACTTACAAATCCAGAAGATGACCCGCGTTTTCGTGATTATGTTAACTTATTTCTTCGCTACACAGGAAGGCGTGGTGTCTCACCTGACGTTGCCAAAACAATCGTGAGAACGTCAACAACAGCTATTGCTGCCCTCGCGGTAATGCGTGAAGAAGCTGATGCAATGATTTGTGGTTTAGAAGGGCGTTTTGAGCGTAATCTTGAATTGATTGAACAAATTATTGGACTTGATCCCAATGTTAGTCATTTTTCTTGTGTTAGTTTGCTCATCTCTCAACGTCGCACTCTTTTTCTAACAGATACTTATGTCAATGAAGATCCTTCTGCAGAAGAAATAGCAGAAATGACAGTACTAGCAGCTCAAGAAATTGAAGCATTTGGTATAACACCCAAAGCGGCCTTATTATCACACTCAAACTTTGGTTCCAAAAATACAGAAAGTGCGCGTAAAATGCGCCGCGCAACTGAAATCCTTGCTAAATTATACCCAAATTTAGAAGCTGATGGGGAAATGCACGGTGATGCCGCACTTTCTAAAATTTTTCGTGATCGTGTTTTTCCAGATTCACGCCTAAAAGGTGAAGCTAATTTGCTTGTTTTTCCAACGCTTGATGCAGCTAATATTACACTTAATATTGTAAAAAATCTCACCAACGCACTTCATGTAGGTCCTATTTTGATCGGAGCTTCACGTCCTGTACATATATTAACGCCTTCAGTAACTTCGCGGGGAGTTGTCAATATGACAGCTCTTGCAGTCCTTGCTGCAAATAGAAAAAAAATCCGTAATAAGACAAATGAAAATAAGTGAACTTATAATAAAATTTAAAAGTTTTTTTAAACTTTGAAATATATCATACCCTATAAACTCGTTTTCTATCTTGAAAAGACAGCTATATTCTATATTAAGATTTTTTTTAAAAAGAAAAAAGTTTAAAAGAATAGTATTAATTGTATTTTAAAATTTTTCATAACCCCTATAATAAGGAACTATAAATTGTCCTCTACATTCGATAAAGTTGCCGATATTATTGCAGAAATTAGCGAAATTGATCGCAACATGATCACATCTGAAAGCCATACAATCGATGATTTAGGAATCGATAGTCTTGATTTTCTTGATATTGTTTTTGCTATTGACAAAGCTTTTGGAATTAAAATTCCGTTAGAACAATGGACTCAAGAAGTCAATGAAGGAGCAGTCGCAACTGAAGAATATTTTGTTCTTAAGAATCTTTGTGCAAAAATTGATGAACTCGTTGCCTTAAAACAGGCGGATTAATTTTGATCATGCATAATCAAGCAGTATTCATCACTGGTATAGGACTTATAAGCTCTCTGGGTGAGGGGATCGAGCATCATTGGGATCTCTTAAATGATCCTACAGTTACACCAAACCTCGATTGTACAACTTTTCACCCCTACACTGTTCATCAATTAGCCGAAGTTGACTGGAATTTGCAAATTCCAAAACGAAGTGATCAACGGCAAATGGGAACATGGCAGCGTCTTGGTACCTACGCTGCGGGTCTTGCTCTTGATGATGCTGGTATGAAAAATAATGAACAATTAACTTCAACAATGGATATGATTGTTGCAGCAAGTGGAGGGGAACGTGATATTATTGTTGATACACAAATTCTTTCTAAAGCACGTAAAGTTACTGATCATGCTTCCATGTTAAATCCAGCTCTTTCGTCTGAATTGCGCCCAACTTTGTTTTTAACGCAACTTTCAAATCTCTTGGCTGGAAATATTTCAATTGTTCATAAAGTCACCGGATCTTCTCGTACATTCATGGGGGAAGAAGGGAGTGGACTTGCTGCCATTCAAAATGCTGCTGCTCGTATTCGATCAGGACAAAGTACACATGCATTGGTAGGAGGCTCCTATAATGCGCAAGGCTATGATATGTTATTGGCACATGAACTTGGAGGTCTCTTAACACGTAGTGGATGGAAACCAGTATGGGATCGTAAAAACTGCCTTGGTGGTGGCATTATAACTGGTTCTGGTGGTATCTTTCTAGTCCTCGAAAGCGAGGAACATGCTCGAAAACGCAATGCACGGGCTTATGCTGAAATTAGTCAAATCATCACAGATCAAATAAACAGAACAAAAATTCCGCTTGAAGAATCAATTGTGTCGATGTTGAAAACAATGGAAGCTAAATCTTCCCTCGCTATTTCAGCTGCCTCAGGCTTTCATGAAGTAACACAAGCAGAACAAAATTCTCTTGATGATGCCAATATGTTTTACCGCGGTATTACAACATTATTTGGTTATATGCGGGAGATACAATTTCCTTTAGCACTTGCGCTTGCTGCACTTACTGTTAAAAAAAAGCATAGTTTTCCAGCGTTAAGTGCTCATGAAAAGCCTTTTTCTAAAAAAGTCTGTGAAGCATTTGTTACGACCATTGGTATAAAAAGAGCAGAAGGTATAGTACGCCTAACTGCTGTTTGAAGAGGATTTTTATAGTGAAATATAACGATCATTTTGGACGTCCACTTGTAGCAATAACTGGAGCAGGAGTTGTAACATCATTGGGGCAAGGCAAACATGAAAATTGGAAAAAATTAACAAGTGGTGTTAGCGGCATCCATAAAATAACGCGTTTTCCCGTTGAGGGATTAAATACATGTATTGCTGGAACAATCGATTTTCTTGACGAAAGTAGGGTTGGTGCTTCATCTCTCTCTGAAAAACTCGCTCATCTGGCAGCAGAGGAAGCTTTAAAGCAAGCAGCCCTTGATAAAACAAATTTTGGTGGACCACTCTTTTTAGCAGCTCCCCCTGTTGAACTTGAATGGAAAGCACGTTTTGCCCTCGATCAAGAGGAAGCATCCAATAGTGAGCCTTCTTATGCACGTCTTCTTGAAGTTTGCAGACACAAAAATCATGAGGCGCTATTTGAATCTACACAGTTTGGTGCAATTGCAGAAAAACTTCAAGAAAGTTTTGGAACAAAAGGCCTTCCTATTACACTCTCTACTGCTTGCGCATCTGGTGCAACAGCGATTCAATTAGGTGTTGAATCTATTCGACGGGGGGAAACAAATCGTGCCCTTATGGTCGCTACAGATGGTTCAGTTTCAGCAGAATCCCTTATCCGTTTTTCGTTATTATCCGCTCTCTCGACCCACAATGAACCTGCAGAAAAAGCAGCAAAACCATTTAGTCGTGACCGAGATGGTTTTGTTATGGCAGAAGGATCAGGCGCTCTTGTCCTTGAATCTCTTAAAAGTGCATTAGACCGTAATGCAATAATTTTAGGAATTTTAGCTGGCTGCGGAGAAACAGCAGATGATTTTCACCGTACGCGTTCAAAGCCTGATGCATCACCAGCAATTGAATCAATTCGCAAAGCCTTAGAAGATGCAAAAATAACCATCCATGAAATTGACTATATTAATGCACATGGAACCTCAACACCAGAAAATGAAAAGATGGAGTATCTTGCATTATCGACAGTCTTCGGTAACCTTTTAGAACACATTCCTGTCTCTTCTAATAAATCAATGATTGGACACACATTAACTGCGGCAGGTGCAATAGAAGCTATCTTTTCGCTTTTAACCATTCAATCGGGAATAATTCCCCCTACAATCAATTACGATGATCCTGATCCAGCTATCCCTTTAGATGTTGTTCCTCATTATAGCCGCAAAGCTTGTGTCAATGCGGTTTTATCAAACTCATTTGGTTTTGGCGGCCAAAATACTAGTCTTGTCATTACAGCATATAAAGGATAATCCTTTTATGATTAAACTTTGTAATACTTAATCTGATACTCTATATTTTAAGGGGGATGATAATGCGTGCATTACAACTATTCGATGAGCGTCGGCTTGAAACCACCAATATTGCCCCTCCTCCTCTTCCCAACTCCGATGAAGTAACAGTCCAAATAAAAGCCGTTGCTCTTAATCATATTGATGTATGGGGATGGCGTGGTATGGCTTTTGCTAAAAGAAAAATGCCTCTCGTAATTGGTGCTGAAGCTTCTGGGGTAGTTGTTCAATTAGGAAGTGATGTTGAAAATTTACAACTTGGGCAGATTGTTTCAATTTATGGGGCGCACACCTGCGGAGTATGTAAAGCTTGCCGCGAAGGACGAGATAATCTTTGTAATCAGGTAAAAGGCGTGTACGGTTTTCATCTTGATGGCTTTGCCTGTGAGCTTGTTAATTTACCAGCGCGCCTATTGGTTCCAGCTCCTCTAGAGTGCAATGAACTGCAAGCAGCTGTTGCTCCAATTACTTTTGGCACTGTAGAGCATATGCTTTTCGATAACGCAAAACTACAAGAAGGAGAAACAATTCTGATACAAGCAGGTGGCTCTGGTATCGGATCAGCAGCAATTCAACTCGCAAAACATAAGGAATGTACTGTTATTACTACCGTGGGGTCAGATGATAAGATTGCAAAGGCACAATCTCTTGGAGCAGATCACGTTATTAATTACCGTAAAGATCGTTTTGAAGGTGTAGTCCGTAAATTAACGCAAAAAAAAGGTGTTGACGTTGTTTTTGAGCATGTAGGTGCCGATACTTGGAGCGGTTCTCTATTGTGTATGAAACGAGGAGCACGTTTAGTAACTTGTGGTTCTACTTCAGGTGTTTCAGCGCCGTTGAATCTCATGCAATTGTTTCAGCAACAACTAAAAATATTTGGTTCTTTTGGTTGTCGTATAGAAAATATGCAAAATGCTATGCAAAAAATGGCAAAAGGAGTTGTGCGCCCTGTCATTGATACAATTGTTAGTTTTGATGAAATTGATACAGCTTTAAAACGAATGGAAAGCCGTGATGTTTTTGGCAAAATTATTCTTAAAATAGATTAAATCATGATGAAATTTTATATTAAAAAATTTGTTTATCATATTAAAATTATAGCTAAAAAATCATTTGATTTTTTGTACGCACATCTGCTCCTTGGTTCTTTATTTATTTTAAAATATTTTCCTACCAACATTGGAATTTCTTTTTTTTCTTGGTTGGCAAAAACATTCGGTCCTCTTGTATCTCGTCATCAAATTGCACTTGCGAATCTCAGAGCCGCATATCCAGAAAAAACAGAACAAGAACTTCATAGCATTGCAATAGAAATGTGGGAGAATATAGGACAGTTTATAGCTGAATATATTTTTCTTGATAAAATTTTTGATTTTGATCCTCATGCGGACCAGCCAGGTCTTATTGAAGTGAGAGGTGCTGAAATCTTCGAGCGCTTAAAAAATGAAAAAAAACCGCATATTTTTTTTACAGCGCATACCGGAAACTTCGAGCTTCTTCCTATATGTGCACAAAGTTTTAATCTTAATCTCACAGTGCTCTTTAGACCACCTAATAACCCCTACATTGCAAAACGAGTCCTTAAAGCACGACAAACATCTATGGGACACCTCATCCCCTCAAAAGCCGGTTCAGCTTGGGCATTAGCAGCCAAGTTAGCAGAAGGGAAAAATGCTGGAATGCTTGTTGATCAAAAGTTTCACCGCGGTATTGTGGGGACATTTTTTAACAGACCACTTAAAACTAATCCCTTAATTATAAAACTTGCGCGCCAATATGATTGTGATATTTATCCAGCACGCTGTATTCGTCTCCCTGGAGGGCGCCATCGTTTAGAATTGTATGACCGTGTAAAGCTTCCACTTGATGAAAAAGATGAAATTGATATAGTTGCTTCCACGCAAAAATTAAATGATATTGTTGAAAGTTGGGTCCGTGAATATCCAGGACAATGGATGTGGTTACATAGACGCTGGGGCTAGTTACCTTTAGAAGGGACATAAATGTTTGCGTCAAAAGATATTAATGATCTTATTGCAATTGTTGCAGCATTACGAAATCGCGATAGCGGTTGTATCTGGAATATAAAACAAACATCTGAATCCCTCATACCCTATCTGCTTGAAGAAGTTTACGAAGTCATTGATGCCATTGAACGGAGAAACTCAAGGGATCTTTGCGATGAACTGGGTGATCTTCTTTTACAAATAGCCTACCATGCTGTAATAGCACAAGAAGAAGGCAAATTTACTTTTAGTGAAGTTGTTTACGCGATTACTGAAAAAATGATTCGTCGCCATCCTCACGTTTTTGGAACTGCAGAGCAAAAAAAACGTGGTTTTGTAGAAGAGGAATGGGAACGTATAAAAAAAATGGAACAGGCTGAACAAAAAAAATGGGACGAAGAAGTAAGCTTATCAAGAAATTCCACAACAAGCACTCTTGCAAAAGTGAAAAAGATCCAGCCAGCCGACAAAGAAGCACTCGCCTTACAAAAAGCAGCTGCTAAAGTGGGGTTTGATTGGCATGAAAGCCATAATTTTTTTGCAAAAATCGAAGAGGAATTTAATGAACTCAAAGATGCAATCACAAATGACAAAATGTCAGATATAGAAGCAGAATTCGGCGATCTTTATTTTACCCTGCTTAATCTCGCACGTCATTTAAATATTGATTCACAAAAAGCATTAAAAAAAACAAATACAAAATTCCGAAATCGTTTTACCTATATTGAAAAAAGCCTCTCCTCTCAATCTAAAAAATTAGCTGATGCATCCTTGAATGAAATGGAATCTCTTTGGAATAAGGCTAAAAATGAAACATAAGAAAAATAGCAAAATTTCGTCCCCCAAAGAAATTAAGATAATCCTTGGCTCGTTAAACGTAATCTCATTACGCTCCATTGACTTCAGACGTTTCGTTTAACTGATTTTGGGAAGCAGGACGAAGTTCTACCGATTCACCGCACCCACATGCTGAAACTTGATTAGGATTTTTGAATATAAAACCGGAACGAAGTGTTGTCACTTCATAATCGACCTGCGTTCCTAATAAAAATAATACTGCATCGCGTGCTATAAAAACACGAGCGCCGTTAACTTCAACAACATCTGCATCTAGAATCTCTTCTTTTACAAGAGTGATGGTATATTCCATCCCTGCGCAGCCGCCTTTTTTGATACCAATAAGAATACCACGCGCATTTTTTGCATTCATAATCGCTTTAACACGCTCCACTGCAGCTTCCGTCAAATTTATCACCGAAAAACGACTCATCACTTACTCTTTTCTTGCTCAAACAAACACTTAGAAAGTCTTTCGTCTATGAGACTTTACTTATCTGGTATATTAGAAAAAAAACAACAAGATAAAAATTGAAATGTTTTGATCTTTTCTTACCGGAATAAAAAACATATCAAACAAGCCATATTTGTGATTGTACAGCTTCTATTTTTGCTGTTTTTGTCATTCATGTGAAATGCCTCTTCTAAAAAAATCAAAAACGGAGAAAAAGTCCTCCAATGCTACACATCCACTACTACTATACACTTGTAAAAGTGTTTGCTTTTTGGGCAGTTCCCCGATGGATAAATGAAAACATTAAAAGAATATTATTTCCCTCTCGCACTTTTTAGGTACAAGTAAATATTAAAAGTGCAAACTTTCGTTTTTATCCTCATAACTTCCTTTTTAAATAATCAAGAGCATTTTGGATTTTATTCTGTTTATTTTTCTCTTGCCTTTAAAGGAACAGTCGTTTAGTCGTTTTACACGGTTCGGAGCGTAGCGCAGCTTGGTAGCGCACTTGACTGGGGGTCAAGGGGTCGTGGGTTCAAATCCCGCCGCTCCGACCATTTTTTAACAATTTATCAGTTGTTGTAGCCTGTCATCATGTTTTGTATAATTTAACACTAGGTTTTGTACCAATTCATTTTTTCAAAGAGTTTTTAAGGGGATCTCAAAGGGTATTCAAAGGCCTTTCAAAGGTCATTTAATGAATCTTTTTCTTTTCTTCTAAAAAGCGCAATTGGTGATGATCAACTCCTTAGTAAGAGTCGCGTTATTTGAGAAGCAGCATGTATAAAATGTTGTAACCTCTTTTAGGGTAAATTGACTAAAGTTTTTTCGTATCTCTGGCACATCATTGAGAGACAGAAAAAACTTTCCCTTTAATTGTGCAAGCAGTCTGGACATCGTATGATAATCCTCCCGCTTAAACAAATCTTTTCCGTAGTAATCCTCAATATCCCAATAAGTCAGGTCAAGGTAAAACAAGGTGTTTGGCCGATCATAGCGAAGAATAAAATCAAACCAGTTTAAATGTTCAATGGTCATACCTTTTAAACGGCTAGTCTATAAGCTTTAATAATCCTTCCAGTTTCAAAGTATTAAACCGCGCACTACGGATCTGTTTCAACTCCAATCGTACGATTAGCTACCCGATCGCTAAAGCTTAACCGCTGCAGATATAAAAACCGCAAAGCCCGCTCTAAATCCATGAGGGGATTTTGGTCTTGCGTGCGTAATCGTTGAAACAACTCACGGCTGATGGTTTAGAACCTCAATAGTTCCATGAAAGGATAATAATGGCGTTGCAACACCCGAAAAAATTCACCACATCACCTGAACGATCATTGATGACTTTCATATAAGGGGATCAATTTCCGCCTAAAGAACACCCCACCCATTTCAACAAAAAGCTCAACATAAATGCGATGGGGGATAGCTTCTATAATTTTGATAATGGTCTTCGCCAACTTGATTTTGTCACTAACATAAGCAGCAACTAGTTCTGTAGAATCAACAGATTTTAATGTTTCTTTCCAAAGTGTATCCATACTTTTTAACACTCTTTCATCTATATGCGCCATCTTCTCATTGCTTCAAGTGATAAGAAGTAGCTGCGATGTTGTGTTATGTTGCATCAGATGGGTTTGTCGCAAACTATCCCCATTGGCTGGGTTAACCACAACCCAGCTTCTATTCTTTGTTGCATCCCTTTCCCTTGCCTGGTGCTTCTAGTGTAATCTCTGTGGTATCTCCGCTTTGTTTCTCATAGCTATGGGTAACGGTTGCGGCTTTCCATGATCCATTGATTTTGCCTCAAAATCCTTGCAACAGAAGAGGTTGGTCGGCCATGATTTCTGGACGACCTTCAAGCGACAAAGAACCACTCCCCTCAGCACAACACAACCTGTCTGATTCTTGACTTGAAATTGCTACCCTTGTGAACGTTCAAAATAAGCAGCTTCAATGGTGCAGTATTGGATGCGTGGCTCAAGGGTAAATTGTCTCCGCTTAAAAATAAAAATTTATTGTCTTTGATCAAAAAACGTGCCTGCATTCGATCAGAAAGGCAGTAAAAAAAATCAACAGCCGATTGATCTTTACGAATCACATAAGGCAAAGGTTTTTTAGTGAACTGTTGGCTTATTTTTGCTTGATAGCCATGGCGTTTGGCTAATGTTTCAACAATCTCACCAACAGTTTTGTGATCGAAATATTCACTTATTTGTTCTTTTAATTCTTTGCGCATAGAGACACTTTTACCGCAAAACAGACAGTAACATAGCAACTCGCCTTTACAGCATATTATGAATCAAAACTTCTTTTCGAAGCATTTTTAGTTGTACTAAAAATCAAACGTTTTTGTACTTCTACAAAATCAAAGCCTTTCAAGATCTCTTATACCTAATTATAACTATTAAGATTTAATAGAAACTTGCTTTATATATTTTTTGAGATGCGTGCCATATTAGCGAATATCATCTGCATTTAAATTATCCGCAAAAGAGTAATTACTCTTGAAAATACAGAGGATATAAAAAATAAATTCTCTGGAACACCATTAAAGATATAGAAACCAACTCATATTCCAATAAGAAGTTTTAATTATATTAAAGTGATATTTTCTTAACCAAATTCATTCTTTTTAAAAGCTTTTCTATATTCAATAGCCACTGATCTTTTTTTAGAAAGTTTGCAATACCTTTAGTCATTTAGCCAAATATAATAGCAGTATAATAACAAAAACTAGATTACTTTTTTAACAGGAAGCAAGTTACAAAAATCAATTTATGAAAAACAAATCAACAATTTTCTTGAACAAATAAACTCTCCTCGTTCTTTTCAAAATCAGAAAAATCATTCTGAAACACTAGAAAAACGTAGTGATCTCGCCTGCAAACACTTACACTTATAAAGCAGTATTTAATGCATTAAGTAATTAAATTATAAACGCATAAATTTATTGCCCTCCCCCCAACTATTTTCATTGATAGTAATCTTCTTCTTAACAAGAAAATTCAGATATTCTCTAAAGCATGTTTCTCATACTTTTATTGCAAAAACTAAGATGAAGAATACTATAATACTCCGTCTACCTGAATATAGAAAATATGGAAGCGTATAAATATCGCAATAAACTCGCGTACACAAGCCCTACTTTTCCAAAAAACGATTTTACACTTTTCCAAAATACAATATGATTTCCTGAGTGAGTAGGTACAATAACTTTATTCAATAAAGGACGAACCTGTTCCTTAGAAAACAAATCTGCCTCAGAAATATTAATAGAAATAATAAAAGGTATCTCTCTTTGAATAAGAGTGCGATCTGATGCTTTTACAGCAGAATAAATAAATAAAACAATAGAAAATACAGAAACAAAATATCTTATATTCATGATTTTACTTTATACAATCTATTTCATTATGTAATCCAAAATGGATTTAATATAAGTATTATTATGTGTTTATACATTTTCAATAACATAATTGCAATAAAAATATTTTACATTTAATAAAATATAGATATTTAGATATTATTCCTTATCTAAAACATATCATATTCCATGCATTAAAAGATAAATATTTATAAATAAAACACGATCGGATTACGCATTTTTCATTATTTTTTGAAAAAATCATAAAATTTTTCTTACATAATAATAATAATCTATAGGATACGTTCTGAAAATAGCATCTGATATCTTCAATGATATTTTTATTATTTAATATTTATTGATAATAAGAGATACCGCTTGTAGAATATTTCTTTGTCAGATTATTACTTGGATAACATACAATAAAATTCCTTCAACCTATATATTGCTCTCATTAAAATATATATAAATAAGATAAAGAATTTTATTACGTTATCATTTTTCTCTTTTTTATCTCTAAGTGTATCGCGTCTCCCCCCATTCAAAGCTAAAATTACCCTTTTGGGGGCACAATGAGAGGAACAGATTTTTTAACTGTAAGTGCTACAAAGGATGCAATCAGCACTTTCAGAAAATCGCCAATCAAAAAACCTAATGAACTTATTAAAGCTGTTAGCAAAGGAACCTGAGTAATATAAGCCATCCATGGTATTCCAAAAAGGAAAACAATCCCAACTCCACCTACAGCATTTATTACAAACAATGTAATAAAATTTAGCCTATGCCAAAACAACTCTACCATAAAACCAATAAAAAATGCAGCAATTGGATAACCAATCATATAGCCACCCCCAGCTCCTAAAAAAACACTAATACCTCCACGCCCACCAGCCAATAGAGGTAATCCAATAGCAACAAGTACAAGAAAAAGAACCGAAGCCAAAGCCCCTCTTTTTGCTCCAAGTATAGACCCTGCTAACATCGGTCCCATAGACTGAGCTGTAATAGGAAGCCCAAGAAACATAGGAAGATAAATAGGAGGAAAAAGGCCCAAAACTGCATAAATAGCTGCAAATAAAGCAACGTAGGTTAGATCTTTTGTATTCATTAAATTATTCCTTTACCATGAATATTCTTATCGATATTAAACTTTATCATCAGTGTCACTGTCATAAGAACGTGCATCTAAAGCTTCAGCCACCTCTGAAGCCATCTTGATAGTTCGTATAATAAGGGGCATTGTAAGAGCTAAAATATTGGTATTAAATCCGCGTGCCTGCTGCGCTTCACGCACCTCATTGAACTTTTCACTAACAACGGGAATAAATCTGATTGCAAGAGATAAAGCCATACTCAATTTTGAGGGATTTATACCAAAACATCGAAATGGTCGAAGCCCTATTTCAACCGAATTCACCATATCTGAAACTTTGGTTGTTAAAGAAACAAGTGACGCTAAGAAAATAAGAATGATAAAGCGTAATATGACCTCAAAGCCCGTAAGCCAACTCTTAAAAAAAACTTGAAAAACAAATATAAGTACTAAAAATAAACTCATTGATTTAAGCTGTTTTACAACATTGTTAAAAGGAACCTTAGCAACTCCATATAAAAAAGCTACAAACAATAAAAATAATGAGAGTACAATTACAGATGAAACCATAAATATAATAGTTCCACATAAAGTAAGAAACACCAACTTAACCTCTGGTCTAAGCCGATGAATAAATGTATCCTTTGGAAGATATAAGCCAATCACGACATTCTTCTCATATACTCTTTGATGGCAACAAAAGGTATATCATCAACAATTATTTCCCCCTTATCAAAAACTATCACTCTATCAAACTTTCTGAGAAATTCCAAATCATGTGATACCACAATCGCGGTTTGTGATAATTCTTCTATAACTTGCGTAACACGACGTTTATTTCGTAAATCAAGTAATGTTGTCGGTTCATCAAAAATAATATAATCGGGTCTCATCGCTACCACACCCGAAATGGCAACGAGTTGTTTTTGCCCACCACTTAATAAATGAACCGCATGATTTCTGAAAGCTTGGAGATCATAGCGCTGTAGAATCTCATCTACACGCTCCTTAATTTCATCTTTACTAAGTTTTAAATTTTTGAGACCAAACGATAAATCTTCTTCTACCAATGGCAAAACAATTTGATTATCAGGATTTTGAAAAACAAATCCTATTTTACGCTTTACTGCTTTTGTATCACGCTTTGTATCAAGACCATCAACGCTCACAAAACCATTTGATGGTAACTGTAGCCCACTGATAAGACGAACGAATGTACTTTTTCCAGAACCATTCGCACCAATAACTGCAATTCGTCTCTCAGTAAGCTCTACAGAGATATCTCTTAAAACACATAAATCACCAAAAATTTGTGTGACCTTATCAAATTTTATGATTCTCAAGATCCCTTCCAATCATTCCCTTTTATCCAAAAACTTCTCTCTTAAGCTTATAACTTAAAAGCAAAAGCAAACACCATAGAGGAATGATAATAACCGCCAAACTCATATCAGGCATCTGCACAGGAATGTACGATTCAATAAAGGTCGCCCTTACTCCTATCATATTAAAAATTTGAGCCATTAACCCATTTTGCCCAAAACCACTTATAAACATAATACAAAATAATAAAGCAAGAAAGAAGAGGCAAAGATAGTTGGCATAAGGGTATAAACCAAACGCATAAACAAATGCTCCCTTTCTGTTCTTATGTGCCCTCCGAAATTTTAAATGAACAATAACAATAATAGCCCACGTAATCACTGCTGCTGCAGTCGCAAGAGCCATAATCCGCATAAAACTATTATCGGGAACAAAAACATTAACAACAACAATTATCGCAGTACATAATGATGAAAAAAGAATAGCAACATAAGGAACATGGGCAGCATTAAGCGTACCAAAAACACGCGGTGCATTTTTTTGTATTGCTAAACTATAAAGCATGCGACCATTGGAATAAATACCACTATTATAGACCGAAATAGCAGCCATAATCACCACAAAATTCAAAATATGTCCAGCTGCAGGAATTCCTACAGTTTCAAAAATAGTGACGAACGGACTGCCTTCTTTTCCAATCATATCCCAAGGACTTATCATCATAATAACGCCGATAGAACCAATATAAAAAATGATAATCCTCCACATCACTTTACGAATAGCTATTGGAATTGTTTTTTGTGGATTGGAGACTTCTCCAGCTGCAATACCAATAAGCTCTGTTCCACCAAAAGAAAACATCACCACAGAAGTAGCTAATATAACTCCTATTGCCCCATAAGGAAAAAAACCGCCATGATCCCAAAGATGGTGAATACTCACTTGATTACCATTTATTCTAGTGAGAATGAGAAAAATTCCAAAAACAATCATACCAACAACGGCAGCTACTTTAATCAAAGCCAAGCCAAATTCAAATTCTCCATAAAAACGAACATTAAACAAATTGATCAGTGTCACAAACACAAGAACGACGAAGGATGACTTCCAATGA
Source organism: Bartonella heixiaziensis (assembly GCF_046245125.2). Lineage (GTDB taxonomy): Bacteria > Pseudomonadota > Alphaproteobacteria > Rhizobiales > Rhizobiaceae > Bartonella > Bartonella heixiaziensis. Next base: position 671,682 of record NZ_CP176404.1, on the reverse strand, counting down.
TCTATCAAAACCCAATGATCAAGATAAAACCCTATAACTGTAAGTTCAGTCATGCTGACAAGAATATAAAGAAACCAATAATTCCAACCTGTTATGAAACCAGCCTTGTCTCCCCAATATTTATAGGCAAAGAAGCTAAAAGCACCCGATGTTGGCTCTTCTACTGACATCTCACCAAGCATTCGCATAATAAAATAGATAATAAGTCCGCCGAAAAGATAAGCTAAAATAGTTGAAGGACCAGCTAATTGTATAGATTCCGTTGATCCATAAAAAAGACCTGTTCCAATAACACCTCCTAAAGCAATCATTTGAACATGGCGATTTTGAAGACTACGTTTCAACTCATTATGCTTTTCTTCAAACATCATTCCTCATTTTCTATTGAAGTCTAACTTCAATTTTTTACCAAGAAAACCACCTATGATTTTTATGTATCTTTTCCAAAAAAATCGCAAAACGAACATATACATATCTTTCTTGTCATAATGTGCAACAATTTGTTTTTCTGTACGTTACGTAAATATTGAATTGAACAAATGTTACATTAAAATAACAGGAAGAAATATGCTCCGCCCTTTATTTAAATTAATGGCTTTCATTTCTTTTACGTTGATGATTATAGCATTAGTTATCGATGTCACACACTCTATGAACACATCACACTGGAAAACAACCCCCCTCAATAAAATGCTTGCAAATTTTTTACAGACAGATATCGGTGGAATCAATCAATCTATACATAATGCCACAATTCCCCTCTTACACTCAATTTGCATTACTCTCATTTGTTTACCAATATGGTCTATTTTAGGTACTTTAGCAATCATATTTTGTATGTTGAGTTATGAAAAACAAAAGCCTTTGCATAAAATCTTCTATAAAAAAGAAAATACATTTGATATTTTATAGGATTTTCAAAATTCATTGTGTCTACAGAATCAATCCACTCTAAAGGAATTGGTTCTCTTGATAGAGCCAAAAGCTATTTTATCAACAAGTATAAGCTCATAAAGCTCTAATATGAATATAAAACCGCCTACTCTATACTTTATGAGACCAGAGGCTCTTACTATAAAATAAGTTTTATTTTTATCACTTGAAAGCACTTAGCTACGAAACTTTATCTCCTAAAAGCTTCTTTCTATTTTTTAGCACAAAATACATCAAAAAATAACATTAGCACTGCTTATAAGACGATAGCATTTCGCATTATTGGAGACTTTTACTGCTCATCATAGTCTAAAAAGAATCCAAGCTTTATTACTGGATAAAACTTAAAAAACTCAATAGCACCCAATATTTTTATCGATGAAGGGATGAGGCAACCGTAATTTCAGAGAAACTTCGTTCTTATAAATCTGAAACTTTTCTTGTTAAAATATTAAATTTTTTAGATAATTTATTCTAAATTTTTTCGTTATTCAGTTACCATATAAGAAAGTTTTTTAATGAAGTTTTTCTTAAGATATTCGCTTCATTTTTAATCCTGTCAGCAGATTTTTATCTGGCATGATTTCTTCTTCCATTTAAATAGAAAAACGCATCTATTATCAAATTAATTCTTTTCTTTCCATTCCTATATAAGAATGAAAAGTAACCTTTTTACTAAACAGTTATTACACTGATTTTCGCTGCATGTTTTAAAGATTGATGGTATTTTTTCATTCCACAAAAGCGTATCGAACAAATTATTTTATCTGTGCAAGGATTTTTTAGCAATTTTTACCTTCCACATAACGCTTCTTATACTGCCTACAAATTAATATAATCGTAAATTTAAAAAATATTGCTCTGTTAACTTCTGCAAGCCAATTTTTCTACCTTAACTACCTCAGAAACTACGACATCTTATAAATCAATCGAGAAAAATGCGTACTTGCTTTTGTGCATTCTTTTGTTTATTACCCTCAAACTAGCTTTTGTCTGATTAATGTGTAAACTTATGCCGCATTAGCTCAGTTGGTAGAGCACATCATTCGTAATGATGGGGTCGCTGGTTCGAATCCGGCATGCGGCACCGTTTTATTTATTTATCACATTGAAATGTATAGGTTTTTTCTTCAAACAACCATTTTCAGACCACCTTCTACAGTTTATATAATAATTTTATTTAATTTGTTCTTATTTGCTCCTTATTTTTCTTTGGAGTGAAGGCTAAGATCTCTTTTTTTCTCCATCTCACTGCTCTCCCTAGCTTATATGGCTCCGGAAACAACCCCTGAAGCACCCAATTGCGAATCGTTGTTGTGGATACACTAAAAAGCTGTGCACACTCACGTGTCGTTACATATCTATCTCCATCATCAAATATCATCTCATTACCTTTCTCTTTTTTATGTTAATTAAATGGGTGGGGGTGCTGGGAGGAGAGAGCACCCCCATAGGTTTAAGCAGCTTTTGTCAAGATTTGCTTCATGTTTTGCTCTATTTCTGCTAAAAAGGCTTCAACAGCTTTATTAATCTCTTCAATGTATCCTTCATCACGATAGACGCGTTTGATTTTCATTCTCAAGCTAGTAGATCTGCCTAAAAATTGCGGATTATAGCTAATGAAATGACACCATTTCGTCCTGTGCATGCCATTTGGAATTGCATCTGCGCGATGTATTCAGGCTTAATTTCGTCATACATAAAAAAACGAAGATGGGTCGTTGATTGTGGACATTTGACTTCGATTAAACCGTCCTCTCCAATGAACCCATCAGGACTTGCCCCCGCCATTTTCATTTTTGGGTGTGGAATAAACCCGCATCTTGTGACATTGGTGTCATAAATGAATTCATATTCTCTCAAGGCGTCCTCTTCATGTTCAATGCCCCATTGCATAGCCGGTGTTGTATAAGATTGGCTTATTTCCCCTGTTAAGCGCTCTGTCATGAGTTTCATTTTGTAATCTTCATATTTGCTTGTAGGCAAACCTTTTGCTGTCTTACTGAGCACGTTGTAAACATTAGATGCGGTGACTTTTCCTAGCCTTGCTTGAAACCATTCTGCTGTTCTTTGTTCCATCTCATACCGCCGTTTGTTGCTCTTGTGGTGGGAGCGATTGTAGAGCTTTTTCTTTTTGAATATTTTTTCTTCTTTCTAAATGCCCCAAAACCAATTCTGCTTTTTCACAAGACATATCTGTTAGTTCTTCTGCTTCTGCAAAATAGAGAAGACTACTTTCATTTGTCCCTGTTTCTTTAATTAATTCTTCGATTTGCTTTATCTGTTTAGAGGAAACTTTTTGATTATTTGTATCGCCTTCTTTGGTTTGCGTTTGACCATCTGTATCGTCTTCTTTACTTGCTACATTAAGAAGCATGCCTAACAGGTATCTGCGTGCGTAGGTAAGTGTGGAACCAACTGATTGTATGCTATTTTTAGAGCCTGTACTGTCAATTGGAAATGTTCCTTCTGTTGAGATTTGATTGCCTGAAGGATGAGACAGAATTATTTCTATGGTAACGTTTGTTGCGGTTTGACTTTTAATACGAGAAAACAAAGCAAAGTCGTATGTTGCAAGCGCGTCCTTTACAGCATCAATGTACTGATCAAGCGTAGCATATTTGCTGTTTGTATGGGTGTTTGTAGAGTTTTTTTCAATATCTTGACATTCCGTTTGCATAGCCGAAAGATCACGGACAAAGTTTTGATAGTTTTGCCGTTTTATTTCTTGATCTCTTAAATCAAGAAGACGTTGTAGGCGGTCAATACCGACGTCATTTTCTAAGGCTCTATTTAAAATGCGTTCCATAGCAGTTTGTTCGACGGCTAAATGATGTGTTTCTTCAATTTCTGTTAGGTTAGTGTTTTTTTCACTCATCTTGATTTCCTCCATTGCGCGCAATTCACCCGTGGCGTGAATCACGCATCTGTTAAAAGGCTTTTTGGTTGTTACAATCCTGTTTCTAGAGACTGTGTGATATTGACCACCTCCCCGTCTGAAAAGACGAGGAAATGAAATCTTTTTTTAAACTAAGCGGCTTTCGTAACAGATTTTTCTAAGACCTGTTTTGCTTCTTTAATGAGGGCTTTATATTTTCTGTTCTCTTCATCCACTCTGAAGGCATCAAGAAGACGCATATGAATTGGACCCAAAAGATATAAAACTTTTTCACCAGCGTTCATCCCCTCCCAATAGCTTGGCAAATCAAAGCGTGTATCACAATCATAATCAACAGATTGGTTTCTTAGTTTTTTCTCACATTCAATAAAGTAACGACGTGCCTGTCGTCCTTTCTTATTACGTTCAACCATGGAAAGCTCTTTCGCCATATCTAAGGTGAGATGATATTCTACTGCTATAGCATTGTTCGCTTCCATTTTTTTGTGGAAGCGAATAAAATCTTGCCTTTCAAGAAAAGAATAAGCAATGATGCGTTTTTTATCCAAGTAGAGAAATCTTGTTTGCTTTCCAAAAATGCATGCAATTCACGCGCATTAACGGTTTGAACTGTTTCCTGATCAATTGTTTGTTCTGTAATTTTAATAAGAGTGTTCATAATGAACTCCTATGCAGTTAGATGTTTTTCATTGACACCCAATAAAGGATGCCGGGTGCTGAAAAACACGGTGCATAGCCCGTCGTTACGCTTTCCCCATAAAGAGTATTGTATAGCGTAACTACACCCGACAAAGTCATTATATGCGTGTAACATACAATGAGTCAAAGCCTTTAATGTGCGGAAAATAAACTGTTTCGGCAATTCATCCGCTATGCATTTAAGGTGTTTTTCAAGCACCTGATTCGACAATAGACATACTGATATTTTTTTGTCAATTAAAAAGTTTGAAAATTGACGCAAATAGATCATATCGATTTCATCAGTAAATTCGTATTTCTTTTCCATGATTGTTGCTCTTAATGCATGCTTTGTCTTTTAAGCTCTTGAGACAGCACACCAATTCCTTTTGCTGTGATTTTTGCGCAAGGAATGACTTTTTCTATTCCACTTGCGGTTTGAAGTGTGATGGTTGGACAATCCGTAAGTTTCTTTTGGATTTTGTCTTGATAAGGAAGCAAATTTCCATCTGCTGTTCGTCTGTAAACCCTCAAAATACCTTCAAAATATATTATTAATTGTATCTATAGCTTCATAATATCACTATAGGTTGTTTTTTGAAAACTTCATAAAAAATAACAACTTGAAATATAACAACTTTTATTTTTTATTGAAAAAAATATATAAAGGAAGGGGTAAAAGGAACCTTCAAAATCCGCGAAATTAAGAGATAAAAAGACTTTGAAGGTTCATGACACAAATAAAGGTTATGAAGTTTAGTGTTTTATAAGATTTTCAGATTGCCTATTGTGATGTCTTATCACTTTTCACTAAAGGATTCTATTCATAGCGTATGGTAGGTCGACCGCCTTGGGAGTTATTGTCTCCAGAGATTTCACGAATATAGTTACAGCGGCATAAAAGCTCTAAAGCTTGCTTAACGGCTTCATTGTCCTTTTAACATTTCCAATCACGTTTATAAACATCACGTGAAGTAAAAACATCGGGTAAATGATCACAGCGTTCGACAATCAATTTTGCACAATCTTCTATAGAGGCATTCCCCGCCGCATAAAGCCTTTTGACATGGCTTAACAAATATTTTTCCCAACGCAAGGCTTGCTATGGTCTTTGGCATTTTTAAAAGATGCGATTGTAAGCTTTCAGAAAGGTTATTCTCTTTAGCTTTTTTAAAAATCTTTTGCATCCACTCACGAAAGATCTCTTGAGCATCAGCAGAAAAACGCATGACAAGCGGGTGTTCAGGAGAACCAAGGGGTTTATATCATAATAAGAACTCATTAAGCGAAGAGGAGATGCCCAGTTCTTAAAGGAGAAGTGCAATGCACCTTTATTCGTTTTTTGGACTTCATGCCATGCATTTTTTTGTACAATATTATGCCCCCAAGCAGCTACAGTCGTTGATACAATATCCTTAGCAAGCGTTTGTTTGTTTTGCACATCCATTTTCAGTATTTTCAATAAAATTTTTTGGTACTGCACGCGATACATCGGTGCTAACGTTCTCTTAAAAAACACACAGATAATTAATCAGCTTCAAAAAACAACCTTACCAATGAAGTCCTAGCTAGAGGGTTGCATGCACAACGCAATAATGGCACACTGATTCCCACAAGCGTGCTTCACATATTGCATGCATAGCCTGTACAGAGTCTACCGCTCCTAAATACTCAAACGTAAAAACGTAATGCTACTGGATCGTATAGTGACCGCAGTTGCACCCTTAAACACCGGTTCCTCCCCATATCATAATGCTTGACAAAAGCATCATGCCATCATAGCAACGGCTTTGCGTAGGGGGTCCACAACATAGTTCTACAAATTGTTGACGGCATTGCCAAGCTAACAGTTTTCTTGCCCACCTACGCCAATGAGACCATCACTATCCTCTTTTTGAATCGTAAAACAAAATGATTTCCCATGAGCGATAAACCATCTGCTCAAAGTCCAGCTAGCTCAAACTCATAGCATTCTAAACCTTTAGGCTCGCTCTTCCCCCAAGGGGGCATAGTCAGATATATCACTTCCCTCACCTCTTCACGCGCTGGGATAAAAAAATCTGAAACTACGAGGCAACGCTGCATTTGTATGCAGCGTTGTTGTTAGGAATAAGCTTCTATTGAGATAGTTCTAATGGGAAGCACCCACAGCTAATGGTATAGGGATTAATTTGGATTCTTTCGAAATGCTATATATAAATTTAATGTGCCGCCCCACAACACACCACCAGTAAACCCACTTAAAAGACCAAAAAGAAGGTTAAAATCAAATGCATATTTCAAATCAGGTACAACCTTGAGAAAAACAATCAATGTGAATTTGATGACAAAAGCGATAAGAATAAATGTCAGCGTCAACCGCGTACCAGGCAGAATAATGAAATCCGTTCCCTCTTTGATTTTTAAACGCGCAGTAGCACGCCAGAGCAACCAGCCAACGCCAAAACCGATCATCAGCCCTGCCAACATTGCGATTGCTCCCCAGCATGGGAAGGCCAGCTGGTTAATCACATCGCTTGCGCCCAAAAAAAGAAAGATTATCGGCAATAGAAAAAGGCGGTAAACCTTCATTTCCCTATCTTTCAATGCGATTATTCCCCTCGCGATGAGAAAAATAAGTAAAATCCAGGCCCATAAAGGGGTTCCAGTCAGAATGTTAAACAATGACATATTATGCTCCATGATGTTTGTTATGCTCCATGATGTTTGACGCGATAAAAATATTGTATGATGTTAGGAAGATATTTAGAAAAAAGAATACCAACACAAATTAAACTCATAGTGACCAACCAAATCTGGGGGGTCCATGCAAAAAAAGCCACTAGAAGACCATTGGCAAAAAAGATGATTACCCAAATCCATGTAATATATTTATTGATGAGATAAAAGAGGATATGTTTGCGTTTTTCTTCAGAAACACCAGCAGGAGCATAAAAAATGGTAAAGGGTTTCTTTACCAGCAAGTTCATCAATGAAACCAGAGAAAGTGACAGATAGCAAAAAACTGTGGGGTATTTCAGTAAAAGTGTAGACCATCCAGCGAAATAATTAACAAACAGGACAATAAATGTCAGAATGTTCGTAATCATCACGGGTTCTCCCTGTCGGATAATTTTAATATTCAGAGCAATAATGAATAATAAAAGCACAGTTAAGATGAGAGAGCGTTCGACCAGAGTTAAAACGTTTCCATTGATAACCCAGGAGTAAATACTCCACGGAAGAAAAGAGATTATTATGTTAAACATGGCGCATCCTCCTTTTTATATTTGATAGAAAACTTACCGCAAGTGCTTCGTTTTTTAGTTTCCGTATGAATATAAAAAACGCCACCCGGTTCACACTCTGTATCTTGTTTAATGGTCAACTGATAGGTATTTCCCGGATAAACTGCTTCAATGAACTTTACTTTTTTCAGCGCAACAGATGCGATATTTTTCGCCCTACCCTGCGTGGCCAAAGCCAAAACCATCTCAATCAATAGTGAACCAGGACATACGGCGCGGGAGGGGAAATGTTCCTCAAAAAGCGGGTGATGCGCATTAAAGGAAAAAGTACAAGAATCTCCGGTTACGGAGGAAATCTTACATAAATCGCCTAGTAATGGAAGAGCGGCTTTCTCAGAACACGAGCTAAGGAAGCAGGCCTTACTGACCATAAGGAAGTAGACCTTACTGACCATGATGATTACCTGCGCAATAACGGCCCTGCCATTGCCGTATGGGCTGGCCTTACAGTGAATACGGTAGGCCTCATTAATGCGTTCAATATGTCCTTCAACGCGCAACCGATCGCTATCAAAATGGGCGGTAGAGAAAAACTGTTCAACCATAACAGGGAGATAGCGATAAGTGAGATCCGAGTTTTTAGCCACCACGGTGGCGAATCGAACTGAAAACTGATGCAAGGCTTCGAGTAACAAGCCCTGTTTCAAATAGTTATGGGCTAAATTCCAGTGAGAAATATCGATTTTCCCGCAAGCACGCATCGGTGCGGTTAAGGTGATACTCTGACATATCCCCAAGAAATTTGGCTCGGTGCGATGCTTTATAGCCATAATTTGGGGACCTTTTTATATTTTTTTCTTAAATCCTTTGATGATAAACCGAAGGAATGAGCACTAAACCGCGCTTGATAGTGCGCGAGAAGTATCGGCATACGACAAACGAAAAAAGCCAACAATCCCAGCTCAGGAGAAGCCCGATGTTTGCTCATGATGCTTGCAATTAGAAAATCTACATTGGGTTGCAGTCCTGTATTGTCCGAAATAGATCGCGCAAGCGAACTGAAGGGGCGCATAGGCGCCTGAAAGCGTAAAAAAAAGAAATCAACCCGGACATCCCGTTGCATAATCAGATGACCAAACCCTAGCCAGGGTTTGTCTTTGCAATAATGCGTTACCGCCACCTCAAGATTCTCGATTTCAATCTCATGGAGGACACTAGAAAGTCGCAGGAAAGCATATTTGCAGGCTCCCATATGCGCGGGGCCAGTGGCACAAAACCCACTGATTAGTGCAGAAATGACGTCGCTCTTGGTACTGGCAATAAATCTTACCGTGGTGGTTGTGGGTGTCACAATACCAAACCCGCCCAGCAGTAGAGACATGCACCGGCAAAGCATATCAATATCCCAGTCGGAAGAAGCTTCCTTGCTAGTTAATGCTAACCAAAAAGCACGCTCAAAGGTATTGCAATTTTCGATCTCCAGCAAATCGGAAAACTGTTGGGAAGAGCGCGCCAATGCAATAATCCACGGCATCAGCAAGATAATTTTAAGACAACTACCGTCGCTTACAGGAGCCATGACCTTACCCTGAGCCGCCGAAACCTCAACTTGCGATAATAACATCATAAATCGCTGCGTTAAACTCAAAGATGGCAATACATTGATCAGTTGATGCATCGCCTGCAGTTTGGCTGTAGGGTTCGTCTTTTGCAGTTCGGCGTTAGCATTCTGAATCAGCCGATCCATCTGTTCTTCATTAAGAAGGTTGCCGGTCAGTGCAAACCATGCGTTCTGCAAATAACGGTTTTCATCGGCAATATCAATCAAATTACATCCACGAATAAACAATGCGTTATTATCTAAATCATAATTATCAATAACATCATCTTACATGATTTACTCCTGCTGCTCCGGTGACACGCTATAAAACCTGATGTTGACATTTATCGTATGCGAATTCCCTGATACAATTTCATTACACAAATTATCAAGTTGCATTACAGGACTCCCTTGAGTCATAAACTAGCAGGCATTTCCCTCTGGATGAGAAAAGCAAATCGCTATATTCGACGATGGTGACATTAATACGTCCGCGCTTTTTCATATAGGCTTCATAAATATCCGGCAAATGATAGATTTCCTCAGTTAGTTCGGACAAATCAAGGTCGTGAAATACTTCGCAGCAGATTTTAATATCCATAATCTCTTGTCTATCCGCGGATAAAGACAATACAATTTGAACAATACATCGGGCAACCGTCGATTAATAATTTTGAATATTTTTTCATGGCTAATCAAATTTCCCATGAAATTAAAATCAATAGCATTGCGTTTAATACCTTCAAAATAGAGGTCACCATTTTCAACGGATAATGTGCCCATATCGCCCACGGAGTATCTGATAAGTTTGCGCGAGGCATCGGGATCCAGCGATGTCACCAGCAGCCCTCTCTTATCTTCATATTCAAAGAAAAAATCATCGCTGAAGAGCAGGTACCGATTAAGCCGCCCTTCGGCGGACATACCAATGAAACCGCACTCCGACAAACCATATAAACCAATTATCCGCAGATCGGCGCCCAGCATCTCGCGCAGATAGTTTTCATGCACGCTCAGCATCGATTCACCGGTAAAAACCACTTTTTTAATTGCCAGTGGAACCCCAAGGCTGAGCATAGCTTCAACGAACTGAACGATAGTGCTGGGCACGCCAAACAGTACCGAGAGCCGTACTTCAGCCAGAAACTCGAAATGACTCTTCAGCAGCACGGCAATATCGCCAACCGGCACGACATGTGCACGGCAATTTTTTACAACTTCACACGCCAAGTAGTGTAAAGATGAAAACAGATTAATCGTAAACAGGTTGCCAACAACATCCCCCGGGGAAAAAACCTGCCGCGCACGCAGGTTACGAATTAAATTGCGCTCTGATGAGCTGATCCCTTCCTTACAGAATTTTAAACGAACGTTGGCCATTTTCATCGCCCCGGTGATGCCGCTTGTAGCACTAATCAGCATCGGTAAGTGTTCACCCGCAGAGTCCACTTGAGTCAAAAAACCACTATCACCAGTGGTCGAATAAACGCGTGTACTTATCCTAACCGAATCGCGGAAAGCAATGTAATCGAGTGCATGGCAGCCAGTTATTGCCGCTATACGTGGTTGCATTTTTGCATACATTTCAGCACAGAAATAATCCATGATAACTCAAACCTTTTTAATGAAAATTGCATAACCCAGAGCTGCTAGACCTTCTCCACATGCCACTGTCCAGCTCATCTCACTAAGATCGCAGCCATATAAAAGATCAGTGATACCAGCTAATGTAAATTTTTCTTCTGTGGACATAGCTGCCACACCGCATTCACGACGTGATTGGTTAAAAACACCCAGTGCTATTTCTTCTGCATCAGCTAGGGGGTCGTGGATGATAATACGACCGCCGCGATCTAAAACACGGCACAACTCCTGTAATCCTTTTTTAGGTTCAGCCTAGTGATGAATTACGGAACGGGCATAAATCATTGAAAAGGAGTTATCGGGAAACGGTAAATTGCTGACGCTGGCTTCAATAATGTTGAATGCATGCTGGTATTTTAACTCGGTACATTTTTTAACACAAAACTGAACCATACGGGGATCAATATCAAACCCGTAAAAGGAATAGTCTGTGAGTTTTTGGGAGCGGTAAAGCTTGAAAAGCATGTAGCCAGTTTCCATGCCAATATCGAGAATTTTTTTCTTCGCAGAAGTAACACCAGATGCTTCTTCCAGAATTCTTTCCATCAAATATGCATTCCACGGTGATGTACCTTCAGTAGCATACCTTTCATAGTACTCAGAGGTGATATTTACCAGTAAATCATTCATCACATATTTCTCTAAATGAAGCTAGTTATGGCATTGCCATAAACTCGTTAAAAACTAACTGGGTATAGAAACGGTTACGTCCTCATATAAGAGGTCATCTAAAATAATTGATTGCAAACATGCATCCAGAAAAACAACGGTTATCACAGATTGACAAAGATAATAGCAGTTACAAATAAACGTCATCCCTTTAAACACAAATGTATTCCCAACGTACCGAAAAACACATCGCGTCCTGTCATGTTCAACTAAAAAGTAATCATTTATATCAAAAGTACACGCCGAGATGGCGCATAATGCCTTATACAAGCTCTCCATGCAGCTAAATATTGTGGTGCATAGCCGATTATCCAGCACCTGCCCTGCTGGAAAGTCCGCGCATTTTTCACAGTAATCTAGCATAAATGGCCTCGGTAGTTTTTTTTCTCAATAAATTCGATATCAACCCCGACAGACTGAATCCGCGGATCATTATTAAGCAACATAATACTTTTACTCCGTCCATGGCTCACAGAACTGTGTGACATCTTTACATCTGGCAAAATCCGTTTAAATATATCGATAAAAAGTACCTTCGCCATTTCACGTTGCAATATCATTCTCGATGTACGTCTCGTCGATACAGGCAAATAACGATGAAGCCTATCAATAGCTAAAAAATAGGTATAAAAAGAATGGCTCACAATGCACAGATAATTATTTGCACGGCGATTAACATACACTCTGCTCATACCATGAGCTTTATCTACACGGTACATTTTATTTTCCCTGTATTTGTCGTGGCAATTTTTCTGATATTTACTTTAAATGCATACTGATACCATTTATCAGTCAATAGTTTAGTAACGACTTTAACCTGCTCACTATTTGCCGACATATCAAGGTTGAGATAAAGATCGCCGTTCTGTGCTTTTGAAAAGTAATGCCTTAAACATCCGGCATACTTAATAATGTCATTTGAAATCAGTTGAACTGGGATAAACTTACCATTGTGTTTAAATTCATTAACGGCTCTGGCTATCCAGTAATAGCATTCGGATTCATCTTTAACAAACAAGGTCGCCGGAATCAAACCATTCATCACGCGGCTTTAATTGCAAGGAACTATCAACATAACCGTCACACGCGAAAGGCGTTTTATAAAACATACGGCGCACTGAATCAGAAGCATCCGCCCGATCAATGGGGCGCAAATCAATTTTTATATCACTCACCAAAGCCTTACCCGGCGCTACAACGCCATATTTACTGGTTCTTTCAATATCGCGTAGCGAGCAGATCTTATTATGAAACAAGCGCGGTCCGGATTCGGTCTGACCGAAGTTATTCCATAACGTCGTGCATGATGAGAGGATACCCGATGCTTGTACGGTGAGCAAACGGTCGGATGCATTCAAGATATTTTGCACATGGATTCGGCTTTTGGTAAAAATGTCGCTTACTGCCAGCATCCAGTCACCGATTAAAGGCAAGTTGGTAATGCTATAGTGCGAAACGAGTTCACCAATATTACTTATTTGAAATTTTTCAAATACCAGTTTGCTATCCGATAAGAAGGCACATAGCATAGTAGAGAGACCATACATATACTGCACCGGGAAATAACACAATGAGCAATCTTCATTACTTAGTCCAAGAGATTGGCTCACCGCGAGGGCATTCTCAATCAGAATATTTTCATGATATTGAATCAACTTGGGTTTACTGGTTGTTCCGGAGGTACAAAAATAGAAATGCGCGCACGGATATGCTGTAAAATCAGCCAGATTTTCGTTCACAGTTGAAAGACAGTGATCAAACGCGATATTAATCCGGTGACTGATGATACTAATATCCCTGACTTCATGGCTCATTACAACAGCCGCAATGCAATCGGCATCAACCAGTATATCAACAATGTCTAAATCATGAATACTGACGATCCAAGCTTTCAATTTTAGCATAGACGCAACAAAATAGCTAATCAGGCCTTCGAAATTATTTCTAATCACAAAAACAAACAGCTTATTTTGCTCCCCTTGCGGGTGATCACGACAATATCTAACTATACGGGTATCTGCACACCCTTTTGTCATCATGCTGACATCCTCTGCCGAATAATGACTGTGATGACAAATCACTTGCCAGTTTCTTTCTAATAAGGAATATATTGTTAGCATGAGGTGCCCCTTACAGATATTATGGATTCCCTAAAACCAAGCTGCTTGCGCCGCCGCCCATAACAAATGAGTTTTTCAATGCGTATTTAAGCGGTCGGTACTGATGCTCCCTCACAAGCGCAATACCAGCGGGCAATTGAGGATCGATTTCATCACAATTCAAAATTTTGGGCAAAACATTGTTCCGAAAAGAAACCAGTACACACAAAATTTCCATCGCACCGGCAGCAGCAATCAGATGCCCGTGCCAAGATTTTGTCGCCACAATCGCTGGGTTGTGCGCGCCAAAAACCGTTCTGATTGCACTGGCTTCATGCTGATCATTTTGTACTGTCGATGTCCCATGTGTATTCACAAAATCAATAGCGGTACGGTCAACATCCGCATGTTCGATGGCCCGCTCCATCGACAGTTGCATTTCGAGATCATCTTTATGCGGCGCTACAATATGCTGTGCGCAAAGTGCACCCTTCGTTTGACTATCATAAGCATAAAGCTTTTGCGTGCCTCCTACGATTATCTTAACACCATTACCGATTCTAAAGGCGATTGAACCCAAGGGCTTTTCTTCCAAAGGATTAGAAACAACCATTGCACTAGGCATGGGTATGTAACCGCCATCTGCCGGTAAAACATTCACAAGGCTATCCGTAAAACTGCCGTTGACAACAGCAACATCCGGTCTGTAATCGGCTATAGGAAAATAAACCATGCTAAAAATCCGTTGGAATTATTCTGGTCACGTTATGACGTTGAGACGTCTCTGCACGCAATTCATGCAACTGCTCGGTAAAGTCATTGTAAGCTGCCGCTGCACAATCGGGATCTTTCAAGATATTCTTGTAAAGTTCGTATTTTGCACGCGCCTTAATCAAATCAAACGCGTGCACAAACCATGGATGTTCCTGATGCACATTCTCAAGTTCTTCCAAACGCATGGGAGAGAGAATGAGTTGAACCTGATAAGCAGCATCCGGCGTTGGATAAAGATGCAATTTCTTATCAAAATAGCTATAATAAACCGGCGTTCCTTGCTGCCCTAAAACCAACGAAGGCTCTAAAGAAAGATGGCTTCTCCGCTCTAATTCAAACTTATTATTTCCTGAGTTAAGAAAGACTGTTTTGATTTTGACAACCGTTTCAATATGGCGGGTATCGGTTGCATCATAAGCCCCTTGACCCGACCGTGCCTGAAACACCACATCACGGCTTTCGTTAAAGTAAAAAGTTTTCCTCTCACAAAAACGAATGGCTGCAAAAATACTTTCTTGGATTTGATGAACATACTCATCCGCTATGTCATCAATCTCATTCTGAATCACCGATACAAGGTGCGCTAATGTTCCTCTGTGTCGAAAAACATCTTGGCTATCCTGTATCGGTCCTCCTGTCCTTATCGTGATATAGTGACGCGTCATCAAAATACCTTTCAGTAAAAATTATTACTATTGATATTATATATTTTGTGTATTATAGTGCACTAATGGTGTTCATTCGTAAAACGATAGAATTTGATACTTGGCTTAAGAAACTTAAAGATAAAAGCGTTAAGGCTATTATTCTTCAACGTGTTGTACAGTTAAGAAAAGGTCTTTTAGGTGATGTTAAATTCTTTAATGGCATTGGTGAATTACGTATCCACTATGGTGCTGGTTACCGAATTTATTTTACCCAAAAAGGCTCTGATTTTATCCTTTTGTTATGCGGTAGAAATAAATCAACGCAGAAAAAAGATATTGAACAAGCATTAAAGTTAAAAGAGGAGTACAGTGATGAAAATAACCCCATTTAAACCAGAAGAATATCTTGAAGACATTGAAGTACAACAAGCATTTCTTAATGAAGCCTTTAAAACCGGTGATGCTGCTCATATAGCGGATGCCCTTGGTATTGTTGCACGTGCTCAAAATATGAGTGCCTTAGCAAAAGAAACCAATCGCGAACGCAGTGGATTATACCGCTCTTTAAGCAAAACAGGTGACCCTAAACTTTCTACCTTAGTCGCTGTCTTATCTGCCCTTAATCTGCAACTCTCTGTACAATCTATTCCATAAATCGTGAGGGGAATTAAGCCTTCCCCTATACCTCTCAACGATTGGTCACGAATTGCACGACCACAACACACTCACCAGCCGCGGTTGTTTTATCCCGTGTTGCATAAAGCGTAAACTCTTGATCTTCTGGAACAAACTCTTTTTGGTTGGTTGATGTAAAATCTTGCGTACCTTGGGCTTTGATGTCCTTTTCACTAAACTCATTACCCCCATAGGTGCTACCTATCTTTAATTTCGCATCCGAAAACGCTGTCTTCACAAACGCTTTAATCGAAAGGATCATTGCACCACGCGGTAAAGTCCCGATTTTGCGTGTCAAATGCTTATCTTTATGCGAGATATTCAAACGCAAAAAACTGACCTGATGTGTATGAAGATCTCTGCCGTGTAAGTGTCCTGTTACGCCATCTACCATGTCCTATTTCCTTTCCTCATCACTCAACTTCACCGCTGTAGGTGGGGATAACTATCGTTCCAAAATCTTGGGCTCCTTGTGCTCTTCCAGGCATTTGGAAACGCGTTTTCTTCATGCCCATAATTGTATGCACTCCAAAACCGTATTCGCGTTTGTAGTCGAAGGTTTCTTCTTCGATTTTATAGCGGGTCTTACCGTAACTCTTACCAAATGCCATAACGACACTTTGCGCTCCAAGCAAAACAGCACGGCGCACACCTGCAAGACGTGTACTATCCGTGGATTTAACACCATTGGTGACATGCTCTGATTCACGTAAAATCACACCATTATACATGCCTAGAGAACCATCAAAGATTGGGTTTTTGGAACGCGAACCGGTATAAGCGGCTTTCTGAATATCAAGCCATTGACCTGTTAAAGCCCAGATTCCTGTTTAATATTTTGCCAAATTTCCTCTGCTTTTGTCTCGAACTTTAGACTATAAAAGAATAACGAAACCAGAATGATCAATATTATAATTATAAAAACTTGCTTAATTTCTAAATGACTTCTATCCCAAAATAGTTCTATGAACAAAGTTAAAAGCGTACCCAATAAAGTCCCCATTATTCCATGAAAACGACGTGCAGACGTTGCGTGATCTTTTAATAGATTTATTTCTTGTTCTGTAACAGCATAATGAACAGTTCTCCTCGGAAGACAATCTGCAATCACTCTAACAGATTGATTTCCAACAGCATCACTTGCACGTTGAAGTTGCTTAAGATGAAGGTGTTTATTTTTTTTCCGGCTCTTGTAAATACCCGTTAATTTTTTGCGTGAAATATTCTTTGATGTCATCGTCTTTTAGCTTCACACCAAATTGCCCACAATCATATACTCTCTCCCACGGTGATCCATTCTCATGAGATTCATCGCGCAAGCGCCAAGGTGAAAAATTTTTATAAGCATTCCAGACGATCTCTAATAACTTAAATGTATATTTATCAGCGGATTCTTTAGGAATTTTAGGAATCAAAATTTCTCCTGTCTCTAAATCAACTGTTCGAGAATAGCAATCGATAAAACGCCTTCCCCAATCTTTAAACTCATGATAAAGAGCCGGAATCACGGGACCATGCTGCCATGCTTCTATACGATCAGGAAAGAGACGCTTACCTGTAGCTGCTAACATCCATCCATACGCAAGATACACCAGTTTAATGAGCTTCATAGGAGAAAT
Organism: Bartonella heixiaziensis; assembly: GCF_046245125.2. Taxonomy (GTDB): domain Bacteria; phylum Pseudomonadota; class Alphaproteobacteria; order Rhizobiales; family Rhizobiaceae; genus Bartonella; species Bartonella heixiaziensis. Next base: position 654,218 of record NZ_CP176404.1, on the reverse strand, counting down.
TGGGATATTCTCTTCACGTCCCTTTTCAAGAAAGAAGTTAGCAATTTGCTGAACTTGGTACATATCATTCATACCTCACAAAACATACAACTTTACGGAATTGCTTTAACATGATCACTTTCCTCATTCAATAATATCCTTAAAAAGGAACACTATCATTCATAACGGTATGGGGCGTATCAAGAGGTCTGTGAAAGCTTCTTTCATAAGGAGATGACTGATCTTGATTATCATCATTTTTGCCATCTAAAAGCTTTAAATCACCTTTGTATTTAGGTAAAATGACCTCTGTTACATACCGATCAATACCGTTTTTATCTTGCCATTTACGGGTTTGGAGCTGTCCTTCTATATAGACTTTGCTACCTTTGTGGAGATACTGGAGAGCTATTTTTGCCAAATGTGGATTAAACACCACAATGGAATGCCATTCTGTTTTGTCTATTCTCTTATTGGTTGCCTTATCTGTATAGCTTTCGGAGGTTGCTATACGAAAATTGACCACCTCACCACCAGAAGGCATTGTCTTGCTTTCCGGATCAGCACCTAAATAGCCAATTAACATCACTTTATTTAGCATTATTTAGCATTTGTTTTCTGTCCTTTAATGGAAAATAGTACTTAGAACAAAACAAACTCACAACTGATGATAGTATAACACATTATGGGGTGTAATTACAAATGAAATTTATTATAACCATCTGAATCTAAAGAATAAATCCAATTTTTATTTTACTTAACAGCTTGCATTTTGATACGTTTTGTGCAATAAAAAGATGTTCTTTTATATTTCGATTGGTTACTTTAATCGTTTATTTAGATCGCTAGCTGCTTTGATCATAAAAGCCGTGTCTTAAAGGACGCGGCTTTTATTATGTAAATTCTAAGCAACATAAATAAGGGGCGGAGGGTATCTTCTGGTCGTATAGACTTTTCAAAGCTTAGAAGAAATGTATCTATTCAAGCTTACACCATTTTCGGCAGCTTGTATTGCAAGTTTTCTATGGAGTTCTGGTGGGATTCTTAATTGAAACTTACCACTATATTTACCATGCGACAAAGGCACAGGAACTTCTTCTCCGTTATGTTGCATGTCCTCAACAACTTCTGAAACAAGATCCATAATGCCTTTTAAAGCCTTCTCTGCTTGAGATGCTAACCATGAAAGGGATGGGAATTCTGCACACAATCCGACATATTCCTGATCTTCTTGCGACCACAAAACACGATATGTATAATGATTGCTGTTCATGTTTCATCCTTTCTATCGCTTGCAATACTTGTTTGACTTGGTAGGCTTTTGCCTTATTGCCAGAATCTTTTTGAATATTCACACGCGGGTCACCAAGCCACGGGGTTTTAAACACAAAGTGACTTGTACCACTGTTCCGTGGTTCTCCAAAAAAATGTACACACACAGCCAACAAATCTGAAAACTTAATGTTCCTTGGTGATGCTTGCATCAAGCTGATTATTTTTTCAACTTTATTGTTCATAACCAATAATAGTATCACTATTAATCCTAGTCAATCATTTTATAAACCTTCCTAGTTAATCATTTTAAATCTATTGAATAGAGGCTTTTATGCATACAAGAAAAACTATCAGAAAAAGTTTTGTTGCGTTAAACAAAAAAAGAAAGCCGTGTCTTAAAGGACGCGGCTTTTTTGCTATAAAGCAGCCGTGAACTAACGCATTGTCATAAACTTTAGATTGATTGAAAACTTCGGCATTACCAAAAACCTTGGCTTGACCGTAGACACGTGCTTTGCTGTAAACCTTAGCATCCCCATAAATGCGAAAATTGCCGTAAACTTCTGCTTTGCCTTTTACTGAAGCATTCTCATAAATTTGCGCCTCACCATAAAAACGGGTATCACTACCATAAACCTCGGCTTTACCGTAAATCTGTGCCTGATCATAAACATACGCACAATTAGAAACTTCTGCACAACCGTATACTTGTGCATGTCCAAAAACACGTGCCCCACCAGAAACGAGCGCATCACCAAAAACCTTTGCATCTCCATAAACATAACCATTACCACTGGGGCTATCCGAACCAGCTACCCAACAATCACTTCATGCGATAAGTTGCCCTCATGCTCTATAAAACCGCCTAGGTCGCCTTTCTTGGCGTTTCCCAAATCTCTTAATGCGCGTATACGTTGAAGTGACACTATACGATGTAAAAATTCAGCGGGTTGTCCAAACCTAACCACCTCTCCTATGAATTAATATTTCTTTTCTACAGCCATCATCATCTCCTTAAGAGAACAATCTCCATTCGAGAATAAAACTTTTCTCTATTTTACGTTAAGCAGCTTATTTGCTACATTTGGAAATGAGCTAAATTATATTGCGTTGTCATGGCTCGCCTACAATCAAACAAGTTCAATTCGTGGTGTAGCGCTTCTAATGTTTTTTCTCTGGATGCCTAGCATTATTTTTGCGCCTGTTTTTGGCGTCTTAGCGGATAAATACAATCGTAAAATGCAAATTATTATTTCAAATCTTGTTAGAGGTTTGGTACTCGTGGCTTGGGTAATACTTTGGCAAATTGGGCATAGAAATTGAACTGATGGTCTTATCTACCCTCTTGGGTATTTTTATCTCTTTTTATATGCCATCCACTGTTCCTTTAATCCAAAGTATCGTTCCCAAAAAACAGCTCATCAATGCAAATTCAACAATCGATATGGTCTATGAATTTGGTACTATCGTAGGTATGGGGTTTAGTGGATTTATACTTGCCTCTGCAGGGACAAAAGGAACACTTCTAATAGGCGGCATATTCTTTATTATTGCTGGTTTGTTTAACCTTGCCATGAAAATACCTAAAAACCAAAGATCTAAAAATCAAAATCAGCAAAACTGGTGGAAAAATTATACAGCGTCACTTCGTTATTTTAAGCAGAATCCGGATCTTTTTATGCCTTATATAAGCCAAATGATTATTATGATTCTTTTAATGACTATTCCTGTTATTTTGGTTCCTTATACACAAGAAGTCTTGAACGCAGATAGCTGGACTTTTGCAATGTTTGAAGCGCTTTATTCAGCTGGTGTATTTATTGGTGCGCTTCTTTCACCACTTTTTTGTAAAGTTTTATCCATAAGAAAAACATTAGCACTTTTATTCGCTTTTATGGCTATCGGTCTTATCATTCTGTCTGTCAATACACACACCCTCCTTGCTTTTCCCGTTTATTTCATGATTGGATTTGGACTTTCGAGCTGGGCTCTTTCAATTTCTTTATCACAACTCTCTTGTGAGCCTGAATATCAGGGAAGATTGCAGGCAAGTTTTAATGGTATTTCTGGATGTTTTATCCTTGGAATCTATCTATTTATGGCAAGAGACACTAACGGCATTTCACCTCAGTTTATATATTTTCTTCAAAGTATCATTGCAGTTGCTGGAATATTCATCGTCCTATTTTACAAAAATGAAAAGCAATAAATGCATGTAAAGGTTATAAACATACGCCATTCTACAAATATTTATAGGGTTTCACGTTTAATATTTTACTTTTAAAACGCAGATTAGCAAATGCCAAGATTGAAAATTTCAGAGAATAGGAGCATAAACTTACTTGGATTATAAAAGTTTTTAGTAAATAACGATAAAGCGTTATTTAAACCAAGCTACTTAGTATGCAATTTATAGAATATATTGATTTTATTAATTATGTTTTTCATTCCCTTTGCTCTTCGATTTTTTTTAAGTTATAGCTTATCATCACATTTTGTATAATGTGTCACTAGTTTGTATACCAATTTATTTTTTGTTTGCAGGAGAACAACAAAAAGTATAGCTTCCTCTCATTCTAAAATAGCAGTATCTAAGAGTTTTTCTCGGCACGTGGACAGTTCCACACAAACACTTCTGCTCTTAATTATTCATTTTTCATCCGATGCTTCCAATATAATTTCTGTCGTATGTGTTAGTTGATTGACCATAGCCATGGAAAACCACAGAGGTTTTCTGTTGTTCATTGATTTTCTCACCCCCCTTTTGCAATTAGCTATAATTTTTGATCTATCATTAAAAATCGTTGATCTATAAAAATCTCTTTCAATCCATGTAATCTAACTGAACTTATGAGATAGTAAAACATAACTTATTATGGCCAATGGATTGAAATAAAAGGAATCATGAGATAAATTTTCTCTTACCACCATGCTCATCAACAGAGCTTTACTCTTTTTGTGATGCGCGTTCATTAAATAAAAATTTTAAGCATATATTGCTTTTTTAAAGGAAAGTACTTACTGTTCATTTTTAATAAATAACTGTTTTTATTTACTTTTTAATGATAAAATCTTTTTATCTCAAAAGTTATCCAAAACTTTCTCTCCTGTTGTTATCTTATGACAAACAGATAACCTCTGAATCAAAAAGCGAAAAGAGGGAAAACTTTTATAATAATAATTGAAATTAATACTAAACAATATAAGTTTTTATTTATAAATTGATATCAATAGAGTCATTATTATTTTAATATTAACTAATCGCCTTAAACACAATAAATGCGATAAAAACGCATATCATATAGAGATAAATTTCTTCATAAAATTTCTTTTTATAAAATAAGAAATACTTTTTATCGAAAAGGTACATCCTATATAACAGATGAAATAGCTATGGAGATATCTTTATGTTAAATGTACAAAATGCTTCAATTATATTTATTTATCCTATGATTAAAATATTAAGACGATTCTCAATCGCTATTTTCTTGGCATGTTTAATACCGTCTTTAAGTGGTTGTGGATTTAATACAATACCAACAAATGAAGAAAAAGCACACGCTGCATGGAGTGAAGTGTTGAACCAATATCAACGCCGAGCGGATCTCATTCCTAATCTTGTAGAAACTGTCAAAGCCTACGCATCACATGAACAGGCTGTTTTTACCAACGTCATTGAAGCACGTGCAAAAGCAACGCAAGTGAACATTAATGCCGATATGTTAAATAACCCAGAAATAATGCAACAGTATCTCAACAATCAAGCAAATTTATCAAGTGCACTTTCACGTCTTATGGCCGTTGTTGAGAACTATCCTGATCTTAAAGCAAACCAGAATTTTCTTGCTCTTCAATCACAATTAGAAGGAACTGAAAACCGTATCTCTGTTGCACGCCGTGATTATATTGAATCAGTCCGTATATACAATACAACACTAAAAACAATGCCAACAATGATTTGGGCAAAGCTATGGTTTCGTGATGCTAAGCCTATGCCTACTTTTACTATCGATACCGATAGTCAACAAACACCGAAGGTGAATTTTAATTAATGAAATCATTTCGATACTCTTTGCAACGTATTGTATTTCCACACTTATGGGCTTTTATCTTCTCTCTGTATTTAGTTGCTGCATTGGGGAGTATCGCTTGTTCGCAAACAACATTTCCTCCTTTAACAGGTTATGTTAACGATGTGGTTCATTTGCTTGATAATGCAACAAAGGAAGACTTAACAAAAAAACTGGCTGCACTCGAAGAAAAAACAGGAGATCAAATTGTTCTTGTAACTCTCCCTACCCTTTCAGGAAGTGATATAGAAACCTACAGTAATTCTCTTTTTCGCACATGGGGATTAGGTCAAAAAAAGATCAATAATGGTGTATTAGTGGTTATTGTACCAAACGAACGCATAGTACGTATTGAGGTAGGATATGGTTTGGAAGGAGAGTTAACAGACGCTCTTTCCTCTGTCATCATTAATAACTTCATTGTTCCCAATTTTCGCGAAGGAAATTATCAAAAAGGAATTGTTGAAGCAGTTGATGCAATTATAAAAGTTATTACAGAAAGCGATTCTGATTTTACTTTTCGAATCAAAGAGAAGGCTAAAATCGTTGAAGAACAACGTAAACAAGCTGAAAAAGAAGAAATGGTAATCAGTGCAATTATGTTTTTAGTCTTTTTTATAATTTTTGGTCTCCCCATTCTTGCAATGATTTTTGGTAAAAAAGTAGGTCCACAAAAGTATCTCTGGATGGGTATCATCTTCACACCTTGGTTTCTTAACTTAAGTGCCGGTGGCAGATATTCTGGTGGAAGATTCGGTGGCCCCCGAGGTGGTGGGGGATTTAGGGGTGGTGGGGGATCATCAGGTGGTGGCGGTGCAACAGGAAGATGGTAAAAGAAGTATAGATTTTTAGGCCTAGCGGATTTTCTTAAGATAAAATTTATGAACGTATTATCTTATAATAAAGAATTTCATACCTTACTCTACAAGCACTTTTATTAATTATAATACAAACTCGAACGCCAATGTAAATCTTGCCATGACATTTGAATTGAAACATACTGATCGGAATCACTTACAACATCACTTTAAAACAATCGCTGGCAATCCACCTGTTGAATGGAAAATAAGTGATAGCTTGGTCGAATATCCTGAAGCACTGTGTTATATGGAAAAGCGCGTAGAAAATATTCTTGCAAAAACCGCGCGTGAACAAGTATGGCTTCTTGAGCATCCTTCCCTTTATACAGCTGGTACAAGTGCGAAAAAAAAAGATCTTTTAGCACCTCAATTATTCCCTGTTTATGAAGCGGGCCGTGGCGGTGAGTTTACATATCATGGTCCAGGACAGCGTATTGCTTATATTATGCTTGATCTTAAACGCCGAAAACAAGACATTCGTGCTTTTATTGGTGCATTAGAAGAATGGATCATACAGACGCTTGCAAAATTTAATATTAAAGGTGAACGTCGCGAAGATCGCGTTGGTGTTTGGGTTAAACGATCCCATTACCCATCAACACAAAGTGCCTTCCCTTGCGAAGATAAAATCGCGGCTATCGGCATTCGTGTACGCAAATGGGTAAGCTTTCATGGCGTTTCTATCAACGTTGATCCAAATTTAGCGCATTATTCAGGAATTGTGCCCTGTGGAATCACAAATCACGGTGTAACCAGCTTTCTTGATCTAGGTTTTCCTGTAACAATGCACGATATTGATATTGCTTTAAAACAAGCCTTTGAACAAATTTTTGGTCCAACAATTGATGTTTCCTAAGTGCATTGATTTTTAAATAAAAAACAGGCATAAAACTATCTTAGTATAAAAGTTTATCAATGAGGTAGATAGTTACACGCCATGAGCGATAACAACAAGGATCTTTTTAGTATTTTAAATCATGCTCCGTCTCGGATAAATACAAAAGAGAAAAATCAGCAAATTCCAGTGAACACAGAAGCGATGACTTCGAAAAAGGATATACAAGAAGATAACTATAACGCCCACTCTATTCGGGTTCTTGAAGGCTTAGAGCCTGTACGTTTACGTCCTGGAATGTATATCGGTGGAACAGATAGTAAAGCACTCCATCATTTATTTGCTGAAATTATTGATAATGCGATGGATGAAGCCGTCGCTGGTTATGCAGACTTAATTGATGTATCCTTAGATAGAAACGGTTATTTAACGGTGACAGATAACGGGCGCGGAATACCTATCGAAAATCATCCTCAAATGCCTGAAAAATCTACTCTTGAAGTCATCATGACACAACTCCATTCAGGTGGGAAATTTGATGGTAAAGCTTATCAAACTGCTGGTGGGCTTCATGGAGTAGGAATTTCTGTCGTCAATGCTCTTTCTGACGATATGGAAGTTGAAGTGGCACGAGAACGCAAACTTTACCGACAACGCTTTTCGCGCGGTATTCCTCAATCTGGATTAGAAGATTTGGGTGATGTTTATAATCGTCGTGGCACACGCGTTCGTTTTCATCCTGATAGTGAAATTTTTGGTGAAAAAGCAGCTTTTGAACCAGAAAAGATCTATAAGATGGCACGCTCTAAAGCCTATCTCTTTGGCGGCGTAAAAATACGCTGGAACTGCGATCCTGTCATACTTGAAGGCACAAAAAATATTCCCGAAAAAGCTATTTTCCACTTTCCAGATGGACTTAAAGATTATTTACTCTCGTCTTTGGAAAATGAATATCGGGTTACGTCAGAAATTTTTTCTGGTAAAACAAAACAGTATAATGGTCATGGCTCTGTTGAATGGGCTGTCGCTTGGCATGGTGGTGATGCTTATGTACAGTCTTACTGCAATACTATTCCTACTGGAGAAGGTGGAACACACGAAATAGGACTACGGCAAGCTCTCTTGCGTGGTTTGAAATCCTACGCTGAATTAATAGGAAACAAGCGCGCTGCTATCATTACCTCCGATGATGTTATGATTTCAACCGCTGCGATACTTTCAATTTTTATAAAGAATCCTGAATTTGTTGGACAAACAAAAGATCGATTAGCATCAATCGAAGCACAGCGTATCGTTGAGAATGCAATACGTGATCCTTTTGATCATTGGCTGACAACTTCTCCACAAGAATCAACAAAACTTCTTGATTGGGTTATTGAACGTGCTGAAGAGCGCGTTAAACGGCGCCAAGACAGAGAAATAAGTCGAAAAACTGCTGTGCGTAAATTACGTCTACCCGGCAAACTCGCAGATTGTAGCCAAAACTCTGCCGCTGGTGCTGAATTGTTCATTGTTGAAGGTGACTCTGCCGGTGGTTCTGCTAAACAAGCACGGAATAGAGCAAACCAAGCAATTTTACCTCTTCGTGGAAAAATCTTAAATGTGGCCAGTGCTGCACACGAGAAAATGAATTCAAGCCAAACAATTAGTGATCTAATACTTGCCCTTGGATGTGGAACGCGCTCTAAGTATCGCGAAAAAGATCTCAGATATGAACGTATTATCATTATGACGGATGCGGATGTTGATGGTGCTCATATTGCCTCACTTCTCATTACCTTCTTCTTTCAAGAGATGCCTGATCTTATTCGTCAGGGACATTTATACCTTGCCGTGCCCCCCCTTTACCGAATCTCACAAGGAGGAAAAGTCGCTTATGCACGTGATGATACCCATAAAGACGAATTGCTAAAGAGTGAATTTACTGGAAAAGCTAAAATCGAAATTGGGCGTTTCAAAGGGCTTGGAGAGATGCGCGCTGAACAGCTTAAAGAAACCACTATGCATCCTCAAAAGCGTACACTGTTACGCATTTCTATTGACGCTGTAGAAATGCAAGAAACGAAACATATAGTAGAAAGTCTCATGGGGACAAAGCCAGAAGCACGGTTTCGATTCATACAAGAAAACTCTACTTTTGCTTCTAATCTAGATATATGATTTTAAAAAAATATTCCTCTCAAACCACTGCTGCTGCATCAATGACGCGCAGTTGTGGATTGATAGTTCCATTCCAGTAATTCAAACTAAGATTCCCAGCCAAATGGATCATTTCACCAATGTTTTCAGAAAGGAAATAACCAAGCGATGTTCCCACCGCACGGAACGCTATTCCTTGTAGTTTTTTTCCTTCCATACTAGAGATAACAAGACGAAGGTGTCCTTTCCCCACCTCACTCAAATTTATTAACCGATGAGAGGGAAGGACAAAGACAGGCGTTGTATTCCCTGAACCAAATGGTCCTGCTTTTTCTATCATATCAAAAAGCGCTTTATTGGCTCCAGAAGCAGAAAGGCAACCATCTATACTAAGAGACCTTTTAGCATGCAACTCAGAAACCCTTAAAGAAACTTTTTCTTCCAGCCACTCTCGAAAATTGTCAATTTTTGTCGATTGGATTGTGATTCCAGCTGCCATACTATGCCCCCCCCCTTTTTCTAATAAATTTAATGCAACAGCTTCACGAACAAGTTCTCCTAAATCTATACCGCTCATTGAGCGCCCAGATCCTACCGCGCTTCCATCTTCTTTCAAAGCAATTGCAAAAACAGGACAAAAAAAACGCTCTTTTAAGCGAGATGCAAGAATACCAATGATTCCCGGATGCCATTCTTGATGAGCAATGACAAGTGACAACGGTGTTTCTCGCTCTTGGTAGAAAGAATCAATATAAGATTCTGCTTGTGCTAATTGAATACCCTCCATTTCTTGGCGTTCTTGATTAAGCTGATCCAATTGTTCTGCTATTTTGTTAGCTTCATCTTTATCATCACAGCAGAGCAAACGTGCTCCCAAAGCCTGATCTCCAATACGGCCTCCTGCATTAATTCTAGGACCTAACAAAAAACCTAAATGAAAACTATTAAGCGGCTCACCTATACGCGCAACTTTAGTTAAAGCTGCTATCCCGAGATTATGCATAGAACGAGCAACTTGAAGCCCTTTAACTACAAAAGCGCGATTAACACCTTGTAACGGAACAACATCACATATGGTCGCCAATGCAACAAGATCAAGCATACTTAAAAGGTCAGGAAGCTTCCCTGGAAAGTTTTTCTTCCGCAACAAATGATGAACCCATGCTAATGTAACAAAGACAACACCAGCAGCACATAGATGCCCCTGTCCAGAAAAATCATCAGGGCGATTGGGGTTGACAAGAGCAACAGCTTCCTGATGAACCTCTGACATTTGATGATGATCTAAAACTATAACATCAGCACCTACAAGCCTTGCTGCTTTTATTGCATCTGGACTGTTTGCGCCACAATCAACGGTGATAATCAAATGGGCACCTTCTTGCACGAGCATTCTCATTGCTTGTTCATTTGGACCATATCCTTCAACAATACGATCAGGAATATAAATTTTTATTTCCATATCAAAATAACGGAAAAAGCGCGCTACGAGTGCCGATGAACAAGCACCATCAACGTCATAATCACCAAAAACGGCAACCTTTTCTTGATTCAAAATAGCTTTAACAATGCGCTCTGCTGCGCATTGCATATCCGTAAAGCTTTTTGGATCAGGCATTAAATCACGCAACGTTGGATTGATAAAAGCAACAGCTTCAGATTCATCCACATTTCTTGCCGAGAGAACGCGCGCTAACGCATCTGGAAAACCAAATTTTTGAGAAATAGCGCGCGCATTATTTATTCCTCGAATATCAAGGGCATCTAACCAAGCCTGACCGCAAGCAGAAGATTCAACATTGAGAAAATAACGGGGATGCTGCATCATCGCTCGTTTTACAATGAAAGCGAATAAAATACAATCAACAGTTAGAAATAAAGTGCTCTTTCGGAATATCCGTTCTAGCTTAAAATGTGCATAAATAACACAAAAATGTAGTATTATAATACCTCAACTATAAGGCTCTGTTTTATAAGTTTTTATTTTCTCTTGACGTACATCAAAAGACATTATATCAGAGCAAATAACATGCGTTAAATATCGCTATGGTAACAATTTTCAACGCAAAGCAACAAAAAATGCCCTTACTATGAAAGGGTTTTAATAAAGGATACTTCTATGGCAACTTTTTCACAAAAGCCAACTGAAGTGGTGAAAAAATGGGTTATTATTGACGCAGAGAACCTCGTTTTAGGTCGTCTTGCCACATTCGTTGCTAACCGCTTACGGGGCAAACATAAAGCTACATTTACTCCACATGTTGATGATGGTGACAATGTTATTGTGATCAATGCAGATAAGATAGCTCTTACCGGAAAAAAATATACAGATAAAAAATATTATTGGCATACCGGATATATTGGTGGGATCAAAGAACGCACAGCACGCCAAATTCTTGAAGGACGTTTTCCTGAACGCGTTGTTGAAAAAGCCGTGGAGCGCATGATTCCTCGTGGACCACTTGGTCGTCGCCAATTGAAAAATTTACGTGTTTATGCTGGAAGCCAACACCCGCATGCGGCACAACAGCCCGAAGCTCTTGACGTTGGTGCTTTAAACCGCAAAAACAAAAGGATTGCTTGATTATGGCTGAAATTAATTCTCTTTCTGAGCTTGGTGCAGTAACAAATATTGTAGAAGCCAATGAAAATATCGCTCCTGTTCATGTGCAAAAGCTTGATTCACGAGGACGTGCCTATGCAACAGGGAAACGTAAAGATGCTGTTGCTCGCGTATGGATCAAATCAGGCTCTGGGAAAATCATCATTAACAATAAGGAATTCGACAAATATTTTGCGCGTCCTGTTCTTCGAATGATTCTTCGGCAGCCAATCGTTGCAACCAATAGGGATAGCCAATTCGATATTGTTGCAACCGTTGCCGGCGGTGGTCTTTCTGGACAAGCCGGTGCGGTGCGCCATGGTATTTCCAAAGCTTTAACCTATTACGAGCCAGAACTTCGTACGATCTTGAAAAAGGGAGGCTTTCTTACCCGTGATAGTCGTGTTGTTGAACGTAAAAAATATGGTAAAGCAAAGGCGCGTCGTTCTTTCCAATTCTCAAAGCGCTAATTTCAACTTTTTGTGCAATACATCTAGCCCCGTTTTGGCGGGGCTTTATGCTTGTTAAAGCAGTTTTTTAAAGAAAACATGGTAGCCTGCCCTTCTCTATCGTGAGAAAAATTTAAGGAAATAAAACGATCATTTTTTCCTGATAGATAAGAGCTAAAAAAAAGTTGATCGGAAATGATTGGAAAGCTTGAACCAGCATTTATGATCTGTACTTCAGTAGTTCAGATCTACCTACGCGCTCGTTTACAAAAATATTCGTAATACAACTTCAATTCCCTCATTCACTTTTTCTACCATTCTTTAGCATAGCTTCAATCCAAAAAATGCTTTACCATTGTGATAAAATGAGGGACGGAAATAGGCTTTGACATGTATTCTTCACATCCACTTGCACGAATTCTTTCTTCATCCCCTTTCATAGCAAAAGCTGTTACCGCAACAATGGGGATAGATCTAAGTTCCTCATCTTCTTTTAATTGTTTAATAACGTCTATCCCTGATACCTCAGGTAACTGGATATCCACAAGGATAAGAGAGGGCATTGATGAACGAGCTAATTCTAATGCCATAAGACCATTACGGGTTTCGACGGTTTCATAGCCACTCGCCTCTACAAGATCACGAAATAATTTCATATTCAGTTCGTTATCTTCCACGATCATGACTTTTTTTGACATTAATATAACTCCACCCTTTTGAGATAAAATAGACAAATAAAAATTTATACACATTCCCTCTAGCTTAAGATAAAATGATAAAAAAAATTGTAAACCACAAAGAAATGAAATAACGCCTGATAAAACCATTTTTTTGCAAATATTTGTATTGCTAAACGTGGCGCTTCTTCAGTTCATAAGAAGAGAGTTTTTATAACTCTAAGTCTTTATCGTCACATATTTTTTTGATTGGCATAAAAAGTTTTTGAATATCGAAATCACAGCTTATACCCTTTTCATCGTAGAAAAGATATCAATCACGAAAATTAGCTCAAATGCGTATTTTCAATAGGAAAAAATAATTCTGTAACTTTGATATGCATAGATGGTTTAGTCAGTAAGAAATCAGTGTTTTGTATATTAATTCAAAGCATTTTCTGCTGTAATATTTCGTTATCTCAAATGCTTTTGTTATACATCAATACAGTTATTGGATAACAAATCAGAAAAAGGTTACCTATGGATTTTAAACGAAATTTGGGGATGAAATTTACATGTGCTTAATGATTGTAAAATACAAAAGCGTTAGCATTAATGGAAGATCTCATTATAAATTCTCAACATCTTTTCAGAACTCATTTTTCTTCCGTTATAATTTTCTAAAAAATCTCTTGTAAGAAGATATGAACTGCATACAAAAAATTAGTCTTTTTAATCTCTATATCATCAATTGCATTATTTTTTATCACCGATAAGAAATAACATCCGTATAGTTCATACTTTGTTTATTAAAAAGGAGGATGTGAAACTTCATTTTGCTCTTTATCCCGTTAGCCAAAATTTGAAAAATAAGCTTATTAATATTTAAAAATAAGAGAAATCAATTTTATACAATATAATAATATCAATTATAATAAATAATAAAATATAAGAATAATTAATGTAATAAAAGACGTTATTGACATAGTTATAAAAATAATTTTACTAGTGATAACAGCTTTTTCTTAGTCTATTTTTTACTGTAACCTTTGGTTTCATATTACAAAAAAAATTGAAAATATAACAGTAATTACAATTAGGATTGAATGCAACAACTATACAATAAAATTAATAAATTCCATCCACATCAACAATGCCCACCATAACAATTAAAAACTAAAATATACATATATTTCAATAACATTCACCAATAGCACCAACTTGCCTGACATGAAGATTTCATTATCCACTGTGTAGAGTTAAAAAAATAGAAATATTGTTTACGTTTATAAAAAAATATATATTTAATTATTTATTAAATAATAAAGTCAAAAATATATTATAAAATACACAATAATTATAATTGATACTAATTTTATAGACTACCATCAATTAGTAAAAGTTAATTTATAAAAATATATAAATATAATTAAATTACACATAAATATTTCAAATTAAAATAGAATATTATATATTAATATATTTTGAATTAAAGATATTTAATAAAAATGTGTAGAGACATTTATTGATAATATGTCTACCATAACATTACTATAACTTTAGAGATATATTGCTAAATATTTCATAAATTATTCTAGACAAAGATAAGCATGACGCGCAACTCCTACAGCTGCTCCCAATAAACCGCCGTTGAAAGCGCCACCCGTAGTACCTATTGTTACACCATTTGAAGCAGACGAGAAGATCAACGGTGCAGCTAAACCATTTGTTGCGACTGTCGCACCTAATCCTACGACTGCTCCCACCGCTCCTCCTCTTACTGATCCAACAGACGCTCCTAACGCTGCTCCTAATTGTCCTGTTGATTTTATCCCCCCAATAACCCGAAGGACTACAATCACGTGATGAGCTTGAACTACCTATTTTGTTCTCCTCTTAAATTATAAAAAACGTATTATTATGATACGTTTTAAATCTGCTATCATACGATTTAGAAAAAAGTCAAACACAATTTTAAAATATTAGAAATAAAAATACGAATAAATCTATAAATGCATTATGTATATATAATTTTATACTTTAATTAAATAATAATATTTATAATACTTTTAAAAAGTTTAATCATCGTTTTCTATTAACAAAAGCATAAAATAAAATGTATTATTCACCGGAAAAGTTGATATTCTTCTCTTGATTAACAAAAAATATAAAGAAATATACTCATACCGTCATTAAAATCAGTTTTTTTGCTCTTGTCTTGTGCGTACGCACTGGTTGATCCTTTTATTGCTCAGATGATTATCTGATCTCATTTCACCATAATAACACATTGATTTATAAAGATAATAATTGTTTTACATGTTGAATGAGAGTCCCGAATATAGTAAGATCTCTTATTTCAGCCCCTCTTATAATGAATCAAAAAACATTCGTTTGCCTATCACAAGCGGGATCGGTGTGTGGATAAAAAAACGTTTAAGAAAGGAGTAAAATGCCTCTAATAAATCGTCTCAATGCATAGACATTCACAACATTTCATCGCGCAGAAAGCCTCTATACTATCTGTTAGCCCCAATGTTACTGCATTTTAGTGAGCACAATTCTTAGCAAGATGTCAGGCACTTTAAGAGTTTATTCTAGTACATTTTGTGCATCTTATACTTAACCATTCTACGGTAGAATAAAAATAATATAAGCTATAATCTTACTTATAGCTTTTCAAAGCGATTAAAAGCGATAATGCAATCCACCAGAAAAACGAATTCCAGAAAAACCTGCCTTGCTAAGCTTATGCTGGTAGATTAAATCACTGTAAAGTGTAATCTTTGAAGACAGTTTTGAATGGATGCCAAATCCAGTTTCTAAAGAAGAACCAAAGGATCCTAACTGAAAAGCATCTTTAAAATGCACAAATTGTTTTTCTCTAAAACCATGTGCAAAATGAAGCTTTCCATAAAAAGAGATGATGCGATTCTCTTTAGAGACTGCTAGCGTCTTGGTTAAACGCCCACCAACACGCATGAGCAATTGATTCAATTTTCCCATCTCAATATCAAAACCATCAATATCATGAGCCTTATGAAATTGAAGATGTTGATAAATAAGCTGAACCTGCGGGTCAAAAACAAGACTTTTATCCCCTATCGTAAATCCTTTTCCAGCAGATAAAGAAATGTTCAAAGGATTTGCTTTTAACGTTGCTGTTTTTCCCCATGCACGGGTAAAAATATCACCTTTGAATAAACCATAAGACAAAAAAGCATCCACATAAAAACCTGCATCATGCATCATGCTACCATACGCCGTAACTGACCACTTATTAAATGTGCTTTTTTGACTTTGTTCAACATCCAAAGGATTCAAAGAAATTTTTCCGTAAGTTCCCGTAAGCCCAAAGGATGTAATACCGTGTGCGCTCTCTATTGTTTTGAGCAAAACGCCTGTCTCTACAGCGTGATAGTCGAACTTGCCTGCGTATCCATATTCAAATACGGAAAGATCTGAAATATAACGATAACTTCCGCCATACCCCTGAACAAAAAAAGCAAGCGGTTCATTGTTTTTGAGCAGTCTACTGGAAACAGATCGCATAGTTCTCAACTGTTCGTTTTGATTTCTGATATCCACCAATCCAGCATGAAATAAAACATTGGGTAAAAGAAGATAGGTTGGAACTTGGGGTACAACATCCCTCACCTTTGATTCAGAATCAGGTGCAACAGATGCAATAGATGCAACGGAAGAAGACTGAACGTATTTACTCTCAAGGCGGAAATCCCAAAAATCTCCGTCGCCTTTAACTAATCTTTGAGCAGCCTGTGCATTCCCCAAAGAAGAATCTGGACCATACGCGTGGAGATAATATTGGTAAGGCAAACCTTCCAACGCGATATAAGCACTACTCAACTGAAAAGAATCTTCAGCTGCTTTTCCAGAGACTTGAATAATTGAAATACTTTGTGCATCTTCGCTGCCTGCACTCTCTCTCTGAGAGCCTGCAACAAATTGCACATAGACTGTCGTTTTTCCAGAAACATCACCATGAATCAAAAGTCGATCAGTCTTTTGATTATTGAGCGAACCATCAGGATTGAGATAGGTATTGAGATAAAGACGTGCATTACCCTGCGCACTATAAGCTTCTTCCCCTCCTTTTCCAATATGAAGTGTCTGATACTCCTGAAATATTGGAGGTTCGAAGGCTATAATGCTATCAGAAAGTTTTACAAACGAAATTGACGAAATTACACCGTTCAAGACTTGCTGATTTATGTCTTTGCTTTTTGTTAAAATCCATTTTGATCCTTCCGTCAAATAAAGTTCAGCTATAGAATCATCAGCAACACGGGTGCCTCCTATAAGTGAAGAAGAAGCAGCCAAAACGGCCATAGAAGACCCGTTCTCAGCTGTTAATAATAAATCACCGGAAATCGTTGTATCTGCTGTTAATGCAATATAACCACTACTCTTATTACTATGAATAACCGTACCATCTGGTACCTCAAAAGTCGTCTTTTTCAAAAAGACTATTCCTTTTTCATATTCATGATTTCCTTCATTTTTATCAAAGTGCATACCATACTTGTTACCTGTCAACGCAATTGTTGAATCTTCAATATTAACCCGCGAAATTAAAATATTCTCTTCTTGGTTGACGGTTGATTGTGCGTTAGGATCTAATCCGACCCGTAAAACACCAACATCGGCAGCAATAATCTTGGTGTCCTTTAAAGAAAGTAAACCATGCGGATTTACATTTAAGACTGTATGGGAAACATCACCTTCTTTATTTTGGTTTTCTTTATCCACCGTTCTTTGGCTTTTTGAAGTAATGGTAACACCATCTAAAATTGTACTCCCCCTTGTCCCCACATAAAGAGCCGTCGCATTCGTTACATCAATAGATCCTCCCGTCATCTGAATACGCGCATCAATACCACTAAAAAGGGCGGCCTCTTGGCCAATGCCCTGACCTTCTATCTTAATTTTGGTATTCGTTAAAAGAACAGATGTTTCTTGCTTCTCTGCATAAACACCTACCTGAAAAGCCTTGATCGATCCACGATTGAGCTCAATTGTTCCCTTATCAGCCCTAAAACCTGTTGATACATTGTTAAAAGTTGAATCGCTTAAAACAACTTCCCCGCCTTGCAATGCAATTACACCATGAGTACCTTCCATATCCTCCGTACTTTCAACGTGTACACGCATTGCCTGGATAACTGTATTTGGCGCCTCTGCGACTATGACAGCAGATGATATAAGAGAATCTTTACCTCCATTCTTTTCTCCAGAAAGCGCAACCTTTTTTCCAAAAGGCATAACGATTCTGTACGCTTTATCACTTATTATATGTTTCGCACCATCCCTGCATCTATAAGGTAATTGTCTTTCATCGCATGAAACTGATACGGATGAAGAAGAACGTGCTTCAACATCTATATTTGGTAAAAAAGAAAAAATAGCTGCTGCAAAAACGTACGAACACAAGCGATTTTTAGACACTCTAATCATTATCCCTCTTCAAACTTTTTTTAAAAAAACAAAAAATGTAGGCACAAAACTACGATTTTAAATCCAATAAGTAAAAACAAACTAATAATTTCTATTGCTTATCTGCTCTATAAAATATGAGCATAACTCGTTATGTATTTTATGTAAAGCGAGAATAAAAAATCACAATTTACGCTTGCGTCCTTTAAAATTGCCCAAAAACCGTTACGGTAATGCAAAATACCAAAAAACAGTCTCAATATATTGAGAACGAAAAGCGCTCTGGAGCGCAAGTTTTGAAAAGAATTGAATATAAAAAAATTAACTCATTTTTTAGAAAATGATAAAAACATAGAAGTTGTATTAAAAAAATATACACAAATTGTTTTTATCAAAAGATACAAAAAGATGGGATTTGTATGAAATAAGATAACATAAATCTCTTTGACAACAAAGAAAGTCTAGAGCAATGCTCACCAATATACATCTGCCGATGTACCCAATTTCGATATCAAAGCGATCAATAGCTAAATAAAAAATTGAATATGCAAAAAGAACCTTTGGATCAAAGCAAAGCTCCTTTAGTGCCCATGCTTCATAAATAGTTAATGTATCAATTTCGAAAATGTTCTTTAACGACGCTGCAGCCTTTACCTCGTACAAAGATGAAAGCATTATCCCTAAATAGACTATAAGATAAGAGAGTATTTACGCAAAATGGCTTGCGTAATACTGTTGATCTCCAGATAATAACCTAAGATACAGTGATAGGGGGTGCCATTCTGAAATTAAGAGTAATCAAAGTCAATTATTCATCAAAGCCAATTCTACTGACAACAAACCATTGTGGGTTAGCAAAACCGTTTTTTATATCGAATAGGTTTTTATACATAATGACAAAAAGGAATATCCACACAGTCTAGACGTCAATGATAGCATTGCCAATCTGGAAGCTAAACAACTTCACCTAGAATTGAGTTAAGAGAGCCATTGTTTTTAGCTCTCTCACCCATTTGTGTTTTTCATCCGCTTACTTCTTTGAGGATGCGCGTGACGCTGATGGTCGCTTTTGTAAAGCTTTTTTCATTTGTTGACGTTTTCTATCATTCTCAAAATGCGTTATCAAAGCACGTTCCTTTTTCGTTGCATTGGTCACACCAAAGGTATCATTATCCATAAACTGCTGATATCCCGCTATCATGAGATTTGCTAAAAAAGAATCACTTTTCGGAGATTGTGTAAAATAGATCCCCTTTGAATCTTGCAATTTATACCGATACCCTGCTTTTTTCATGCACTCATAAACTGAGGCAAATTCACTCGCATACGAATTCATATCTTGAGGAGAAAAATAAATCGGTTTCCATCCACATTTTGACAATGCTTGTTGAATCATGGACTGATCGGCACCGGATTTTTCCCATAATGCTGAAGTTGATGGAGGTGGTTGATTAATACATCCAACCATAGTTAGCAGAGCTATTCCACCCAATAATTTCAAGATTTTTTTCATTTTCCCCTTCCTTCAATGGGTTTGTTTACAATGAAACGGCTTGTAAGCCTATTAATATTTTTTGTTCCCGCTGTCCAAGATAACTATGGATATAGTGCGAATGATGAATAAAAAAACAACCTTGCACTCTCATAAAAGCAAGAGTGTGGGGATTGTTAATTAATACCAGCAACAAGGCTTAAGTCTGGCATTTAAGACTATTTTTATATTTTTTACAATGGATGCTATTTAAGCGCTTTTTGACACTTCGTTGTAGAATAACAGCGCTAGGATGAAAAATGGAAAAGTTTTCGGCTTTATAAATAATTTTTATACCACCTTCCCTTTTTATCTTTATAGCGGAATCCTGCTTGGAGCGTACAAACCTCAATGCTTTCCCACACATTGTTGATTAGATTTTTATTTTCTTTATCAAAATCATACGGCGCTGATCAACCACATTCTAACAGTACTTTTGCTGCCTCAGCAGAGTCTGCACTAGATTTCTCTCATATACTCAAAGTACCCTACAAAAGGCTTATTAAACTGACATCCATGATAGTTAACAAAACTATTGCATTCATAATTTTAAAGTTTGTTTCATTTTTCCTTCCTCGAATGAATTTGTACACGATGAGGTAAACCATAGAGCTGCGTACATCTTGGTTTCCCACTTCCAAGACAATTATGAACACTGATAGAATCAGTTATTATTTTGAATGTCTCTATCAACCCGTTACTGCCAGCAGGTATCTGTTCGAAGGTATAAGGGTTTCCTCCAATCCATCTTCCAACAAAGTCATATTTGTGATTTTCTAAACCGACACTCGTTTTTTTGCCATCACTCAATCTCTCTAACGTATCCGCCATGGCTTGAGCGTTAAAAGCCGGTGCAAAAAGATTGATCGTTGTTTTTCCCGCTAACCTATTTCTGCCCTTTTGATCTAAAGATTGCAGTGCATTGCCCACTGTCATGCTACCACGACTATAGGCATCAAAATGCAACCCATCATTGCCATGGAGAGTCATTAGAGTCTGCACTTTCCTTGTCGAATTGCTTAGACCAAAAAAGTTATTTTCCATAAACTTCTGATACCCCGCTATCATAAGCTCTGATAAGACTGTGTTGCTTTTGGGGAAATGTACAAAATAGTGTGGTTCATTCTTATTGTCTGCATGCTGAAGTGTATAAGCAGCCGCTTTATTTGCCGAAGTAAAAATTCCGTTGATAAAAATATGGATTTTACCATCAGATCCTGCCTGTAAACTTTGCTTTTCCTCAGGTGTTAAATAATGATATTGAGGAAAAACCCACCCCTTTTTATCTTTTAAATAGATAATCTTTCCCTTTTCATCGCGATCAATAATAGCGATAGGATGCTCTTTAATAAACATTGTTCTATAAGCTTCATCACTATATTGAAATCCTTTTTCCAACAATTGTGTTTTCATTTCGCGGTTTTCTCGGGCTATATGTTCCAGTTCTTCTACATCCAACCGTTCTATACCCTGATGAGCTTCAGTTGTATTGCGGTTAAGAGAGGCTATCGTTTGGTCGGCCATTTGCCCCGTCAACGCCTTCTGTTCGGTTTCATTTGTAATGATAACCGTACCGTTGCTGATAGCAGACTTGGTTTCTCCATCTACTGAATCATGAGATTTCCCGTGGTCAAAAGCATTTTTGGCAAGGTTTTTTGCAGTACCATATTTGCCCTGTTGCAATGCTCCACCCGCTGCAATGCTGATCTCATCGCTGTTCGCTTGAGCCTTTGCACTGTTAGCAATATCACTGGTCGTTATAGTCGCTGTTGTCAAAGTGTTTTTATCCGCGGAGGCAATGCTGTCAATGATGCCACTGGTGAGAGTTGTTTTCCCTGTAACAGTCATATCAAAGCCTTGCTTACCGACTTTAATCCCCGATTGTTCTAGAACGTTCTCATAATAGCTTGACGATTTGTTTTTCAGCCAATTGCCGTTTATATTTACTGCATCATCCTTTTCTTCGCCATGATAATGAACAAAAGCAGATTGCTGAGCGTTAAATGTTTGACCATTATCACTACGGCTAGCAATAGTAAAATCGCCGCCAATATTGGTTTTTATACTCTTTCCAGCAACAACAGCACCACTCAATGTTGTATCTGCCTCACTGGTGATGCGAATGTTCCCCGTACCTGAAAGATGGCTATTCTTGTGTTGAACACTCTCGTCAGACTTCTTTTGCTGGTTGAAAAAGCCATTACCCATCAAACTTATACTACTATTTCCATAGCTGTATCCAACATTGATGGAAGCGCTTCGCGATTTAGCTGTGCTTTTTTGCACATTTTGCGCACTTTCAAGAGTGATGTTCTGTCCTGCTTTCAGGATGATTTCTCTATTGTGTTCATTATTATACTCATCATTGTTTGGGATATAAGTAGAATTTACACCAATAATAACATCTGCTCCAAAATCATAAAGATTCCCTTTGTTAGCTTCAATACTGACAACACGCTTAGCTTCTATTTTGTCCGTGACCGCCATTGAGGCATGAGAAGATGCCTCTGTCTTATCAGACTTAAAACCTGTTATAATGCTGTAGGGAACATTTGCTGTATTAAGAAAAGTATCTTTTGTTGTTTCACTCTTTATCCCATTGTAAAGATTTTTGCCTTTGGTGCTGGCAATAGTACCGTTATTAATTTTGTCTTTACTCTCTCCATGTTTAAAATGCGTTGCTACATCTCCCACATCCTGTACAGTGCTCAAAAAATCAGCGTTGACAACAGCTTTAACTCCTGCAAACAAAGTGTCGTGCATTTCGTTAGCGTTAAAAACATTATGGCTTGCCAACAGCGTGACATCATTGCCTGCATAAACCTTGACATCACGGTCAGCCAAAATATCTGTTGCTTGCAAATGAGCATTATGTTTTGCGTTGATCTGCACATCTCGTCCTGCTGCAAAGCCAGCTTGATTCGCGAAATTTTCCTCTTTATGCGCTTTGTCTGTCGATGAAGCGATTCCAACACCGAGTGAGACACTGCTACGATTTTCTTTAAAATGAATACCAAAATCGGAGTACTTTTCTTCAAAATTCATCGAATGGCTTTTGTGCCCAGCAATAACACTAATATCATGCGCAGCGGAAAAAATAAGGTCTCTGCTTGCTGCAAGGTCAGAACTTTCCACTATCAAATCTGATTTTTCTGCAATGATGTTGACAGTACCACCAGCAACTATTGAAGTTCCTTTATGTGTACCTGTTTTGTCTGTTTGTGTTTGCGCTTTTCTCCCCCATAGTGATAAAGAGCTAGAGTTTGAACCAACCCCAAGACCAGACTTACGCTTTTCTGATTGAACGTTATAGTGCTCTTCCGTTCCAATGACTGAAACACTGGCTCCAGTTACAGTAATATCTTGACCAGCAAAGAGTTTTGACCCTGAAATCATCGTATCCTCTTTTGCCTCCATAACAATATTACCCTTTGCAGTAAAACCAGAAGAGAGCGTTGTTGACTGTTTCTGAAATTGGTTTGAAAATTGCCCTCTCAAAAATCTACTTTTTGACAGTCCTTTTTGCTGATTAAACTGCTCTTGCTCTCCTGTTATGATAATGTTACCGCCAGACACAATGAAAATATTAGCCGCCAAACTACCTTGACTTGTTACATTTTTCATTTCCTCTGCTGTACCAGCAACAAGTGCTGATCCAACGAATTGAGTATGTCTCCCTGAATCCAATGCTGCTCCTTTACTCCCTGAGATATTTGCGCTCACTATTTGCGCATTTGCAACATTGTGATGGACTGATTTACTGCCACCAAACACTCCACCAGTTGTGTGAAGTGATACCTCACGCTGTAAGCTATTTTCTGTATTGCTGATAAGAATATCATTGCTGGCTTTCAGCCCAACTTTGCCATCAGAGGTAACAGTGCTCCCCGTGATGGTGAGATCATGCTGTTTTCCATCTTTCCCCGCAACAGCTATAATATCACCCCCAGCTTTAATGGATGCCCCAACAAAAGCTGACACATGCCTGTCAATTGTCATGTTTTGCGTTTGAAGATGATACGCCATTTCATCTTTTCTTGCCCCTACAGTTACCTCCCCTTGTGCTCCAAGAGCAATATAACCCTCAGCGTTTAAAGTGGAAGCAGCAACATGAATATCTCGTCCGGATTTGACAGAGATATCTTTTCCAGCACTCAAATAAGAAGCTTTGTGCAACACTAGGCGTGATGTTTCACCATGAGTATTATTATTTATACTATTGTGTATAGCCTCTATCGAAACATTTCCCTCTGCTTGTAAGCGCAGAGTATCGTGGGCTTGAATACAAGAACTTGCAACATTCAAATCTTTCCCTGCTAAAAGTACCATCAAGCTTCCAGAACTCACTTTTGATGGATACTGTCCGACGGAATCACACTGTCCCATGCGGTTGGTGGTAGCTGTTGATCCTACAGACAAAGTGCCCTGTTCTGCTGACAACGCCAATCCCCTCCTTGTTGTGATACACACTCCTGAAGCTGTCACATCTTTTTTTGCGCTGGCAACAGCGTTACCACCTGCAAAAATTGCATCAGTTTTTAATGCTGTCTTGATGCTATCTACAGTGGTATGCCCTGTTTCAAAAAGAATGTTTTTATCAGCAACCAAAACAATATTATCACCGGCAGTTAAATGCCCTCCATGATTGAGAATATTACCACCCTTGATATACAATTGGTGTGATGCCTCAACCCGCCCTGAATTATTTATCGTTGAATTGCTCATATTCTTGGCGATAAGATCCACATTCTTTCCTGTTATCAAAGCACCAGCAGAAACAAAAGACGCTCTCTCTTTTTCTGGGATATAAAGTACGGGCGCATAAACATCCATACCCTTCACTTTTTGGCGCGTATAAATAACCATAGGAGTTTCTAGAGAAGCCAATTGTTCTGGTGTTAAAGCCTCACCAAAGGGGAGATGATGGGATTTTACATAATCAACTCCCTTGTCAAGTAAGGTTTTGACTTGTTCAATGGCATCACTTCCAGGAATAAAAGAGCCTTTTCCTAAACCTTGACCAACAAGATCACGCATTTGTTTTTCAATCAATTTCTTTTCGAAATACGCATCGCCTAAGAAAAAAATCTCCCGATCAGGATTGTAACCAATTCTCTTTAAATAATAAGAGACGCCATAAAACTTGCTGACATCAAAGAAATCTGTTTGAGTTTCATAAAGAAAATTTTGTTTGGGCAAAGTGCCATCATCTCCACCAGATTGGAGCTTTGATAAAGGCAAATCACTTCCATTGGAAAAAGCGTCACGATTGATTTTCTGGGTAAATAAACCACCACTAGCTGCTGTTAGGCTTTTCAATGCTTCTAATGGATTACCCGCAACCGCCTTTGCTTTAAAATGAGCACTTCCTGAAATGGAACCTTCCGCTGCCTTATTGTTTATTTGATCGACCACCAAATTGAGAGTGCCCCGCGCGCGAACAAGAGCAGAAACGGTATCTGTAGCTACTGAACCGGTATGGCGAAAAGTATCATTTGCTAGATCTAAAGCGCTATTGCGACTTCCATCCGCATTATAGGCATAGCAATTATCCGTGCCTGCTTTACAACCTAGATAGGTATTTTTATAAGTTGTTGCGCCTAAATTTGTCAGCACATCAGCATAAATATTAGCGTTTCCTCCCGCTTCCACAATGCTATAAAGATTATCAATGTTATCCGCATGAATAATAAGATCACCTGCAGATTGAAGAATACCCTGAACGGTTGGCTTATGCGAAAACCTCTGTGTAACAGTTTTTTCTGTCATGTATGACCAATCATTCCATACATACGTTTGCATGCGATTTTTTCCATCTGCCGCTGCGATTTTCCAAGTGAATGCCTTGTAGACTGTTCCACCATTCAAAGTTAATTTTCCATAGGTTCTTTCTTTTTTACCCCAAAGCGCTTCTTCCAAGATAAATTCTCTGTGTTCTAGGAAAGGATCATTAATGTCCCCTTTACTCCAAAGATCCAATGTTTTTTTGTTAAAGAGCCCCTCTTCATTAAGCGAAGAATAATTGTCGGGCTTTTCAAATGCAAAGAGATTGCTTTCAATTTTTTTAGTGTTCACCACAGGTGTACTATCGGCTTCATTTTTCAAACTGTTTGTTTTTATGGTTAAGTTTCCGCCTGCTTGAACAAAACCTGCTTTGTTGACAAAGGAAAGGCTCTTTCCGGTGCCTTGTGCATTGACGAACAACAAATTACGCTCTGCCAAAATGGTACCAAAATCATTCAAAAAAGCACCTTTGACTTTGAGAGCACCATTGCTCCCTGCATAGATAAAACCCGTTTTGCTGTTAGTAGCATCACCCATCACGGTAAAGGCAAAATCATGCCCCGCTGCTAATTGACCGCTATTTTCAAAAAAAACTGTTTTTATTGTCAGATCTCTAGCAGCTAAAACAGAGGTGTCCTTATCAGCTATAAAACTCGGAGCAATAAAAACAATGTCTTCAGATCCACCCGCTTCAGTGATCGCTCTCAGCGATGCTTTGTGAAGCTCAAGAGCATTTGTGCTGTTGAAATCTAAACCTCCATAAATCAAAGTGCTGCCTGAGACATCAATATGATCCGCATTTAAAAACAGCGTTTGCGGTGTATAAATATGAGAACGATCATTGCTCAAATTTAGGTTCTTTGCCGTCAATCTAACATCTCCACGCACAGACAGCACATTCTCAACACTAATCTCTCCAGACACCGATATTAGTGTTGCTGTGCCATAGCCGTCAATCTGATCATAATAAATGTCGTTGCCCGCAATAATTTTAACATCCTTTTTCGAAATGATGTGCTTTGCCTGAAGGGTATTGCTTTTTGATTTCAGCAAAACGCCTCCATGACCAAAAACATTCTTCAGAAAGATTTTTCCATCAGCAGAAAGATGCAACTGACCCGCATTCGCCGCCATATTATGACGCATCCGAACGCCAACGCCTTTTTCTGTTGCTACAAGTTTAATCTGGTCCGCCTGCAAAGCACCCAAGGCTGACCCATCTATCGCATATTCCGGTTTGCCGGTAATATCGGTAAGCTCTTTCATCTGCCGAGACGCATAATCAAAATGACCTGTCCCAGCTGTCACTCCAATCTCCTTGCCCGCAACAGCTCCTTCAAAATGCACCGTGCGTGAGACAATATCAACAATATCAACAGCCCCTTGACCTGAGAAAAAAATTGCTCCCTTTGCTCCAAAGGTGATGTCCCCACCTCGCACCTCAAAGCCTTTCAAAAAACCGCTCGCATCAATTTCTGGAACACCTGTGGTTAAGGTCGCATGTGGCGTATTGATAAAGCCACAACCATCACAGCTTATCCCATTGGGATTGGCTATAATCACATCGGCTTGATGCCCAAAAACCTCTCCTGGACCATTCAAGGCACTGCTCTTGCTGCTGGTGACTTCATTTAAAATAACTTTCGCTGAACCAGAATAGCGCAAATGCGGATTGCCCGGCATAATGCCCCCCAACTGAGATTGCCCTACTTCTTGCGCATGATTGTTGAGAATGACACCTGGATTGCCAATATTAAAATCGTAATATTTATTGTGTGATAAGCCCTTGCCATTGGGTGTGACAATATCAATCGAGGGAACCCCATTGGACGCTGCCACAATATCCGGACGATATGCGCTACCTGCGTTAGGATCCACAGCAATTTGTGCCTGAACCGCTGGAAATTGGAACAGAAAAGATAAACAAATTCCGCTTACCAAAACCTTTTTTAGCATCGTACTGGAGACTAAAACGCCCAATAAAGTTGCTCTTTTTGCTCTCTTCTCATATCTCATGCTTTAACTCCCCAAGAAAAGACGCTTAAAGATTCATTGTTAATGTCACAAAAGCCGTTCCTGACTTCTTGTGTTTGACTGTGCTCCACAGAACACTCGAATAGCTTGCATCAAGGGAGACAATCCCCCCCACAAGTTTGACACCCGCTGTCCAACTCGCAAGCTGTTCACCGGTAATTCCATACAAGGGTTGCGAAAACACACGCCCATAGTCCAAACCAACAAAGGGACGAAGTTCCCCCAAAACCTTTTTCAGAGAAGCATTGTTGCGCCATGGAACTGCGCGCAAAGACAAATCATTACGGCTAAAAAAACCGTTATTGCCAAAAATTAAACTCTCACGCGTTCCACGAACATTGGAAACGCTCCCCAACGAAATCTGCTCAGCACCCAGTAAATTATGCAGAGAATATTGCCCTACCAAAAGGGTATTAAAGATGAAGTCTAAGCCTCCAACCTTAAAGGGTGTCATGGTACTGAGTGTGCCGGTAAATTTAGCAAATTGTGGCTCTGCATCCCCTGCCCCTGGAGCATGTTTCTTTACTGAATGAAACAAGGGAAGGCCTTGCAAATAACTCACATCAAAAGTCCAAGTCCCCTCTAACATTTGGCGGGAATGCGAAATCCCAAAATTGGCTACGCTATATTGACGGCTGCCAACCTCTATCTTATTACCAAGGAGGTAATTGTTGGTTCTTTTATAAGAAAGACCCACATTAAGCGTTGTAAGTGAAACACTATCGCGGTGAAGAACCCTGCTTGTACTAGCGTGCAACTCACTGGAATCCCCCGTCGTTTCAATATCGGTAAAATTGCCAGAAATTACGCTTTGGTAATTATAAACAGTGCCATTCAAACCAAAGGTCCAATAACCGTACGGGACACTCACACTCGCTGAAATATCGTTACTATGTCCTTCTTGCTTACTCCCACCCCAATAATCTGTCTCACTGCGCTGATAGCTAAAATCCCACGCATCATTCATCCCTAAAATATTCTCCAGTTTTAAGCCTGCACTATAACGCGCATAACCTGTGGAGGATTGTCCCATATTGTCATGGGAAACGGTAACCTTGAAAGCTTTCTCAGAGTGATTGTTAATATTAACAATGGTGCTGCCCTCTTCTCTTCCTGGAAGAAGTTCGCTTTGAGCATGTGCTGACTGGAGCCTGTTGATCTGATCAAGCCCCTGTTCAATATCGCGCATATTGAGAATGCGCCCTTTAAGCCCAGGAAAAGCACTCCACACAACATTGTTATAACGAGACGCTGGAGAACCATTATAGTAAATCTCTGAGAGCTTGCCTTCTTCAACAACAAATTTGAGTGTCTTGCTGTTTTTGATATCTTGATCGGGAATATAAAAACGCGCCGTCACATAGCCTTTATCGAGATAGACCTTGGTTAACTGTTTGATCAATGTCTGGATATCAGAAAGCCCGATACATCTCCCAATATAAGGCTCGGTTACGGCTGCAAGAGCGTGCTTTTTGACGTGATGCACTCCCTCAACAACAATATGATGAATGGCAAAGCAGTCTTCATCACTAAGACGCGCGCCTTGCTCTCTTTCAGGAGAACTGTTCATGCCTTTAGGCGTTAAAGCCTGTAAATGCTCAAGCTTCTGTAATCTTTGCTGTTCACTATGCTCACGAAAAAAATTATCTGTGGGTGTTTGCGCAGATGCTGTAAAAAAATTAAAAAAACTAAACAATAAAATAAAAGAAACAAAAACTCTTAATAAGCAATCTTGGCTTAATATTATAAAAAACATTATAGATTGGCTCCACGCATTTGTATTTTATGAAAAACTGCCTAAAGAAAATTTGGTGACGACAGAACATCCATTTAAAATGGAAAAAATGACTGCTTCCATATCGTCCTCTTTATAAAAGTACGCACGGTGTTCTGTCTTATTTCAATTGTGATAAAATCTGTTCTTCCCATCTTCGCCATCAACCCTGTAACGAAAACCATCAAACAGATAAACATCCAGTAGAATAACACCTGCCAATAAAAGGAACTATCGGTTCATTCTCTATCTTTTCTGCCACAAAAATGTAGCAGCTATACCAAGATCTTCGTACTTTCACACCATACTGAATGCTACTGTATCCGTGAAATTTCCCATTGTTTCGTTATTTCAGCTCTTTTTTATGAAGACTTAGAGAGCACACAACGGTCAAACTAATCCTAAAGTTATTTTATTTAAAATCCTGCTTGTTGTTGGTCCTTTGTATGGCTTGTTATGTAGCAAATTATATAACAAATAATACATAATGGATAAATTATAGAAAAACATAAGCGTTCATCCCCACTTTTGTAATCGTTACAATAAACTTACCAAATAATTATAAATAAATAAGTTATATTTAAAGCAATATGAAGTTTTCATTTTATTATAAAAATTAAAAATATCAATATATAAAATAATAAATTTTAAACAAAATGATATTTTTAATGAGTAAACTTATTTTATTAATTGTTTTATGATTATAATTTATATGTATTTTTGTTTAGCTAATGTTAAATGAAACAATATTTTTATAAAACCAAAAATAATGATTTCGGTATAATTATTTTATCAAACAATACCGCAAAGATCAGAGGGAGATCTCCCTCTTTTCACGATACTTTTGTATGTGGGGAAAAGCTTGTAGCCAAAACTGATGTAATTGAAGTTGGAGAAGCAAATTTATGTAATTGCTCGTTCGTCAGCAATGACCTGTCGATTTTATAACTATCCCTGCTTTATATGATTTGACAGCCATTATCAGCAATAACATACATATCTCTTCCAAACAAAATGAGAATTAGCAGGTCATTTCTAATTTTTGTTGAGCAATTACCCTTCTACTATCAAATTATCAGCTTTTTACCCTAACTTAATTCTTATTCGTACTTTATTGCTCCTTGTTTTTTTTCAGATTATAAAATTTAAGTGCATAGAAGCAAATAACAAGCCAAATAACCCAACTAATACCTACAACTAAAACTGGTCGTGTATCATCAAAAAAACATAAAAGCACAAAAATAAAAACCATAAATAATATAGAAAAAATTGGTCCTATTGGCCAAAATGGAATTGGAAATTTCAAACCAGATTGCACTTCTTTAGGCATTTTAAGCCGCATAAAAATTTGCGAAAATAATATCATCATCCAAACAAAAACTGTCGCAAATGTTGCCATTGCTGCAATGAGAAAAAAAAGCTGTTCATGGAACAAATAATTCAGAACAACTCCAAAAAGAAAAATACCTAAAATCAATAAAATAACAAAAATTGGTATACCATTTTTAGATAAATATTGAAACTTCTTTAAAGCATAACCTTCCTGCGAAAGCCCATGTATCATGCGGGCAGCGCCATACATCGCACTGTTCATTGCCGAAACAGCCGCTATAACAACAACAATATTCAGAATATTAGCTGCCGCTGAGATCCCAAGACTTTCAAAAATTGAAACGAAAGGACTATCCATAAGGCCAATTTTATTCCAAGGATAAAGTGACATTAAAATGGCTAAGCTCATGATATAAAAGAGCAAAATACGTACAGGAGTAGAATTAATGGCCTTTGAGAGTGTTTGATGAGGATCTTGTATTTCCATCACTGCCATACCGATGATTTCTACACCACCAAAAGCAAAGACAACAACACTAAAGCAAGCCAAAAAACCAAACCAACCATTGGGAAAAATACCTCCATTTTTCCATAAATTATGGACACTCACAGGGGAAGAAGTAGGATTTGTTCCCCAACCATACAAAATAATTACTATTCCTAAGATAATCATTGCGATGATAGCAATAATTTTAATAGAAGACAGCCAAAATTCTAGCTCACCATATACTTCTACTGCTGCCAAGTTAATACTGGTAATGATCAATGTAATGCTGAGTGCCCATACCCAAGGAGCAACATCAGGATACCAAAAACCCATATAAGTCGCAAAAGCCGTGATATCAGCCAAGCCAACAAGAAGCATCTCAAAAACATATGTCCATCCTGTTAAAAAACCTGCCAATGGTGATATGTAGTTTGCAGCATAACGAGCAAAAGAACCGGGAAGTGGATTGTGAATAATCATCTCACCGAGAGCCCGCATAACCATAAAAATAGCAAAACCAGAAATACAATAGGCTATGAGAACACTTGGACCAGCAAGCTTAATCGCTTGTGCAGACCCATAAAAAAGGCCCGTTCCAATAGCAGAGCCAAGAGCTAAAAAGATAACTTGGCGCTTGCTCATACCTCGTTTAAGCTCATTTGTTCCCATTTTTTTCCTTCTTCACTGAATTGTTGACGAAAAACCATACGACAATGCTGACTTTATCCATCATAAAGCCTCATTTTTCTCCCGAAGGTATATTTAAAGAGCATTGAACAATGCCTATCAGACGCTCTATCGTAAACAATGAAAAGCACTCTTATTAGAAGTTATTCAGCTTTTTCACCGCTCACATTTTTTGTCATGTTATTTTGATCAAATGGTAATGCAATTTTTTATAATTGTCCTTTAATTTATTTTCATATTCTCTATTTTTGTTTTGCAGAAAAAATGCTGAATTTGATGAGACTACTAATTGCAACCCTCTCTTTTCACTTCACAGAAATAGAAGCCTAAAATTCGTAAAGCTACATTTTGGGCAAGTCAATAAATTTTCTATCGGTACCTTAAGCAAATTCTCTGTTACTTTTCTAGCTTACAACAAACACAAATTGTGTACAACATCCCATGAAACAACTTTTAACACCAACTGAATGGATTCAAATCAGTAATTAAAGTGCACTCAATCCACTCCTTAGGAAATCTAATTACTTTAAAACACACGTTTTCCCTAAAAGAGCTATTTTGCCTCATGGTGATCTGATTTATCAGTATAAACTTATAAAAGCCAATATTGAAAAAATTGCTTTTAGGAGTGATTTAATCTTTCATTTTTTGCTTATCTTCTATAACATAATTAAAGTATAGATTTTGAAATTATAAATATTTTATTGTGATTTTACCATTCATAAAGAATAGATTATATCTATTGTATACAATAAAACTAAAAATTTTATCATGCATTTCTCTTTTTTAAGATATTTTATGATTTTTTAGAATTATTTTAAATAACAAAAGGGGGAAAAATGTTTAAAAGCAATATATTATGTATTTTTATAACAGTTATTTTTTGTTTTTTGCAAATTGTGGAAGTTAATGCAAATCTTGGGAGAAGCAGATCTCAAGAAAGTCTTTTCATTGCCACAACGTCACATGAAAAAGATATCCTTGTTGAGACGAAAAATATGGTTATCATTCGCATTTCAAATCAAAACACTATAGAAAAAGGTGGATCTACAATCAGAGAAAAAGTTAAAAAAGGAGTTATGATCGCTACCATAACTTTTTTGCTTGGAAAACTTGCACTTAAGGGGGTAATTTGGTTTAAAACATGGGCCGTAGAGACACTTTCCAACACCCTTTCCAAAGCTTTTAAAGATTGGCGAGATTCACTATATTACTGATTTTAGGCCGTTTCTGTTGATATTAAAAAGCTAGTTCATACGCTGTTATGCACACCTAAAGAGATAATTGGATACAGATACCCCACTGCATACTAGCTGATAAATGAGTACATATTCATTTATTACTCAAATATATCAGTTCACCCAATTTTATATAAGAAAATTCATAAATTAAGTGTCTCCCTTCCCTACTAGAATCTAAATAACTATTATTTGGATTCTAGTGATGGAAAAATTATTTTTGGTAAAATGGACAATAAGTGCCCCTCACTTACAAGTATGTGCCCCTTATGAAGATCTGGAGCCATATAACGATCTCCCTTAAGGGTATCAATATTTTTGCGTAGGTGCTCCATAACAGACTGTAGAAAGGAGCTTGTTTTTAAAGGAGTACGATATTCAATTCCTTGTGCTGCAATAAGCGTTTCAATGCCAATAATAGTAAAAAGATTTTCACTCATTGCTAATAGCCGACGCGCACCATGGCAAGCCATTGAAACATGATCCTCCTGATTTGCCGAAGTTGGTGTCGAATCAACTGAAGCAGGATGTGCCATTTGTTTATTTTCAGACATTAAAGCAGCTGAAGTTACTTCAGCAATCATAAAACCTGAATTAAGGCCCGCATTTTGCGCTAAAAAAGCTGGAAGTCCATAAGAAACTGCTGGATCAACCATAAGGGCAATACGCCTTTGCGAAATGGAACCTATCTCACATAAAGCAAGAGCGATCTGATCAGCAGCAAATGCTACAGGTTCAGCATGAAAATTTCCACCTGATACAACCTCACCATCGCTTAAAATTAACGGATTATCTGTAACTGCATTTGCTTCAATAATCAGTGTTTTTGCTGCTGCGATAAGAATATCAAAACATGCCCCCATAACCTGTGGTTGACAACGTATACAATAAGGATCTTGTACACGGATATCATCGCGCAAATGTGCAGACCGAATTTCTGAATCCTCTAAAAGCTTTTCTAATGTTTGTGATACGACAATCTGCCCATAATGTCCCCGTAAAATATGGATATCAGGATGAAATGGAGCTGTTGATCCCATGACGGCATCTGTCGTCAATGCTCCTGCAAGAAGTCCACCACACAATGCCCTATAACCACGAAAAAGACCTGCAAGAGCAAGTGCTGTTGATGTTTGGGTACCATTGATAAGAGCTAAACCTTCTTTTGCTTCTAAAACAACAGGTGACAATCCTGCTTTTTCTAAAGCAGCTGCCCCACTCATGCGAATATTTTGAAAGAACGCTTCTCCCTCTCCCATCATAACAGCGGCCATGTGAGCAAGAGGCGCAAGATCACCTGATGCACCAACAGATCCCTTTTCGGGGATGACAGGAATAACTCCATTTGCAAGCATGTTTTCTAACAAATGCACCAATTCTAGACGAACACCAGAAGCTCCTCGCCCGAGCGAAATGAGTTTTAAGGTCATCATCAGACGTACAACATTTTCAGGTAAAGGTTCCCCCACACCACAACAATGTGACAAAATAAGATTTCTTTGTAAAACCGTCACATCATTTACATCAATTTTAATCGACGCTAATTTTCCAAAACCAGTATTGATGCCGTAAACTGGCTCACTTCCCGCAGCAATTTCAGCAATGCGATCTGCTCCCTTTTTGATAGCTAGATGCGTATCATTATGAAGTTTGCTTACTTCACCATTCCAGTAAATAGCTTCAAGTTCGCTAAGCGTTACTTTACCAGGATTTAGTACAATAGTCATAATCTTCTCTCTCGCTCATTTATAGCTTATATTCATACTGCCCATTTGTTTATGAAACAGAAAAAGCACTTTTGCTCTCTAACGCTTATGTGGGATTAAAATTGTTTGGATAAACAAGCTATGCTCTTAAATAACAAAACAAAAATATCGAAAACAAAATTTCTCAATTCCAATTGGCTGAATAAAATAATGGAAAAAATAGCTTTACTTCATAAATTAAAAAGCATTTTCTACTTTGTGTACAGAGTGTAGTGCCGTTGGCAAAATAACAGCAATTTTCTCTGTTAGTCCCCCCACTTTCTTAATTTCAATATTCCAAATAATAAACCAGAATGGCTCCATAAAAAGCAACAAACTTGCTCATTTTAAAATTACTTTCACCATTTAGTGTATAACTTAATAATGCACTTTAATGAAATTTCCTTTTAAAATAAGAATATTTTATTTTCAAAAAAATCAATACTGTTACAAAAATGATACAAAATGGTAGTGAAGAGTTTGGTGCACCCGACAGAATTCGAATCTGTGACCTCTGCCTTCGGAGGGCAGCGCTCTATCCAGCTGAGCTACGGGTGCTTAAAACTGATTATTAAAATCATCCGTAGCCTTTTAACTGATCACACTCTCAGCTTCAATGGAGAATTATCATTCTGATAAAAAATACTTGTTTATGATTTATGCAACTACGCACATTTCTCATCCTCTCCTGCCATGAGACTTTATCTCAAAACAGCTTCCTTTTCGCACAAAATTCTTTTCTTGTTGAGAAAACAGCTTTTATTACAACTTCAAAATTCTCAAAAAGTAAGTTACAAAATAAATTGCAAATATCAGGATAATCCTTAATGACTAAATTACCAAGCCGCTTTCATTTTATCTCTGCAGAAACTATAGATGCCACTAAAGCTACCCATAAATTAATTTCCATTTACGGTCATTCTTCTCTCGAAGAAAGTGATGTTGTTGTTGCAATTGGTGGTGATGGAACAATGTTACAAACAGTGCGGGACGTTATGAACACCGGAAAACCTATTTACGGCATGAATCAAGGTTCTGTAGGATTTCTTATGAATGAATTTCATGAACAAAAATTGCCAAATCGCATTGCTGTCGCACATAAAAAGGAAATTCATCCCCTGCGCATGATTGCAAAAGCTGAATGTCAAGAGTATATTGAGGCACTCGCAATCAATGAAGTCTCGTTATTCCGTCAATCTTACCAAGCAGCAAAAATCCGTATCAGTATTGATGACAACGTTCGTATGGAACAATTAAATTGCGATGGTATCCTCGTTGCAACACCAGCAGGATCTACTGCATATAATTTATCAGCACATGGACCTATCTTGCCCCTCATGGCTCCCCTTATGGCACTTACTCCCGTTAGCCCCTTTCGTCCTCGTCGCTGGCATGGAGCACTGCTTCCCAATACGGCAATAGTACGCTTTGATATGCTCGAACCTAAAAAACGTCCTGTAAATGCTGCTGCCGATAATGTCGAGGTAAAATCTGTCCATTCAGTTACTATTTCAATGGCAACAGAAGTAACAGCCTCAATCCTTTTTGACTCTAACCATTCATGGGATGAACGTATTTTATCAGAACAATTTCGCTATTAATTATTGTATTATGCTTTCTCTAGGTATATGGCCGTTAGAGTTGACTTTTTTATGAAGGCACTTTAACCCTCTTTAAGAGCATCGAATACTTAAATCTCACGAATAGTTCGGATAGAGAAGTTAAAATCGCAGAGCAATTGATAGAAAAATGATACCACCTTTAAAAAGTTTTGATGATTTGGGCCTTTCCGAAAAGGTTATTAAAGCAGTAAAGTCAGCGGGGTATACGGTTCCAACACCTATTCAGAGTGGAACAATCCCTCACGTGCTTCAAAGAAAAGATGTTCTAGGTATTGCTCAAACAGGGACTGGGAAAACAGCTTCTTTCGTTTTACCTATGCTCACACTGCTTGAAAAAGGGCGTGCAAGAGCGCGAATGCCCCGTACTCTCATATTAGAACCAACACGAGAACTTGCAGCCCAAGTCGAAGAAAACTTCGATAAATATGGAATAAATCATCGTTTAAATGTTGTACTTTTGATTGGTGGTGTTTCTTTTGAACACCAAGATCGTAAACTTGAACGGGGTGCTGATGTTCTTATCGCAACGCCAGGACGTCTTCTCGATCATTTTGAACGCGGTAAATTGCTTCTGATGGGCGTGGAAATTCTTGTTATTGATGAAGCTGATCGCATGTTGGATATGGGCTTTATTCCTGATATTGAACGCGTCTGTAAACTCACCCCTTTTACACGTCAAACTTTGTTCTTTTCTGCAACAATGGCGCCAGAAATTGCAAAACTAACAAAGCAATTTTTACATTCTCCTGTTTCTGTTGAAGTTACAAAAGCATCCTCAACCGCAACCACAATTACACAGCGGCTCGTCAAATCGGGAAGTAAGTCATGGGATAAAAGAGCTGTTTTGCGAGAACTTATTCATAATGAAGGTGCAGAGCTTCAAAACGCTATTATTTTCTGTAATCGAAAAAGAGATATCTCTGAACTTTTTAGATCTCTCGTCAGACATAATTTTAGTGTAGGTGCACTTCATGGAGATATGGACCAATACTCGCGCATGAGCACATTGGCCGATTTTAAAGACAATAAACTCACACTTCTTGTTGCATCTGATGTTGCCGCCCGTGGACTTGATATCCCAGCCGTAAGCCATGTCTTCAACTATGACGTTCCCACACATGCTGAAGACTATATTCATCGAATTGGTCGTACAGGGCGTGCAAATCGTAGTGGAAAAGCTTTTACAATTGTTACAAAAACTGACCAAAAATATATCAGTGCTATTGAAGAAATGAGCAATGAAAAAATTGAATGGCTCAATGGGGATCTCTCTACTTTAACGACCGATAATCAAGAAGACGACATCACTGTAAAGAAAAAATCTCAAAAATCAGTAAAGAAGACTTCTCAAAAAGGACGCGCTGTTCGAACTAAAAAGTCTTTACAAGATAATAAAGTGGATGACATAGAAACTGCAAAAAATAAAGAAAAGCCACCTGAACAGCATCATCCTCGAAACAATAAGAATTACACTCCCCTTGGGTTTGGCGATGATATTCCAGCATTTATGCTCATAAAAACCCGCACTTAAACTGAAAGTTTGCTTTTTTATAAGGCAAAAAATGAGTAAAGTGCTCTGAAAGAGCTGGCTTTTATTCCCCTTGGATAGTTAGTCTTTCTATTACTTTCTCACGTCCCAAGAGCGGCAAGATTTTTCCCATTTCAGGTCCATGATCCATGCCTGTAAGTGCCTGACGTAATGGCATAAACAAAGCTTTTCCTTTTCGACCTGTTTTTTCTTTTAATGCTGTTGTCCAAATTTTCCAACTTTCATCCTTCAATACACCCTCAGGTAAGAAATCGAGTGATTGGCGCACAAAAGCACGATCCTCTAGTACCACTGTATCAAAGCTCTGTTTATCATGAATAATTTTCCACCACAAAACAGCATCATTTACTTTATCAATATTACTTTTTATCGCGTTCCAAAAACACTCAGCCTTTTCTCCATCAATAGAAAGACTTTTAAGTCGCATTTTTACTTCTTCATAGGTTAACTCATGGACAAGATGACTGTTCAAAGCAAGAAGATCAGAAATATCAAATTTTGCAACGGATCTTGACGTATCTTGGAGATTAAAATGCTCTAAAAGCGCTGCCTGATTGGGATAGGGATACACATTTTGTGATGTCCCAATCAAAACAGCAAGACTCTGAACAGCTATAGATTCAAATCCTTCTTCCCGTAGAGAACGAATAGAAAGATCATTGTTACGTTTTGAAAATCCTTTTCCTAAAACTGTCGCCAATAAATTGATATGACCAAAAACCGGTAATTCTGCATTAAGAGCTTTAAAAAGAGCAATTTGAGCGCCTGTATTTGTAATATGATCATCTCCACGAATAATATGCGTAATAGCCATATCTACATCATCAACAACAGACGGCAATGTATAAAGATAGCTTCCATCTTCGCGAATGAGAACAGGATCTGAAAGAGACGCCAAATCAATCGTCTGCTTTCCCTTTATTGCATCATTCCAGCAAACTTCTGTTCGCTTTGTTTGCAAAGGATCATTTTCAAAATTAGGAAGAAGAAAACGCCAATGGGGCTTACGACCTTGTGATTCAAAGTTTTTTTTCTCTTCTGCTGTCAATTTTAATGCTGCACGGTTATAAATAGGAGGCAATTTGCGTGAAAGCTGGATTTTACGACGCCGCTCTAATTCTTCTGCAGTCTCATAACAGGGATAAAGAAGCCCGCGTTGTTTAAGAATTTCCGCAACTTCATCATATCGATCAAATCGCTTAGATTGGTAATAAATTGAATCTGGTTGAATACCAAGCCATTCAAGGTCAACAGCAATAGCATCGATATATTCTTGTTTAGAACGTTCAGCATCTGTATCATCATAGCGCAAAATAAATTCTCCCTTATACGCTTGCGCATAAAGCCAATTGAAAAGCGCACTACGGATATTGCCAATATGAATATAACCTGTTGGAGAAGGAGCAAAACGAACTTTAACCATAAAATAATACTCAATTTTTATCGCGAAAATGATTGACTATGGGATAGCGACGATCGCGTCCGAAATTCTTGTAACTGATTTTTACACCGGGTGCAGATTGCTTTCTTTTATATTCGGCACCATAAAGAAGATGTTCAATTTTCTCAACAGTTTCCCGTGAATAGCCACGTTTAACAATATCACAAATACTCATGTCATTTTCTACAAGAGATTGCAAGATATCATCTAGAATAGGATAAGGAGGAAGAGAATCTTCATCTTTTTGATTTTCCCGCAGCTCTGCAGAAGGCGCTTTTTCTATAATATTGGATGGAATGACAATTCCTTCTGGTCCCTCAAAATTTTGCAAGTGATTTTTATTGCGCCACTCCGCTAATGCAAAAACCTGCATTTTATAAACATCCTTAATAGGATTGAAGCCTCCATTCATATCACCATAAAGTGTTGCATATCCCACAGCCATCTCCGACTTATTGCCTGTTGTCACTACCATTGAGCCAAATTTATTGGAAAATGCCATTAAAAGTGTACCGCGTATACGGCTTTGAAGATTTTCTTCTGTCACATCAGACGGCAACCCTAAAAAAAACGGCGCCATTGTATTCAAAAAAACCTCAACAGGTTGCTCAATCGGTATTATTTCATAATGACACCCTAAAAGACGAGCACACTCTTTAGCATCTTCTAACGATTCTTGCGAAGTATAGTGGTAAGGCATCATTATGGTGCGAACTCTCTCAGAGCCAAGAGCATCCACCGCTATTGCTGTACAAAGTGCTGAATCAATCCCTCCTGAAAGACCAAGGATAACATTCTTAAAGCGGTTTTTATTGACATAATCTCTCAAACCCAAAACACAGGCTTGATAATCAGCAGCTAACCCATTGAGAAGATTTTCATTGGGACCAGAAACACATTGCCATCCTGTCGTTTTTCGTTGCCAATGGCTCAAAGCAAGATGACTCTCAAAATGTTTCATTTGAAACACCATTTTTCCTTGTCCATTCAGCGCAAAAGACCCCCCGTCAAAAACAAGCTCATCTTGACCACCAACTGGATTAGCATAGATAACTGGCACACCAGATTGAAGCGCTTGCTCACGCACAACTTCTACACGTTTTAGTGTTTTCTTGCGGCAATAGGGAGATGCATTAAGAACGAGAATAATCTCAGCTCCTTCATTGCCAAGCTCCGCACAAAGTGAAGAATCATTCCAAATATCTTCACAAATCACTATTCCTAGTCCTACCCCACGATAGATAAGAGGCTTAGGGCGCGGACCAGGAGAAAATACACGCTTTTCGTCAAACTCTGCATAATTAGGCAAATCAAATTTCAAGCATTCAGCAATTATCCGGCCTTCATCAAGAAGCATAGCAGCATTGTAAATTTTACCATCCCGCCTTAAAGGAAGACCAATCACGATTCCAGTTCCCCCTGCTGTTCCCTTTGCTAATTCCTTAACAGCATCTTCACATGCTTTCGTAAAAGCAGGCTTCAGAACAAGATCTTCTGGTGGATAAGCACTGATAAAAAGCTCAGGGAATAAAACAAGGTCAGCTCCCTTTTCTTTAGCCTCCTGATACGCCCTTACGGCAAGAGAAAAATTTCCCTCAATATCACCAACAACAGGATTTAATTGGGCAACGGCTACCCGAAAATCATTTTTCATAAGTCTTTGTATCATTTCATTAGTTTTGGAACCACAACTCTATTTTAATCACCAAAAATATTCCTTTTCTTACCCCCCCTTACAAAAACCTAAAATAAAAAATGTTATGTCATTTTTTGTCTAACCATTCGCAGCAAGTGCTAATGAATCAGTATCACGATTTTTTTTAAGGAGTTCAGCAACAAGAAAAGCTAATTCCAAAGCCTGATCTGCATTTAATCGTGGATCACATTGCGTATGATAGCGATCAGACAAATCTTCTACAGAAATAGCATGTGCACCACCTGTACATTCTGTTACATTACGACCAGTCATTTCAATGTGAATGCCCCCTGGATAAGTTCCTTCCCCACGATGCACTGAAAAAAAGTTTTCTACTTCTTTTAAAACATAATCAAAGGGGCGAGTCTTATAGCCATTTACAGTGACTGTATTGCCATGCATTGGATCACACGACCATATAACTTTACGTTTTTCTCGCTCAACTGCACGGATCAATTTAGGAAGATAATTTTCAACTTTATCATACCCAAAACGCGTAATGAGAGTCAGTCGCCCCATCTCGTTTTCAGGATTCAAAATATCAATTAACCTCAAAAGCTCATCAGGTTCAATGGAAGGACCACATTTCAACCCAATCGGATTTTTAATACCGCGACAATATTCAACGTGAGCATGATCAATCTGACGTGTACGATCACCAATCCATAACATATGACCAGATGTTGCATACCAATCTCCAGAAGTCGAATCAATTCGTGTTAAAGCTTCTTCATAACCAAGCAAAAGTGCTTCATGACTGGTATAAAAAGATGTTTCACGTAATGAAGAATTTGTTTTGGAGGTAATTCCTATGGAACGCATAAAATCAATCGCTTCAGAAATACGTTCTGCTAATAGCTCATAACGCTCACCCTGTGGGCTGTTAGAAACGAAACTCAACATCCATGCATGAACATTTTCTAAATTAGCATACCCTCCTTGTGAAAAAGCACGCAACAGATTAAGCGTTGCTGCAGATTGGCGATAAGCCATAGACATTCGTTGCGGATCAGGAATACGATAATCTGCTCCAAACTCAATGCCATTAATAATATCCCCCCGATAAGAAGGAAGTTCAATTCCTCCTTTTTTTTCCATATCACTCGAGCGTGGCTTTGCAAACTGACCAGCAATACGGCCAATTTTAACAACTGGCTTAAAACTTCCAAAAGTTAAAACAATTGCCATTTGCAAAAATACACGAAAAAAATCACGGATATTATCAGCTTCATGTTCTGCAAAGCTTTCTGCACAATCTCCACCTTGTAATAAAAAAGCTTGTCCTTTTGCAACTGCTGCTAATTCATTTTTCAAATCCCGCGCTTCACCTGCAAAAACCAAAGGAGGATAACTGCGCAACTTTCGTTCAACATCTGCTAACATAGATTTATCCGGATAAGTCGGAACTTGTTTAATTGGCTTTGCTCTCCAAGAGCTAGGCGTCCATTCTTTTATCATTACACTCTCTCCAGAGCTTAAAAGCCCACAGCTTGTCGTATCAAAAGCTTTGCCGCTTACAATAATTACTGTTCAAATTTCTACTTTTTTTCCATTTTCATAGACATAACTTGGTTTATACATCGTTACCAGTTCTTCTGCCATTGTTGGATGCACGGCCATGGTTTCATCAAAGATATCTTTCGTCAGCTTTCCTTTGAGAGCTATCCCAATAAGCTGTGCCATCTCACCAGCGTTTTCTCCCAAAATATGAGCTCCTACAACGATACGACTTTCACCATCAACAATGAGCTTCATAAACATTTTCTCTGAACTCCCAGAAAGAACATTGCGCATAGGACGGAAAACTGAACGATAAATTTCAAGACGTTTATAATGGTGTACCGCATCTTCTTCTGAAAGACCAACTGTTCCAATCTCTGGCTGAGAAAAAACTGCCGTCGTAATTAAATCATAATCAGGTGTCGTGGGAATATTCTCAAAAGCAGTCTTCACGAAACACATTGCATCATGAATCGCAACAGGTGTTAATTGAATATGACCTGTTACATCACCAACAGCCCAAATGTGGGGTATATTTGTTGTCATTCTTTCATCAACAACAACTGCACCAAATTCATCCACTTGAACACCTGC
Source organism: Bartonella heixiaziensis (assembly GCF_046245125.2). Classification (GTDB taxonomy): domain Bacteria; phylum Pseudomonadota; class Alphaproteobacteria; order Rhizobiales; family Rhizobiaceae; genus Bartonella; species Bartonella heixiaziensis. The sequence continues at coordinate 610,885 of NZ_CP176404.1, read as the reverse complement.
CCGCTCGAGTCTTAAACCTGTTGTATTTGGCACACGCCCCGTAGCCAACATAATCTGATCGGCACTGATCGTTTGCCCATTTGATAAAACAGCACCATAACAATTCCCTCTCGCTTGTACTTCGGAAACTGTCACCCCATAAATAATCGAAATCCCTTTTTCAATCATTGCATCATTAAGCAACTGTCGCAAATCATAGTCAAAGTTACGAAGGATTAAATCACTACGATGGAGCAGCGTTGTTTTTACCCCCAATTCATGAAAAATATTAGCAAATTCAACACCAATATACCCGCCACCAACAATGACTATTGACTTTGGAAGTTCTTCAAGATCAAAAATTTCATTAGAAGTAAGACAAAAATCACTGCCTTTTATCGCAGTGTTTGGTGCAATTTTTGCCCCCGTCGCGATCAAAATCTTTTCTGCCCTTACCCGCTCACCTGTTGCAGAGAGCTCTAATGTATGATCATCCACAAAGACCGCACGACTTTCATAAATATGAACATTATTATCTTGCAAGCCCTTGCGATAAATCCCTTCTAATCTTGATATTTCTTTATTTTTAGCCGCAACCAATTTTTCCCAGCTAAAAATTGGATCAGCATATTTCCATCCAAAACCAATGCTTTTCCTGAACTCTCGTGCATATTGTGACGCATAAACATACAATTTCTTGGGAACACAACCGCGAATAACACAAGTTCCCCCTATACGATACTCTTCTGCTATAGCAACACGCTTACCAAGTCCTCCAGCAAGGCGTGCTGCACGCACTCCACCAGAACCACTTCCAATAACGAATAAATCAAAAGATCCCATAAACTATCCCTTCTTACGCGTCTATAACAAAAGACTCTTATTATTTATTACCAAATAAAGGCTCTTTTTATTTTAAATTATCATTTTGTTATATAAGGCAATATCCTGAAAAATACCTATTTTTATTAAAAACGGCGGAAAAACCGCCATTTAAAAAAATAAAAAAGAAACCCTTCATTATTGTAATGATATCAAGCAAGCTATTTGGATTTTTTTGAAGAACCAGATTTCGTAGGCGTAATGGAATGTTCCAAATTAAGTGTTTCAGACATCTCTTTTTTCACATTTTTTATAAGATCCTGCATAATAGTAGAACGCCATGCATCAAATGTAGAATAAGCATCACGCGCAATACTTGGAACTTCTGTCAAAAACTTTCTACCCGTATCGGAACTATAAAATGTCGTGATTGCATCAAGCTCTTCCTGAGTGAAATATTTTGCATATACCTGAGCAATTTCTTTTTCTAAATCAGCTCGTCGTTTAGCCAAAGCAAGTGCTTGCTTATCAACAATCTCAGAAATAGTCGTTGCTAAATTTGGATCGTCACCTATCAGTTCATTTTTGAGATCACGTGCCGCAGTTGGTAAAAAACTATCAAATTGATCCGTTGCATGAATGGCACTGATAGCCTTTCTCGCTGAATTTAAATGCTGATCGCTCACACCCTGTGCATGAACGCTTCCAATATTCAAAACCAAAACGGCAACCGCACCAAAACATACTATAACGCGCTGAAAAGAAAATATTTTTTTCATTTAATGATTACCCCGATAATTAATTACGATTCAAATTTGTTATTCTACCCAAAACGTTCCACGGCCCCTTTTATTGTTCTAACATAGTGACATGTAAACTGTCTTCTCTAAAAATCAAACGGTTCTAAAACTTTTATTTGACCATCTGCCATCGCTACAACGGCACGCGAAGCCAATCCCAAAAAAAGACCATGCTCGATAACACCAGGAATTGCAAGAAGTGCCTCCGATAATAATTTTGGCTGCAAAATACGCCCCAAAGATGCATCAAGAATGAAGTGACCACCATCTGTTTCAAAAGGATTGTCCCCATTCATTCGGAGTGTAATTTCTCCAGAAAGCCCTAGATCCTCAGCTGCTTTTTCAATGGCTCTGTATGTAGCATTCATACCAAACGGATTGACTTCAATTGGCAACGCAAAAGCACCAAGCGTTTTCACTATCTTTGTTTCATCAGCGATAACAAGCATTTTACGAGATGCAGTCGCTACAATTTTTTCACGCAACAACGCTCCACCGCCCCCTTTAATAAGAGTCATCTCTGGGCCAATTTCATCGGCCCCATCAATATCAAGATCAAGTTCAGGCATTTGTTCTAAAGTAGCAACAGGTACTCCAAATTTACGACAGAGCTGCTCAGAATACAGTGAAGTAGCAACACCCGTCACACGCAAACCATCCGCGACGCGCTCACCAAGAAGGCGAATAAACTCATTTGCTGTAGAACCTGTTCCTATACCAAGCCGCATATCATTTTGAACAAACTCAAGTGCTTTAGCAGCCGCCATTTTTTTTAACTGCTGAACATCCATGAATCATTTTACCCTTTTACCAATTAACGATATTTCATAACAAATTGTAACAAAAAGTAGCCCGTTGCCTCAACTTGCCATAAATTTATTCATCACCTTTTGCTAAAGAAATATTTATTAAACTATAATGATAAAATAGCATAATTAATAATTTTCGCTCTTTATAAAACTTATTTATATATTCCATACTCAATCTGCAAAATTACAAATTACTCAGACATCAAAAAAACATCTCTTTTTTGAAAAATTTTAACAATTGGTTACTTCTGATAAAATTGATACCTTCACAGCATTATGAAGAAATGAAGTATAATCAAAAAATATTCCTATCGTTTCCTATTTTTTTGCGTCTATCATGAGGATAGTTCTAATAATTTATGCATTTTTTGTAAATATTTCCTGTGTATATTCCATGGTCTATAGGCTCCCATAGAAGACCAAATGATATCTCCGCTTTTGGTTATCATGACACTCCCTCGTGATAACAATTGTTGAGGCGTAAATATTATTTGTGTCTTCTTTGTGCATGTGTAATCATTCATTACAAATGTCTTAATTACGACATCTGCCTCTACGCATTGATCTGTTTTTTCATGCAAAACAATGACTCTTAATCCATTTTTTAATAAGGATGCACAAACATAATCACCACAAACGAACTGCCCACTAAACGGAGGCCCGTATTTTGTTGGCTTGATCGTCTCATGCACACGAAATGATTTTTCCCATATAGATGTCGTAAACTGAGAGATATGATAACGATCAATATAGAGTTTTTTCTCATCGATGACGCCCACAAGACTCATACTATCTGCTATAATGAGCTGTACTGGAGAGTGCACCAAACAAACATAGATACCAACTAAAATAAATAGACTAAAAAAGAATCTGATGGATGTTTTGCAAAAAGTCAGCCCAACCAAGCCTACACTAAATAAAATCAATGCGGATAACGGCATAAATCCAGGATTCAGATCAGGAGAAATGTCCTTTATAGCGTGAGCAATTTTTGTGACAAGATCAATACCAAAACCCATAATTTGTAGAGGGTACCATTCAAAACCCAAAAGCATTGCAAATACCGCTATTAATCCAAAGGGTATGATGAGTATTGATATAACAGGCAAAGCTAAAGCATTACTGAGAATACTAAGAAATGCAATATTGGAAAAATGATAAGCAGCGTAGACTCCACTCGAAGCACCTGCTACAAAGGAAGATGCACATGTTGAAACCACCGATAAGAAGGCTAGGTGGATCACTCTACCTCCAACATAAAATGGTGTTGTTTTTTTTATACGAGAAGATAACCTCCCACTCCACCAATCAAAAAACGCAATCAAAGCTGCTGTTGCAGAAAAAGACATTTGAAAGCTGGGCCCTAATATTTCATGCGGCTTAACAGCCAAAGTTATCAAACCCGCAATAGCAAAATTACGCATTGTTATAGCGGAACGATTACATAATACAGCAACCAACATAACAGCAATCATCACAAAACTTCTTTGTGCTGATACAGCCATACCAGACAGTAACAAATAAAAAGCTGTCATCATTAATGCAACAATAGCTGCAAATTTTTTAGCGGAATAATAGGATGAAAAAACTGGGAAAAGTGCTAAAAAACTACGAATGCTCACAAGAACTATGCCACTCAACAAAGCCATATGCAGACCTGATATTGATAAAATATGCGCTAATCCAGCCGTACGCAATGCTTCATTTGTGTCATTTGAAATACCACCCCGCTGTCCCGTTATAAGAGCGGCCGCAACACTGCCCTTTTCTCGGTCAATTGCCATACGGATTTTTTGTGTCATGTTTGTCCGTAAATTTTCAATTTTCTGTAGAACACTACCTAATATTGTATCATTCCGCGGAACGAATACCCGGATTGGTTTTCCCAAGTAAATTCCCTGAGCACCAATTCTTTTAAAATAATTATGAAAACTAAAATCGTAACCTCCTGGCCGTACAGGCCCAGATAATGCACGAATCTTGACCATCCCACGTAGCCCATCGCCGATTACTAATCCATATGGCAAATGCCTTGCCGATAAACGGACACGATTAGGCCCATGACGTAATGTTGGCTTTTCTGTCCTCAAAATATCCAGAACTAAACGAAATCCCCCTCTTTGCATTGCTTCAATAGAAACAATTCTTCCCGTTAATGTTGTAACAACATCACCACTTAGCATTGGTGTAGATATACGCCACGTTTCTATTTTTGCAGCCAAAGCGCCCAACACAATACAAAACAGAAATCCCGCGGCAATCCATATTCTCGGATAAAAACGCAAAATGTAGAGCATTCCAAGAAAGATACTCATTAACACACCAAATTGCCCCCAACTTGGCTCTTGCTCTAAACTAAAATAAAAAATGATACCTGTGGAAAAAAAGACCAAAATCAATGAAAAAAGAATTCCAAAAGAGATTTCTTTGTTTATACAATCTACAAACCACTGCCAGAAAAAAGTTATTGCTTCTTTTAAAGGTGTAAATAAAAAAATCTTTTGTTGGTTAGAGCTGTTGCTATTTGCATCATGAAGGAAAGGAAAAGCATCTTTCCATAGAAGAATCAATTTTTTTCTTTTTGACACACCGCTTCTGGATAAAGTACTCTTAGCTTTATTTTGATTAAACATCTGCAAATCCCCCACTTTAACTTGCAATGCTGCTATTGCACACCCTATCACCTATGCTAACATAATCTTTCCATAAAGTTCTATAAATAACATCTTAATTTTAAAGGAAGATATCCGTGTCTGTTATTACCCGCTTTGCTCCCTCACCAACAGGCTTCCTTCATATCGGAGGTGCTCGTACTGCTCTCTTTAATTGGCTTTATGCAAAACATACCGGTGGAAAAATGCTTCTCCGTATTGAAGATACAGATCGAGAACGCTCAACAGAGGTAGCTGTAAAAGCTATTATAGACGGCTTGCACTGGATGGGGCTTAGCTACGACGACGTCCCTATTTCGCAATTCGAACGCGCAGAACGGCATCGCCAAGTTGCTGAACAATTGGTAAAAAACGGCAAAGCTTACTATTGCTATGCCTCACCTGAAGAATTGGCTGAAATGCGCGAAAATGCTCGTGCAGAAGGTCGTCCACCACGTTATGATGGACGTTGGCGCAACCGTGATATTTCTGAAGCTCCTAAAGGTATCACACCTGTTATTCGTATCAAAGCTCCACAAGATGGAGAAACAATTGTGCATGACCGAGTCCAAGGTGACGTTCGCTTCCCTAATAAAGATCTGGATGATTTTATTATTTTGCGCTCTGACGGCTCGCCTACCTACATGCATGCTGTTGTCGTTGATGATCATGATATGGGTGTAACACATATCATACGCGGTGATGATCATCTTACAAATGCAGCTCGCCAAACAATTATCTTCAATGCAATGGGGTGGGATATCCCTGTTATGGCGCATATTCCACTTATTCATGGTGAAAACGGTGCAAAACTCTCAAAACGTCATGGCGCATTAGGTGTTGATGCCTATCGAACAATGGGCTACCTTCCTGCTGCTTTGCGCAATTACCTCGTTCGTCTAGGTTGGAGTCATGGTGATGACGAATTGATTTCAATCGAAGATATGATTTCTTGGTTTGATATTGATGATATCAATAAAGGAGCGGCTCGTTTTGATTTCAAAAAGCTCGATGCCATCAATGGACACTATATACGTATGAGCTCAGATCAAGACCTTTTTGATGCTGCTCTTAACATTTTGCCAGAAATTGAAGGTGGATTGGAAATAATGAAAAGACTTGATCAACAACGCCGTGATCAATTTTTTAAAGCTATACCATATTTAAAAGAACGTTCTAAAACACTGTGCGAACTCATTGACAATGCTTCCTTCATTTTTGCGCAACGGCCGTTATTTCTTGATGAAAGAGCACAAGCACTCTTAACTTCAAATGGTCAAGCCCTCTTAGAAGGTATCTATATTGCTCTGAAAGCATGCCCCTCTTGGGATACAGAAACGCTAGACAAAGCTCTTCGATCTTATGCACAAACACAGGATCTCAAATTAGGAGCTGTTGCCCAACCACTTCGAGCAGCTCTCACAGGACGCGCAACATCACCAGGAGTTTTCGATGTTCTGGTTTTATTAGGACGCGACGAATCTCTCAACCGTATCAATGACCAACTTGTTACAACGGCATGTACATAACTTACCAGCCCAATGAGCATTTACGTACAAATGCCTCCATGAAATACTGAAAATTCTCTCTTTTCCTAAATCGTTGGAATATACATTTGCTAAAATTGCAAATAAAAATATTTTTTAGATTGCGTGAGCTAACTTTTAGGGTAAATCTACCTTTCAATAAAGGTAGGAGAAGTTTCAATTATATATCTCCAACTCTGGCGATAGCGAAATCTTGATTTTTAGGAGCGAGAGATCTGAAAGGAATATCCAATGTCTGAGAATACAGCACACATTATAATAAATGATAAAAAAATAGAATTTCCAATGCGTAAAGGTACCCTTGGTCCTGATGTCATTGAGATTGCTTCTCTCTACAAACAAACCGAAACCTTTACTTATGATCCTGGCTTTACCTCAACTGCTTCTTGTGAATCAAAAATCACTTATATTGATGGGAATAATGGAATATTGCTTTATCGCGGTTATCCTATCGACCAACTAGCTGAAAAAGGAGACTTTCTCGAAAGCTGCTACCTTTTACTTTATGGTGAACTTCCAACAAAACAAGAAAAAAATGACTTTGACCGTTGTATTATGCAGCACACAATGGTGCACGAGCAATTTGCACGATTCTTTCACGGATTTCGTCGCGACTCGCATCCTATGGCTGTCATGGTTGCATGCCTTGGAGCTATGTCTGCATTCTATCACGACTCTATTGATATTACAGATCCTCAACAGAGAATGATTGCTTCTGTTCGCCTCATCTCAAAGGTTCCAACTCTTGCTGCTATGGCCTATAAATACAGTATCGGACAAGCTTTTGTTTATCCGCGTAATGATCTTAGTTACGCTGCAAATTTCCTCCGTATGTGCTTTTCTGTTCCTTGTGAAGAATACAAAAACAATCCTGTGCTCACTCGAGCAATGGATCGAATCTTTATCCTTCATGCAGATCATGAACAAAACGCTTCTACATCCACTGTACGCCTTGCAGGATCATCAGGTGCTAATCCGTTTGCATGTATTGCTGCAGGTGTTGCTTGCCTTTGGGGACCAGCGCATGGTGGAGCCAATGAAGCCTGCCTAAAGATGCTACAAGAAATAGGCTCCGTTAAGAGAATTCCTGAATTCATTGCACGTGCAAAAGATAAAAACGATCCTTTCCGCCTGATGGGATTTGGTCACCGAGTCTATAAAAATTATGATCCACGTGCAAAAATTATGCAAAAAACCTGCCATGAGGTTTTAAAAGAACTGAAAATTCAAGATGATCCGCTTCTTGACATCGCTATAGAACTTGAGAAAATCGCCTTAAATGATGAGTATTTTGTTGAGAAAAAACTTTATCCGAATGTTGATTTCTATTCTGGTATTACATTAAAAGCCTTAGGCTTTCCAACCGAAATGTTTACTGTTCTTTTTGCATTAGCGCGTAGTGTCGGTTGGGTTGCACAGTGGAAAGAAATGATTGAGGATCCTGCACAAAAGATTGGTCGTCCTCGTCAACTCTATACAGGTTATGCCATGCGTGAATATGTCCCTATAGATAAACGTATGAATTAACAAAATAACTAAATCAATAAAGCTCCGATTTACTGGAGCTTTATTGTAGATAATCAAATGCTACAATCTGAAAGTGTCTTTACAAACCTTGATTTTGAAATTCTTTTTGCAGATATAGTACCATCATAGGAATGGTGCAGAAAATTTTCTGATGACTGTTGTTCAATAAATCAATAAAATTCACAATGCTTTTTTAGGTCAGAAAAATATTGATAAAAAAGAGATAAAAAATTTCAACTTATGCTTCTCGTTCTGCTTAATTAGGCGTATTCTCCATCATCCTATGAAAAATTTAGCAGCATTATCGCGTGTTAAACTCCAAAACATGAGAAATTTTGCTTTCTGCCTTTAAAAACAGTACTGTAAAAGAATTACCAAAATACTCTTTATAACTATACGCCAAACACTGCTTACTGCTTTTCAGAAAATTGGTAAAAAAATGAGATACGCTCTTACAACCTTCTTACGCAAAATGATATTTTACAAAAGAAGTGCCACAAGAAGTACCATTGTGTAACTAGCATCCCCTCAAAAATTCTTCTTAAACTTATCTTTTAATAATGCGCTTTTTCACAAGAAAAACATTCATTCTTCTCAAAAAATAAATTCCCATGTATCTCTCGAGGTATTTAAGCGTTTTATAATACCAGTGATGACAATCACATTTTACTTTTTTCCTAATGTCTAAAATTTCTTTATGCTTAAATTGAATAATTTTTCTTCAAAGCTAAATTCCGCATTTTAAAAATAAATAAATTTTTTTGATAATAATACTCATTATGATGAGTGTAAAATGGAACACTCATAAATTTTTGAATTGCTCCAAAAGCGCTTACAGATTATAAAAAATTACGACGATCTCATATTTTCCTGCTTATCCAATAGGAGAACAGAATGAAATTATTAAAAATAGTTCTTATAATAAGCGCAACACTGTTCATCCAATCTACCAATGCTCAAACGCTGAAAATTGCGAGTGATGCCTCCTACCCTCCATTTAGTTACATTGATTCAAATAATGAATTGCAAGGTTTTGATATTGATATCTCTTATGCACTTTGTAAAAAAATGAATGTCGAATGTACTCTTATCACTCAAAACTTTGAAGGGATGATTCCCGGTCTTCTTGCAAAAAAATACGATGCTATCATCTCTTCCCTTGCTCCTACACAAGAGCGCTTACAAAAAATTGACTTCACGGATCCCTACTATAACACAGCGTTAGCTGTAATTGTTACCAAAGATTCAGAAATTACAGAAATCTCAGCTGAAGCCTTTAAAGGTAAAAATCTCGGTGTGCAATCAAATACAACACAAGCCGCGTATGCTGAAGATCATTATGCCTCTGAAGAGGTGAATATTAAACTCTATCCTACAATAATAGAAGTGAATCGTGATCTTTTAAGCCGTCGGCTTGATGTCGTTATCGCTGATAAACTGCAAGCATTAAACTGGCTCCAAAATGAAGGAAAAGATTGCTGCCAACTTCTAGGAACTCTGGAAGAAACAAATTTTCCTATTGCAATTGCACTGCGTCAAAATAATAATGAACTTAAAAATAAATTCAATGAAGCAATAAAAGAAATCCGTTTGGATGGAACTTATGAAAAAATTATGAAAAAATATTTTACATCCGATATTTATTAATTATCAATTGGACTAAAACTAAACAAACTGTTTATTCCTAAAAACATTCAATTTTAAAAAGATTAATTCTTGTATGTTCTTCGATATCTAAGCTTTTTATAATATCAATGATGATAACAATAATTTATTTTTATCTTCCTGATATCTAAAGGCTTCTTCATTCTTCAATTGAATATTCTTTTTTCAAAGCTAAACCCTTATCTCTTGTGAATGAAATGGCAAAGATAAATTATCTCATGAAAAGCAATCTGTAATATGATCAATGAGAAAGCTATTCCTTCTCTACGTTTATCATAATTATATTAATAAAAAGATGTTCATCGTTATGGTATCAAAATAAACATTCATAAATTTTTGCATTGCTCCCCAAAGAGCTTACAGATTATAAAAATTTATGAAAATCTCTTATTATCCCGCTTATCCAACAGGAGAACAGAATGAAATTATTAGCAGCAGCTCTTATAATAAGCGCGACACTGTTCAGCCAATCTGTCAATGCTCAAACGCTGAAAATTGCGAGTGAAGGTTCCTATCCTCCATTTAGTTACATTGATTCAAATAACAAACTTCAAGGTTTTGATATTGATATATCTCATGCACTTTGTGAAAAAATGAAAGTCGAATGCATTATTAATACTCAAGACTTTGAGGGAATGATTCCCGGCCTTCTTGCAAAAAAATACGATGCTATCATCGCTTCCCTTGCTCTTACAAAAGAGCGCTTACAAAAAATCGACTTCACCGATCCCTATTATAACACAGCGTTGGCTGTAATTGTTACCAAAGATTCAAAAATTACAGAGATCTCAGCTGAAGCCTTTAAAGGTAAAAACCTTGGTGTGCAATCAAATACAACACAAGCTGCGTATGCAGAAGATCATTATGCCTCTGAAGAAGTGAATATCAAACTCTATCCTACAACAATAGAAGTGAATCGTGATCTTTTAAGCCGTCGGCTTGATGTCGTTATCGTTGATAAACTGCAAGCATTAAACTGGCTCAAAAATGAAGGAAAAGATTGCTGCCAACTTCTAGGAACTCTGGAAAAAACAAATTCTCCTATTGCAATTGCACTACGTCAAAATAATAATGATCTTAAAAATAAATTCAATGAAGCAATAAAAGAAATCCATTTGGATGGAACTTATGAAAAAATTATGAAAAAATATTTTACATCCGATATTTATTAAATATCACTCTGAACTAAAATTAAACAAACTGTTTATTTCTAAAAAACACTATTTAACTCTTTGTGAGGAGCGTAGGAATGATTGAAAATTTAGCATTGCTATCATTTAGCAATGGTGGGTGGGGTGTGGTTATACTTTCCAGTGCGGGTATGACATTGTCATTGGCTTTATGCTGTGGACTCTTAGGACTTCCTCTAGGTCTTCTAAGTGCAGTAATGATTCGTTCCAATATTAAAATCGCTAAAGTTGTCGCAACCCTCTTTTCATCGGTATTCCGCAGCTTGCCAGAGCTTTTAACCTTATTTTTAGTTTACTATGGCTTGCAAAATATTATTCAAATTGTTCTTGATTATTTCAATATTGAAATAATGTTCAGCATCAACGCTTTTGTCGCCGGGGTTCTTGCACTCAGTATGGTTCTTGCAGCCTTTTCTTGTGAAGTTTGGCTTGGAGCATTCAACATCTTTGATAAAGGACAATATGAGGCAGCTAAAGCTCTAGGACTTTCAAACTCAACCACGTTTTTTCGTATTGTCTTTCCTCAGCTCATCCGAAATGCCTTGCCAGGACTTTCTAATAATTGGCTTACTTTACTAAAAGATACATCTCTCGTGTCAACCATTTCGCTTGTTGATCTCATGCGACAAACAAATTTAGCAGTTGCAGCCACCGATAAACCGATGTTGTTTTATCTTGTGGCATGCTTACTCTATTTGTTATTTTCAGCGTTTTTTTCTGCAATCCTGCACACTCTGGAAATATACACGCAAGCAGGATATAGAAAGGTATCGAGCTGATGATTCCTGAGTGGCTTCATTTCCTTTTTAATCCTGCTCTTTTGAACCGTTATGGGCCCAAATTTATTGAGGGCTTTGTTATTACTGTTGAGCTTGTTTCTATTGCTTGTTCTATTGGTTTTTTTCTTGGTATGCTTATTACGTTTGCACGTTTATCAAATAATAAGTTTTTACAATATCTTGCAGAGATTTATGTCTATTTTTTCCGCGGATCTCCTTTATTAGCACAACTTTTCCTTTTTTATTATGGCCTTGGTTCAATGAACGACTTCTGGCAACAAGTTGGTTTGTGGTGGTTCTTTCAAAATGCGTGGTATTGTTGTCTTTTCATTTTTGCACTCAATTCTGCTGCCTATCAATCTGAAATCTTTAAAGGAAGTTTTCTATCTATAACAACTGGACAACGTGAAGCATCAAAAGCATTAGGATTGAGCAGTTCTGTAACATTTTTTAGAGTTATTCTTCCGCAAGCCATGGTCGTAGCATTACGCCCTTTAGGAAATGAAGTTATTTTAATGATTAAATCCAGTGCCATTGCCTCACTCATAACTGTTTATGATTTAATGGGAATTGCAAAACTAACTTACTCGCGTACATTCGATTTCCAAGTGTACATTTGGGCTGCTCTTATCTATCTTCTTATAGTTGAATCTATTCATCGTTTTATCGTTTTTATTGAACGCCGCCTAACCCGATATTTACGATAAATAAAGAGCACAAAAACCTCTACCAAATCAAAATGTTAAATTAATCAAGTTATTTATTAATGAAAGAATACAACAAAATGAATTTGGAAAATAATAAATCTGCTGATACCTCTAAAAATTCCGTGATTTCTATCCGGAATTTAAATAAATGGTATGGAGATTTTCAAGTACTCTACGATATTAGCTTCGAGGTTAAAACTGGTGAACGAATCGTTATCTGTGGCCCTTCCGGTTCAGGTAAATCGACTTTGATTCGTTGTATTAATCAATTAGAAAAAGCACAAAAAGGTTCAATCCACATTCATAATGTTGATATTCATACTGCTCCTCTATATCAGCAGAAAAGCGTTCTTCGTAAAATAGGAATGGTTTTTCAGCATTTTAATTTATTTCCTCATATGACTGTTATGCAAAATTGCATTTTAGCACCTATAACAGTCCAAGGACTTTCCAAACAACAAGCAAAAGAACGGGCAATTCGTTATCTTAGTGATGTTGGAATTGAACAATACTGTAACAAATACCCTTTACAACTCTCTGGCGGGCAACAACAGCGTGTTGCGATCGCCCGTGCACTTTGTATGGAGCCAGAAGTGATGCTGTTTGATGAACCTACGTCAGCTCTTGATCCAGAAAGTGTTGGAGAGGTTTTAGAAGTTATGGTTCAATTAGCAAATACAGGTATAACAATGCTCTGTGTTACCCATGAAATGGGTTTCGCACGTGAAGTCTCAGAAAGAATACTCTTTCTAGAAAACGGAAAGATTATTGAAGATACAGCATCTGATGATTTTTTTACCAATCCTAAAAGTCAACGTGCTTGTGATTTTCTTGCTAAAATTAAACATTAACCATCAAGATTGTTTTGTGGATACAATTTTAGCACTGCTCTTTAGAAGAGTCATAATTGTTTGCGCACCCAAAACTCCCGATGGTATTTCAATTTTCATTCTTTGTTCCATCATCTCAAAAGCGTCGAGCTGTGCCTGTCGTATTAAAGGATTATACAAAAGTTGTTCTATCTGCCTTGCTAACATGCCTGGGCGTAGAAATTCATCAAAATATTCTGGTACAATAGGCTTATCAGAAATAATATTGGGAAGAGCCGCACTCCATAACATTATTTTAGGGAAAATAAAGAATTTAGAAAAACGATCAAGTTTATAGCAAAGGACCATTGGAATTTTAGCTAATGCTAATTCGAGTGAAACCGTTCCAGATGCTGCAAGTGCCACATCCGCATCAGCAAAAGCACACCATTTTGCATCTTCACCAACAACAATCTCCACTTTGCTTTTCCAGCCTTGAACAAAATCACGAATTTTATCCGCTAAACGTGGTAAGGTTGGTAAAATAATACGTAAATGAGGAATACGTTGTACAAGAATTTCTATTGCTTCTCTAAAAATAGGCATCAAATAGCGGATTTCTAAATTGCGTGATCCTGGTAAGATAACTAATGTAGGCAATGATGTTTGTTTATCACACAAGTGTTTTTTTTCTGATTGGCGCTTTTTTTCTGATTGAACAGCCAAAAGTGGAGGATATGTTAAAAGACGATGTCCCACATAGGTAGTGGGAGGACCACCCAAATCTTGCATAATTTTTTCTTCAAAAGGAAAAACCGCTAAAACATGGTCAACAAATTTGCGCATAGCTTTAGCGCGCCCTGGACGCCATGCCCAAACGGTTGGTGCAACATATTTAATGATAGGAATAGAGGGCGCTAAAACACGTACCTTTTTTGCAACACGATGGGTAAAATCAGGACTATCAATAATAATGAGACAATCGGGTTGTTCTTGTGCGATGAATTTAGACAAATTACGAATATGCATCAGCAATGAAGGCAATTTTTTTAACACTGCACCTAAACCTATTAAAGCGATATCATTAGTATCAAAAATGCTTTTTAAACCTAACGCCTTTAAATGGCTTCCACCAACACCAATCAAATGAATGTTGCACCCTGTCTGTTGTGATAAACAAGAAATCAAATCTGCTCCAAGCAAATCACCAGATTCCTCCCCTGCAACAATAGCAATTTTTAAGAAACAATCATTCATGATTAAAATCTTCAAATGTTTCTATAAAAAGTGAATGTTTATTAGCTTCTTTTACTGTTTCTTTTACAGACAAGATCAAACTTCTATTCGCTTCCACAGCAACACCAGATAATCCACTCTTTGCAGAATTCATCATCGTCGTAGGTCCAATTGATGGCAAATCAACACGATGATCTTGTTGTGGTTTTGCACATTTTACAAGGACACCACCTTGAGGAGGAATTTGTTTTCTTTCTCTCATTTCACAAACCCGCCACAGCATATTATCAGTTCCCTCTGCTCCCTCAACCGCAACAACTCTCCCATTGATAGCCACAACTGCTTGCCCAATATCTAATTGGCCTAAAAGCTTTGCTACCTTTGCTGCTAAGAAAATATCTTTTTTTTCTTTTCGCGTAGCACGCCGCACTGTTAAATCAAATTTCATTGGAGCTAAAAGATCTGTTACTATCTCGTGAGCACCAACAACACGAAAACCATACGCTTCAATAATCCGTATAAAAGCTTTCAATAACGCATCATCCCCTTTTTTTAAAGCCCACAGTAATTTAGGTAAAGCTAAAAAGGTTGTTAAATCAGGACGCAATTGCGTAAAAAGCGGTCGCTTTCTTACACCACCCGCTAAAACGATATTACAAATAGAAGCTGCTTTTAAGATTTTAATGAGGCGTGCTAATTCTACAATTGATAACTCACAATGCTCATAACGATAAAGTACAGCATCTGCCTCCTCACGCAACAGTACGAGAAAAGGGTTCTGCCCATCCTTCTCAAGAGCCTGAGCAACGCTAATCGGTAGAACACCATTGCCTGCTATAATAGCAGTGCGGCCGGAAAGAAAAATTCTGGCACCAGAGACAGACATTTTTAATCCTTATTTTCTTTTAGTCTATCACCTTCAAATTTTGGTGTACAATAAAAACGCTTTCCTTCTTCCTTAATAAAATTAACTATGTCAAGAACAGATTGCGAAGTGGAATAGAAAGAAGAAACATCACTTACACGCTCTTTAAATGGTTTACTGCGATCAAAAAGCATAGCAACTGCACGGCGTAACGCATGAATATCTTTACGCTCAAGTCCCGCCCGCTTCATACCAATAATATTTAATCCAGCAAGTTTTGCCTGTACCCCAACAGCTGTTCCATAGGGAATGAGATCACCAACCAATGCCGAGACACCGCCAATAAATGCATGATGCCCAACACGAACAAATTGATGCACAGCAGCACCACCACCAATAATAACATAATCACCAACCGTAACATGGCCAGCTATCATCACGTTATTTGCGAATGTTACATGATTCCCTACATGGCAATCATGAGCGATATGCGCATAACAAAAAAATTGGCAATTATCACCAACAATCGTCATCCCTACACTCGAATCTGAGCCTCTATGCATTGTTACGCCTTCACGAATCGTGCAATTTTTACCAATCGAAAGAGTTGTATCTCCTCCCTTATGTTTATTATTTTGTGGATCTCCCCCCAAAACTGCATGTGAAAATACTTTACTATTGGCTCCTAACGTTGTCTTCCCCATTATCACAACATGACTCATCAAACTGCATCCATCACCAATAACAGCATCTGAACTAATATGACAAAACGGCCCAACTTGTACACTCTCACCAAGCTGCGCTCCCTTCTCCACAAGAGCAGTTGGATGGATTTTTGTACCGGACATTTTTAAATTCCCATCAATATCGTTTACTCTTCTTCGATAATCATCGCAGCAATTTCCGCTTCAGCGATGCGGACATCCTCTACTTTTGCAACACATGAAAAACGCCGCATACCAGACCTCTTTTTTAAGAGCTGCACATGTATCCTTAGCTGATCACCAGGGACAACCGGCTTACGGAATTTCGCATTATCAACAGTCATGAGATAAACCAAATTCGCTTTCTTATACTCTAAGCTTAAAAGTGAAACTGCTCCTGCAGTTTGCGCCATAGCTTCTAAAATTAAAACCCCAGGCATAACTGGTTTTGTAGGGAAATGTCCCATAAAATGCGGCTCATTAATTGTTACATTTTTAATACCAATGG
This sequence comes from Bartonella heixiaziensis, assembly GCF_046245125.2. Lineage (GTDB taxonomy): Bacteria > Pseudomonadota > Alphaproteobacteria > Rhizobiales > Rhizobiaceae > Bartonella > Bartonella heixiaziensis. Next base: position 594,287 of record NZ_CP176404.1, on the reverse strand, counting down.
CTTTTTGTTCTCCATCAATTTCAATGATACGATCAATCAATAAAAACGGATAACGATGCGGTAATATTGATAGTAATTTTTCAATATCTACAGACTCTAAACTTTTAGTTTCTTCTATGCTAATCATATTAGCGTTTTTCCTTTTTGATTTTGCCAATATTACGCAATGCCGCTACTTCACGAAACCACTGTTTAAATGGTCGCGCTGGACTCCCACCCCATTTTTCACCATCTGGAATATCATTCATAACGCCACTACCAGCCGCAATTTGAACATATTTACCTATTATAATATGGTCTGCTACTCCTACACTCCCTCCAAGATGAGACATATCACCTATGGATGTACTTCCAGCAATTCCGCATTGAGCAGCAATGAGGCAATAACGACCAATCTTCACATTGTGGGCAATCTGGACTAGATTATCAATTTTGCTTCCTTCACCAATAATGGTGTCTTCAAATGTTCCACGATCAATTGTGGTATTTGCACCAATTTCCACACCATCCTCGATGATAACACGACCAAGTTGGGGAATTTTTTCAATTCCAGAAGCACCACCAACATAACCGAAACCGTCTTGCCCAATGCAAGCTCCGGGAAAAAGGTGGACTCGATCACCTATCAAAGAATACTGAACTGTTACCTTAGGAGCAATATAGCAGTCACACCCAATACGACAATTTTCACCGATAACCGCAGTGGATGAAATAAGAGAGCCTGAACCAATCTCAACATTTCTGCCAATAACAGCTCCCGCTTCAATACATACATCATGTGCAATCTTAGCACTTGGATGAATATGCGCATGCGGAGAGACCTCTCTCTTTCCAAACCAAGGCATCGGCTTGACAGAATCAGGAAATAGAATACGGCCAATCTGAGCAAAATCACGCTGAGGCGTAGATGTTACCAGAATCGCCATAGATTCAGGAACCTTAAAAACAATTTCATTCGTACAAAAAACGGCAACAGCAGGACTCCCTAAGAGAGCATCAGAAAACTTCCGATGCTCTACAAACACAAGGGAACCTTCTCCAGCGTTTTCAAGAGAAGAAAGAGTGTTTATAACTGTGTTAGAAAACTCTGGATTGAGAAGCTTTGCACCTGTTAACTCCGCAACGTTAGCAACTGTCAATCGCCGGGACGGCGTAAAAAAAAATGTATCCGCCATCAAAACACTTTCTCTCCCAGCCTACCCCATTCTCTTCAAAGCTTTTCCTTTTTAAGAAACTTCAAATCAGAACTTCGTAGAAATACCAAAGTTCAATTTCTGCACACTATCACCTACTTGCTTACTTATTGGCCAAGCATAATCAAAACGCAGCGGACCAAATGGAGAATCCCACATCAAACTAACACCGGCCGATGAACGCCATGCACTTTTGACACCTGTAACAGGTGCTTCACCCTGAAAAGTAGGTTTATAATTATTGCCGTAAAGTGTCACAACATCTGCAAATAAAGCACCGCGGAATCCTAACCCTTCAGGCACAACAGGTATAGGAAACTGTACTTCAGCAGTCGCATTCATATACGTCGTCCCCCCTAAGAAATAAACTTCGCCTTTGTTGGAAATTTGATGTGGACCTATTCCGTTGTATTTGAATCCGCGGATCATATCAGAATTTACTTTAAACATATCAAAGATACGAACACCATCGCGGCCTATTTCGTGGATATAACCACCACCAAAAGAAAATAAACCGACAAGGTCCATCCGATCAGAAAGCGTCTTATACATCATCGCTTTACCAGTTGTCTTCAAGAACTTCGCATTCCCACCAAGTCCTGCATATTCCTGAAGAACACGCATATACCACCCATCATGTGGATTTCTCATATCGTCAATCGTATTATAGGTCAGACCATAACTAATTGATGAACGCTTCCAAGGGCTATGCTGTGCTGCTTGTACGATTGCACCAGAATATTTTCCATATAATTCTCTTATGTCATTCTCTTTGGTTAAGTCATACTCTTTACCAAAATCATACTCTTCCTGCACATAAGAATAAGCTAAATTAGCGGATAACTGATCATTAATAGGCAATCCAAATCGAAGTGACCCACCTGTCTGCCGTACATCGTACGCTTTATCGGCACGATAAGTACTACGAAAAATATCAACACCAGCAGATAAACGGTAACCTAAGAAATAAGGATCAACAAATGACAGATTGTAATTACGGGATTTTTCTTGCCCAGCACCTAAGCTTAAGCGAACATACTGCCCACGTCCTCCAAGGTTACGCTCAGTCACCGAGACCTCAAGTGACATACCAGGACTTGTACCACCCGTTGTATACCCTCCGGAAAAAGAAAGATCTCCTGTCGGGGCCTCAACCACATCTATAACCAAGACAATCTGATCAGACTGATCCGTCGGAACCATTGAAATATTAACGGCTTTAAAAAAACCTAAACTTTCTAGACGACGTTTTGCCCGCTGCACTAAAGTCTGATTGTAAGCATCTCCTTCATTTAAATCAATCTCACGACGAATGACATAATCACGTGTCTTTTCATTGCCACGTATTTCAATACGTTGAACATAAGCTCTCGGACCTTGTTCAATGTTATACAAAATCGAAATTGTATGATTTACTAAATCACGATTTCCCCGTGGCTCAACTTTAGCAAAAGCATATCCAGAATCAGCAGCCTTATTGTTAATAATTGCAATAGACTGTTCAATATTCTCTGCACTATAAACGTCACCTGAACGAGTTTTAAGTATCCCTTTCATAGATCGAACATCAATCCCATCGACATCGCTCTCAACTTGAACATCGCCAATTTTATAGCGCACGCCCTCATCAAGAACGAAATCAATTTTATATGCATTATGCGCTTCATCAAAAGTTGCTTTAGAGGAAATAACACGAAAATCCGCATAACCACGATTATAGTAAAAACGACGGAGCGCTTCTTCATCAGCAGCTAAACGTTCTTCACTATAAACATCACCTCTCAACAACAACGAAAGTATCCCAGAAGGCTTTGTTGAAATCACATCACGCAAACGGCGGCTTCCAAAAGCATGATTCCCCTTAAAAGTGATATTGCTAATCTTTGTCTTCCGGCCTTCAACAACATTAAAGACCACATTTACACGCCCTTTTCCTAAGTTAATAGTTTGAACTGTAACCGCAACATTATTACGACCAACAGTTTTATAAGCTTCACGAATCACATTAACATCAGCTGAAAGCTTAGCAGAATTAAAAGGTTCATTCGGTTTTAAAGAAATAAACCGTTTAAGATCAGGATCTTTAAGTGATTTATTCCCTTGAAACAACACTTGGTTGACAACCTCATATTCTTTGACAAATACAACCAGCTTATCGCCTACTTGGTTTATTTTTACATCATAAAACAAGCCTAATCCAAACAAACGCTTCACAGCAGAATCGATATGGACACTGGAAAAACTCTTTCCAACTTTAATGTCCATATTGTCTCTAATTGCTTGAGCACTTACAAATTTATTTCCGCGAACCTCAATAGAATGGACTACAGATGCTTGCACTTCTCCAACCATCGCAATTGACATAAAGGCTGTTGTTGGAGCAACTAACCCCAGACCTAATACCAACACAGATGCTGCATTTAAAAACTTTGAATTCGTAGTCATTGGCTTTTTTACCTTATTTTATTCCCTGGACACGATGTCTCAAAAAGCTAACTGCCATAACAACCCTTTTATTCACAGCGAGACTCTCAACCCCTTAATTACTAATTATAGCGCACGATGCCACAACATTTTGTGGATATGGTAAACGACTTTTGATTTATATTTTTTTATTATTACCCAATTTGTAAAATGTTTTCCATAATTTAATTAGCTAAACCAACAGAAATAATCATTAAAAAACGCAAAAAGTATAAACAAAAGAACAATGAAAAAACCTAAGCGAAAAATAATTTCCCGAATTTTAACTGATATTGGCCTCCCAGAAATGACCTCAATAACATGAAATAATAAATGCCCACCATCAAGTGGCGGAATCGGAAAAAGATTAATAAGTCCAACACCTATCGAAAGAAAAGCGGTAAAATTCAATAAAGAGACAAAACCTGTTTCACTAATTTGCCAAGCAATCTTAACCGTCTTAGAGGGACCACTTAGTCGACAATGATCTTCTTTTCCTCCTATTAAACGACTTATAAAAAAAATTGTTTGGGTAACAATAAACGTAGCGCGTTCTGATGCTTCTCTTACAGCTCTGCCAAAACCGTAGCGAATATGTTTTACATAAGTTGAATCTAAACGTGTAGGATTATCTGGATCAACAGGGACACCTACACCTATCATCCCACTCTGAACCCGATTCCCAAATCCATCATCTCTCTCAATCACTTTTGGTGTAATTACCGTCGTAAAAACCCGCCCCATGCGCTCCATTTTAAATTCTATAGGATCTCTACCGTGAAAAGTCACATAATTCATCAAATCTTCAAAACTTTCAACCCGACGCCCATCCATTTCAATAAAACGATCTCCTACTGCTAAACCAGACTGAATAGCAGGGGAGTCTTTTACCAAAGACCCAACGACAGGTTCTATAGCTACACGACCATAAAAAAAGAAAAAAAATGTTAAAATAACAACGGTAAAAAGGGCATTGAATAAGGGACCAGCAAAAACAGTTGCTGCTTTTTTCCAAGCATGTGCATTCGCAAATGAACCGTCAGCTATCGGAAATGATTGGGATGATAATAGCCCCGCTTCCTCTTCATCCCCAATAAACTTTACATATCCTCCCAAAGGAATGAGCGCTAAACGCCACTGTGTGCCATGCTTATCTGTGTAACCGAATATTTTCGGTCCAAATCCAAGTGAAAAAACTGATGCCTTAATACCGCACCACCGCCCAATCAGATAATGTCCAGCTTCGTGCACAAAAATGATAATCATAATGACGAAAAGAACGCTCAAACTTCTCAAAAGCAAGTCGCCTACAGCGATTATATGATTCAAAAAATCCAAGATATCTTCTCCTGATTAAACCATGCGAAAAAGATTAAAAGGTGTATCCATATCAGACATAAATGAACCAATTAAATAGAGGAGAAAAGCAGCCCCTACCAACCCATCCATACGATCCATGAATCCTCCATGCCCAGGCAATAAAGAACTAGAATCTTTAACAGAAAAGTGCCTTTTTAGCCATGATTGTCCCAAATCACTCAATTGTGAAACAATCGATAAAATGAGAGCAAGTAATGGCACAAAAAAAACTGCTCCACTGACGTCAAAAAACTGATAAGCAACCAATATACCGCCAGAAACTCCAACAAATGTACCACCAATCGCCCCTGCCCATGTTTTATTAGGGGAAAATTGTGGCGCTAATTTAGGACCACCAAACGCACGTCCGCTGAAATATCCAGCAATATCAGTTCCCCACACTATCGTAAATAAGAAAATAACAACTTGGAATCCTAACATTTCATAGCTTCGTAAAAAACATAAAGCCACAACCGGAAAAGAAGCATATAAAAAACCTGAAAAAACCCAACTACTCTTTTTCACTGGCCCAATAGCTAACATTGCTGCTAAAACTACCAAAACGCAAAAAATCAACGAAGCAGGTGCACTCGCTAGCAAAAAAGAACCAAAAACCAAATAAAAAATACTTGCCAATATTTTTTGTGAAACATGCCATTTCTCTTTAGTGATACTAATCCATTCATAAAGAATAAAACCACCAATGCCCCATGCAAACAAAAAAAAGATAGTTCCTCCAAGCCATGTCAAACTCAAAGCAATAATACCAAAAACAATAGCTGTCAGAGTACGAGAAATAAGATTAGACAAAACAACATCCAAACAATAAAAATAGAAAATACAAACTCAAAAATTGACACAGGAAAAAACTTTACTACGTAGTTTTTATGCTCATACTTTTGCAAATTTTCTTACAATCCATTATATATGATCTGATATACTAAGATAGCGCTTATAAGACTAAAAATTCGTGTAGACAGCGTCAAAATTCTACGTATCAAGATTAATTCTAAAATATATTTCCTAACACTCCATAGAGATTAAAAAATTAGAAAGCTGCTGTTTACTCCCTCTGTGAAGTATGAAATCTCAATCTAATATTCCCTCTCATATAAAAGCATTTTTTTATCAAACTATAAATTATCTCAAAAAAATCACGCAAAATCGCAGCGGTTTGACCTATCCCACTGCATTTCTTATAATAGAAAATAATGGCAAAGTTAAAATGCTGTTCTTTATGCAACATTTTCCCTCTAACATCTATCATGGCAGATTTAAAAAACCTCCAATAACGAAAAATTTTTACCACGCAATTTAACAAAAATATGTTAAATAAAGGTCTTTTATTGTCCCGTTAGATAACTTTTTCCAGCAGATAGCCTCAATTCAACGCATAGATATAGATCTCTAAAAAATGTCTGTCTCTTCAAATTAATCTTACTTTGTATTATACAATCATGATAAAATACGTCTATTTCCATCTCATGGTCTTCTATCAACAACACAAAGCATTTCGCATTCTCATCCCTAAAAAGATGTTATAAGATACAGATATTAACATTTTTTCTAGCAACAAAATCGCCTTACACATGCATAATTTCAGATTCTTTTACAGCTAAAATTTTATCAATATCAGCAATGGTTTCATCCGTAAGTTTTTGAACTTTATCTGACAAACCATGAGCTTCATCTTGACCAATTTCACCTTCTTTTTCTAATTTTTTTAAATTATCCATGCCATCCCGACGGACATGGCGAGCAGCGACACGAGCTAACTCTGCATAATGATGCGCAATTTTTACGAGTTCTTTACGGCGCTCTTCATTTAATTCAGGTAAAGGAATACGCAAATTCATACCATCCGTGATGGGATTTAAACCAAGGCCAGAATCGCGAATAGCACGCTCCACAGCCCCAACCATCGTTTTATCCCACACAGAGACTGAAAGCATCCGCGGTTCTGGAACAGAAATATTTGCTACCTGATTTATATGTACAACAGAACCATAAGCCTCAACTGTCAACGGCTCCAATAAACTGGCTGATGCTCGCCCAGTCCGCAAACCACCTAATTCATGTTTAAAAGCCGAAATAGCTCCATCCATGCGACGTTTCAGATCATCCATAATCGATGTAATACTCATATTTCTGTCTCCTTTAATTACACCTTGAAGATTATCTTCATTCCGACACTATTGTAAACCGTCCAGTTCCATTCAATACCTTCGCTAAACCACCTTTTTCATGAATGGAATATACAATGATTGGCACATTATTCTCGCGCGCTAAGGTGACCGCCGTTGTATCCATAACAGACAACCCCAATTGTAAAATCTCGACGTGTGTTAATTGATCAAAACGCTTAGCAGTAGGGTCTATTTTGGGATCTGCAGAATAAATACCATCTACTTGTGTTCCCTTCAGGAGAACATCTGCACCAATTTCTGCTGCACGTAAAGTAGCAGCGGAATCAGTAGTGAAAAATGGATTACCAGTACCACCTGCAAAAATAACGACCTTTCCTTGATTCATATAACTTATAGCTTTACGCTGTGAAAAGCTCTCACAAATTTGTGGCATAGCAATTGCAGATAACACAACCGTTTCAACCCCTAATTTTGTCAATGATGTTCGCAACGCTAAAGAATTAATAGCAGTTGCAAGCATTCCCATATGATCACCTGTTACGCGATCGCCACCATGTGAAGCAACAGCAACTCCGCGAAAAATATTGCCTCCACCTATAACAATAGCAACTTCTATACCCACCGCCCGCACTTCAGCAATATCAGCAGCGATACGGTCTGCAACAGAAACATCAATCCCAAAGCTCTGTTCCCCCATAAGAGCTTCACCAGAAACCTTTAAAAGGATACGTTTATACTGAAACGCTAATGCCATTGATAACCTCCCCAAAAGCTTTTTACTTTTTGCTTTTGACACCACTAAGGGCACCACTTCGCCACGTGACGCCCTTTCAACAATCATACTCTTTACTCTTTAGTGATTTTATATTCAATGGTATGATTTAAAATCTCTGATCAACAATTTACAAAAAGCTACCCTTTTGCAGCAGCGGCAACCTCTGCTGCAAAATCAGACTCTTCTTTTTCGATACCTTCGCCCAGTGCGAAACGAATGAAACCTGTGATTTTCGCTGGCGCACCAATCGTTTTTTCAGCGTCCTTTAAAGCCACCTCAACAGTCATATCAGAATTCATAACAAAAGCCTGAGAAAGCAAAACTACCTCTTCGAAAAACTTACGCATACGCCCTTCTACCATTTTTTCAATGATGTTTTCAGGCTTTCCAGATTGACGCGCCTGATCTGAAAAAATCGCTTTTTCACGCTCAACAGCACTAACATCAACATCTTCCGCCGTTAGCGCTAATGGATTGGTTGCAGCAATATGCATCGCAACTTGCCGACCAAATGCAATAGCTGCCTCTTTATTGCCTGTTGTTTCAATAGCAACCAAAACACCAAGTTTTCCAAGACCATCAGCCACACTATTGTGTATATAAGTAGCAACAACACCATTCTCAACAGAAAGTTTAGCAGAACGACGAAATGTCATATTTTCGCCAATGGTACCAATCGCGTCTTTAATTGTTACCTCAACTGTTTTCTCAGAACCCGGATAAAGAGATGCCGAAACAGATTCAACAGTGCCCTGTGTACCTAAAGCAGCTGTTGCTACATTTCGTACAATGTCTTGAAAAACATCATTGCGTGCAACGAAATCTGTTTCAGAATTAACTTCAACCAAAACCGCACTTGAATCTTTTGATACAACTCCGATGAGACCCTCAGCAGCTGTACGACCAGCCTTTTTATCTGCTTTAGCTATTCCTTTTTTACGAAGCCAATCAACAGCAGCTTCCATATCACCACCGGTATTTTCCAGAGCTGCCTTGCAGTCCATCATACCAGCGCCCGACAATTCCCGAAGTTCTTTTACTTGTGCAGCAGTAATGCTCATATTTGCCTCTTCGTTCTGTAATGGCGAAAGCGCGCAAGAAGAAAAACCCTATGCACACTTACAACCTCTCCTTTAGAAAATAAGTACCCTAACGGGCGTTTTAAATTGCTATTCAGGAACTGGAACCGTATTTTCCAAAACAGGCTCCACAGGTGCATCAGCTTGAGCTCCTAAATCAACACCCATTGCACCTTGCTGACGAGCGATACCATCAAGAGCAGCACGGGCAAAAAGATCACAATAAAGAGAAATTGCCCGCGAAGCATCATCATTACCGGGAATCGGATGATCGACATTATCAGGATCGCAGTTGGTATCAATAATAGCAATAACAGGAATACCTAGACGTTTGGCTTCTTGGATAGCAATATTTTCTTTATTTGTATCGATGATAAATATAAGATCTGGAACAGACCCCATATCCTTAATGCCGCCAAGCGCACGATTAAGCTTTTCACGATCACGTTCAAGATTCAAACGTTCTTTTTTAGTAAAACCTTGTGCTTCAGCAGCAAGAATTTTATCAAGCTTACGCAAACGATGTATCGAATGGGAGATCGTCTTCCAATTTGTCAGCATGCCACCAAGCCAACGCGCATTAACGTAATATTGTGCCGAACGATTCGCTGCATCAGCAATAATCTCAGATGCTTGCCGTTTGGTACCAACAAAGAGGATGCGACCACCACGCGCAACCGTATCTGAAACAAGTTTCAGCGCTTGGTGTAAAAGTGGAACAGTCTGAGCAAGATCAATAATATGAATATTATTACGCTGACCGTAAATATAGGGAGTCATCTTTGGATTCCAGCGATGAGTCTGGTGACCAAAGTGTACACCTGCTTCTAAAAGCTGGTGCATAGTAAAATCTGGTAGTGCCATAAGTTTATCCTTTCCGGTTCAACCTCCGCAGAACAAAGTAGGCAAGCCTACTACCGGCGGACATTTGCTAGGCTTTCCCTGCAAATACCCAAACTCCGCGTGTGGAATAACGTAACCATACTAATATTTGATTCTTTTTCAAGTCATTTTATGCAATCATTTAATGTTTGCATTGATCGAGATTTTTTTCAACGTCGAGAAATTCAAGACTGTTCAATTTTGCCCGCATTGAAAAAGTTCCATAATCTATATGAAGATCGCGCATGACACCATTTTCATGTAAGAAAAAGCTTGTGCGATAAACAGGTAAGCCATCTTTATTCTCTACATCATCAAAATAAGAAATCGTAACTGGCCAATAGTCCCATTCATCTAATTTTTGCATTTTGTCCGTTTCATCATCAGATATGTGCGTCTTCTTTTCCCCAATAATTATACTTTCTTTTATGACTTTGTCTGCTTTCTCTGTTCCATCAAACACAGTAGTGTGATAAAAATTCCGACCTGCTTTTGCATGCCGGATGATACTCTTCAGTTGCATAATTGGGAACTCTGCCATTGCAAGTTTGTATTCCTTCTCTTTCGGCTTTTTCAGTTTAACGAGAATCCCGTCTTGAATACGCTCAGCCATTCCTTCGGCACGGTGTGCGACCTGTTGTCCAACTTGATCTGTAACGCTGAAATGAAATGTACGACTATCGCCTGTTTCATAACTCGTCGTCTGTTGATCCGTTAAGCGCACCGGCATATCTTCAGCATGAATACGGCTGATAAAACGAAAACGTGTGGTATAGCCCTGACATACTGAGCCCGTGAGTTCATAAACCATTCTCCCAGTTACGCCCGAAATTGTCATCTCATGAGAAACACTATCGAGCTGAAAATCATAAATCGCTCGATGCGGTGCAACAAAAACAGACTCTTCAGCTCTCGCAGTACATAAAAGAACACCATATAAAACTATTACAAATAACGATCTAACCATTCCTAACTTCCAATTCTTTCCCCGTTGCATACCATCATACAACAAGGCAAAAAAGGCTAACTTCTCAATTAACCACACATTTCCTTAAATCGAAAAATAGTTTATGCAATGGGTGTATTATAGAATAGCTATGGAGTTTAAATTATGACCGATACGATTGAAAGCCACCTAAAACACTTCGGAATCACTCTTCCTGAAGCAGCACAGCCCATTGCCAATTACGTAACAACTTCACAAAGCGGCAACCAACTCTTTATCTCCGGACAACTTCCTCTTTTCAATGGAAAACCAATAGCAATTGGTAAAGTGGGAGCAACAGTTAGCGCCGAACAAGCAAAAAAATCAGCAGAAGTCTGTGCGATCAACATTCTTGCACAAATCAAAACAGCTCTCAGTAATTTAAATAAAATAAAACGCGTAGTAAAAATTACCGTTTTTGTTGCTGCCGATCCTCATTTTACCGATATCCCTCTTGTCGCTAATGGAGCTTCTGATTTATTCGTCAATATCCTCGGCGAAGCGGGAAAACATGCCCGTTCTGCTGTTGGTGTTGCCTCTCTTCCTTTGGACGTTCCAGTAGAAGTTGAAGCCATCATAGAAATTTAAACTTTCATCAATAGCAGCACACCCGACAAAGCAAAGACTGAATGAAAAATCGCTCTTTGTCTAATACTCTTCCAACCTTCACATTCTTCCGTCTTGAAATGAAAATTCTGAACTCAAAACGAATAAAAGGAAAAATTGGTATGAAACAAGCTTATGATAATAATAACATTTTTGCTAAATTGATTCGCAATGAAATCCCTTCTGTTCGTGTCTATGAAGATGAGGATGTCATTGCATTCATGGATATCATGCCACAAGCACCAGGTCATACACTCGTTATTCCCCGAAAAGGTTCTAGAAACCTACTAGACGCTGATACTGAAACATTGTTTCCTGTTATCAAAGCTGTTCAAAAAATCGCCAAAGCTGTTAAAAAAGCCTTTCAAGCAGATGGTGTAACAGTCATGCAATTTAATGAAGCAGCGAGCCAACAAACCGTTTATCATCTCCATTTCCATATTATTCCACGTATGGAAGGAATAGAGCTTACCCCCCATAATAATGTTATAACGCCTACAGAAGTCCTTGAAGAGAACGCAAAAAAAATCCGTGCAGCCCTTAAAAACGCTTCTTTAAGTTGCTGAGCTTTTTTTCCCGACACGTTTTTTTGTAAAACGTGTCGTTTTACTGTTCTTTGCACTAACAGACATATCAGAAGATGAAATTTTTAACTGTAGCTTCTCTTTTTCTTCGTTTGTTTGGTGTGTCATTACGCGAACCATGCCACCATTGCGCAATTTTCCAAATAAAATTTCGTCAGCCAACGGCTTCTTAATATGTTCTTGTATAACATAACTCAATGGGCGTGCCCCCATCTGAGAATTGTATCCTTTATTGGCAAGCCAAACCATCGCAGAAGGACTTAATTCAAAACAAATCCCCCGCTCCGCCAATTGTGCTTCAAGCTGAAAAATAAACTTTTGTACAATCTGATTGATGATTAACTGAGATAAAGGTGCAAACGGAATAATCGCATCTAGCCTATTACGAAATTCTGGTGTAAAGAGTCGATTGATTGCTTCTATATCATCACCCTCACGACGCACTTTGCTAAATCCGATGGCAGATTTTGCCATATCGGAGGCCCCAGCGTTGGTTGTCATAATTAGAATGATATTACGAAAATCAATTTTTTTGCCATTATGATCTGTTAGCTTACCATAATCCATGACCTGCAACAAAATATTAAACAAGTCTGGGTGCGCTTTCTCAATCTCGTCTAGCAATAAAACTGCATGTGGCTTCTGATCAACTGCATCTGTCAGGAGCCCCCCTTGATCAAACCCTATATAACCTGGAGGTGCCCCGATCAAGCGCGCCACCGTGTGCCGTTCCATGTATTCTGACATATCAAAACGTAACAGTTCGATTCCTAAAGAAGATGCAAGTTGTTTTGCAATTTCAGTTTTTCCTACACCTGTTGGTCCGGAAAATAAATAACTTCCTATTGGTTTGTCTGGTTCGCGCAATCCTGCCCGTGCTAATTTAATTGACGACACTAATGCTGAAATCGCCTGATCTTGCCCGTAAACAACATGCTTGAGTTCTCTTTCAAGCTTGCTAAGAATCTTCTGATCATTGCCAGAAACTGTTTTGGATGGAATTCTTGCCATAGTAGCAACAATCGCTTCAATTTCTTTGACCCCTATACTCTTTTTCCTTTGTTTTTTCGGCAAAAGCTTTTGCGCTGCACCACTTTCATCAATAATATCAATTGCTTTATCAGGTAACCGGCGATCAATCATAAAACGTGAAGATAATTCTACAGACGCCTTCATCGCCTCGTCCGTATATTTGATCTGATGAAAATTTTCAAAATAAGGCTTTACCCCCTGTAAAATCTTAATTGCATCAGCAATAGAAGGTTCGTTAACATCTATCTTTTGGAAACGGCGCTCCAAAGCTCGATCTTGTTCAAAAATTTTGCGATATTCTCTGTAAGTTGTCGAACCAATACATCGAATAGTTCCAGAAGATAATGCAGGTTTTAAAAGATTTGCCGCATCCATATTTCCCCCCAATGTAGCCCCTGCTCCAATTAATGTATGAATTTCATCAATAAATAAAATACCATCTGGATATTGCTCAAATTCTTTCATAATTTGCTTTAACCGTTCTTCAAAATCACCGCGGTAGCGTGTACCAGCAACAAGTCCTCCCATATCAAGGGAAAATATCGTTGCCTTTGATAAAACTTCAGGTACCTGCCCATCAACAATGCGTTTCGCCAACCCCTCAATTATAGCGGTTTTTCCAACTCCAGGATCACCCACCAAAAGCGGATTATTTTTTGATCTGCGACATAAAACCTGAATCATCCGTGAAATTTCCATGTCACGGCCAATCAATAAGTCAATTTTACCACTGCGTGCTTTGCAATTGAGATCAATGCAGTAAGCAGTTAGTGCACTTGTCCCCTTCTCAGCATTATCCGAAATCTGCTGATCTAATTGCTCTTCAAGATCCTCAAGTAACATGGATAATCCATCATCACGCGTAATACCGTGTGAGATGAAACGCACAGCATCATAACGCGTCATTCCCATCTCTTGGAGGAAATATGCTGCATGGCTCTCATGTTCAGAAAAAATGGCAACAAGAACGTTCGCCCCCGACACTTCATCTTTTCCAGCTGACTGAGCATGAATCACCGCGCGTTGAATAACACGCTGGAAAAATGTTGTCGGTTTTGTATCCTCATCAGCTTTAATCTGTGCATCTAATTCTGACTGAATATAATGGGTTAAGCGCTCCCGCAATTCTTCCACATCTACCTGACAAGCCCGAATAACTGAACTTGCATCGGAATCATCTAACAGAGCAAGGAGAAGGTGCTCTAATGTTGCATATTCATGTCGCGCTTGAGCTGCAATTGTTAATGCACGATGCAAAACCTCTTCAAGACTAGGTGTAAAAGACGGCATAATCCCTCACTTCCATTCCATTACACATTGTAACGGATGTTCATTTTGACGTGCGCACTCCCGAACTTGTACTATTTTCATTTCCGCGACTTCATAACTGTACGTTCCGCATTCGCCTATCCCATTCTGATGAACATTTAACATTATACATGTTGCTTCTTCGAAACTTTTTTTAAAAAAGTTCTTCAAAACAAAAACAACGAAATCCATAGGTGTGTAATCATCATTAAGTAAGAACACACGATATCGTTTAGGCTTTTGAAGTTTTTGTCTAATTGTAGAAATTATAACGGCATCTTGCCTGCTTTCATCCCAATTCTTGCCCTTTTCATTGTGCATAATATGGAGTATAGAATTCGTTATTAGCTTCTGTACCATCATCGTTTCCTGTGCTGCACACTTTATTAATCTTAAGTTCTTTCATAACTATTGCAATAGTTGTTTGCGTAAATGAAAGGAAAACTTTTTTTAGAGCTAAATTTTGAGTCAAATATGGAAACTCCCAAATAATCTCTGTAAACAAATTAGTAATATCATTCGTCTAAATTACATCAAAAAGCTGTAGCAAAAAGGAGCTTTACAGGTATTTTTTTAAGTAAATGGAGAAATAGGATACTGCAAGTGTATATTAACTGCCAAAAAATTATGCGTTGTTACAAAAAGGTGGCAATTGCTTTTATTGTTTTAGCTCTTTCTTACTCTTTGGCATCAGCTACTCCTCAAGGAGCCTATCCTGATAAGTATGCTGCTATCGTTATAGATGCAAATACAGGAAAAACTTTATTTCAAGCCAATTCGACGTTAAAACGTTATCCTGCTTCTTTGACAAAAATGATGACATTGTACATGCTCTTTGAGGCTATGCATATACGTCGTGTGACACCAAATACACCAATCCCTGTCTCACGTTATGCAGCTGCACGTCCCCCAACAAAACTCGGATTTAAAGAAGGCCAAACAATTTCTGCACAAACAGCTGCTAAAGCACTCATTACAAAATCAGCAAATGATGTAGCCACTGCAATTGCTGAATATCTTGGCGGTAGTGAAAAAAAATTCGCTCGAATGATGACAGCTAAAGCCCGAAAACTTGGCATGGTAAATACCCATTTCGCAAATGCTTCAGGACTCCCAGATGTGCGAAATTATTCCACTGCACGGGATATGGCTACTTTGTCATTAGCTCTACGCAAACATTTTCCAGAACAGTATAAATTGTTCAAAATAAAAAGTTTTATTTTTCGTGGACATACCGTTAACAGCCATAATAAACTCGTTCAAACAATAAAAGGCGTCGATGGAATTAAGACAGGCTACACACAAATGTCAGGTTCTAATTTAGCAACTTCAATGCGCCTCGAGGGACGCTCTATCGTTGCTGTCGTTATGGGAGGAAAATCATCTAGCGCGCGTGATGAGCATATGGCCAGCTTATTGAGCCAATATTTGCCTAAAGCAAGCCGCTTGAAAAGTGATAGAAAGTTAATGGCTTCCGCACACTATAACTTACCCACTGGCACTAATGTTCCTATACCGATCGTTAAATCCGATCCAACAGATCTCGATAATGAAATTTCTACGATGCTGACAGCATTTGCTGAACAACCTAAAAATTCTAATACTGCAATAGCCGCTGTAAACCAAGCAATTATACCAATCCCTAACCCCCAAAAAGCTATACCCGTTGAGACGCATAAAATTGTTACGGCCTCTTTGTCCACAAATGCTGGATGGGCCATCCAAATTGGTTCTCTTCCCAATAAAGAACAAGCAAATACTCTGCTTTTAAAAGCAAAAAATACAGCTTATTCTGCTTTAAAGAATGCATCTTCACATATGCAACTATTTGAAAAAAGTGGACGTCGCTATTACCGTGCGCGGTTTATAGGCTTTCAATCAAAAAAAGAGGCATTTAATGCTTGTTCTGCGTTAAAGAAAGCAAATTTTAACTGCTATACTGTAACTTACTAAAAGTTTTTGAATTCTGCGTTAAGGATAAGTATCATGACACATAATGCTCTTGCTTCATCCCCTGAAAAAGAAAATTTATTGAAGCAATCATCCCTGCTCTCATTGCGTTCTCTTCACGATGCCGCGACAAGACTTGCTGGCTTAAAGTCTACTCCTTCTACGCTAGATACGCTGTCTCTTGTCAATCTTCTTATTTGCCAAACAACGCGAAATCGTCGTCTCGCAATGCCTCCTGTCCGCATTCATTTACGCGTTGCAAGTCAAACCGGTAGCGTTCCTCTTAAAATCCGTTTAGGTGCGACAAATGTTTAATTCTATAAGTAATTTTGCCGAAAATTATTTTGTTAATAAGCATCCTCACGCATTGCCTACAATCTTCAAAAATCCTTTCGCAATCGTACTTCTCCCTTAAATTTATAAAAATTGTGCTGCAAATTTCTGTCCAACTTTCAGTAGGTATCTCAGCTCTTCAATAAAACCATCTTAAAAAAATACATCAAAAGCGCCAACTGTTAGCCCACTTTTGGCTTCAACATCAAGGATTATCTTTGATACGTTTTCATAAAAAAAATGGACTTTCTTTATGAGATAATACATTGATTTATAATGATAATTAATCATTTTGTATATTGAATGAGAGCTTCAAATGTCGTAAGATTTTCTTATTGTAAACTCTCTTATAATAAAACAATAAACACCATTCCCTTGCACGTTACAGATAGCATTGGTGTATAGATAAAAACCGTTTAAGAAAGACATAAATATGCCTCTTATCAACCGTCTTAATGCAAGAGCAGTCAGCACAACATTGAGAGAGCTGAAAATAGCATGATGGCGCGCCAACGTATTACTTCATACGCGTAAAGATGATAATGCATAATGGATGAACACTCTTTTCATTGGGTGTTGTCGTGAGACAATAAATACTCTTCAATAATTTACCAAGCCACCCAAATAACATAGACATTGTACAAAATTGCCTAAATCTTTTTCTAAACTTATGTTCTTTTCAACACATAAAGTCATTTAAAAAAAGATTTTTATCAATGAGCAAACCGTAAATAATTTATCAGAGTAAATATCGTTGCATATTTTAACAAGATATTGCATTGACTGCGAGACCAGCTTTACTTGTTTCTTTATAGCGTTCACTCATATCATGCCCTGTTTGGCGCATCGTTTCTATACAAGCATCAAGAGAAACAAAATGCTTCCCATCACCATGCAATGCAAGGGAAGAAGCCGTCACCGCCTTAACAGCACCCATTGCGTTACGCTCAATACAAGGAACCTGCACAAGACCTGCAACCGGATCACACGTCATTCCCAAATGATGCTCAAGCGCAATCTCTGCAGCATTTTCAATTTGAGTCGGCGTACCACCTAATGCTGCCGTCAATCCCGCCGCTGCCATTGAAGAGGCTGTCCCAACCTCGCCCTGACAACCAACTTCTGCACCAGAGATAGAAGCATTGTGCTTGATGACACCACCAATGGCTGCTGCCGTCAACAAAAAATTATGTACCCCCTCTCGATCTGAACCATCATTAAACTGAAGATAATAACGCAAAACCGCTGGTATCACACCGGCCGCACCATTCGTCGGTGCTGTAACAACACGACCACCCGCTGCATTTTCTTCGTTCACAGCCATAGCGTAAACAGAAAGCCAATCATTTGCCCAAAGTGGGTGATTACGATTTTTCTTTCGATCTTCCAAAAGCTTATCGTGCAATTTTTTTGCACGCCTTCGCACATGCAATCCACCCGGCAACTCACCTTCTTGTGAAAGCCCTCTCTCAATGCAATTTGTCATAGCTGAAAAAATTTTATCAAGCCCACTATTAAGAGTAGAACGCTCCATCTTTGTCTCTTCGTTTATGCGCTTCATTTCAGCGATTGATAGCCCTGATTTTTTTGCCATTGATAACATTTTACGTCCAGAATCAAAAGGATATGGCACTGTAGATGTTTCTGGTTGTATAGTATCATTCATACTACTTAATTCATCTTCGGTCACAACAAAACCACCGCCGATAGAATAATAAACTTCCCGTAAAAGAACATTTCCATCTACATTAAGCCCTTCAAAGGCTAATCCATTAGCATGCCCAAGTAAAGTTATCTTTCGTTCAAAAATAAGATCACTGTGTAAATCAAACTGATAAGCGGGATGGCCCTCCGGTTGCACCTTTTTTTCGCGTTCAACCTTTTCCAACAGTAATCCCATACGATCAGGATCAACGGTAGAGGCTTCTTCTCCCAGAAGTCCCAATATAACAGCTCTATCTGTAGCATGGCCAACACCCGTAAAAGCTAATGAACCATAAAGATAGACACGTATATGAGAAACTTCAGTCTGAGAAGACAAAGAAAAGTTTCGTGCGATAATCTCTTGCAAAAACATATTAGCAGCAGTCATCGGCCCCATCGTATGTGAGCTAGAAGGACCAATACCAATTTTAAAAAGCTCAAAAACGGATAAAAACACCAATCACCTCAAAGTCAAATATAAAGCTTTGAGTATAGGCTTTTTTATCACTTTTGTCCTATTAAAAATCAAATTGCGAGATAAGCTAAAAAAATGACAAAAATAAATACGAATGTTGCTCGTCTTGCGACCACCCAACACTTTCTTTCTATAGCGCTTTCCATAGCTAACCTTCGAAAAACTTACAATGATCCCCGAGCACACCCTCTTAACGTCCTAAACGTAGTAGAATAAGTATTAACATGCAATATCAAAATTCAACAAAAATAAGAAGTTCCCACCTAAATATTGGTGATAAGAACTTAAGTTCTTAGAATTTTACACTTAATTACATAAAAATATTTTATGGATATGATTTAATAAAACTGTACAAAATTTTCGATTGGCTCGCGTTCAGTCTCAAAATTGTTTTCTGGAGCATTCACATCGCGATAGCCAAGTGCCATACCACAGATAATATGCCGATCAGAAGGCACGGATAGAAGTGTACGAATTTGTTTAGGATAATCAGCAAAAGCAGCTTGGGCACACGTATCTAATCCAAACCCCCGTGCTGCTAACATAATGGTCTGCATAAACATACCTAAATCAAGCCAACTCCCCATTTCCATATCGTGATCCATTGTAAATAAAAGCCCTACGGGTGCACCAAAAAATGAAAAATTCCGTGCTTTTTGGCGAAGCATTCTTTCCTCATCACCTTTCTGAATTCCAAGACTCTTATAAAGATCCAGACCAACTTTTCGCCGCCTTGAAAGATAAGGCTCTCTCCACTGACGTGGATAATAGTGCACTTCACGCTCTCCTTTTACTCCTGAGAGTGCGAGTTGTGAGAGTTCTTGTCCTACTTTCTTCAATACTTTTCCCGTCAAAACAATCACTTGCCACGGTTGGAGATTTGTTCCAGATGGAGCTCGTGCTGCAAACTTTAAAATTTCTTTGATTGTTTCCTGTGTAACCGGCTGACCAGTAAAAGCTCGTATTGACTTTCGTGACAGAATAGATTGAAAAATATCAACAGGAGAATCCACCATTGTTTATACTTTCTCTTTTGTAGAAAAATAAAACTGAATATTGTTGCCTTCTCATAAAGCTAACATATTGCTAAAAAATTTAGCACCGCTTTTATCCGGTTTACTCTTCTCGAATGACCTATGCACTATCAATATTTATTTATTAATTAAAAACTGATAGAGTCTATCTTTTCATAACAAGAAAATCATAGAAAATAAGTGAATTGAAACAAATTTAAAAATCAACGATTAACTCCTAATTCAGCCAGACTCTCAAAAAAGTCTCCTCGATACGTTCTAAATCATGCGAGAGATCAACAATATCACGCCGCATCTGCTGTAAATCAGACCGTTTTTTATTAATTTTTGCAATTAATTCCTTAAGCTTTTTCTCATCATCAGGCAATTTTCCGACCATGGTTAACATATCAGATATTTCAGACAAAAAAAATTTAACTCTTTTAGCGCAGTATTTATTTTAATTTATGACGGTCTGTTAGCGTATAAAGCCATATACCGCCACGCCGAAAAGGTACAAGAAGACCTTCTTCTTCATAATAACGTAAAGTCCGAGCAGTTATTAAAAATTCCCGTGTCAATTCACCAATTGAATAATATCCGTACATTCTATCATTCTGTTCTCATAATCCACATTGCTATCAAAAATATATCTCTCTTTTATAAACTTTTAGTTAGTATTTTATCCTCTACTCTCCTGCATTTTTTTAATATAAAGAAATACAAAGTTTTTCAGTTATGCAGACATATAGATCAGAAAATCGATTGTTTTCGGATTATGGGGAGGATCTTTGATTGTTCGTTATGATACCTTTTTAAATTTTTTGACTTTGAGTGTATTGAAAATAAACTCTAATGAAAAACTTCATAAATTACAGCAATCGGAAAAAATCGCTATCATTGAGCACCACTTCTGTATGTTTATGAAGGTAGCAACCAGCACCATCTTTGTATTTTCCAACTCCTAATCTTGCAACTATTCTTGCATGGTGACAGTTCATAAAAATATATTTACGCATTTCTTAAATGCTTTTCTATCCACACGCTAATCTCACTTGTGACGTGCAAGTGAATGCTTTTTATTGATTTAGTCTAAGAACGTTTGAAATAGGAGAATCTTCCACTCTTCGGAGATCTAATTAAAATTGTAAAACAATGAATTATTATTATAAATGAATGTGTTATTTATTATAAGCACACTGAGCTTCAAAGAATTTCAAAACAACACTCACCTTAGAGGTTTTATAGTTATATTGGTTAAAAAAACACCCGAACTATACATTCGGGCGTTTTGATACCACTGCTGACATCCATTCAAATTACTCAGCAGTTGCCTCAGTTGTCATATTTGTTAACATAGCCTTAGCTACTTCGTTACTACTAGACTTGCGCCGTTCATCAACGATCAAATCATCACGAACGGCAGCAATACGGCGAATTTGAGCAATCGTGCCACCTGTACCTGCAGGAATAAGACGACCAACAATAACATTCTCCTTAAGACCTTGCAAAGTATCAATCTTTCCAGAAACAGCTGCCTCAGTAAGCACTCGAGTTGTCTCCTGAAACGATGCTGCCGAAATGAAGGATGGAGTTTGAAGAGATGCTTTTGTAATCCCAAGAAGAATAGGATTACCAGACGCCGGTCTTTTCCCTTCTGCAATCAAATTATCATTGATTTCATCTAATTCAATACGGTCAACATTATCACCTGGAATATAACCAGAATCCCCAGATTCAGTAATTTCAACTTTTTGCAACATCTGACGAACAATCACTTCAATGTGCTTGTCATTAATTAAAACGCCCTGCAAACGATAAACTTCCTGAATTTCATTAACAAGATAAGACGCCAAAGCCTCAACCCCCTTAATAGCCAAGATATCGTGAGGGGCTGGATTACCATCGAGGATATAATCTCCCTTTTCAATTTGATCGCCTTCTTGGAAGTGAAACAATTTGCCCTTTGGAATTAAATATTCTACTGGCTCAAGAGTTTCATCATTTGGTTCAATGATAATACGGCGCTTATTTTTATAACCACGACCAAACCGGATTGTACCGCTGATTTCAGCAATGATAGCGTGATCCTTTGGACGACGCGCTTCAAAAAGCTCAGCCACACGGGGAAGACCACCCGTAATATCTTTTGTCTTGGCACTTTCCATTGGTAAACGAGCAATCACGTCACCTGCCTTAACATGGGCACCTGGCTCAACAGAAAGAATAGTTTCCACAGACATCATATAACGGGCTTCACCACCCTTATACAATTTAGCAATGTTTTCACCTTTTTTATCTGTATGGATAATAATGGCTGGCTTTAGATCAGCACCACGTGGATTAGCACGCCAATCAATCACCAAACGCTTTGTAATACCTGTAGATTCATCAGCTGTTTCAGTAACTGATAAACCATCAATCATATCTTCAAAACCTACATAACCTTCAACTTCCGTGAGAATCGGACGTGTGTAGGGGTCCCATTCTGCTATACGTTGGCCACATCTAACCACATCACCATCATCAACAAAAATACGCGCACCATAGCTAATACGATGCACAACACGCTCTTTTCCAGTCCCATCCTTGATAAGGACAGCCATATTACGCCCCATAACCACTAAATGTCCTTCCGAATTACGAACCACATTGCGATTACGAATCTCTACCGTACCTTCATAAGATGCTTCTAAATGAGATGAATCAACAACCTGCGCAGTTCCTCCCAAATGGAAAGTACGCATAGTAAGTTGTGTTCCCGGTTCACCAATTGACTGAGCGGCAATAACACCAACTGCTTCACCCTGATTAACCGGAGTCCCACGTGCCAAATCACGTCCATAGCACTTGGCACAAACACCAAGGCGCGTTTCACATGTCAAAGCAGAACGGATTTGAACAGATTGAATTCCAGCTTCTTCAATCTTAGCAACGTCTGCCTCCTCAATCATTGCACCACCTTCAAGAATAACGTCTCCAGAAACTGGATGCAAAATATCAACAAGCGCTGTGCGACCAAGAATCCTTTGCCCAAGAGATGCAACAATTTGTCCTGCATCAACAATAGGCTGCATGGTAAGCCCCTTTGCAGTACCACAATCAACTGCCGAAATAATAGCATCCTGTGCAACATCAACAAGACGCCGTGTTAGGTAACCAGAGTTGGCAGTTTTTAACGCAGTATCAGCAAGCCCTTTACGTGCACCGTGAGTCGAGTTGAAGTACTCGTTAACAGTTAGACCTTCTTTAAAGTTTGAAATGATTGGCGTTTCAATAATTTCACCCGATGGTTTTGCCATTAACCCACGCATACCAGCCAACTGCTTCATCTGGTTAGCAGAACCACGCGCACCAGAATGCGACATCATATAGATCGAATTCATTGGCCGCTGACGACCTGTTTTAGGATCAAATTCGACTGCCTGAATACGTCTCATCATTTCATCCGCAACGCGATCCGTACATTTACCCCAAGCATCTACGACCTTGTTATACTTTTCACCCTGGGTAATCAAACCATCATTATATTGCTGCTCATATTCTTTAGCCAAAGCTTCCGTTTCTGCAACCAAACGTGATTTGCTATCAGGAATCACCATATCATCCTTGCCAAAGGAAATTCCCGCACGACAAGCATGAGAAAAACCAAGCTGCATAATACGGTCACAGAAAATAACTGTCTCTTTTTGCCCACAATGCCGATAAACCTGATCAATCATTTTAGAAATATTCTTTTTAGTCATTTCTTGATTAACAATATCAAAGGAGATATTCGGATTTTTCGGTAAAAGTTCCCCAATAATCAAACGACCAGGTGTGGTATCATAAAGTTTAGCAACTTCTTTTCCATCATTCCCCATACTTTTAACACGACCTTTGATCTTCGTATGAAGAGTTACAACCTTATTCTCCAAAGCATGATGAAGCTCACCTATATCGGAAAAAGCCATCCCCTCACCCGGTTCTTTTTCAGAAACGATCGAAAGATAGTAAAGACCAAGAACCATATCCTGTGAAGGAACAATAATTGGTGCACCATTGGCTGGATGAAGAATATTATTGGTCGACATCATCAAAACACGGGCTTCAAGTTGTGCTTCAAGAGAAAGCGGAACATGAACCGCCATCTGATCACCATCAAAATCCGCATTAAAAGCAGTACACACCAATGGATGTAGCTGTATAGCTTTTCCCTCAATCAAGATAGGTTCAAAAGCTTGAATCCCCAAACGGTGCAATGTCGGCGCACGATTGAGCAAAACAGGATGTTCACGAATAACCTCATCCAAAATATCCCAAACTTCTGGATGCTCTTTTTCAACAAGTTTCTTTGCCTGTTTTACAGTTGATGAATAGCCCTTTGCATCAAGCCGTGCATAAATAAATGGCTTAAATAATTCGAGCGCCATCTTTTTGGGAAGACCACATTGATGCAATTTTAATTCAGGGCCAGTCACGATCACAGAACGTCCCGAGTAATCAACACGCTTTCCAAGCAAATTCTGACGAAACCGACCTTGCTTACCCTTTAACATATCTGAAAGTGACTTTAGCGGACGTTTATTCGCTCCAGTAATCACACGCCCACGCCGACCATTATCAAATAATGCATCAACAGCTTCCTGCACCATACGCTTCTCATTGCGCACAATAATTCCAGGAGCACGTAACTCTATTAGCCTTTTCAATCGGTTATTACGATTAATAACTCGCCGATAAAGATCATTCAAATCAGATGTCGCAAAACGACCACCATCAAGTGGAACCAATGGACGTAAATCCGGTGGAATAACCGGAATTGTTTTCATAATCATCCACTCTGGTCTATTGCCGGATTCAAGAAAGTTTTCAACAATCTTAAGTCTCTTAATTAATTTCTTCTGCTTTAATTCCGAAGTTGTCTCAGATAATTCTGCACGCAAATCATTCGCGATTTTCTCTAACTCCATGCCAGCTAGAAGTTCGTAAATAGCCTCAGCACCAATCATGGCAGTAAACTGATCTTCCCCGAACTCATCAATAGCAAGCATATATTCTTCTTCAGAAAGAAGCTGATGGAGCTTAAGGGATGTCAACCCTGGTTCTGTTACAATGTAATTCTCAAAATAAAGAACCCGTTCAATATCCTTCAAAGTCAAATCTAAAAGTGTGGAAATCCGACCTGGTAGTGATTTAAGAAACCAAATATGAGCCACAGGCGCTGCAAGCTCAATGTGCCCCATACGCTCACGGCGTACACGTGAAAGAGTAACCTCTACACCACACTTCTCACAGATAATGCCCTTGTATTTCATGCGTTTATATTTACCGCATAAACATTCATAGTCTTTTATAGGACCAAATATACGTGCACAGAAAAGACCATCACGCTCTGGCTTAAAAGTCCTATAATTAATAGTCTCAGGCTTCTTGATCTCACCATACGACCAAGACAAAATCTTCTCAGGGCTCGCAATTGAAATACGAATAGAGTCAAATGTCTGCGCTGGCGCATGAGGATTGAAAAGATTCATGACCTCGTGGTTCATGCCGTTCTCCTTCAAAGATTCTTAGAACCTGTTGTAATATCTCATTAGTTTACTACAGACCTCATTTAAAACCTGTTCCTGTTTTTTAAACTGTCTGTGTCACCTTAATAGAAATTTCTTTCTTTAGCTTCTCAGAACAACCAGAGCGCACTCTTTATCTAGTACGCTCCTTTAAAATTATTGTTCTGTTGTCTCAGACAATGCTCGTTGTGCAATAAGTTCACGTGCATCATCAAGTTCTACATTAAGAGCGAGTGAACGCATTTCTTTTACCAACACATTAAAGCTCTCAGGTATACCTGCCTCAAATGTATCGTCACCACGTACAATCGCCTCATACACTTTTGTTCGACCCGCCACATCATCCGATTTCACTGTCAGCATCTCCTGCAAAGTGTATGCTGCACCATAAGCTTCAAGTGCCCAGACCTCCATCTCACCAAAACGCTGACCACCAAATTGTGCTTTACCACCCAATGGCTGTTGCGTAACAAGCGAATATGGTCCAATCGAACGCGCATGAATTTTATCATCAACAAGGTGGTGTAATTTCAACATGTAAATATAACCCACCGTCACCGGACGATCAAAAGGTTCTCCAGTACGACCATCATAAAGAGTAACCTGCCCTGAGCTATCCAAACCTGCTTCTTCCAGCATCATATTGATATCAGCTTCATGTGCTCCATCAAAAACAGGCGTTGCAATTGAAACACCTTTCCGCATCTGCAGAGCCAATTTGTAAAGGCTTTCATTATCATACTGACGCACTGGTTCATTGTGATCATTATCAGGCATGAGATTCTCAATACGCTGACGCAAAGGAAGTATATCCCCAGTCTCTTGATACAAATCTATCAAATCACCAATCTTCTTTCCCATACCCGCACATGCCCAACCAAGATGTGTCTCAAGAATTTGACCAACATTCATACGGCTAGGTACACCAAGCGGATTCAAAACGATATCAGCATGCGTCCCATCCTCAAGAAATGGCATATCTTCTATTGGAAGAATCCGCGATACAACACCCTTATTACCATGACGTCCCGCCATCTTATCGCCTGGTTGGATTTTGCGTTTCACAGCCACAAAAACCTTTACCATCTTCATAACACCAGGGGGCATTTCATCGCCTCTTTGGACCTTCTCAACTTTATCCATAAAACGACGTTGCAACGCTTCTTTTGATTCATCATATTGCTTACGCAAAGCTTCAATTTCATTCTGAAGCTTTTCATCTTCAACAGCAAACAGCCACCATTGCGATCGTGGATATTGCCCCATTATTGTATTGTCTAGCTTCTTACTTTTCGCAAAGCCTTTTGGACCGTCTACAGCAATTTTACCTACCAACATATCGGAAAGACGTGCATAAACATTGCGATCAAGAATCGATTGTTCATCATCACGATCTTTGGCTAAGCGTTCAATTTCTTCACGCTCAATTGCCATCGCACGTTCATCTTTCTCCACACCATGGCGGTTAAAAACACGAACTTCCACAACAGTTCCAAACGTTCCAGGAGGCATCCGCATAGAAGTATCACGAACATCTGAAGCCTTTTCTCCAAAAATCGCACGTAGAAGTTTTTCTTCCGGCGTCATAGGACTTTCACCCTTTGGTGTAATTTTACCAACCAAAATATCACCGGGCTGAACTTCAGCACCAATATAGATAATACCAGCCTCATCAAGATTCCTTAACGCTTCTTCTGCAACGTTAGGAATATCGCGCGTAATTTCTTCTGGACCAAGCTTTGTATCACGTGCTGCAACCTCAAATTCTTCAATATGAATCGAGGTAAAGACATCATCGGCAACAATGCGCTCGGATAACAAAATGGAATCCTCGTAATTATATCCATTCCAAGGCATAAAAGCCACAAGCACATTTCGCCCAAGAGCTAAATCACCAAGATCCGTAGACGGACCATCTGCAATAATATCACCCTTTTCTACCCTATCACCAACATGTACGAGAGGACGCTGATTAATACAAGTAGACTGATTAGAACGCTGAAATTTCTGTAAACGGTAAATATCAACGCCAGATTTTGAAGGATCTAAATCTTCTGTCGCACGAATAACAATACGGGTTGCATCAACCTGATCAACAATACCACCACGCTTTGCACCAACAGCAGCCCCCGAATCGCAAGCTACTATTGCTTCCATACCCGTACCAACAAACGGTGCTTCAGCACGCACAAGTGGAACTGCCTGACGCTGCATGTTCGACCCCATAAGTGCACGATTCGCAT
Organism: Bartonella heixiaziensis; assembly: GCF_046245125.2. Lineage (GTDB taxonomy): Bacteria > Pseudomonadota > Alphaproteobacteria > Rhizobiales > Rhizobiaceae > Bartonella > Bartonella heixiaziensis. Next base: position 566,604 of record NZ_CP176404.1, on the reverse strand, counting down.
CATCATTTTCCAAAAATGGAATAAGAGCAGCAGCCACTGAAACCAACTGTTTTGGGGAAACATCCATTAAATCAACATGATCCCGCGGTGCCATCAAAACTTCACCCGCATGACGGCAAACAACAAACTCTTCTGTAAAGCGCCCTTCAGCATCTAATGAAGAATTAGCCTGAGCCACATAATGCTTTGACTCTTCCATAGCGGAAAGATAGATAACTTCTGTAGTTACTTTACCATCAATAATTTTGCGGTATGGACTTTCAATAAAACCATATTTATTAACCCGCGCAAAGGTTGCTAAAGAGTTAATCAGACCGATATTAGGACCTTCCGGTGTTTCAATGGGACAAATACGACCATAATGCGTAGGATGTACGTCACGAACTTCGAAACCTGCACGCTCGCGAGTCAAACCACCTGGACCAAGAGCAGAAAGACGACGTTTATGGGTAATTTCTGACAATGGATTGGTTTGGTCCATAAACTGCGATAATTGCGAAGACCCAAAAAACTCGCGGACCGCTGCTGCAGCAGGCTTTGCGTTAATTAAGTCTTGTGGCATAACGGTATCAATTTCAACCGATGACATACGCTCTTTTATAGCACGCTCCATACGGAGCAAACCAATGCGATACTGATTTTCCATTAACTCCCCAACGGAACGAACGCGACGATTGCCAAGGTTATCAATGTCATCAATTTCCCCGCGACCATCACGTAATTCAACCAGCAGCTTAACAACAGCGAGAATATCTTCTTGACGCAAAACGCGAACTGTGTCTGGACAATCAAGATCCATACGCAAATTCATCTTAACACGCCCAACAGCCGAAAGATCATAACGCTCCGGATCAAAAAATAACGAATGGAACATCGCTTCTGCTGTATCTATTGTTGGTGGCTCGCCTGGACGCATTACCCGGTAAATATCAAATAATGCATCCTGCCGACTCTCATTTTTATCCACTTTTAAAGTGTTGCGGATATATGCCCCAATATTCATATGATCAATATCAAGAATATTAATTTGATCCGCATTAACATCAAACAAAACCTTTAGTGCTTTTTCGTCAATTTCATCACCAGCTTCAAGATAAATCTCACCTGTCTCATAATTGACTATATCTTCTGCCAGATAGGACCCTAATAAATCGTCCTCACTAACTTTAACCGCTTTTAGACCTTTTTCTGCTAAAGTCTTCGCCGCACGAACCGTCAGCTTTTTACCAGCTTCCGCAACAACTTCACCACTATCTGCATCTACGAGATCAGAAACAAGCTTCATTCCTTTAAAGCGATCAACAGAATAAGGAATACGCCATCCCTCTCCATCCCGCTCATAGGCAACTTTATTATAAAAAGTCGACAAAATATCCGATGCATCCATCCCTAATGCCATCAAAAGACTCGTAACAGGAATCTTGCGTCGCCGATCAATACGAGCATAGATGATGTCCTTAGCATCAAACTCAATATCAAGCCAAGAGCCACGATAAGGAATAACACGAGCAGCAAAAAGAAACTTTCCAGATGAATGTGACTTTCCTTTATCGTGATCAAAAAAGACACCAGGAGAACGATGCATCTGTGAAACAATAACACGCTCAGTACCATTAACGATAAAGGTACCATTGGTCGTCATTAAAGGCATATCACCCATATAAACGCCCTGCTCTTTAATATCTTTAATATCTTTTGATCCAGTATCCTCATCAACATCAAAAACGATTAAACGCAATATGACTTTTAATGGTGCAGCATACGTTAAATCACGCTGACGACATTCTTCAACATCAAATTTTGGTAAATCAAATTCATAACCAACAAACTCGAGCATAGCTGTACCGGAAAAATCGGAAATAGGAAATACCGATTTAAAAACAGCCTGCAAGCCTTCATCTGGACGCCCGCCTTTCGGTTCCTCAATCATGAGAAACTGATCGTATGATGCTTTTTGAACCTCTATAAGATTTGGCATTTCCGCCACTTCAGGAATCTTACCAAAAAACTTGCGTACGCGCTTACGACCATTGAATTGAGACGTCATTGCTAGGGTCTGAGCCATCGTCGCTCCTCGATCTTTACTCTTCAAGGCAGACTAAACCTTGAAAGCTTTACATCATTAACCTGCACATGCAGACCAGTTCATTTGATACTCGATAGCGAGCATCATCAACTCGCCCCATTAACACCAGCCATTGATTTATTTGGCTCTACACTGGGGGGCACCAGGAGTAAAACCCATATCCGTTACAGCTACTGAACTGTTAGGAAAAAGGGCTTCTCTAATAACCTTTTCTCCTTCCGGGAGAAAGGAAATCGGCGAACATGAATGCCCGCCGATAAAACCAAAATTACTTCAGTTCAACTTTAGCACCAGCAGCTTCAAGTTGAGATTTAATTTTTTCCGCTTCGTCTTTAGAAGCACCCTCTTTAATAGGTTTAGGTGCTCCCTCAACCAGATCCTTGGCTTCTTTAAGGCCAAGCCCCGTAAGAGCACGAACTTCCTTAATGACATTAATTTTCTGAGCGCCACCTTCAACAAGAATAACATCAAATTCTGTTTTTTCTTCAGCAGCTGGAGCAGCAGCACCAGCAACAGCAGCAACAGCTACAGGAGCAGCAGCCGAAACACCCCATTTTTCTTCCAACAACTTAGAAAGCTCAGCAGCTTCCAAAAGGGTTAGGTTAGAAAGCTCTTCTACGATCTTCGCTAGATCAGCCATTTTAAAATTCCTTCAATTAAAAGATTCGAACCATTGTTTAGAACTTATTCAAAAAATAGAAAAGCATCCAAGCTCTTCCATCACCATGAATATAAACAGCCTTAAGCCGCTTTACCCTCCTGAGCATATGCGCCAATGACACGTGCAACCTGACCAGCGGGTGCATTAACAACCTGTGCAATACGGGTCGCAGGCGTAGAAACCATACCAATAAGTTTCGCCCGCAACTCGTTGAGTGAAGGTAATGAAGCCAAAGACTTCACAGCATCTACACTCAAATTTGTTGCACCCATTGAACCGCCAAGGATGACTAATTTGTCATTGGTTTTCGCAAAATCAACAGCAACTTTCGGTGCTGTAATCGGATCTTCTGAATAAGCAATAAGTGTCTGCCCAGTAAACAAACCCACTATTGATTCAGATTCCGTGCCCTGAAGAGCGATTTTAGCAAGACGGTTTTTGGCGACTTTAACGGCACCGCCAGCTTCACCCATTTTTGAACGAAGATCGTTCATCTGTGAAACTGTCAGACCGGAATAATGTGCAACAACAACAGAACCAGACTTTCGAAAAGCCTCGTTAAGCCATGTAACAAACTCGCGTTTTTCCGCTCTATTCACTGTCTCTCTCCATTTAACAGATTTGCTTAAAGCAAACCTGTTGGTTACCTTTGATAACATAAAACACTTTATGCTATCGATGAGGATCCTGTCCCCTTTTTCACGCATAACGATCAAAGGCAACCTTGGCTCAAACCCTTTAAGTCTTTAAACTCTGTAGTTTTTACCCCAGTCTCATGCAGGCTTTTTGTGATTAAGACACTCAAAGAGTATCACCCACAATCTCGGACAGGATATTCCGGAATTTCTTCCGGTATAACCTAAGCTCAATAAAGCTCAGATAACTGAATGTCGACTAAAAGCGACACCCTAAATACATTTTTGATATTCACACACCCCAAAATAAAATCACAAATCTGCTTATAACTATTCCGAACGAACGGTTGCAGGATCAACTTTAATTCCAACCCCCATAGTAGAAGAAATTGCAACACGTTTAATATATTCACCTTTTGCACCTTGCGGTTTAGCTTTAATAACCGCACTGGCAAAAGCTTTAATATTTTCTACTATCTTCTCCCCCCCAAAAGAAGCCTTACCGATACCAGCATGCACAATACCAGCTTTTTCAACGCGAAATTCAACAGCTCCACCTTTAGAAGCTTTAACAGCATTGGCAACGTCAAGTGTCACAGTACCAACTTTGGGATTTGGCATCAAACTCCGTGGACCAAGAATCTTACCAAGACGACCAACAAGAGGCATCATATCTGGCGTTGCAATACAACGATCAAAATCAATCGTTCCGCCATTAATGCTCTCAAACAAATCTTCAGCTCCCACAACATCTGCACCAGCAGCCTTAGCTTCCTCAGCTTTATCACCACGTGCAAAAACAGCAACACGGACTTTGCGCCCAGTTCCATTGGGTAAATGAGCAACACCCCGAACCATTTGATCTGCATGACGAGGATCAACACCCAAGTTCATTGAAATCTCAATTGTTTCATCAAACTTAGCAACCGCACGCTCTTTAACCATCGAAACCGCATCTTTTAAAGAGTAAAGTTGATTAAAATCAACATCTTTGCGGATATTTTTTATTCTCTTTGCTACTTTTCCCATAACGTTAGCCCACCACTTCCAAGCCCATAGAGCGAGCAGAACCTTCAACCATGCGCATCGCTGCCTCAATATCATTTGCATTAAGATCCTTCATCTTTGCTTGCGCAATTGAACGAATTTTATCGCGAGAGATACTCCCTACAGACAGCTTACCAGGCTCTTTCGAGCCAGATTTCAAATTTGCTTCCTTCTTCAAGAAAAATGATACAGGAGGTGTCTTGAGAGAAAACGTGAAAGACTTATCTTGGTAATACGTGATAACTACTGGAATCGGCGCCCCCTTTTCCATTTCCTGCGTAGCCGCATTAAACGCCTTACAAAATTCCATGATATTAATACCACGCTGACCGAGAGCAGGACCAATCGGGGGAGACGGGGTAGCCGCTCCTGCAGGAACCTGCAGCTTAAGCTGACCTATACTTTTTTTTGCCATAACAATCTGCCTTCAATTTCACTGGTAAACTAACAATTAACTTTACTCGCTACCGGCTGCAGTCAAGTGGTTCGGATCATTAAGCTGACAAAAGCCATAAATCACCTCCCACCAATTACTTAAAGTGATTAAAACCACCCTAAGTTTAATCAGAGTTTTTCAACCTGACCAAACTCCAAATCAACAGGCGTAGGACGCCCAAAAATCAGCACCTCAACCTTAAGGCGAGAGCGCTCTTCTTCAACCTCTTGAACAACTCCATTAAACGAAACAAAAGGGCCATCAGCAACACGCACTTGCTCTCCAACTTCAAATAACACCGAAGACTTTGGAGAATCAACACCTTCCTGAACTTGTTTAAGAATTTGTTCAGCTTCTCGATCAGAAATGGGAACAGGACGCGAATCTGAACCTAAAAAACCTGTCACTTTAGGAGTATTCTTAATGAGATGATAAACCTCATCTGTCAACTCAGCACAAACAAGAACATAACCTGGGAAAAATTTCCGCTCCGTATCAACCTTACGTCCACGACGAACCTCAACAACACGCTCTGTGGGAACAAAAATCTTTTCAAAAAAATGATCAAGTCCTTTTTGTTTTGCTTCCTTGTCAATAGCTTCCGCTACTTTCTTTTCAAAATTTGAATATGCTTGAACAATATACCAACGAGCAGCCACAGTCACACTTCCTTGCACTATCAACCAAAAAGATACTTTAGAAGATCAATACCTTGCCAAACACCAAAATGCATAACCTGATCCACAATAAAAAAGAAAGCTGAAGCCAACGCCGTCACCAACAACACCATAAAAGTGGAAATCACCGTCTCACGACGCGTAGGCCACTTCACTTTAGCTGTTTCTGCATAAACCTGCTTTAAGAAGGTAATTGGATTGGTTTTAGATGCCATCAGTCACACTATACTCTTTCTGAATACTCTTTCCATAATTCTATTGTAATTTATATAACAAAATAAATATGATAAAAATGTAAAAAGCCAATCTTCAGCTTTATGCAGCTTCCTCATTCTCTACTCAATACCGATTCATGGACAAAAAAACAAGCCCCATACAAAAAAAAGCGAAGAAGGTAGTTTAAATCCACCTCCTTACAGCCAAATTTTTTCTCCTTTGGCAGGGGCAGCAGGGCTTGAACCCGCGACCTGCGGTTTTGGAGACCGCCGCTCTACCAACTGAGCTATACCCCTAATTCTTAAAATTAAAAGACCTTTAATAAACTTTCAAAAACCAGTATTTACTCAATGATCTTAGAAACGATACCTGCACCAACAGTACGACCACCTTCACGAATAGCGAAACGAAGCTTCTCCTCCATTGCTATTGGAACAATCAAAGACACATCCATCGCAACATTGTCACCAGGCATAACCATCTCTGTACCCTCTGGAAGCGTAACAATCCCTGTCACATCCGTTGTCCGAAAGTAGAACTGTGGACGATAATTGGTAAAAAATGGTGTATGACGACCACCTTCATCTTTCGTCAAAATGTAAGCTTCTGCCTTAAACCGTGTATGAGGTGTAACTGAACCAGGCTTCGCCAAAACTTGCCCGCGCTCAATCCCTTCACGATCAACACCACGAAGCAGCGCACCAATATTATCACCTGCCTGCCCCTGATCCAAAAGTTTACGGAACATCTCAACACCAGTAACTGTCGTCTTAGAAGTTGGACGAATACCGATAATCTCGATTTCCTCACCAACTTTAATAACACCACGCTCAACACGACCAGTCACAACAGTTCCACGACCCGATATCGAAAAAACATCTTCTATCGGCATCAAAAACGGCTGATCAACAGGACGCTCAGGTGTTGGGATATAATTATCAACTTCACTCATTAAAAGACGAACGGCATCTTCACCAATGCTTTTATCTTTATCTTCAAGGGCTGCCAACGCTGAACCTTTAACGATTGGAATATCATCACCTGGGAAATCATACTTTGATAAAAGCTCACGTACTTCAAGTTCAACAAGCTCCAAAAGTTCAGCATCATCAACCTGATCAACCTTATTGAGAAAAACGACAATCGCTGGAACACCAACCTGACGCGCTAAAAGAATGTGCTCACGCGTCTGAGGCATCGGACCATCTGCTGCTGAAACAACCAAAATCGCACCATCCATCTGCGCCGCTCCTGTGATCATGTTCTTCACATAATCCGCGTGCCCAGGACAATCAACATGCGCATAATGACGCTTCTCTGTTTCATATTCAACATGCGCCGTAGAAATCGTAATTCCACGGGCACGCTCCTCTGGTGCCGCATCAATTTGGTCATACGCTTTAAATTCACCAAAATATTTCGTAATCGCTGCCGTTAACGAGGTCTTCCCATGATCAACGTGACCAATCGTACCAATATTAACATGCGGCTTCGTACGTTCAAATTTGCTCTTTGCCATTTTTATCAATCTCTTGTTTTGTTAGCACCCAGAAACAGAACTCCAGAACTGAATCACATCGGACTGATACAACAACAGCCCAATTATTAAAACTTTTAGGCGGTGAATTTCGCCCAATTTATGATGGAAATATTTCTCCACCATGACCACCCGCCAATCACCAACAACCCGTCTAGCATCAACAACTGTCTGGAGCGGGTAGCGGGAATCGAACCCGCATATTCAGCTTGGAAGGCTGCTGCTCTACCATTGAGCTATACCCGCACACTATGTAATAACTCTCCTTCGATGAATGGTGGAGGGGGTTGGATTCGAACCAACGTAGCATACGCAACGGATTTACAGTCCGCCCCCTTTAACCACTCGGGCACCCCTCCATTACATCGTCAAAGTTGCGCGATGAGGCATCACTACAACCAAATTCTAATCACTTATCCAATTGAAATCGGCTGCGGGGTGGTTATGCCGATTACTATCGTATCTGTCAACAGAATAAATACAATTCCGTGCAAAATTCCTCCTAATAATTTCAAACCACAGATTTTTTCTCTCTACTTTTGTTATTAACACGCTATAAAGAAAATATGAAAGAAAAAACATCAAAAAAATCTCACTATGCTCGTCTACGGCGTCGATCTCACGATACAAAAGGTTTTTCCTCTCCGCTCACAACGCGCATGAAACAGAAAACGCCCCGCTTAAACGAAGGAACAATCCGTCTTTATGGTATCCACTCAGTTTATGCAGCTTTTAAAAATCCTAAAAGGGTTTTTAATCATCTCTATGTCACACCAAACGCCTTAAAACGATTAAATATACCCGAATCAAATTTTCCCTGTCCCATTACCTTATGCACACCCAAACAACTTGATTCGCTTGTTGGAAGTGATGCGGTTCATCAAGGTATTGTTATCGAAACTGCCCCCCTCAAACCATGTCAATTATCTGAACTAACGAATACTGATCTTATCATTGTAATGGATCAAATCACCGATCCACATAATGTTGGAGCTATTATGCGTTCTGCGGTTGCTTTTAAAGCTGGAGCACTCATCACCACCTGTCGTCACTCTCCCCAAGAAAGCGGCGTTCTCGCCAAAGCTGCCTCAGGAGCCTTAGAGATGATTAATTATATCACCGTACGAAACCTCGCCGACGCACTTCAAGAACTCCATAAATCAGGTTTTATCAGCTTTGGCCTCGATTCAGAAGGCGAACACCCTCTAGAAACAGCATTAACAGGCGAAAAAATTGCTCTTGTTTTAGGAGCAGAAGGGAAAGGCTTACGTAAAAAAACACGTGAAACTGTTCACGCCTTAACACGCCTTGATATGCCTGGAGATATTAAATCATTAAATGTTTCAAACGCAGCAACAATAGCGCTCTATGCAGCGCATAAATATCTTAGACTGTAATTTTTTCTTTATCAGGCGAAATATCAAAAAAGCCAACCAACAAAAAGCCTGAAAAAAGCCCGCCAATATGAGCTTCCCATGCGATTGAAAGATTATCTCCTTCAAACAGAGAGGAGAAAATTCCTACGATAAAATTAATAATCAGCCATACGCCAACATAAATCAGCACAGTCCTCGAACAAAGCGCTTTTTTTATCGACCACAAAGAGCCAATAAATCTTTCATTCTTTGTACTGATCCCTAAATGAACAGGGGAAAAGCCATAACGGGCAATAGCACCCATCATTCCAGAAACTGCACCCGACGCCCCAACAAGCGATACTATACTATCTTGATGAAACATAAAATAAGTCAACGCAGAAATAGCTGCTGTTAATATCCAAAAAATTAAAAAACGTAAATTGCCAAAATGCCTTACCAAAGGAGAGCCAAAAACCAAAAGCCAAGCCATATTAATAGCAATATGTTCAAAACTACCATGCATAAATGAATAACTCATAATAGTATGACCAAATGTTAAAGGATCTGCCTTGAATAACACCGGTGTAAATGAAAAAAACTCACAGCTTTTAACATAGAGCTGATCAGAAAAAAAATACTGAGGAATAAAATAAATACAAAAACAAAGTGTTATCAAAATCACTATAATAAATGGAACATTTAGCAATGGTTCTTTAGGCTGTTTTGATAAAAAAAGAGTATTATTATGTTGGTGGTCAGCATCTTTCATTATATAAAATCTCGTACTCTTTATAAAATTGATAGTTCTTTGAACAAAACAGCTATATTAGTTTTGGTAATGAAGAACCGAACTTAAACTTACATTTCTTCGACGCTTGCTCCTAAATTTCGAATATTTCATCGTGAAAATGTTCTTGTATCTTATACAAAATATTAAAAAAATGGATATAAAGAATATCACCCACAAAATTGCTGCACCATTATAAACTCAAATTGAGATTTTTTAATTAGCTAAAATTTTTATTGTATCAATAGCATAGTCCTGATTGCTAATCTATTTAATGCACATATCAATAAAAATGAAAGAACTAAACCTTCTCTAGAATCAAAGTGCATATAATTAATCTCTGTTCTTTCTATAGAAGAACAATGCCTTATCTTTTAGATAATTTGATAATCAACAATTCCAAGAAAATTACCATCAACCAAAAGAGACAATCTGCTTCTTAAACACCAAAGTAAAAATATTAACGAGCTCTTAATTTCGGAATTTTAGCACTAAAATTTTTAAAAATCTGTATAGAAGACTTAAAAAGTAAATAAAATAATGCGTCAATTTCAGGATATAACTTTGTATAATAGATCATTGAAGAGACAGATTTTGAGCGTTTTGTTTGCAATCTTTTAACCACACATCATAAATAGGATGCTCTACAGCATTCAATCCAGGACTATCTGCAAACATCCACCCTGTAAAAATACGCCGCACCTTTTTATCTAACGCTACCTCATTGACTTCAACAAAACCAGTTGTACGGGTCGGCTCATCTTTGGAACTTGTATAGCACACTCGTGGCGTCACCTGCAAAGCGCCGTATTGATAAACCTCACCAAGAGAAACTTCAAAACGCGTAGTCCGCCCAGTAATTTTATCAAGCCCCGAAAAAACAGCAATTCCATTGCTTACACGTGCAGCTTGCACTCCACTCATTGAAGATAAGAAAACTATAATTCCGATGAAAAAAGCACAAAAAAAATGCTTAAACCTTGGCAGTAAAAAAAAACTCATAACATCAAATCAATCGCATCTAAAAAAACTCTCATTACAAAATAGTGCAAAATAAAAAAATACGCTCACGCACTAAAACACGTTATTTTTTAGGCGACCACGCATCATAATCTTCATATACACAAGGACGCTTACCATTATGAACAATTGAACTCTTTGGTCGATAAGCCGCATTCGTCCCTGTCATATTAGCAACATGAGGCTTTTCCCATTCATACGGTCGATAATTCTCCTGCGTAGGGGGACTATCACAACGATGATGAATCCAACCATGCCAACCTGGAGGAATAGTAGAAGCTTCAGAATAACCTTTATAAATTACCCAACGACGCCTATAACCATCCTTATGAGTGCCGCCCTCATAATAAATATTTCCAAACTGGTCCTCCCCTACACGCGTGCCTCTGCACCACGTAAAAAAGCGCGTATTGATGGTATTACCATTCCACCATGTAAAGACTTGCTTAAAAAAACTAGTCATCCTTTATTCCATTTCTTAGCATACCTACAAAATGAACCGTTGGAATAAGCCTATTATGGTACTTGAAATTACTGAAAATAAAACTTATCGATAAAATCAAGCACAATTTCATTTGATAGAAAATCTTAAATTTTGGTTCCACAGCTATAAGAGATATCACATTTATGGACTTTTCTCCAACCCATAATATTAATCTATACCAAGTTTTGCTTTAACCAGTTCATTAACAGTTTGAGGATTTGCTTTACCACCTGTTGCCTTCATTACCTGTCCAATAAACCAACCACTCAAAGCGGGTTTCTGTTTTGCTTGTGCAACTTTATCAGAATTATTAGCAATGATTTCATCAACAGCTCTCTCAATTGCCTTTGTATCTGTCACCTGCTTCATATTGCGTTCTTCTACAATCTGACGCGGATCTCCACCTTCATTCCAAATAATTTCAAACAGATCTTTGGCAATTTTTCCAGAAATAGTCCCTTCTTTAATAAGATCAATAATGGCTCCCAATTGATCTGGTCTTATTGGTGTCTCTTCAATCTCAAGATTATCTTTATTTAAGGCGCCCAAAAGATCATTAATCACCCAATTGGCAACCGTTTTTCCATCACGCCCATGCGCTACTTTTTCAAAATAATCAGCAATGGCTTTTTCTGTCACAAGAATGGAAGCATCATATACTGTTAATCCCATCTCGTTGACGAAACGTGTCTTTATATCATCAGGCAATTCGGGCAATTCTGCTGCCAAAGCATCCACAAAAGCTTGATCAAATTCTAATGGCAAGAGATCAGGATCAGGAAAATAACGATAATCATGCGCTTCTTCCTTTGAACGCATAGACCGCGTTTCACCTTTAGCGGCGTCAAAAAGCCGAGTTTCTTGATCTATGACACCCCCCTCTTCTAAAATTGCAATCTGACGACGTGCCTCATATTCAATCGCTTGACCAATGAAGCGAATAGAATTTACATTTTTGATCTCACAACGCGTCCCAAAATCTTTACCAGGACGACGAACTGATACGTTAACATCCGCACGCATGGAACCCTCATCCATATTGCCATCGCAGGTACCCAAATAACGAACAATTGTACGTAATTTTGTCATATAGGCTTTGGCTTCATCTGCTGAACGCATATCCGGTTTAGAAACAATTTCCATAAGAGCGACGCCAGCACGATTAAGATCAACAAAAGACATTGTTGGATGCTGATCATGCATCGATTTTCCTGCATCTTGTTCAAGGTGTAATCTTTCAATCCCGACTTCAATGTCTTCAAACTGCCCATTTGAATCTGGTCCAACAGATATAATAATCTTTCCCTCACCTACAATCGGAGAGCGAAATTGAGAAATTTGATATCCCTGTGGTAAGTCCGGATAAAAATAATTCTTACGATCAAAAACAGACTTTAGATTAATGTTAGCTTTCAAACCTAAACCCGTTCGAACTGCTTGACGAACACATTCTTGGTTAATAACAGGTAACATACCTGGCATAGCTGCATCAATAAGTGATACGTGATTGTTCGGTTCAGCACCAAACTTGGTTGAGGCACCTGAAAAAAGCTTTGAACTTGATATGATTTGCGCATGAACCTCCATGCCAATGATGATTTCCCAATCACCTGTAAGCCCAGAAATAAAACGCTTAGAAGCAGGAGTCCGCGTATCAATGATTCCCATTGCCAATCCATTATCAATATTTAAAATATATCCGATGGCTAATCTAAAACTACTCTAAGTGCAAACCTAGGATATAAATCTAATAAAAGAAGCCCTTTTAGTCGGGCTATTCTCTTGAGGTAAATAATTAATCTTTTTTAGGCGTTTTTTTCTTGGCTGGAGCCTTTTTTTCGCCTTTTTCTTTCACTGCAGATTTTTTCTTTACCGGCTTTTTTTCCGTTAAATCTAATTCATCATGTTCCTTCATCAGTTCTTCAACTGTCACTTCTTTATCTGTGACTTTTATCCGTGCTAACAAATGGTCAATGACTTTTTCTTCGAAGATCGGAGCACGCAGATTTGCAACAGCTTCCGGTGTTTTACGGAAAAAATCCATAATCTCTTTCTCTTGTCCAGGATATTGGCGAACCTGATCAAAAACTGCTGCCTTTAGTTCATCTTCACTTATTTTAATACCAACCTTCATACCAATTTCAGAAAGCACCAAACCAAGACGAACACGCCGCTGCGCAAGCACACGATATTCTTCTCGCGCCTGCTCCTCTGTAACACCTTCATCTTCGAAACTGCGTCCAGCCTTTTTTAAATCGTCATTAACCTGAGCCCATATATTACTAAATTCAATTTCCAAAAGTCCTTCAGGAATTTCAAAACTATAATCAGCATCTAAAGCATCAAGAATTTGACGCTTAATTTTTTGACGAGTCATTGTGCCATATTGACTTTCTATTTGCCCACGAACAACCTCACGTAAGCGCTCTAGAGACTCTAGACCAACTTTTTGTGCTGCTTCATCATCAACCTTTAATGCATCCGGTTTAGAGACGGATTTAACAGTGATATCAAATTCTGCATCCTTACCAGCCAAATGTGCTGCATTGTAATTATCAGGAAATTTAACAGAAATCGTTTTCGTATCACCTGCTTTCACGCCAACCAATTGTTCTTCAAACCCAGGAATAAATTGTTTTAACCCTAGAATCAGCTGCGCATCACTACCTGCTCCCCCCTCAAATGGAACCCCCTCAAGCTTTCCTAAATAATCTATTGTAATACGATCTCCTTCTTCAGCAGCTCCCTCTTTTAGCGAATAACTACGGGTAGAAGAAAGGACGCGCTCTACTTGTGCATCAATCTCTTGTTCAGGAACAGATGCAATTTCACGAATAATTTCAATATGTTCAAAGTCTTTAATTTCAAATTTTGGCAAAACTTCATACTTTAAACTGAAAACAAAATCGGCTTTACCATCCAGAATTTTTTCATCTTCATCTATATCAATTTGCGGCTGCATCGCTGAACGTTCATTGCGGTCAGCTAAAATAGAACGGGGCGCCTCGCTCACAATCTCATTAAGAATTTCCGCCATAAAAGACTTGCCATACATCTTTCGTAGGTATCCAGCAGGTACCTTACCGGGACGAAAACCGTTAAGTTTGACTTTACCTTTGGTATCATCCAACCGTTCATTTAATTTTTCTTCTAAATCTCTCGCCGGAACCACGATCTTAATTTCGCGCTTCAGTCCTTCATTAAGCGTCTCGGTAACCTGCATCAAACAACCTTCATTCTTCTAAAGAGAGGGATAACCCCACTCTGATAATAATTACATTCTAACACTGGAGTGTCAAATCACCATGAAGCGGAATCCCAGACACGTAGTAATCCGTAGCGTTCAAGGAACTCCATTGGTGCGGATGGAGGGACTCGAACCCCCACGGTCTCCCGCCAGAACCTAAATCTGGTGCGTCTACCAATTTCGCCACATCCGCGCTCAAACTTACAAGCCAGTAACCTTATATAAGCGGCGTTTCTATACCACTAATTAAAGAAAAAAAGCAAATAAATATATTCAAAAAGCTAAATACACCTCATTCTTACAAATTATAAAAATAAAATCTATGCTTTTCAGATAGAACTGCTTCCGCTAAAAGCAGATTATGTTAAATATGTTCAATACTCCAATCCATATTATAGGTGGCGGTCTGGCAGGGTGTGAAGCAAGCTGGCAAATCGCTCAATCAGGAATCCCCGTTATTTTGCATGAAATGCGGCCTCAAAAGAAATCTGATGCCCATAAAACCGATAAACTTGCAGAATTGGTCTGTTCAAATTCGTTCCGTTCTGATGATTCCTCAACAAATGCCGTAGGACTTCTCCATACTGAAATGCGATTAGCAAAATCCTTGATTATGAAGGCTGCGGATGCCAATAAAGTACCAGCAGGAAGTGCACTTGCCGTTGATCGCGATGAATTTTCAAAAAACGTTACAGAAGCACTCGAAAATCATCCTCTTATAGCGATAGAACGTGAAGAAATTCGAGAGATCCCTGATGATTGGCATCACATTATTATTGCAACGGGCCCCCTTACCTCACCAGCTCTCGCTCAAGCAATACAAGCAATAACTGGAACAGAATCACTCTCTTTTTTTGATGCTATCGCACCTATTATCTATACCGATAGTATTGACATGAATGTTTGTTGGTATCAATCTCGCTATGATAAAATCGGCCCTGAAGGGACAGGAAAAGATTACCTTAATTGTCCCCTTGATAAAGGACAATATGAAGCATTTGTTCAAGCCCTGAAAAATGCGGAAAAAACAGAGTTCCGCGACTTTGAAAAAACACCTTATTTTGATGGATGCCTACCAATCGAAGTTATGGCAGAACGTGGACTTGAAACTTTAAGGCATGGCCCCATGAAACCTATGGGATTAACCAATGCCCATAACCCCACAGTTAAAGCCTACGCCGTTGTCCAATTACGCCAAGACAATAAGCTTGGAACCCTTTATAATATGGTCGGCTTTCAAACAAAACTGAAATATGGTGAACAAATTCGCATTTTTAGAATGATCCCTGGTCTTGAGAAAGCTGAGTTTGCACGCCTTGGGGGACTTCACCGCAATACCTATCTCAACTCACCCATCATTCTTGATCAAACTCTTCGTTTAAAACAAAGGCCAAAACTGCGCTTTGCAGGGCAAATTACCGGATGTGAAGGTTATGTAGAATCATCTGCAATAGGGCTTCTCGCTGGACGTTTTGCCGCCGCTGAGTATAGCCATAACTGCCCTTGCTTACCACCACCAACCACAGCGTTAGGAGCTCTTTTGAATCATATTACAGGCGGACACATTGTAATGGAAGAAACAGAAAAAAAATCCTTTCAACCAATGAATATCAATTTTGGACTTTTTCCACCTATTGCTTCTGTCAATCATTCAGGAAAACGCTTGCCAAGCAAAGAAAAAAAAATAGCAAAAAAACAAGCACTAACTGCTAGAGCTTTGAATGACTGTATACAATGGTTAACAGGTGGAGAAAAAAACAATTCTTAGACCAATCGTTTTGCTGATTTTATGAGTTATAAACCGCCCATCTTCCATCTGTTAAACCAACCCCATTACTATCCCACAGAACAACCAAAAAAACTCGTTATAATACCTACTTTTGACCAATAAACCAACGTTAGAGTCTATCATTTATTAAACAGTGTGGAAGTTTCAAAAGAGATTTTTACTATAATTAAAGTCGTTATTATTATAAATAACAAACCTCAAAAGCATTTTAATCGTCAAAAAATTAGTAATGATATAAAATATGCTGTGATAAAAAATCAAACAGATACCCCTCCATAGAATACTGGCATCTCGATTATTATTATAAACCTCCGCATGGGAAAGAAGCATAGCCTCTTAATATAATATCCATTAGGATGTTAGAATATTTTTTACGCACATAAATCTTAAGAAATCCCTTAAAATATTTTCAAAAAAACTCACAATACTGGAAGAAAAAACATGCTGCAAAAATTCATCTAAAAAGCATGTGCAGAAAAATCATAAAAAAAAACCCGCTTATGAATAAATCGGGTTTTTTAGTGTAACTCAAACTATTTATTATTAACAGCTTCTTTAAGACTTTTGCCTGCAGAGAATTTAGGCACAGAACGTGCTGGAATATTGATTTCAGCGCCTGTTGAAGGATTACGCCCCTTTGTAGCAGCACGATGAGAAACTTCGAAAGTACCAAATCCCGGAAGACGAACATCCCCTCCCGAAGCCAAAGCTTCTGTTACAGAAGCGATAAAAGCATCAACAACAGAGCCAGCTTGCGCCTTCGAAACACCTGCCTTTTCAGCAATCGAGCTAACCAATTCACTTTTATTCATTAAACATTTCCTTTCCCTATATTACCAGATAACACAACTTAACCGTGTCGCCTGATAGTTTATTGAAAAGTACAGCAAACAGAAGTCTTATTTTTATCCAAAACATTGTTTTTTAGCAATAATCACAGTTATTCACGGATTTTTTTAACTTTTTCTCAAAATAAATAGAGAAAAAACCATGAAAATGTCCGCTTCTGCTTTGAAAATACCCTTGAAAGTAGATAATGAATCAGTGTGCAATCTGTATTCCTTCACTATCATTCTCTGTCCTGAGAGGCACAGGCGCCGTGGAAGGCTCTGTCCATTCAATAGGATCAGGGAAACGAACCAAAGCATGTTCAAGAACTTCACTCACATGACTTACTGGAATAATTTCCATATTGTTTTTGACATCATCAGGAATATCAATCAAATCTTTTGCGTTCTCTTCAGGAATGAGTACTTTCTTTATACCTCCTCGAAGAGCAGCAAGTAGTTTTTCTTTCAATCCACCAATAGGCAAAACACGCCCACGTAAAGTAATTTCACCAGTCATCGCAATATCTTTATACACAGCTATCCCTGTTAATACCGAAACAATTGCTGTCACCATTGCAATCCCAGCTGATGGCCCATCTTTTGGCGTAGCACCTTCTGGAACATGAACATGAATATCGCGCTTATCAAAAAGCGGGGGTTCAATACCAAAATCAACAGCACGAAACCGCACATAAGACGCTGCTGCGGAAATTGACTCTTTCATGATATCACGCAAATTTCCAGTTACTGTCATTTTGCCTTTACCTGACATCATAACACCCTCAATAGTCAATAGCTCTCCACCAACCTCAGTCCACGCAAGTCCCGTAACAATACCAACTTGGTTTTCTCCTTCAATCTGGTTATAACGGTAACGTTTAACACCCAAAAAGTCATTAATATTATTTTCTGTAATTTTTACAGATTTTTGATGCGTTTTAAGAATTTTTGTAACTGATTTACGCGCTATCTTCATTAATTCACGCTCAAGGTTACGAACACCCGCTTCACGCGTGTAAAATTGAATAATAGACCTTATCGCTCCATCAGAAACACTCAACTCTTTTTTAGACAAACAATGATCTTTCAAGGCTTTTGGTAAAAGATGCTGCTTAACAATCTCCATTTTTTCACATTCGGTATAGCCAGCAATACGAATGATTTCCATACGATCCATTAACGGTCCTGGAATATTAAGGGTATTCGCAGTTGTAATAAACATGACATCAGAAAGATCATATTCAACTTCCAAATAGTGATCAATAAAGGTACCATTTTGTTCAGGATCAAGCACTTCCAATAAAGCTGATGAAGGATCTCCACGGAAATCTTGCCCCATTTTATCAATTTCATCGAGCAAGAAAAGTGGATTAGATTTTTTAGCTTTTTTCATAGACTGAATAATTTTTCCAGGCATAGAACCAATATACGTACGGCGATGTCCACGAATTTCCGCTTCATCCCGAACACCTCCTAATGAGATACGAACATATTCACGCCCCGTCGCTTTTGCAATAGAGCGAGCAAGTGATGTCTTCCCTACACCAGGAGGACCTAGCAAACAAATAATAGGACCTTTTATTTTTGAGGCTCGACTTTGTACAGCTAAATATTCAACAATTCGCTCCTTGACTTTTTCAAGACCAAAATGTTCATTATTCATGACTTTTTCAGCAAAATCTAAATTGTTTTTGATTTTCGACTTTTTTCCCCAAGGCATTGCCAATAACCAATCAAGATAGTTACGGACAACTGTCGCCTCTGCAGACATAGGAGACATATTCCGTAACTTTCTGAATTCTGCCTCAGCCTTTTCGCGTCCCTCCTTCGAAAACTTTGTCTTCGTGATACGTTCTTCTAATTCAGAAAGCTCATCGCGACTATCATCACCCGCTCCCAACTCCTTCTGAATAGCCTTCATCTGCTCATTGAGATAATATTCACGTTGGTTTTTCTCCATTTGCCGTTTAACATGCGAACGAATACGCTTTTCAACTTGCAAAACAGAAATCTCTCCTTCCATGAAAGAAAGAACACGCTCAAGGCGATCACGGATAGGTAACAGCGCTAATATTTCTTGTTTTTCTGAAAGTTTAATCATCAAATGGGAGGCAATAGTATCGGCAAGCTTAGAATGATTATCAATCTGGCCAATAGCATTGACAACTTCAGGAGAAATTTTTTTATTAAGTTTTACATAATTTTCAAAATAGGCAATCACCGACCTTGAAAGAGCTTCAATCTCAACATTATTCTCCCTAGGCTCCTCTATAATAGTTGCACAAGCCTGATGATAATCTTCATGCGCAGTAAATTGGCTAATTTTTGCACGTGCAGTCCCCTCAACTAAAACCTTTACAGTTCCATCAGGAAGCTTTAAAAGTTGAAGAATATTAGCGAACGTACCAATATCATAAATATCTTCCGATTTTGGATCATCATCAGAAGCATTTTTTTGCGTAACTAACAATATCTGTTTATCAACCGCCATCGTTTCTTCGAGAGCGCGAATTGATTTTTCTCGGCCTACAAAAAGTGGAACAATCATATGTGGGAAGACAACGATATCACGAAGAGGTAAAACAGCATAAACCACCTCTCTTACCCCACCTGTCTTTTCATCAATATATTGCATAATTCTCCTTTCTGGAGCCTATGATCTATTTGCTACACAAGCCCATCTTTAGAAAAGCCTCCAGCTCTGCACAATACATGAAGTGGTAACTGTGGACACATAAATCAAGCAGTATGACTATAATATCCCAACATCCATCCTCAAATGGTGTTTATCACCACTTCTCATATCGCATAATATCATGCCGATACATTTTCTTTATCTTCTGCACGTTCTGAATAAATGTAAAGAGGACGTGCTTTCCCATCAACTACGTCACTCGAAATGACCACTTTTTGAACGCCTTCAAGAGCCGGAAGCTCAAACATAGTCTCAAGAAGGATTTTCTCCATAATAGAGCGTAAACCACGTGCACCAGTTTTACGCTCAATCGCTTTCTTAGCAATAACCCGCAAAGCATCTTCATGAAATGCTAACTCGACATTTTCCATCTCAAAAAGACGCTGATATTGCTTCACCAACGCATTTTTGGGTTGTGATAAAATTTGTACAAGTGCATTAACATCCAAATCCTCTAAGGTAGCGACAATAGGAAGACGACCTATAAACTCTGGTATCAAACCGAATTTTATAAGATCTTCTGGTTCTAAATCACGAAAAATCTCACCAACACAACGCTCATCAGGTGCTTTAACTGTAGCAGAAAAACCAATAGACGTTTTTTCACCACGTCCTGAAATAATCCGTTCCAAACCAGCAAAAGCTCCACCACAAATGAATAAAATATTTGTTGTATCAACCTGAAGAAACTCTTGTTGCGGATGCTTCCGCCCTCCCTGAGGAGGAACAGAAGCAATCGTTCCTTCCATAATTTTTAACAACGCCTGCTGAACACCTTCCCCTGAAACATCTCTTGTAATAGAAGGATTATCCGCTTTACGAGAAATCTTATCGACCTCATCAATATAAACAATGCCACGCTGTGCACGTTCAACATTATAGTCAGCAGCTTGCAGAAGTTTCAAAATGATATTTTCGACATCTTCACCCACATAGCCTGCTTCAGTTAAAGTGGTTGCATCTGCCATCGTAAAAGGCACATCAATAATACGCGCCAATGTTTGTGCTAAATACGTTTTACCACATCCCGTTGGACCAACAAGAAGAATATTCGATTTTGCTAACTCTATATCATTGCTTTTAGACTGATGCGCAAGTCGTTTATAATGATTATGGACTGCAACAGAAAGAACGCGCTTTGCATGCTGCTGACCAATAACGTAATCATCAAGAACTGTTATAATTTCCTGTGGAGTAGGAACACCATCGCGCGCCTTAATCCCAGAAGATTTATTTTCTTCACGAATAATATCCGTGCAAAGCTCTACGCATTCATCGCAGATGAATACAGTAGGGCCCGCGATGAGCTTACGCACTTCATGCTGACTTTTGCCGCAGAACGAGCAATAGAGAGTATTTTTTGATTCGCTCCCGCTATTGCCAATTTTGCTCATTTCATTTTCCTTTCACCACGATATATGAATACTTCGTCTTTTCAAAGGAAGCTTTTCATAACGACAACTAAAAGACATATACAAAACCATGCGTATCACAATATCTTTAAGTATTTTATTATTTTTTCGCGATTTTTTTATACAACTCTTTCTTTAGAGTAGTTCTCTTTTCTATAAAAATTCTTAATCTTTTTCTTCTTTTTCAGTTTCTGCGCGATATTGTATAACGTCATCAACTAAGCCAAATTGTTTAGCTTCTTGTGCGGTCATAAAATGATCACGATCAAGAGTCCTTTCAATAACCTCATAATCCTGACCTGTATGTTGAACATAAATTTCATTTAAACGCTGTTTCATCTTTATAATATCTTGCGCATGTCTTTCAATATCTGAAGCCTGACCTTGGAAACCACCAGATGGCTGATGCACCATAATACGTGCATTCGGCAAAGTAAAACGGTGTCCTTTCGCTCCAGCTGTTAAAAGTAACGACCCCATTGATGCAGCTTGTCCCATACAAAGTGTAGAAACGGGAGGGCGAATAAACTGCATAGTATCGTAAATTGCCATACCAGATGTTACAACACCACCTGGGGAATTTATATAAAGACTAATTTCTTTCTTAGGATTTTCCGCTTCCAAGAAGAGCAATTGCGCACAAACAAGCATCGCCATGCCATCTTCAACAGGACCATTAATGAAAATAATCCGTTCTTTTAAAAGACGAGAAAAAATATCATAAGCCCGTTCGCCACGATTAGTCTGTTCAATAACCATAGGAACAAGACTTAATGCTGTTTTCATTGGATTATTCATGTTTTTACTTCCGTTTATATAAGAATCGTTCTTCACGTATTTAACGCTTTTATCCGTAGGCTAACATCCTTCTCTTCGCAAGCCACTATCAACGGCTGTTTAAGCAAGATTAAAATTCCAATAGTTAAAATAGCAATAACAACTCTGCCTAAATAAACCATGAACATCAGGAATGCGCGACACTGCCCAATGGTAAAAGCTTCCCTTCTAGGGATTTTTGAGTGGTCTTCACCTTTCTGTGTATATGAAATCCTATCAAAAATGGATGTGCAAGCGATTAAACTCCAAAAGCTGTATCAAAAATACATTCAGTTTTTCATCCCGCCCAATAATAAAAAGTTTCCTTTTTCTTTGCTTCATGAAAAAAACGTACTGTTTAGCCAATCACGAAATACCATCATTGCCAAATATTGTAACTCAAATATTTCTTGGTAAAATTGGCATTTTTTTCTTCTTTAACCAAAACGGCTTCCAAACGCGACGTTTAACCCCAAGCCACTTAGGAAAAATTTCTGTGCCTGCCCAATAATCCTCAAACACCTTTATAATAGGGTTATCAGGTGGAAAATAAAGTGCAGAAACATCTACCCTTACAGCATTTTCTTTTGCAAACCAAACTTTATCTGCATCTGGATAAAACTGTTTAACCAGATAAACACCTGTATCTAGCCAAAAACTCTGTTGATATTTCATCAACATAACACGAAAAAAATCAGAAAATTGAACAATTGTGCATCTTAGATGACCATGGGAAAAATTTGGATGAAAGCGGTAAATTGCCAAACGTGGTAGAATTGATTCGGTTTTATATAATTCAACACCAACATGTAAGTTTTCTAATTTATCATAGCTGAAAAGCTTAACACGCTGCCCAGTTTTTACCATTTAAGACAAACACCGTCTATCAACTAGACTTAATTGTCCGCTATACTAAAAAGTGCAACTATCTATAAGCAATATATCAAAAATATTCTAAACTTACACGAAACAGTTGTTCAACATCACGAACACATTCAGCAAGAGCAAAAATCACTATCCGATCGCCAGACAAAATGCGCGTATCTGCTGAAAGCTGTATTATAGTTTTATTGCGATAAATTGCACCAATTCTCAAGCCATCTGATAAATTGAGTTCTGACAATGATTTCCCAACCAATGAAGACGTTTGCATCACTTCAGC
This sequence comes from Bartonella heixiaziensis, assembly GCF_046245125.2. GTDB lineage: Bacteria > Pseudomonadota > Alphaproteobacteria > Rhizobiales > Rhizobiaceae > Bartonella > Bartonella heixiaziensis. The sequence goes on along the minus strand of NZ_CP176404.1, from coordinate 543,709 downwards.
CTCAATAATTTCTGCCTGACCATTAAAAACCGAATGAACAGCACGAATACGCCCACGACGCATTTGTTGCAAAATTCTTGATATCGTAACACTATGTGGATTAAGATATGCATCTACACCAACTGCGCGGCTAAACTCTTGGTAAGCAACATTGTTGATCAACACCATATTAGCTTTGCATCCCAATCTTTTAGCAATAATAGCACTTAAAAGATTGACTTGATCCTGATTGGTCAATGTAATTATTAAATCGGACTGATCAATTCCAGCTTCTTGAAGAATTACTGGATCTAATACATTCCCATATAGAACAGTCGTTTTTTCAAGTTGATCAGCAATTGTTAGAGCTCTTTCTCTCTGCGATTCTATAATCTTTAACCTTAATTTATGGAGACGATTTTCAATAGCTTGAGCAACATAAAGACCAATATGACCGCCTCCTGCAATAATCATACGGTGAGCATCTTGTTCTTTATGGCCAAAAAGTCCAACTGCACGGCGCATTTGATCACGGGCCACAACAAGATAGGTCACATCGCCAACACGTAACTGCGTCTCTGAGTGTGCTACCAATAATTCTGAACCACGTTTAATAGCTGTAACTGTCGTGCGAAGATCTGGAAAAAGCTCCGTTAACTGACGCAAAGGTGTATTAATAACCGGACAATCTTCCATACATTCCAAGGCTAATGCAACAATATCATCATTACAGAAATAAAGAACATCTATTGCTCCAGGTAAAGCAATACGACGCAACACCATTTCCCCAACTTCAACTTCTGGTGAAATAACCACATCAATAGGAATATTCTCTCGAGCAAAAAGCGTTTTATAGCGCGGTTCTAAATAAGATTGTGAGCGAATGCGTGCAATTTTTGTTGGAATATTAAACAATGAATGTGCCACCTGACATGCCACCATATTGACTTCATCAAATAAAGTCACTGCAATCAACATATCAGCTTTATCTGCATCAGCAGCCAAAAGCACCTCAGGCCGCGAACCATGACCAACAAAACCCCTAACATCTAACGTATCGCGAATTTTTTCAATCAATTTCGCTTCAATATCAACAACAGTGACATCGTGATTTTCAGCAGCAAGACGCTCTGCTATCCCATAACCAACCTGTCCCGCCCCGCAAATAATAATACGCATAATCTATGAAACTCCAAGTGCCTTAAGCTTACGGTGCAAAGCTGAACGTTCCATACCTATGAATTCAGCTGTACGGGATATGTTTCCACCCAAACGCCCAATTTGCGCCTCTAAATATCTCTTTTCAAACAATTCTCGTGCTTCACGCAATGGTAAATCCATTATACTCTCATCTGCATCCATTTGAAAACGCGGCAAAGAATCGCTCACTTCTTGAGGAAGAAATTCTGTTGTTATTGGACCATCACCATCGCGTACAAGAATGAGAAGACGCTCAATATTGTTGCGAAGCTGCCGCACATTGCCCGGCCAAGCATGCGCTTGCAAAATTGCTATCACATCATCACTAATTTCACGCGACTTAATACCAAGCTGCTGCGATATTGTTTTAACAAAATGACGTACAAGTTCCGGAATATCTTCACGACGTGCTGAAAGCGGTGGAACAGCAATGGGCACAACCGAAAGACGGTGAAAAAGATCTTCTCTAAAGCTCCCATCAGAGATGAGATTTTCAAGATTTTGCGCCGTTGAAGAAATGATACGAACATCTACCTTAACACGTTTTGTACCACCAACTCTCTCAAATGTCTGTCCAGTTAACACCCTAAGAATCTTGCCTTGAGTTTCACGTGGCATATCAGCAATTTCATCAAGATATAATATTCCACCATGGGCTTCCTCTAATGCACCGATCTTGCGCTCTCCTCCCTCCATTTCACTGCCAAACAACTCTATTTCCATTCTTTCTGGAGTGATCGTTGCCGCATTTATTGTAACAAATGGCCCATTCGAACGCGTAGAAAGCGCATGAATAGCACGTGCCACCCTTTCTTTTCCCGCACCTGACGGACCTGTAATCATGATGCGACTATTGGTCGGTGCTACTTTTTCTATGGTTTGACGCAAATGCTTCATAGCGGTTGATGTTCCGAGTAGTTCCAATGTCTCACTCGAGCGCTTTCGTAATTCTAAAAGTTCACGTTTTAAATTTGAAGTTTCAAGGGTCCGTTCCGCAATTAGTACAAGCCTATCAGCCTTAAACGGTTTTTCAATGAAATCGTATGCTCCTCGTTTGATAGCAGAAACAGCCGTCTCAATATTACCATGACCAGAGATCATAACCACTGGAAGAGCAGGATATCGCGTTTTAATTTCATCAAGCAGTGCTAAACCATCGAGACGACTTCCTTGCAACCAAATATCCAAAAAAATGAGCTTTGGAATACGTTCACCAATTTGTGTTAATGCTTCATCAGAGTTACATGCAACACGTGTTTCATAGCCTTCATCATCTAAAATACCGGCAATAAGCTCACGAATATCCGCTTCATCATCAACAATTAAGATATCTGATACCATCTTATTCCCCTATCTTATGATTTATAGCTTGTGTAATAGTATTCTGCTTAGCCCCATCCGCCGGAAATATCAAACGGATCATTGCTCCCCGACCTTCATAAAAACTCTTCGGCGCATCATGTAATTCCATGGTACCGCCATGATCTTCAATAACTTTGCGCACAATGGCTAGCCCGAGCCCTGTTCCTTTTTCCCGCGTTGTTATATAAGGTTCTAACAATTTTTGCCTTTGTTCTTTAGGAAGTCCTTTACCGTTATCAATAACATCCACAACTACACTCCCTTCTTGACGATAAGAACGTACAAGAATATGGCCATGAATGCTTTCCTCTCGCATAACTGAATCTATAGATTCGCTTGCGTTTTTGATAACATTACAAAAAGCTTGCACAATGAGACGATTATCAAATGCACCCAAAAGTGGTGCACTTCCTAAGTCTTGCTCAAAATGAATATCATGTCGTGTCACCTCTATCAAGAAACATGCTTCACGCAGCAATCCGCGTATATCTAAAACATTCATCTGCGGTTTTGGCATACGAGCAAAAGAAGAAAACTCATCAACCATACGCCCAATATCTCCAACCTGTCGAATAATCGTATCGATACACCGATCAAAAACCTCCCGATCCTGTGTAATAACGTTGTTGTAACGTTTGCGAATACGTTCAGCCGATAATTGAATAGGTGTAAGCGGATTTTTGATTTCATGGGCAATACGGCGTGCAATATCTGCCCACGCCGATGAACGTTGTGCTTCAACAAGGTCTGTAATATCATCAATTGTTAGAACCCAAGACTGCCCTTGTCCATCATCCTCTTCCATAGTAATTTGCACATTACAAACGCGCTCTTGTCCTGCAACACTTAAAGTTACCTGCTCACGATGATTCTTACGATCTAACGAACATGCAAACTGAAAAACCTGCCAAATTTCAGCACTTAACAATAAAAGACTGTGTCCAATAACTTCTTCAGAGCGAATATCAAACATCGTTTCAATAGACCGATTGATAATTGTAATATCGCCATTATCATCAATTCCAGCCACACCCGCTGTTACACCAGACAAAACGGCCTCAGAAAAACGCCGCCTCTCATCAATTTGATCGCGAACTGCAATCAACTCATTGCGCCGACTTTTCAGCTCACTAACCATATAATTAAAAGTTTTTGACAACTGTCCAATATCCCCATCACGCGCACGCACTGGCACAAAGACCTCCATATTCCCTGAAGCTACATCATCGGCAGCACTAATAAGAAGGCGAATAGGACGCACTAAGCGATCAGCAACAGCAATACCTGCCCAAATGGCCGATAAGAATAAACTAAAAAAAAGACACAGATAAAGCATACCAAATGCAATTTGTGTCAGCAGACGATTTTCATTTAAATCACGATAACGATCTGTATTAACTTCCGTCAAACGCAAAGCCGATAAAACATCTTTATCAACGTCACGTACTAGATACAAAAATGTATTTGGAATATTGGTAAATTTTAAAATAATGCCAAAATAGTCATGAACCCCCGGTTGAAAAGAAAAAGGCCTCGCACTAGTCGCACGCTCAATAAGATTAGAGGGTGGGATCGGCAGTTTATCCTCATCACCAAGATCACTTGATATAAAAATAGTTCCACTAGAACTTAATAAAAATGCACCGCGCAGATTGCGTCCTAGAGCATGACGCGTTAATTGCATCCTATATTCAGCTGGACTACGCTCTAAAAGCGTTTTGTTATCAAGTGCAAATGCCATAGCATAGGATAAATTTTTCAAGTTCTGAAGCATTTCATCCGCATAAGCATTTGCTAAATCGATAGAAGAGCCTACAATTTGACGTGTTGTCGTATCAAACCATCGATCAAGCCCTAAATTCAGTGCAGGCCCCGATACAAGAGCAACTGCAACAGCTGGCATCGTTGCAACAAGCGCGAATAACGAAATAAGGCGCACATGAAGACGGGAACCCGCACGCCTTGACCGCCACGCACGAATGATGGGAATCATCTCGTAAAAAACAATGATTATAAGTCCAAAAACCCAAACACTATTAATGCCTATAAGAATAAGAGTTACAGTTCTACTGGGAACAACAGGGGTTAAGCCAATAAGAATGATAAATGAAACAGACGCTGTTAATAAAGCCAAAACAATGATTGTAATACCTAAAAAGACATATACTTTATTTAAGCGATACAATTCATCGTTATAAGTATTTTGATCTATATCTTGGAGATTCGTAACAGATGTTGTATTCATGATTAGCTTACATTACCTTATCCCATGTTCCCATATAACCCTTTGTAACAAAACTTGACAATACCAATACCGAATTTAAAATATGAAAAATCTCGCAAATGAAGAAAGAACTTCTATATTTTTCAAAATATAAAGTGCACTAGGTTTTATTTTACATAAGGAGATAAGATGCGGTTAACAAAACAGACCAATTATGCCCTCCGGATGCTTATGTATTGTGCTGATAATCAGGAATCTCTAAGCCGTGTTCCAGAAATTGCCAAAGCATATGCCATTTCCGAGCTTTTTTTACTTAAAATCCTTCAACCACTTGTTGAAGCAGGTTTTATAAAAACAGTACGAGGACGAAATGGCGGTGTTAAACTGGCTAAACCTGCAACAGAAATTTCAGTAGCTGATGTTGTGAAAGTAACAGAAGATAACTTTTCCATGGCACAATGTTTTGATACTTCAGAACCTGACTGCCCACTAATAAGTTTTTGTGGTTTAAATACGGCACTTCAAAAAGCATTAAATGCTTTTTTTGATGTCTTATCAGTGACATCCCTTGCGGATCTACAACGACCATCCTTTCGAAATCGATTAAAGATTGATGACCATGAAACAACCAATTGAAATAATACGAAAGGAAACCGAGATCATATGAAAGGGAATTAAGCATTTCTATTGCAGCAATAATATTAGCCGCTGGACGCGGTGAAAGAGCAGGATCTCTACAAAAAATCCCAAAACAATACCGACTTTTAGGACAAGAGCCGGTTATTTGTCATACTGTGCGTTGTTTTTCGCAACATCCAGCCATCACAACAATTGTCCTTGTTATTCATCCAGAAGACCACCAAATCTGTGAGCAAGCTATCGTTGATTTTAAAGAGCAGCTTATCATTGTTGAAGGAGGGAATACACGTCAAATATCCACCTTACGTGGACTTCATGCACTTAAAAACTTTAAGCCCCAATATGTGCACATTCATGATGGTGCACGCCCCTTTATTGAAAATAACCTCTTTGAGAAAATCCATACCACTGTCAATCATCAAGAAGGCGTTCTTCCCGTTCTCGCCATTTCTGATACTCTTAAACGCGTCAATAGTACATATCATGTTTTAGAAACAATTCCACGCACGCATCTTTATAGTGCACAAACTCCACAGTGTTTTCCCTTTGAACGCATCTTAGATGCTCATGAAAAAGCAATGCAAACTTGCAAAAAAGAATTTACCGATGATTCCGCAATTGCCGAATGGTTTGGAATTCCTATGCGCACCGTTCCTGGGGATCCTAACAATATAAAAATTACATGGCACGAAGATTTTAATACTGCACATTTGTATCTCCAGAAAAAAATGCAAATGTTTCCTGATATCCGTACCGGCAATGGTTATGATATTCATTCTTTCGAAGAAGGAACTTCTCTTATTTTATGTGGTATAAAAATTCCTTTTCATAAAAAATTAAATGGACACTCCGATGCTGATGTTGCACTTCATGCGCTAACAGATGCCCTGCTCGCTACGCGAGGTGCTGGAGATATTGGCACACATTTCCCTCCCTCTGATCCACAATGGAAAAATGCATCATCAGAAATTTTTCTCCGTCATGCTCTTGATATTGTAAAACAAGCAGGAGGGCGTATTGCCAATGTTGATATCACACTGATCGCTGAAAACCCTAAAATTGGCCCCTATCGTCATCAAATGACAGAAAATCTTATAAATATACTTACAATTTCACCCGATCGAATCTCCATTAAAGCGACAACAAATGAAAAGCTTGGATTTATTGGTCGTGAAGAGGGCATTGCTGCTTTTGCAACAGCAAGCGTCCTTTATCCAGGAGGAATTTCCAAATGACATATTTTTGTGAAAAGCAAGCACATGAAGTTCTGGCAGCTTGTCGCCAAAAAGATTTGCTCTTAACAACTGTTGAATCTTGTACAGGGGGCCTCATTGCTGCAAATCTCACTAATATTGCAGGATCATCAGATGTACTCGATTGTGGATTCGTCGTTTATTCAAATGAAGCTAAAACGCGCCTTGTTGGCGTATGCGCTGAACTTATAAAAACCTATGGTGCCGTTTCAAAAGAAGTTGCTCTTGCAATGGCTGAGGGTGGATTAAAATATTCACGAGCTGGAATTGCTGTTTCTGTAACAGGAATTGCTGGTCCAGGAGGTGCAAGTCTTGATAAACCTGTAGGTCTTGTGCATTGCGCAGTTGCTTACAAAAATCATAAAACTCTGCACAAAGAAATGCACTTTAGAAATCTTGATCGTAAAGCTATCCGTTATGAAACCGTTGAAAATGCTTTGAAAATGATCCTAGAATGTCTCCAATGATATTCCTATATCGAGTTTCCAGATTGCATATCACCATAATTATAGTCCATGACATGGCATAAGGCGTCACGTAAGAAAATCAACTGAATAAATTACGTTATCGAGGAGCCATAAATCTGATCAGCACGCATTTCAAACGCATCGGTAAACTTACGAAAAGCAATATCAAACATTGAACCCATCACCAATCCAAGCATTTTGTTTTTAAATTCATAATCAATAAAAAACTCTACATTACATGTTTTGGTATGCTCAATGTGATGAAAAACCCAACGATTTTCAAGATATCTGAATGGACCATCAATATATTTAACCTCTATAAGATTTTTCTTCGGCTGAAGAGATACTTGGGTCGTGAAAGTTTCTCGGATAACTTTATAACCCACCGTCATGTCAGCAAGAAGCAATGTCTTTTCTTCGCATTGTTTCCGAGAACGTACGATCAAAGCCTCGCACATCGGTAAGAATTCAGGATAACGCTCAATATCTGAAACAAGATCAAACATTTCACGAGCACTATGGGCAATTAACCGATGTGTTGTAAAAGTCGGCATAACTATCTCTGTAAAGCAAATTTTTCATCCCGCGCTTTTTGCAAAATCGCAAAATCATCGCCTGCATGATGAGATGAACGCGTCAGAGGATTGGAAGCCATATGCAAAAACCCTTTCACTTTACCAATCTTGGCAAAAGACTCAAATTCCTCAGGAGGTACAAAACGAATAACCGGATGATGCTTTCGTGTAGGCTGCAAATATTGCCCTATTGTCATAAAGTCAACATCAGCAGAGCGTAAATCATCCATCAATTGAAGAATTTCATTTCGCTCCTCCCCAAGCCCAACCATAATACCTGATTTTGTAAAGATTGTTGGGTCAAGTTCTTTAACGCGTTGTAACAACCGAATTGAATGAAAATAGCGCGCTCCTGGACGAACCTTTAAATATTTAGAGGGAACTGTTTCCAAATTATGGTTAAAAACATCAGGCTTAGCAGCAACAACGATTTCTAACGCGCCATCCTTATGGCGAAAATCAGGTGTAAGAACTTCAATTGTTGTCTTGGGAGACTTTCGACGAATAGCATAAATAACTTTTGCAAAATGCTGTGCACCACCATCTGCAAGATCATCACGATCAACAGATGTAATCACAACATGTTTAAATTCCATCTGTGCAACAGCATCTGCTACACGTTCTGGCTCATTCTCATCCACTGCAAGTGGAATACCTGTTGCAACGTTGCAAAAAGCACAAGCCCGTGTACATATCTCACCTAAAATCATGAAGCTGGCGTGCTTCTGGCTCCAACATTCACCAACATTTGGGCACCCAGCTTCTTCACAGACAGTCACCAATTTATTGGCACGCACAATTCCATGCGTTTCTTTATATACCTGTGATGTTGGCGCTTTTACACGAATCCAATCTGGTTTTTTCTGAATACTTGTATCTGGACGATGCGCCTTCTCAGGATGACGCAGACGTCTATTCGTAACTCTATCAACAACCGTAACCATTTAAGCCTCTGCCTTTTTTATAATGGAACGCCGATGAAAAATCACAAAATACAAGATTTTTCATACAATCCAGCCATCAAGCATTTAGAACTTGACCATAAGCATCCAATACACTTTCTTTCATCATTTCCGACAATGTTGGATGTGGAAAGACGGTATGCATCAATTCTTCCTCAGTTGTTTCAAGATTCATAGCAATAACAAAACCTTGAATCAGTTCTGTTACTTCTGCTCCTACCATATGTGCACCAAGAAGCTGTCCTGTTTTTTTATCAAAAATCGTTTTCACTAATCCTTGATCTTCCCCTAAAGCAATTGCTTTACCATTAGCGGAAAAGGAATAACGACCAATACGTATATCATAGCCAGCTTCTTTCGCTGCTGCTTCTGAAAGCCCTACAGAGGCAACCTGTGGTGTACAATATGTACACCCTGGAATTTTTCTTTTATCAAGCGGATGAGCACTCTTCAAACCTGCAAGATGCTCAATACATATCACACCTTCTTCTTCTGCTTTATGTGCCAACATAGGAGGACCTGCTACATCACCAATAGCATAAATGCCTTCCACCCCCGTCCAACTCCATTCATCAGTTACGATGCATCCGCGATCGGTTTTTATACCTAATGCTTCCAATCCAAGATTTTCAATATTACCCTGAACCCCAACAGCTGAAATAAGCCGATTAGCTGTGATTGCTTCTGTCTTACCCTTCACATCAATATGCGCGGTGAGAGAATCAGAAGCTTTTTCAACCTTTGTTACTTTTGCTTGCGTGAGGATTCGTATACCTCTCTTCTCTAACTGCTTACGAGCAAATGTTGAAATTTCAACATCTTCAGCAGGCATAATATGAGGCATCATTTCAACAACAGTTACCGTCGCCCCCATATCATGATAAAAAGAGGCAAATTCAATACCAATTGCCCCTGATCCTATGACCAAAAGCGATTTCGGTATTGTGTGAGGAATCATAGCTTCAAAGTAAGTCCAAATAAGCTTTCCATCTGGCTCAATACCAGGAAGAACACGAGGACGTGCACCCGTTGCAATAATGACGTGCTTTGCTTGATAGCTCCCCTCTCCTAATGTTCCTTTGGGGATCGGATTTTGTGGTTGCATAATCGGTTTGGAAGATGAAGAAACCATAATTTCCGCAAGCTCACTCCCTTTTGCCTTCTTGGTAAGCTTAGCTTCACCCCAAATAATATCAATTTTGTTTTTTTTCATCAAAAAACCAACACCAGCATTTAAACGTGCTGAAACTCCACGTGAACGTGCCACAACATCTTTGATATTTGCTTCAATTGAACCGTTAAGCTTTAGACCATAATCTTTCGCATGTTCAGCAAAATGCTTCATTTCCGCTGAACGTAAGAGTGCCTTTGTGGGGATGCATCCCCAATTTAAGCAAATCCCACCTAAATGTTCACGTTCAACAATCGCAGTTTTGAAACCACATTGTGCCGCACGAATCGCGGTTATATATCCACCAGGACCCGATCCAATCACAATTACATCATAAAGATTCACCACAGTCATTCCTCCATGGATATACATAAAATGGATACGCATTCTTTAAGCTTAAAAACCAAAAAAACAATATGAAAGAATTTTCTTGTGTTTTTCATTCCAAGCTTCACATAAATGCCTTTACCAAATTAGAAAGTGCCATAATACCATCCTTCAAGCTCTTTAAATTCGGCTTTTGTCATATTGACATACCACACGCACAAATGACTCACATGAAGCACCTTTAAACAACTCAAATTAACATTGCTAATGGATTTTCAATCATCTTCTTAAAAGTACGTGCAAGCTCTGCTGCTAACGCACCATCAACAGCACGGTGATCAGCAGAAAGTGTGACCGACATCACTGTCGCAATCCCTAATGCACCATTTTTAACAACTGCACGCTGTTCACCTGCACCAATCGCAAAAATCGTCGCATGCGGTGGATTAAGAATAGCAGAAAAACTTTTCACACCATACATTCCCATATTTGATACAGCTGTTGTCCCCCCCTGATATTCTTCCATTTTTAACTTGCGTTCACGTGCACGCTTTGCAAAATCTTTCATTTCATTGGAGATCATTGACAAAGATTTTTCCTCTGCATGGCGAACAATTGGTGTAATTAATCCATTCGCAACAGAGACAGCAACACCAACATCACAGTGTTTGTGACGGAGTATTCCACCTTTAAGCCAAGATACATTGGCATCGGGAACAGCCTTTAAGGAAAGTGCTACAGCTTTAATAACCATATCATTAACGGAAATCTTATAAGTAGGCTTCGATCCTTCTTGCATCTTAACCATTGGAGCAGCAGCATTCAATTGTGTACGCAGCTCTAATAACGCATCGAGTTCACACTCCACTGTCACATAGAAATGTGGTACTGTTTGCTTTGATTCTACCAAACGTTTGGCGATTGTTTTACGCATATTATCATGGGGTGCAAATGTGTATTCATCCTCTTTGAAGAGTTTTAGTATCTGTTCGTCAGAAATACCTAGAGCTACAGGCTGTATATTTTGTGATGAATATGAATCTTCAAAAACACCGCCACTCATAACTTTTTCTACATCACGCTTGATAATACGCCCCTGTGGACCACTGCCTGAAACAAGTGATAAATCGATCCCCGCCTGAGCTGCTAACCGCCGCGCCAAAGGAGAAGCAAAAAGACGTATATTCCTTTTATCTTGCTGTATTGATTGTTGAACTGGCGATAAATGAGATACTTGCATCATTGTTGTGTCTGTCTGTTTGACACTCTGTAACTCTTTTTCTTTGATTGCAAAAGAGGAGGAACCTTCTTCTGCAACCTTTGCAGCTTCAGCTAAATCTTCACCTTCTTCTGCTAAAACAATGATTAAAGAATTCACTTTAACACCCTGCGTTCCAGCAGGAACAACGATTTTAGCAACTGTGCCTTCCTCAACGGCCTCAACTTCCATCGTCGCCTTATCCGTCTCAATTTCAGCGATAACATCACCGGAGGAAACCTTATCTCCTTCCTTGACATTCCATTTTGACAAATTTCCTTCTTCCATCGTAGGGGAAAGCGCAGGCATCGTAATCTTAATGGGCATAGTGCTTTCCTCCGTTATGCTCTATAAGTCACAGCCTTAACGGCTTCAACAATTTCAGCGATATTAGGCAAAGCCAATTTTTCAAGATTGGCAGCATAAGGCATGGGAACGTCCTTGCCGGCAATTGTAGCAATTGGTGCATCAAGATAATCAAAAGCTTGCTGCATAACACGTGTTGCTATTTCAGTGCCAACAGATGACTGAGGATATCCCTCTTCAATCGTTACCAAACGACCTGTTTTTTTAACTGAAGCAAGAATTGTCGCAAGATCCATTGGGCGAATAGTTCGCAAATCAATCAATTCAACATCAATCCCCAGTTTTTCAATTTCAGGTAACGCTTGAACCGCGTAATGCATTCCAATCCCATAGGCAACAATCGTAACATCTTGACCAGCCTTATGAAGGCGCGCCTTACCAATAGGCAAAATGAAATCATCTATTTGGGGAACGTCAAATTGATGGCCGTACAAAATTTCATTTTCAAGGAAAATAACAGGATTGTCATCACGAATAGCAGCCTTCAACAAACCTTTTGCATCTGCAGCGCTATAAGGCATAACAACTTTCAGACCTGGTATATGGCTGTACCATGCGGCATAGCACTGAGAATGCTGTGCACCAACACGCGCAGCTGCACCATTTGGACCACGAAAAACCATGGGCGCAGACATTTGTCCACCAGACATATAACGGGTTTTTGCTGCCGAATTGATAATCTGGTCAATCGCCTGCATGGCAAAATTAAATGTCATAAATTCAACAATGGGACGCAATCCTCCAAATGCCGCTCCAACAGCCAATCCCGCAAAACCGTGTTCTGTAATTGGGGTATCAATAACTCGGCGTTCCCCGAATTCTTCCAATAAACCTTGGCTAACTTTATAGGCACCTTGATATTGCGCGACCTCTTCCCCCATGAGAAAAACCATTTCATCACGCCGCATCTCTTCAGCCATAGCCTGATTAAGCGCTTCACGCACCGTCATCGTAACCATTTGCGTCCCTGCTGGAATATCAGAATCAGAGGTGATATCAAAAGTAGGAGGTTCGGGCATCACGGAAGAAAGAGAGGAAGCTTCTCCCCTAGACTTATTTAAAGTATCAGCAGTCTGTGAAATATCATCAGCACTTTCACCTTCTTCTAACAATACTGCAATAACAGTGTTCACCTTTACGCCTTCAGAACCTTCAAGCACAAAAATTTTACCAAGAGTACCTTCATCAACAGCCTCTACTTCCATCATTGCTTTATCAGTTTCAATTTCAGCAATTACATCACCAGAGCTAACTTTATCGCCTTCTTTCTTGAGCCATTTAGACAATTTACCTTCTTCCATCGTTGGTGAAAGCGCCGGCATCAAAATATCAATAGACATACTTGCTTCCCTCGCATCAAACTAAAACATCAGTATAGAGCTCAGAAGCATCTGGCTCTGGATCACTTTGCGCAAAATCTGCCGCATCAGCAACAATCGCACGCACCTCTTTATCAATAGACTTTAAATCGTCTTCGTTCGCAAAGCCTTGTTTAAGAATTCTATTTTTTACCTGATCAATCGGATCTTGATCTTCTTTTATTTTCTGGACTTCTTCCTTTGAACGATATTTTGCTGGATCAGACATGGAATGACCACGATAGCGATAGGTCTGCATATCAAGAATGATAGGCCCTTTACCAGAACGGGCCCAAGTAATTGCTTCATCAGCAGCTCCTTTTACTGCTCGAACATCCATACCGTCAACAACAATGCCTGGAACTTCAAAAGAAAGACCGCGACGGGAAAAATCAGTCTCTGCAGATGCACGTGCAACTGATGTTCCCATAGCATACTGATTATTTTCAATAATATAGACAACAGGAAGCTTCCAAAGTGAAGCCATATTAAAACTTTCGTAAACCTGCCCTTGATTTGCGGCACCATCACCAAAATAAACCAATGTCACATTATCTTTACCAAGGTACTGATTCGAAAATGCCAAACCTGAACCAATAGGAACCTGCGCACCAACAATACCATGTCCACCATAAAAATTCTTTTCTTTAGAGAACATATGCATCGAGCCACCCTTCCCTTTAGAAAAGCCACCTCGACGCCCCGTTAATTCAGCCATAACACCACGTGGACTCATCCCAACCGCCAACATGTGACCATGATCTCGGTAAGATGTTATCACCTGGTCACCTTCTTTTGCTGCCTTCAGTGTTCCAACAACAACGGCTTCTTGCCCAATATAAAGATGACAAAATCCACCAATAAGCCCCATACCATAAAGCTGCCCCGCTTTTTCTTCAAAACGACGAATTAAAAGCATCTCACGATAGGCATCGATCTCCTCTTCTTTGGTAAAAGTGACTATTTGTGCTCTCTTTGTGGTGTTTGATAATGCCGTATGCACCACCGACGCAGAATTTTTTTTAGATCGTTCTGCCATATTAAACTCCCTTTTATGATTGTTTAGGAATAACCTTTACGAACAAAAGTTACAAGCATTATCAATCAACTTGGATGATATCTGAGGGGATTGTGTTAAAATATTTTTTGAAATAAAGCGGTTTCTAATTAATTTTTAATATCATTTGAAGGAATTAAAATTGTCAATTCATTGGGTTTGGAAAAATTTAAATTCTTCCGAACGTACTCATCCAACATATCCTTCTCAATATACCCATTGCGCAAAAGAGAAATACGCTTTTCAATGAACATCCGTTCAGATTCTACCTTATGAAGCTCTTCTTCTAATTCGATAATATGTTGATTAACTTCACTACGTGAATACAATCCATACTCACCATGATAAATATGATAACTGAAATAGCTCAAAACTCCCACTGTCATAAGTGGGAGTACAAAGCGCATTTTGATCGATTTGCGTTTCTGCTTTGTCCACATAAAATAGCACAGTCTTTAATAGCCAATCTTTTTCACATTTAGCCCAACTATGCATAACTTTGATTAATACCTCATTACCAAAAGCCTACACAAAATCAATTTATTATTACATATTAATAATACCTTTAACATAACAAAATTATGCTATATTAGCTTCTGTTATATTATAACTTTTTGTATCTACTAATTTATAACTCTATTCCCATTTTTGTCAGTAAATTTTCCTGTTAAAATAAATATAAGATCAACAGTTCGCCAAATCAAAGACACAGCCAATCCAATAACTGATAAAGACAGAATAAGCATTAAAACACCAGTCCCAATTTTACCAACCATAAAGCGGTGGATTCCTAATACACCAAAAAACCAACAAACGATCGCTACTACCACTTGTGATTGTTCTGACTGTTGTTGCAGCAAAAGAGGGACAACAGATTTAATGGTATCCCCTTCACATACAAAATCAACGATATCACCTACCTTCGGTGGAGTTTTTCCTAACCAATCCCAACTCGAGAATTGATAGCGCTTACCATCATCACCCAAAACGAGATAAGCACTTTGATCCTGACCAATAATTCTACCTTTTATCTGTACCACCTATAATTGTTACTTACGTGTTATTTATAAAAATTTTTTTGCTGTCTTGATAATATGTTGATAAGCTCCACCGTATGAATACAAGCTGTACTCATCAGAATAAATATGATAATTAAAAAGCTTGAAATTCCCCAATAATTTAAAATTTCCCACCGCTATAAACGGTCATACAAGCGCGCTAACCGATTCGCACTACTGCTTTATTCATAAAATATGCACAGCCTTTTTATACTCTTAATCAACTGTGCATGATTTCTTCAATATCTTAACAAAAATACACGCCAAAATAATTTATTATTTTCACTTAATACATTTACTGTAAAAAAGTAAACGATCTTATTTACTCTTTATATTTTATTTGTAATGCAAAACTTCTACCAACGTGTAATTTTGTTGCCATTTTTGTCAGTAAATTTCCCCGCCGCAATAACTATAAAATCAACAATTACCCAAATCCCCGTAATTATCAACCCAACAATGGATAAAGATAGAATAAGCATTAAAGCACCAGTCCAAACTCTACCAACCATAAAACGGTGAACACCAAATATACCAGTGAACCAACAAATGAGTGTGAGCATCGGTCTTGTAGGTTCCGAATCTTGTGGCAACAATGGAAAGACAGAATTGATAACATCACCTTCACATACGAAATCAACCGCCTCTCCTATCCTCGGTGGAGTTTTTCCTAACCAATCCAAAGTTGCGAATTGATAACGCTTACCATCATCAGCAGAGACAAGATAAGCTTCTTGATCCTGACTAATAATTATACCTCTCATCTTTAATCACCTATGAAATAGTTATGCTTTTATTATCGATAAAACCATCAAATTTAATCGTTTTATTCAGTTAATGAAAAAAATGTTTTTTTCATTAGCCATTAACGACGCCAATCACCTGCATAACATGCCTGTGCCCCTAGCATCTCTTCAATGCGAATAAGCTGATTATATTTTGCTAATCTATCCGAACGTGCAAGCGAACCCGTTTTAATCTGCCCACAATTCGTTGCAACAGCGAGATCAGCAATAAAAGAATCCTCCGTTTCGCCTGAACGGTGAGATATAACAGCACGATAACCTGCTTTATGGGCTGTTTCTACAGCATCAAGCGTCTCACTTAAAGTGCCAATCTGATTAACTTTAATAAGAATAGCATTAGCCGCCCCCATCTTGATACCATCGTGCAAACGCGCTGAATTTGTTACAAATAAATCATCGCCAACAAGTTGACATTTTTTACCTATCGAATCAGTCAGTAATTTCCAACCTTCCCAATCATCCTCGGCCATCCCATCCTCAATCGTAATAATAGGGTAAGTTTCAACAAGTTGTGCCAAATAATCTACCTGTTTTTGAGCATCACGACATTCATCCTCACCTTTATAAAAATAAGAACCATTTTTATAAAATTCGGTTGCAGCGCAATCTAAACCAAGTGCAATTTGTTCACCTGGTTTATACCCACACGCTATTATAGATTCCATAATAAAATCAAGTGTCTGCTCGGCATTTTTAAATTGGGGTGCGAAACCACCTTCATCACCAACATTAGTATTATAACCTGCATCTTTTAAGCGTTTTTTTAAGGTATGAAAAATTTCAGCCCCATAGCGGATTGCTTCTTTCAGAGTAGGAGCCCCAACTGGAAGAATCATAAATTCTTGAAAATCAATCGGATTATCAGCATGTACGCCCCCATTAATAATATTCATCATTGGCGTTGGAAGAACATGCGCTTGTATACCCCCAATATAACGATAAAGAGGCAAACATAATGATTCCGCAGCTGCTTTTGCAACAGCCAATGAAACGCCAAGAAGTGCATTGGCACCAAGACGTGCTTTGTTTGGCGTTCCATCTAAAGCGATCATTGCTTGATCAATAGCAATTTGATCTCTTGCATCTCGCCCACCAAGTTCCTCAAGAATTTCGCCATTTACTGCTGCAACAGCTTTTTCAACACCTTTCCCTTGATAGCGCACGCCACCATCACGAAGCTCGATAGCTTCATGTGCTCCTGTAGATGCCCCTGAAGGAACAAGAGCACGACCAAAAGCCCCATTTTCCAAATGAACGTCAACCTCTACTGTTGGATTTCCTCGGCTATCAAGCACTTCACGACCAATGATATCAACAATTACAGTCATATGAGTTCCCTTCTCCAACAAAAGTCTCGCTTCATTCTAAACGCCATAATGATGGAATATCCTCTGTCACTGTATATTTAAGTCACTTTTTTGGACAGATAATCAAATTCCATTAAAGTCTCAAGAAGTCTTTGTAAATTATCAATTTTAATCATATTAGGCCCGTCAGAAGGTGCATTATCTGGATCTTGATGTGTTTCTAAGAAAACACCTGCAACCCCAACAGAAACAGCCGCCCGCGCTAAAAATTCAACAAATTGACGTTGTCCACCAGACGAATCACCCTTGCCTCCCGGCTCTTGAACAGAATGTGTTGCATCAAAAATAACAGGTGCCCCAAATGAACGCAAAATGGGTAATGAACGCATATCAGAAATAAGTCGATTATAACCAAATGAAGTGCCTCGCTCACAAAGCATAACATTCGGATTACCGCTTTGAACAACCTTTTTTAAAACATTTTCCATGTCCCACGGAGCCAAAAATTGACCTTTTTTAATATTAATAACACACCCTGTTTTGGCTGCTGCCACCAAAAGATCTGTTTGACGACATAAAAAAGCGGGTATTTGCAGAACGTCTACCGTAGAAGCAACAGCTGTACATTGCTCTTCTGTATGCACATCAGTCAATACCGGACAACCAAATTCCTTCTTCAGATCGGAGAAGATAGCCATCGCTTTTTCAAGGCCAATACCACGTGCCGCACTCAAGGATGTTCTGTTGGCTTTATCGTAACTGGATTTATAAACAAACCCAATACCAATTTGATCTGTAATTGTTTTAATCCGACCAGCCATTTCAAAAGCATGTTCTCGACTTTCCATCTGACACGGACCTGCAATTAATGAAAGAGGTGCTTCATTTGAAAAAACAATATTTCCAACTTTCACAATGGCATTTGGCTGAGACATCTTATTCCTCAAAAGTAAGTAACCAAATTTATGAACTAAACTAATCGACTCTGCTCTATAGTGGCTTCAATAAAAGAAGAAAAAAGTGGATGCGGATCAAATGGACGTGATTTCAGTTCTGGATGATATTGAACACCAATGAACCATGGATGATCTGCATATTCTATCGTTTCTGGCAAAATCCCATCCGGAGACATACCAGAAAAAATCAAGCCACACTGTTCGAGCTTCTCTTTATAATCAATATTTACTTCATAACGATGACGATGCCGCTCGTGAATCTTCGTCATTCCATAAATTTTTGCAATATGACTATCTTCCTTTAATTTAGCTGCGAAAGCACCAAGACGCATTGTGCCACCGAGATTTCCACTTTTTGTACGCTTCTCAAGAACATTTTCTTTAAGCCATTCTGTCATTAAACCTACAATTGGATTTGTTGTCTCACAAAATTCACTTGATGAAGCATCCTCAATATGTGCAAGATTGCGCGCAGCCTCTATACAAGCCAATTGCATCCCAAGGCAAATACCTAAAAACGGAACCTTACGCTCCCGTGCAAATTGAATTGCTCGAATTTTACCTTCTGTACCACGCGCCCCAAACGCACCAGGAACCAAAACTCCATGGACCTTTTGTAAAGTGGATGCAGGATTTTCTTTTTCAAAAAGTTCCGCTTCAATCCACTCAATATTAACCTTTACTTTATTGGCTAAGCCACCATGTGCAATCGCCTCGGTGAGAGATTTATACGCATCCTTTAATCCAGTATATTTTCCAACGACAGCAATTGTAACTTCCCCTTCAGGATTGTGAATCCGATATGTAATATCTTCCCATCGATCCATTTTTGGCTTAGGTGTCGGATTCATTCCAAAAGCGGCAAGAACTTCTGAATCTAACCCCTCTTTGTGGTATGCTATAGGAACATCATAAATCGTTGGCATATCCAATGCCTGAATAACTGCACTTGAGCGAACATTACAAAAAAGTGATAATTTGTACCGCTCTGTTTCTGGAATAGGCCGATCTGCACGCACCAACAAAATATCGGGTGCAATACCAATTGATTGTAATTCTTTGACGGAATGTTGCGTTGGTTTGGTTTTTAATTCACCAGCCGAAGGAATATAAGGCATTAATGTAAGATGTACATAAATAACATTTTGCCTTGGTAATTCATTGTGAATCTGGCGAATCGCTTCCAGAAAAGGCATTGCTTCAATATCACCAACCGTTCCACCTATTTCACATAAAACAAAGTCAAATTCTTCATTTCCTGTAGTAATGAATGTCTTAATTTCATCGGTAACATGAGGAATAACTTGGACTGTTGCCCCCAAATAATCACCGCGTCGTTCTCGTTCAATGATATTTTGATAAATACGCCCTGTCGTAATATTATCTTGGCTATTCGCAGAACGTCCTGTAAAACGCTCATAATGACCAAGATCAAGATCCGTTTCTGCACCATCGTCGGTCACAAATACCTCACCATGTTGATAAGGTGACATTGTGCCTGGATCAACATTCAAATAAGGATCAAGTTTGCGAAGCCGTACACGATACCCACGAGCTTGCAATAACGCAGCTAACGCTGCTGCTGCAATGCCTTTTCCAAGGGAAGAAACCACACCACCAGTAATAAAAATATAACGTGTCATGGGCTTATGGTGATAAGCGGTTTATAATGATTTTTCCAGAAAAAAATGCAAAAAGAAACAATTTTCCTTCTGTAAAATAAAAAAGGTGAAAAAATCACCTTTTTTGAAACTATAATTCTCTGAAAAAATTACTTTGTACTATCACTCGGGACTGAACTTTCAGGGAGAGGTGGAACTGGGCTCTCAGTTGCTGGAGCAGCAGATTTGTTCTGTTCTTGAGCTGGAACCGAAGCACCACCCAAGTGCTCAAGAATAGAAGGGGAAGATCCATCCTCTGATGAGGGCGCGGTTTCTGAAGTGCTTTTATTTATAGAATTTTGTTCTGAATTAACCGGAATACGCTTGAGAATATCAGAACTGGAGTTCGATATACTCCCCACCACGGTAAGCCCAATACATATTGCAAAAAAGCAGCATGCCAGAATAGCCGTTAAACGAGACAACGCATTTTTTGACCCACGTGTTCTCATCAATCCCGAGCCACTACTAACACCGAGCCCGCCACCTTCAGAAGGCTGGATTAAGATAATACCAACCAAAGTAATAACAACCAAAAAATGGATAACAATAAGTACTGTTTGCATAAATCCTGCTCTTCAAATAACTATTTATGGCTATTTACACATAAATTGCACACAATCCAAGGGGGAAACAAAGGTTCCTTTGTTATAATTTGCGATAAACATCGCAAATAGTTAAAAAATCAATCGCTTTTAAGCTTGCTCCACCTATCAGAGCACCATTAACATGAGCGATTCTCAAAAGTTCAAATGCATTGGATGGTTTTACTGAGCCACCATAAAGCAAACGTATCTTGCTGCCATCATCACCAAAACGAGAGCGCATTTTGTTGTGAATAAAGTCATGTACTTCTGCAACATCTGCTGTAGTAGCCGTATTGCCTGTACCTATAGCCCACACAGGTTCATAAGCGATAATGATATTCTCTGCTGTTGCACCATCTGGCAAAGATCCCTCAAGCTGCCGCATGAGCACATCCAACACTTTATTACTTTCGCGCTCTTCTAATGTTTCCCCAATACAAACAAGAGCAATAAGACCAGCTCGCCACGCTGCTTTCACTTTGGCACAAACAATTGCATCACTTTCCTTATAAACTGTGCGACGTTCTGAATGCCCAATAATAACATGGCTTGCTCCTGCTTCTTTAAGCATAAAAGCTGAAATATCTCCAGTATAAGGACCATAATCATCAAAATGACAATTTTGCCCTCCTAAAAGAAGATTTTCTCCACCTAACGCATCGGAAGCACGCGATAAAAGTGTTGCCGGAACACAAATAAGCGCTTCGAACAAACGGCCTAAATCAGAGTTAATGCCAGCAGCAATAGCACGCAATTCTCCAAGCGATTCACCTGTTCCATTCATCTTCCAATTTCCAGCAATCAAAGGCCTAATATTTGGAGCCATATTTTCACCTCAAGAGCCCTCACAACACATCTTTATTATTTTAGGTATCAAATTACACAGCGAAAGCAAGTCTTTAAGCTTGCATCTTATGCATCTTTATTGCAAATTCCATTACTGATTTGGTGATAATTGCGCTAATGGATGGAATTGAACGATGCTTGACATCATAAGAAACACCACAAACTCTTGGATTGCTAGGATTTTTTTAGCTATATTACTCTTATGCTTCGTCCTTTTATGGGGAATACCACAATTGCATACGAAGAGTGAAAAAGACCTTATCTCCGCTGGAAAATCTTCAATAAATACTGATGTTTATCGCCTCGCACTTGCCGATCAAAGCTTACGTTTAGCGCTCACATCTCATCTTGGACGAATGTTTACACCAGATGAAATAGAAAAATACAGAATTCCTGCTTTTGTTTTCAATCAATTGCAACAGGATGTGCTTTTTGATGAACAAGTGCGCCAAATGGAAATCAATCTTTCAAAAGACACTATAGCCCGTGCCATTGGTTCTGATCATATATTTCAGCAAAACGGTACTTTCAGTCAAGATTTGTTTCGCAACTATCTTCAACAATTACGTATTAGTGAAAATACCTTTCTTGATTATTACACAAAAAAAGAAAAACGTAATCAGCTCATTTCAGCTTCACTGTCTGGGATGAAAGCACCAGATCTTTTTTATAAAGCACTTGCTCTTTATCAAGGAGAAACGCGTACTGCCGATTATCTCATTATCAATTTAAAAGACAAGGAAACAATCACTGACCCCGATCAAGAAACATTACAAAAATGGTTTGAGACTCATAGAAATGAATTTCGTGCTCCGGAATACCGCACTATTTCTTTATTATCTATGAAGCCCTCTGATTTTGTAAAACCTGAAAATATCTCGGTAGATGAGGCTAAAGCCTATTATACTCAGAATGCCTCGCGTTTTATTGCTCCTGAAAAACGCACGATTGAGGAATTACGATTCCCTACACGCGAAGCTGCCGATAATGCAGCAAAAAAAATAACCGATGGATTGAGTTTTGATGAACTTGTTAAAGCTGAGAAAAAGACTCTCAAAGAGATAACAAAAGGTCCCCTTGTAGAAAGTGAACTTCCTAGTCATCTAGCATCTGAAATTTTTGAACTCAAACAAGGACAAATCAGTGCTGTGATCAATGATTTACAAGGGCCTGTTATCATTCGCGTAACACATATTGTACCTTCAGCCTCTATTCCCTTTGAAAAGGTAGAAGAAGATATTCGCCAAACGCTTGCAAAAAATCGCGCTGCAGATGAGATGCGCAATAGTTATACAGCAATTGAAAATGCGCGTTTTGAGGGAGCTTCTCTCAAAGAGCTTTCTGAGCAATACAAATTACCTCTGCGTACAATCACCCTTGATAAAACAGGAAAAACAATTGAAGGTATAACACTCACCAATTTACCTCAGAAAGACATTTTATTGAACGCACTCTATCAATCAAATGAAGGTGCTGACCTTGATCCACTCTCTCTTCAAGAAGGGGGCTATCTTTGGTATAAAGTAGATGCCATTATCCCTGCCCGTGATAAAACACTCGAAGAAGCCAAGCAAGATGTCATTTCTCAATGGAAAAGTGAAGAAACCAAACGCCTTCTTGATGAAAAAGCCGAAGGTGCTCTCAAACAGCTTACTGAAGGGAAAAGTCTTGTTTTTCTCGCTCGCGCACTTGGTATCACAAAACAAACGACACAAACCTTACGGCGCCAAGATTCATCTGAAATTCTTGGAGCTGAAGGTGTTCAAACATTGTTCTCTGGTCCACAAGGTCATTATGGAATCATAAAAGGTCCGATTGCAACAAACCGTATCGTTTATCAAATAAAGACCGTAACCATGCCTAAAGACATCACCGCTCACACACTTTCACCCGATATTCGTAACAATATAGATATGATGATAAGAGAAGATTTAAAGCTAGAAATGCTACAAGTTGCCAATAAAGAACATCCTTTGAAAATTAATAGCGCTAACTATAATCAAATCTTCCATGTTTCTCAGTAAAAGTGTTGCAAACGGTTTTTAAAAGTATTTATTTTTAATCATGGTTAGCACTTCACCTATACCTGAAAAAGCAAAAAAAGAGGATTGCGCTTTATTAATATCGAAGAAAAGAGCATCTGCATAATAATCTGATTTTTTGCAAATTCACGATTTTGCGAAAAAGAGTGTATAGAATTTGGAAAGTAGCGAATGCATCAAGAAATATTATCCGCCGGAGCTCTTCTGGAAGTGTTGTCGTGACAAACAGCAATCAATTATGGTTTTATAACCTACCCGACAGTTGAATTTTTCTGGAATCTGCAAAGACAATTTCTCTCGTCACAACAGAAATCGCGCATTATTGGAAAATGAGATACGAATGATATATGCAAAGTTCTGAGTATCAAAAATATCATAAAAAAACTAGCTAATGAATTGTATAAGCTTGATTTCATTTTTTGTTCTCTGCATCCACTGGAGAGAAAACCTGAATAAATGTAAAACAAATAAACAAATCGACAGTCTTTTCAAAGTTATAAGTCCAAATTTTAACTCTTTTGAGATTATCGTTCAGCTTGTCTGTGGTATTTCTAAAATGATAAAAAAGAACTGAAACACAATATCACTACTCAATTTCAATAAAAATCCATCTGCATCTTTATTGCTTCTCTTTCTGTTAATGCTCTTTTTGTTCTACAATATCTTTGGAAGGTGGCCACTTATCGCTGCTTTTGTTATAAACCAATAGCGATAGAGCAATGGTAAAGTTGCGTTTTCTTGAAAAACTGCTGCTCCTAATTGTAATGCATTTTGAAGAGATGCTGGTACAATTGCCAAAGGAAGAAATGCTGGTTTAAGCGTTCTAGGCAAAACACTAAAATGCTGATGAAAACTGCTATAATACTCTCTTGATAAGGCTACCATAGCTTCAATGATATAACACTTTTGTTCATTACTAACAGAATTTGACTCCAACTCTTCCCTATTCACCCCCAGAGCCTTAAGCATATCAGCAGGTAAATAATATTGATATCGTGATGGCATGAATGATAAAAGACGCAATATACCGCTTAAGCCTTGAGAAATCCCCCCACATTCATAGACATGTGTAAAATCTTGTTCCACATCAGAATCTAATATCTGACAAGAAAGTTGTAAAATTATACTTGCTGTCTCGCCAAAATAGAGTTCGAGATCGTGAAGAGTTTCTACTGGTTTGTGGTAAAGATCTAAAATCTGCGCATCGCAATAACGTAAAAAAGCTGCCTTAGGTAAATTAAAAAGAGTCATTGCTGTAAATAAATCACTCAAAATCGGATTGCTTTCACTCTTTTGCATTTCATTCTTAGCGATAGAATCATACCACCAGCGTAATCGTATCTCACCAATAAGCGGATCGTGCACACTTTCACGAATACGCGTAATTTCTGCATTAAAAGCATAAAGAGCGGCTAATGCTCTACGCTTCTTTTTAGGCGCAAATAAAACTGATATATAACGATCGCGATCTGTAGCACGTAAAATATCAAAACTATAAGGAAGAAAAGTAGTCATTCGACAGCAAACAATAATGCAGCAACAGCACGATCTTCAGCTAACAAAACATTAAATGTACGCACTGCTGCTCCTGTACTCATTGTATCTGATGAAATACGCTTTTCCCATAAAAGTGCTCGTAATTCTTCAGGCAACGGCAATAATTCAACGCCAGTACCTACTAATAAAACTTCAATCTTATCTGACTCTTCTAATATACGAGATATGTCCTTTTGAGTGGGTACCGGCCCCACCATATCAATACCATAAACACCTGATGGTACACAAATAATAGACCCTCTATGTGACATATCAGCAAAACGAAAACCGCCATTGCCATAAGCATCAATAGGTGCTCGCCCTGGAAAATGCGCCTCACGAATTTGAATTGCATGAAACATCAGTTAAGTGTCCTTTATTTTGAAAAATTAATTGCGTTCTTTCTCTCAACCTCTGAAAGCCAGAAAAAACCAATAATAACCCACATAAGCAATATTGATACAAAATCTTTCATACCAAAATACCATCCAAACAATGCAACAAGCAAAAGATGAAAACAGTTACAGAAAATATGAAAAAAATTCCAATAAAACACAGACAAATATTACATCCATTTAAGTATATATATTCATTGAAAAAGAAATTTTTATTTCAGCCTCTTAGCTCAAAAAAAGCAAATCCATTATATGGAATAGTGGCCTTAACTCAAAGAGCAGTGACAACTATCACTGTACACCATAAATGAAATAACTACTTTTTACATCCCCTAGAAAAACAGAATACTATGCCCATTTATCGGCTATAAAGCTCCTAATACAATGAAATGGCCTTTATAAAAAAGCCATCCATTTTTATAAAAATCAATTATAAAAGGATATCATAAATCTGCTATTATATTTTAGGTTTTTCCTTCCTTTGATACAGCTTTTTTCTCTTTGCTAACATCTTTCTTCGTTACAGTTTTAGCTTTAGATTTTTGTGGTGTTTTTATTTTAGCATTAAGTTTTGATTTTTCTTCTGAAATTGGTTCTCCTTTAACGCGGACATCGGACAATGTTGAACGGATAACGCGAATGCGCATACTGTCACAAATTTCTACCTCTAATTCATCAATTTCATCGTAAACTTTAGTAACCTTGCCGATAATACCACCACCCGTTATAACTGTATCACCACGACGCACAGCATTGAGCATTTCTTGCCGCTTTTTCATTTGCGCACGCTGTGGGCGAATCATAAAAAAATACATAATTCCAAAAATTAGAATAAACGGAACGAAAGTAACAAGTGATGTCCCATTGGAAGCACCGCCTGCAACTTGAGCATAAGCGTTGGTAATAAACATTTCTCTCTCCTATAGATTAAACTTTAGGTATTTCCCACTTTACTAAAATAAGCTTTCTTAGAAGCATTACACTATACATGTGTGATAACTACACAACGTAGTTATAACTTTACCAAAAGGCAATAAATCCTTAAAAAACAGAAGACAACTAGCAAAAACTTTTAAAGAACAGATTTATTTTTCTTTTCTATATCATAGATATGAGCATTCTCACTAATCGAAAGAATAAATGATAAAAAACAATTTTCTTTCTCTCCAATTAGGCCAATTGATAATATCCTCAAATATATGAACTTTTTTTCTTAAATTCCATGAATTTAAACACATTGATTAATTGATTGAAATCGATATGAAATATAGATTTTCAAAATAAAGTTATTATCAATTAGTTTTCTAAATATTCAACGGGATCGACAGGTACAGAGTTCTTACGTATCTCAAAATAAACGCGTGGAGTTTTAACTTCTCCTGAAACACCAGATTTAGCAATTTCATCACCACGCCGTATCCTTTGCCCCTTGTGAACAAAAAGCTTACTATTATATCCATAAATAGTAATAACATCGTTCTCATGTCGAATCATAACAACATTGCCAAGTTCTTTTAATCCATCACTCGCATAGATAACGACGCCATTTTCCGCTGCCTTTACCGATGATCCTTCAGGCACAGCGATGACTATTCCTCGATTAATCGCTGTTCCCTTCTTTTGACCGTACTGGCTTAATACACGTCCACGTACTGGCCAACGCATCTTAGAAATCCCTGTGGCTTGCGGGGTAACAACATTATCCACATTCGTAACCGTATCTGATACATTTGTTTCATGGCTCAATGGCATCATCTGTTTAGAAGAATCACGCATACTTGACTTGTTTATTTTTACAGACGGGACAGTTTCTACAGGAGATTTGTATATAGGCGCCGACTCCTTGTGTTTTATGGAAGATGTGACTTGAGGCTGGTATAAAGATTCTGTTGTTGATGAACCCCTGTTATCATTTCGGGTATTGGATGTCGCTACCGTATGCTTGCTTGGGATTATGAGTACCTGACCAATATAAATGGAACTATTACTTATGTTATTTGCAAATTTTAATGCCTCAACACTGATCCCTGTTTGCCGTGCAATGCTAAACAGTGTATCCCCACTCTGGACAATGTACGAGTTTCGACGAAAAATAGGAGCTCCATCCATTTGTGAACGTGGGAGCGTTCCAAGATTGCGTGGCGGTGCCCCCATAATTCGGCTATCAGGAGAAGACGTCCCGCCTTGCTGTGGATCACCTTGTCGTGAATAATTATGTGAAGCACCATCATAAGCTTCTGAATCTTCACTTGGTTCCATAGGTGGCAATTCAGTGCTTTGTATTATACCACCGTACGATAGCATTCGCGGATCAGGAGGCATGGTTGTAGACACATTTGGACGAGGAAAAACTGTACGATCATGGTAAATATTAGTAAAGCGCTGCGTACCAGAACTACACCCAGAAAAAACTGCTGTTATCACCAAAAAAGCTACTCCTTGGAAATTACGCTGAAAAACCTTACCCAAAACTTTTAAACACATAGTTTTGCTCACTTACCAATAATCAATTCACTCTATTAAAGCTTTTTAATATTACCTAAGAGTTAAAATAAGGTATTTTACTCATAAATATATTTACAATAAAATCAAAATGAATTTATCATCAAATAAAAGATAAGATAATTTGTGCGCGTATCTTAATATGAAAATCAAAGCACTTCCGCAACGCCTTCAATAAAGGGTTGATAGCGCACTTGAAACATTTCTGAGCACTCAAATCGGCTACCAATTCTTGTATAACGTGTAACCATTTGAACCCCTTCATCTGGTCCTATAGCTTGAATGAGAATCCCATTTTCAGCTAAAAGTTCTAAAAACTCCTTCGGTTCATCAGAACGTGACGGCCAAATAAGAATACGATCAAATGATCCCAAATCTGTAATGGTACGCCTTCCATCAATCCGGCGTACAACAACATTTTCAAGTCCTAAAGTTTGAAATTTTTGCCGTGCCAACTCAACAAGTGTTTTATAACGATCAACCGTTGTCACACGATCACTAAGACATGCCATAAGGGCAGTACAAAAACCAGAACCTGTACCAATTTCTAAGACACGATGTTTTCTTTTCAACGATAAAGCTGAAAGAATCAGAAGCTGCTCTTCCAAACGCTCAATATATTCACCACACTCGATTGGGATAACTTTATTATCATAAGCACTGTCAAGCCAAGGAGAAGAAACAAAATGCTGACGCGGAATTTTCTCAAATGCGGCGAAAAAGCGAACATCATCAATTCCTTTGCTGCGCATTTTCAGCACAAGGCTTGCCAACTCCTCACGAAATCGTAAAACATCTCTTTGCTCCATAGTGTCATTTGATCTCCAACGGAGTGGTTATCTCATTGCAGGCGGAAGCTATTTCTTTTAAAATAGCAAAACCATGCGTTTGAATGCCATCATTTTTCAGCAATAAACGCATACCGGTTCTCCTTTTGCAAAATTAAGCAGTAATACAACGCACGCCCCTCATATAGGGTTGTAAAACATCTGGAACAATAATCGATCCATCAGACTGCTGGTAATTTTCAAGAATGGCAATAAGACAACGGCCAACTGCTGTACCAGAACCATTTAGACTATGAACGAAGTGTAATGTTTTATCACCTTCTTTACGATATCGAGCATTCATGCGTCGCCCTTGAAAATCTCCACAAACTGAACAACTGGAAATTTCACGATAGCATCCTTGACCTGGAAGCCAAACCTCAATGTCATAAGTTTTACGTGCCGCAAAGCCCATATCACCAGTAGAAAGAACAACTGTGCGAAAAGGCAAACAAAGCCGTTTCAACACATCTTCTGCACACTCTGTCATCCGTTCCAGCTCGATTAAAGACTGATCCTCAGTCGTAATCGATACCATTTCTACTTTCCAAAATTGGTGTTGACGCAACATACCACGTGTATCACGACCTGCAGAACCTGCCTCTGAGCGAAAACAAGGGGTCAAAGAAGAAAATCGCAGTGGTAAATCCGATATCTCAAGAATTTCATTGTTTACCAAATTGGTTAATGGCACTTCTGCTGTAGAAATAAGCCACCGACCATCCGTCGTCCGAAAGAGGTCCTCAGCAAATTTGGGTAACTGAGCTGCTCCGTAAACAATCTCATCACGCACAAGAAGAGGCACCGAAACCTCTGTATAACCATGCTCCTCAACATGTATATCAAGCATAAATTGGCCTAATGCACGTTCAAGCCGTGCCAATGCTCCTGAAAGTACTGTGAAGCGTGTTCCCGACAAACGACTTGCTCGCTCAAAATCCATCTGCTTGAGATTTTGGCCAAGATCAAAATGTTCCTTTGGTGTAAAGTCAAAAGTTGGAGGCATACCAAAATGTCGAAGGACGACATTATCGCTTTCATCTTTACCTTCTGGAACATCATCCAATGGAATATTCGGGAGTGCTGAAAGAGCATTCTCAAAGCTCTCAGTCAACCGTTTTTCTTCTGCTGTAGCAGAAGAAAGGAAGACTTTAATCTCCTCAACCTCAGCTTTAACACGTTCAGCCGCTTCCTGATCACACGCTGCCAAAGCTCGCCCGATTTCTTTTGAAGCAGCATTGCGACGCTCCTGCGCCGATTGCACTTCAGAAACATGCAACCGACGATCAAGATCAAGTTTTATTAGCTTTTCAGCTTGCGGTTCAACTCCTCTTTTTGCTAGCGCTTCATCTAGTTTCTCAGGGTGTTCACGAATCCACTTAATATCAAGCATTAAAAATCCTCATTTGAATCGTTTCTATTCGTTTTCTATCGCACAAGATATAAGCTTTTATTAAGAGTTTTTTTTTCTCTTTTCTATGCAATAAGCAATTAAAATTGAAACCTCGTAAAGAGCTATCGTTGGTAAGGCCACTGCAAACATAGTAAAAAAATCCGATGGAGTTACGATTGCCGCAATTATGAAAGAAATGAGGATAGCCCACTTTCGTTTAGATACCAAATCATGCGATGTTAAAAGCCCAACTTTCGTCAAAAGACTGATGACAAGGGGTAATTGAAAAATCAAGCCAAAAATCAGAATGAACGATGTCATAAAACTCAAATAATCGGAAATACGGACTATAAACTCTATTCTTAAATGAACATCCGGAAGAAATTGCTGAGAAAGGCTAAACCAAAGCATTATCGGCGCCAAAAGAGCATAAACAAACGCTCCTCCAATACAAAATAAAATGGGTCCACTAATGAGAAATGGCAAAAAAGCTATACGCTCTTTTTTATAAAGTCCTGGTGCGACAAAGCTATAAAACTGAAAAGCCGTATAAGGAAACGATAAAATGGCTGCTCCAAAAGCAGCAAGTTTCATCTTTGTTAAAAAAGTCTCCCACACTTGTGTTGATTGCAAACGAATACTCTCAGGATTACCACCTGATATTTTCATTGCCCACTGATAAGGCCATATCAAAAAATTCAAGATGTAATCTTTAACAAAAAAACACAGAATAAAAGCTATAAGAAATGCGATCAAAGCAGCAATAATCTTCTGACGAAGTTCAATCAAATGTTCTAAAAATGGAGCCATATTAGCGTCAATTTCATCTTTTTCAGAATTCATGACACTCCTTCCCTCTCTTTAGCATTGACAGAAATGCTCCCAGACCTATGAGGACTAACAGATGCTGTCGAGTCTTCATTGGTTTCATTCTGACCACCTCCCAAAACTTCTTTCTCTTTTTCTGATTTATGGTGCGTTGTGTTTACATCAAGACTATCGTGAATATCCCCTACTGCACTGTGAATTGGATTTAAAATCTCTGTCAACTCCTTGCGTGGATTAAGATCACTAATATCTGATAATGCCTTTTGCACATCATCAAGCTCAGCTTGTCTCATGGCATCATCAAAATGGTGATGAAATTCATTCGCTGTTGAACGCACATAAGCTATTGCCTTTGCCATTGTCCTTAACATTTTTGGTAAATCTTTTGGTCCAACTACGACAATGAGAACAAGCAAGATCACCAGAAACTCTGGTCCATCAATCCCAAACATCGCTTATACTCGACTTTCCTCATTTAAAAGAATAATGCTCAATTATGATTGCATTTTTTGTTACTTTACATGCCGTTTTTTAGCAACAGGTGTCTTGCCCGCCTTAGTGACAGAAGAACCTTTTCTATCAACTTTTGCAGGCTTTTCCGATGAGGATAGAGATTGTTTAAACGCAACATCAATTGTTTTGGAAGTATCAGCCATTTCAAACTGATCCTTGATACTCTCCTCTTCTTCCTTCATATTTTTTTTGAAAGCTTTAATGCCCTTAGCAACATCACCCATTAATTCAGAAACTTTACCACGCCCGAAAAGCACAAGGATAATCAGTAAAATTACAATTAAATGCGTTGGTGAAAAAATATTACCCATCATTCCCTCTGACTTCTTTTAACTTTTATTTCAGTTGTTCATATTCACTACTGTAGAAAATATTCTCAATATAACTATATCTTACTTGTATATTTTCTTATTCGGTTAAAGGCAATTACAGGTTTTCGTTGCAAACTCACTTTTTATCCTCTTTTCACTTTTGCTCAGCGATTTATAACAAACTCAGAATAAGTTAAAAATAAAAAATCTCTCCAAACAAAAGTCAAAAAGTTTAAGAGCTCTTCTCTTAAAGCAGCTTCCTTCAATTTATCAGATTATGAGACTCTCATACAAGTACCACGTGCACATTCCAATGCTTTATCCTATAAAAACGACTCGTCTGCGCAATCGCAAACATCTCTTCCAAATGACTATTACAGTGAAAAACAATATCACAACCTGCTGCAAAAAATTTTACGCGTCAAATTTGCAAAACTTTCCAAAGCGTACTTCTTGAAAGCGCTTTCATTGCTACATCATCTGACACAAAAAACCTCTCTTCTTGACGAATAACATTCTCCATAATTTTCTTAGAAAGTGTTGCATAAGGCATATCACCAATGACCTCATAGATAATATGGAAGTGGTTTGATATCATCTGCCTCTCCAATATTACGTGCAAACAAAATAAAAGCTCAAAGCTTATGCTCAGCAATGGACGCTTTTTCGTCATCTTTTAGAAAAAAACTAGAAATAGCGGGAATCATCGCTTTTATTTCTGACATGGTCACAATATCTTGATCTTGATGCTTATTTTATCACTCACCCCTCAGTTGATTGGGACAATGCGTATATCTGATGTCAATTTTGTAAAGCTATCTTTCAATATTATACACCACAAACGAAGCCATTGTGCGTATGAAAATGAAACTTGCATTCCGCACAAATCACCATATCACTTAAATGTTGTTCGTCAGAAATCTTTTCCCACATCATTCCAGCGTTTCTAACGAATCTTGCTCCTAGATTTATTCCAGCTTTCTTAAAGGCTACAATAAAGTTTTTGTCGATACAAAAGTTGTTGTTTTATGTTAATAAAAATATTTTGTAAGCAATTATATATAGTAGAGTTTACTCATGAATTATCGGCATATTTATCATGCTGGCAATTTTGCTGATGTTTTTAAACACATTATTGTCACCCGTATCGTAGAATATCTCAAACGCAAGGAAAAAGCCTTTCGCGTTATAGATACACATGCTGGGATCGGCATTTACGATCTCTCCTCCCTAGAAGCACGTAAAACGGGAGAGTGGCGTGAAGGTGTCCAACGGCTTCTGTCCACTCCTATCCCAGAAGATTTAAAAACACTCCTTTGTCCATGGTGCAATATCATTGATAAACTCAATAGGGATAAAAAAGAAACCGTATTCTATCCCGGATCCCCTGTTCTTATTCGCCAATTATTGCGTAAACAAGATCGCTTAACCGCAATTGAATTACATCACGAAGATTACGAAGTTTTAGCAAAGAATTTTGCCGGTGATTATCAAACAAAAGTCCTCCATTTAGATGGTTGGCTTTCCTTAAATGCCCATCTACCACCAAAAGAAAAACGTGGGTTCATTCTCGTTGATCCTCCCTTTGAAAAATCTGGTGAATTTTCCCGTCTTGTTGAGGGGATAGTGAAGGCGTATCGCCGTTTCCCTGGAGGACTCTATGCTTTATGGTATCCTGTTAAATATGATGAAGAAATTGAAATTTTTCTTCAGGCGCTTCATCAAACAGGAATTCCAAAAATTCTACAACTCGAAATGCGTATTCGCAAAAACTCCATACCACCCACAATGAACGGAAGTGGTATGATCCTTATAAATCCTCCCTATATTTTAGAAGAAGAAATAAAAAAGCTCAGTCCCTTTCTTATCAACCGTCTTGGGCAAGATGAAAATGCACAAATAACGTATAAATGGCTTCAAAAAGAACACCTATTATGTTAGAGTTTCTTGTTTTATATGCTTACCTCAATCAAGATCCTCTTTCTAAAAATAAAGGGATATTAAACTGCTGAGAAGTATAAGATTATGCTTGTTTTTTTTATTTTTAAGGTTACTACCGACCCAAAATGCATATAATAGCTAGAAACAAAAATTTGATTTTTTTCTTAAGACAGCCTATCTTAGCTAGTCTTTGTCCATAACAAATTTATCATTTCAATCAATTAATGAATAAAGTTAGCAAACTCGTAAAACTGCTCTCAAGGAGAGCTTTTGTGATTTTTTATGAGCCGTAATAACTCCAAAATCACATGATCTCATATCATAATGTATTCTTTATAGAAAAAAACTATAAATACATAGATAGTGGAGCTTGATAGGATAAGAGCATTTCATATGAAAAACATAAAACACCTCCGGATACACTAAATGATCCTGAAAAAAAACACAGCTTGTCCCCAAAATGAACGAGAAAACCTTTCTTTTCTCTCTCATGTTATATGGGACAACGCCGATCAAGAAAATGATAAAAATCAATTCAAGGGTGCCAAGCTCATACAAGAGTTTGTCAAACATCTTCCGCATAAACCAGGGGTTTATCGGATGTTTGATGAAAATGGTGATGTTCTCTATGTTGGTAAAGCGTGTAATCTAAAAAAACGCGTTTCAAGTTATGCTCGTGAGCAGGGACATAATAACCGTATTACTCGTATGATCCGCGCAACATATCATATGGAATTTGTCGTTACTCATACAGAAACAGAAGCACTCCTTTTAGAGGCTAATCTCATCAAAAGGTTGCATCCACGTTTTAATATACTCCTGCGTGATGATAAAAGCTTTCCTTATATCATTCTTACTGATGACCATCGAGCTCCCGCGCTTTATAAGCACCGTGGTGCCCGAACACGAAAGGCACATTACTTCGGTCCTTTTGCCTCTACAGGTGCGGTTACACAAACAATTAATGTTTTACAACGCGCCTTTTTGTTACGCACCTGTACCGATTCAGTTTTTGAAAACCGTACGCGCCCCTGTTTGCTTTATCAAATTAAGAGATGTTCTGCTCCCTGTACACATAAAATTAGAGACAGTGATTATAGAGAGCTCGTTAAAGGAGCAAAAGCTTTCCTTTCGGGGAAAAGCCAGTCAGTTAAAAATGATATGGTTCAAGCTATGCATAAAGCTGCAGAGAATCTTAATTTTGAACAAGCAGCAGCCTATCGTGATCGTTTATCGGCCCTCTCTCACATACAAAGCCATCAAGGCATTAACCCACAAACTGTAGAGGAAGCAGACGTATTTGCAATTGCACAACAAGATGGGGTGACCTGTATTCAAGTGTTCTTTTTCCGCATGGGGCAAAATTGGGGAAATCGAGCCTATTTTCCTAAAGCAGATCCCTCTTTTTCTCGTACTGAAATTTTAGCAAGTTTTCTTGCCCAATTTTATGATGACAAGCCACTTCCAAAGCTTATCCTGTTATCTGAAGCAATCGAAGAAAAGGAACTTCTTACAGATGCATTCAGTCTAAAAGCAAATCGCAAAATATTCCTCTCTTTGCCCAAACAAGGTGAACGCAAAACCCTCGTTAACCATGCCTATATCAATGCTCATGAGGCACTCGGACGCAAACTTTCTGAAACAGCAACATATACAAAACTGCTTCAAGGGCTTGTTGAAATATTCCAACTGCCTCATATCCCACGCCGTATAGAGGTTTACGATAATTCCCATATTATGGGAACAAATGCGATAGGTGCGATGATTGTTGCGGATAAAACGGGATTTATTAAAAATCAATATCGCAAATTCAATATTCGCTCGACCGATATCACACCCGGCGATGATTTTGGTATGATGAAAGAAGTTATTAAACGAAGATTTTCGCGCCTTATCAAGGAACATGGTCTGCCTACTGGAAGAAACGGTACAAAGGGTACAAACAACGATTCTGTTCCCATTTGGCCTGATCTTATCTTAATCGATGGTGGTGAAGGACAAATAAACTGTGTGCATACAATATTATCTGAATTAAGGTTAGACAATCTCATCACAGTTGTAGGAATAGCAAAAGGTGCTGACCGTAACGCAGGACGCGAACGGTTTTTTATAAAAGGCAAAACATCGTTTACACTTCCCCCGCGTGACCCTATCCTTTATTTTTTGCAACGTCTACGCGATGAAGCACACCGTTTTGCAATTGGAACGCACAGGGCAAAACGAAAAAAAGAGACATTTAAAAATCCACTTGATGAAATCGAAAACATAGGACCAGCAAGAAAGCGTGCATTACTTCATCATTTTGGAAGCGCAAAAGCCGTTGCTGGTGCTTCTCTCGAAGATTTAATAAAGGTTAACGGCATTTCTGTTACGATTGCACAAAGAATTCATAACCATTTTAATGAAAAATAATACTTGTTTCATAATCTTTGCCTTGTTACGTTTATGAAATATATCATCTTTCACAAAGAATTGAAAATAGCCTATGAAAAATCATACTTTTTCTTTTCCAAATATTTTAACTTATGCACGAATTGTGGCAGTGCCAATGGTTGTTGCGTGTTTTTTTTTAGAAGGGCGATTGCAATCAAGTGACATTGCACGTTGGATCGCTGTCTCCATTTTTGTTGTTGCGTCCATTACTGATTTTTTTGACGGCTATCTTGCCCGTATTTGGGAACAAACATCCAATATCGGCCGCATGTTAGATCCAATTGCAGATAAACTTCTCGTATCTGCTTGTTTGCTCTTGCTTGCCGCAGACAGTACTATTGCTGGATGGACATTATGGGCAGCCATTATCATCCTTTGCCGAGAAATTCTTGTATCAGGATTACGTGAATATTTAGCTGAATTAAAAGTCAGTGTTCCTGTATCTCGTCTTGCAAAATGGAAAACTTTTGTACAAATGATAGCGATTGTCTTTCTTTTAGCAGGACCAGCTGGCAATAAAATTTTCCCTTATACAACGGAATTTGGTATCATCATGCTGTGGGTTGCAGCCCTTCTCACATTGTGGACAGGGTGGGATTATTTTCGTGCTGGCTTAAAACATGTTATCACATGAAAAATAGTAAACCCCACACACTCTTTCAAAAAAATCTGTAACATCATAAAAAAATCCTGAAACATGCAGTTTCAGGATTTTTTGGCTTTTATATACGATTTGATTAACCAACAATTTCCATCTCGGAAAACCAAAAAGCGATTTCTGTTTTTGCATTTTCAGCACTATCTGAACCATGGACAGAATTTTCACCAATCGACAAAGCGTGAACTTTACGAATTGTTCCCTCTTGTGCTTCCATAGGATTCGTAGCGCCCATCGCTTCACGGTTTTTAGCTATTGCATTTTCACCTTCTAAAACCTGTACAACTGTTGGTCCAGAAGACATAAATTCAACCAATTCACTGAAAAATGGGCGTTCTTTATGAACAGCATAAAATCTTTCAGCTTCACGTTGGCTCATCCACACACGTTTAGATGCAACAACACGCAACCCCGCATCCTCAAGCATTTTCGTAATTGCTCCTGTCAAATTACGACGCGTTGCATCTGGTTTAATCATCGAAAAAGTACGTTCTACAGCCATTTGACCACCTTTATTTCCAATATTATCTGGCTGTTCTATAGCGAGCAGGAAGCCTCTTGCCAAGTAACTATGAAAAAATCCGTATTAATTTTCAAAAATACATCATTAATCATAAAATAAATTTCAATAAAAATAGAAATATCAATGGTACCTGATACCCTCAGAACAATGCCATCACCTCTCTTACAAAAGCTAGATCTATTTGCATAGCCAGAAATACCGCTCCCCTAAAGATTTCTCATCAAAGAAAAACATATCTCGCGTGCAAAACATCATCCATTTAAGCTACTCAGAAAAACATACTATTAGAAGCTGTAGCGTACGCCCAAAATACCTTGAAGGGACTGCTTCACCTTGCTCCCTTTAATATAATGTGCTTCCGCATAAAGCTTTAATTTCTCACTCACTAAACTGCTTAAACCAACTCCTAATTTACCTGCATTCCCTGACAAATCTGTGGTAAATTTATGGAGTTTATTAATCGTTGTGTAATTGTTATCTTTACTCTCCCGTATCCAAGAAGCTGTAATGTAAGCCTGAGATGAAGCATACATTTCTGATCCAAATTCATACCCTAACGATAAGCCTACCTCACTGCGTAATGAAATCGATGGGCTTATATTACCTATCATTTTATTGGAAAGCTTGATTTCTTTACCTGCAGCTTGCAGCCACGTGAATTGCGCATAAGGTTGCATCCAACCACTCTGTGTTACTTCAAAACGATACCCCGCTTCAAATGACGCCCCCAAAGCCCACTGATTATACTTTCCTTCAATGTCTATACCATTGGTTGAAACTGCTTTCAGATTATTTTGATAATGATTGTATTTCAAAACACCATCCAGATATACTCCACTATGATCAAAATAAGTCGCATAAGCTCCAATGCTATACGTGTTTATGCCGCTGATACCACCTCGTGCATGCGCTACACGGGCTTGATCATAACTGCCAAAACCACCAATATAAAACTCTCCACTCATTAATTCGCTTAAGCCACTTATCCCTAAGGTTATACCCGTCTGCTCAAGCTTAAAATCTGTATGACCTGTTGCAATGTTTTCTTTGCTCTTGATCGCATGTGTCCATAGCGCCGCATTTTTCTTATTTCTGTCTAGAATGCCTCTTCCTGCACGTACAGTTTGCAATTCGTTGTGAAAGACAAGCTGAGGAGCCACTGACAGTGACAACACTGCATCCGTAGAGGGAGTAGTCAAAAAGTGGGAAACTGCTAGTTCCTTACGCGATTGCAGAGAAAGTCTGTCCTGATTACTTGGGCGCACAGTCATTTGATCGACTAAAGATTGAGCATC
The DNA here is from genome assembly GCF_046245125.2 of Bartonella heixiaziensis. GTDB lineage: Bacteria > Pseudomonadota > Alphaproteobacteria > Rhizobiales > Rhizobiaceae > Bartonella > Bartonella heixiaziensis. The sequence goes on along the minus strand of NZ_CP176404.1, from coordinate 505,093 downwards.
AGCAGAAACAACAGGCTGCTGATTCTCATCAGAAAGATGATGGCTACTAGCTGGACGCACCACCTCAAGAGCTTGATTTTTTTGAGATAATACAGAAGGCTGCTGCTTTTCTCTCAAATGCCGTGGAGGTCGTTCCTTAGGTTTTTGCGTAGTCCTTCTCTCTACACCAGTGGAAGAAAGCAACGAAAGAGCAGAATTCCCTCCCTGAGAAGAAGAACGGGGTCGACGAGCCTCCTTTCCTATATTAGCAGATGAAAAAGAGGAAACCTTCTGTTTCTTATTCCCACGCTGAGAGAGGACACCTGAAGGATTAGACTTTTCAGTCGCCGTACCCAAATACCAAATTACAGAATCACCACTAGAATCGGCAATTCCCTCCCTCTTATACAAGCTATACATATAGGTTCCACCATCAACAGCTGAAATTTCCTCTCCAGAATAGTTTGTTAGAGTAAAATTAGCTCCTTCGTTTTTGCTTCTATCGGTAATCAAATTGATCTCTGTAATAAAGCTATTCTTTTGTGAGAGAGCCCCTGTAATTTCAATGCCAGAATCGGCAACGCTTATCTTGTGATTACCCTCACTATTGCCAATCGATAAGTAATCGCCACGCCTCTCCGCACCACTAATATTGAAATAGAAATGTAAATTACCTGAAAGACTGCCAACATGCAATGAAATATGGCGTGGATCATACGGAATAGAAGTAAAACTAACAATTCCTCCATTACCGCCTAAATTTTCAATCCCAATATCAAGCCTATTATTATTCCGCTCTCCAACCAAAAATAATTCTTCATCACTCCGTTCTGTCACAGAAAGTTTCTGTTTTATAATGTGATTTGTGCTATCTCCAGCATAAAGATGAAGATGTCCTTTATCATTAACCTTTATTTCTCCTCTTAATTCTGCACCAACATACACCCATGAATTAGCAGAGTCATTAATCGTTAGACCTTCCACAATTCCACTAGGATATACTACTTGAATAGCACTACCACCTAAGGTAGTATTCTTAGCTGCTCCTCCTGGTAAAACGTGCTGCCGACCATCTTCAGAAACTGTAGTATCTGATGCAGCACCACCAGTTTTTTTATGTCCCATATAAAGATTTTGTTCCCCTCCTTGCATAACTTTTGTATACCAAGATGTTCCACCATCAGATACATTTTGTTGCCCTATTGCTCCATTACTACCAAAAACTGTGGCATTATATGCACTACTTCGCTTCTCTAGACTTGTAAGATCTAAAAGATTTTTCTCTTCAAAAACAAATTGCTTACCACCTTGGATTTTGGTATCCATAGCAGTTCCCTCACGCGTAACTATCTGTATTCCACCTTTGTCAACAGTAGCACCTATGGAAGTTGTACCATTCTCAACAATTTCCGCACCACCATCCTCGATTTTGGCATTAGTGCTAAGAAGATTACTAATCAGTACTGAACCTTTTGGTACCTTCCCCTCACCTGTCAAACTCGTTATATTGGTTAGCACCTCATTCCTTTTTTCAACTGCATTTGCAATTTGCACAAGATAACTACTGATCATCAGTATTGAAAAACCTAACTTACATTTATGTAGCATAATCTACACTCCACTCTCAATCATTAGACAAATATCCTGCAACTTCACAGGTGGACTGCTGTAGATTGTATCATAATGTGTTTTATTTATGTCTGAATGCAATTTTTCAGTGTGTTATTTATATATAACAATTATTGGTTGAAATGCGTAAATTAAGCTAAAGAAGCTTCTAGTCTGAAGCTGTATAGCTTTAAAAAATTCAAAGTGTTCTTTTAGGTGCAAGGAATAGCTTGCAAGATTTGCAATAATAAATGGAAAAATAATATCGCCTTTAATAAAGCGTAAGACCATTCTCAATGTCTATACACTCTTAGGGATGTATAGACATTGAATGTTTAACTCACGAAGATAATCAGACTTCTAAGATTAATCAGCATGAAAAACGCATATTTAGAAACTGTAACGTAATCCTAAAATACCTTGAAGTGACTGCTTAATTTTATGCCCTTTCATATAATGCGCTTCTACATAAAGTTTTAATTTGTCATTAACAAAACTGTTCAAACCAATTCCCAACTTACCCGCATTTCCTGATAAATCCGTGATAAATTGATACCGGTTATTAATTGTCGTATGATTATTATTTATATTCTCACGCAACCAAGCTGCTGTAATGTAAGCCGTTAATGGAGTATCGGCACCAACAATAAATTCATGACCTGCTGTTAATCCAACCTCACTACGGAATGAAGTTAATGGATTTATATCACCTATCATTCCGTTGGAAAGCTTGATTTTTTTACCTTCAGCCTGCATTCCTGTTAATTTGATATAAGGCTGCATCCAACCTCTCTGTGCCGTCTCAAAACGACAACCAATCTCAAATGAACCACCTATCGCCGACTGATTATAATCACTTTGAATGGCTAAACCGTTCGTTGAAATGGCTTTCAAATTATCTCTGTAATAATTATATTTCAAAACACCGTCCATATACCATCCGCGATTATCAAAGTAAGTTGCGTAAGTTCCAATGCTATAACTACTTATATCACTATCACCGCCTCGTGCATGAGCAACGCGTACCAGATCATAACTTCCGAAACCGCCAACATACAAATCTCCATGCGTTAGTTCGTTTAAATGATCAGCGCCGAACATTATACCTGTTTGCTCAAGCTTAAAATGTGTATGACCTGTAGCAATACGTTCTCTGCTCTTAATCACATAAGTCCATAGATCCGTATCTTTCCTGTTCTGATCCAGAATTCCTCTTCCAGTACGTAAAATTTCCAGTTCATTGTTAAAAACAAGCCCAGAAGTTATCGCTGTAGAAAGCACTGCATCAACTGAAGGAGTTGTTGACGCCCCACCACCAGGAGCCAACGGGTCTGTTGGATTAGGAAGTGAAGATTCTGGTCCACTGATGCGATCCGCAGCCAAAAACCAAATTTTTCCATTTTCCTCCTTTCTCTGTTTCAAATCATACATATAAGTTCCACCATCGATAGCGTTAATTTTTTCACCTGAGAGATCTGTCAGAGTAAACTGCGCTCCACCGCTTTGATCAGTAATTAAATCACGCTTATTTGAAGAAGGATCAGTGATTTCAATTCCAGAATCAGCAACGCTTACTGTGTGATTACCCTTTCCATTTTCAATGAAGAGATAATCACCACGGTTCCGTGCAAGAGTGGTATTGAATTTGAAATGTAAATTTCCTGAAAGATTATTAACATGAAGCTGAGAATAATACGGATCAGAGCCAGTAAAAGCAAAAATAACACTCCCCTCACCACTTAATTTCTGAATGAGAGAGCTTTTTCCACCAAACTCTTCGGTAATGGAGTATAATTTTGTATCTTGTCCATTTAAAATAACGTCTTCTACTGTAGTACGGTGTTGATCATTGCCAGCATAAAGATGAAGCTGTCCAGAATGGTTCACCAGTGTCTTACCTTCTAACGCCGAACCCGCATGCACCAATGATTTTGCTTCATCATTAATCGTTAGATTTTTCACATATCCATTAGTATATATTTCCTGAACAGCAGTCTCATTTAAAGAGACGCCAATAGCATTCCCTCCTTCTAAGACACGCTGTTTGCCACCATCAAAGATTTGTGTATCAAACGCAAAACCACCATTTTTTGCACTTTGAGCCTTTTTTGCAACCTCTTGTACACCTCCTCGCATAACTTTCGTATTCCAAGCACTTCCCCCATCGTATATCTTTTGCTGACCCAGTGTTTCGCCTTGACCATAAATTACTGTATCTGCAGCGCTACTCCCTTTAATCTGCCCTCCGACATCCCCCTCCCCGAAAATAAGCTGCTCACCACCATAGATTTTTGTCCCTTCGACTCTTCCTCCAATCTCAATCCTTTGCTCTCCACCTTCCTTAACGATAGCATTTTTTGAAAAGCCTTGTTTCCCCTTTGAAGCCTGAATAATTTCAGTTCCACCATGTTCAATTTTGCTACCCTCACTGAGGCCCCCCGCAGAAACATGAATCTCTGCACCATTTCTTACCGTGTTATTGATAGACCGTCCTGGCTTATCTGTATTACCGTCATTTAAAAAGTAGCCTTTACCATTATTATCGAATAAATGATTTTCTAGTTCAGTCCCACTATTAATGAAAATAAGCTCAGAATCTTTAAGCATCGTATTATTTTTTTCTTGCGCATACGATTCAGCATTGCCAACACCGTTGCCAACAGAATCTCGCATTTTTCTGGCTAATATTTCACTACCCTTATCCGTAGTAATACCATTAAGCATTTCAAAAGTGCCTGATCCGCCACCTGCTTCTACAATGGCATCACTTTTAGATGCTTGAACTTTTGTGTATCCTTCTGTTCTCACACCTCCATTATGTTGACTGTGTGATATTTTCTCATTTATGCCATAATCTGAAGGCTGATAAAAAAGTTGTATCCTGCTCTCACCCGCAACAGCCGCTTGAACAAAACAGCTGCTGACCATGAGTGCCCAATAACCTTGTTTCCACTTATATTGCATAACTATACCCTCCCCCTTCACGTCTGAGTAGACACCAAAGGTAATTAGCTCTGCAAAAATTATTTTCAACCTAAAATTTTAAGAATTATCTTTAACACTTTATTAACATTGAAAAAGTTTACTTTGCATCTTACTGAATTCTTTGTTTGATTGAGAGCATCAGGCAGTGCTTAAATTGCTTCTTTTTATACTCGTCGTTAATGTTTTACCAAAGGGTAAAAAGCACAAAACAGCACACTGTAGGGCACTCAACTTATTATAAAAAGTACCTTTGTATTTTCTCAAAAATTGTACTCTGATCATCACATATCTCGCGTACAAAACATCACCCATTTAAGCTACTCAGAAAAACATACTATTAGAAGCTGTAGCGTACGCCCAAAATACCTTGAAGGGACTGCTTCACCTTGCTCCCTTTAATATAATGTGCTTCCGCATAAAGCTTTAATTTCTCACTCACTAAACTGCTTAAACCAACTCCTAATTTACCTGCATTCCCTGACAAATCTGTGGTAAATTTATGGAGTTTATTAATCGTTGTGTAATTGTTATCTTTACTCTCCCGTATCCAAGAAGCTGTAATGTAAGCCTGAGATGAAGCATACATTTCTGATCCAAATTCATACCCTAACGATAAGCCTACCTCACTGCGTAATGAAATCGATGGGCTTATATTACCTATCATTTTATTGGAAAGCTTGATTTCTTTACCTGCAGCTTGCAGCCACGTGAATTGCGCATAAGGTTGCATCCAACCACTCTGTGTTACTTCAAAACGATACCCCGCTTCAAATGACGCCCCCAAAGCCCACTGATTATACTTTCCTTCAATGTCTATACCATTGGTTGAAACTGCTTTCAGATTATTTTGATAATGATTGTATTTCAAAACACCATCCAGATATACTCCACTATGATCAAAATAAGTCGCATAAGCTCCAATGCTATACGTGTTTATGCCGCTGATACCACCTCGTGCATGCGCTACACGGGCTTGATCATAACTGCCAAAACCACCAATATAAAACTCTCCACTCATTAATTCGCTTAAGCCACTTATCCCTAAGGTTATACCCGTCTGCTCAAGCTTAAAATCTGTATGACCTGTTGCAATGTTTTCTTTGCTCTTGATCGCATGTGTCCATAGCGCCGCATTTTTCTTATTTCTGTCTAGAATGCCTCTTCCTGCACGTACAGTTTGCAATTCGTTGTGAAAGACAAGCTGAGGAGCCACTGACAGTGACAACACTGCATCCGTAGAGGGAGTAGTCAAAAAGTGGGAAACTGCTAGTTCCTTACGCGATTGCAGAGAAAGTCTGTCCTGATTACTTGGGCGCACAGTCATTTGATCGACTAAAGATTGAGCATCAGCAGAAACAACAGGCTGCTGATTCTCATCAGAAAGATGATGGCTACTAGCTGGACGCGACGCATTAACAGTCTGATCTTCCAACGACGAAAAAGTTGAAGGAATAGAAATAAATTGACTTTTGCTTAAATGTCGAGGAGATCTACTCATGCGTGGTACATCATCAATGTAAACCGCAAACAAAGACCAAATTTTTCCTTTGTTATGATTTTTTTTCTTTAGAGCATATATATAGACTCCATTATCAATAGCGTCAATCTCTTCACCAGAAAAATCTGTCAGAGTAAAATGCGCTTTTCCACTTTGATCATGGATTAAATCAAGCTCAAAAACCAAATCCTGATTTATTAAAGAAGAATTGGTAATTTTAATACCAGAATCAATAACGCTTATTTTGTGATGACCTGTACCTTTTCTTATAAGGAGGTAATCACCGTGCTGATTTGCAAAATCGGTATTAAACCTAAAATGTAAACTCCCTGAAAGATTATTGATCTCAAGTCGAGAGTAATGTGGATCAAACACGCTAGAAGTAAAAATAACACTGCCATCCCCCCCTAAGTTTTCAATCAAAGAACTCTCACCATCAATGTTAGAAGCAATAGAATACAATTTGGAATCTTTTCCATTTAAAAGAATTTCTTTTACTTCCGTACGAGATCGATCAGCACCAGCATAAAGATGAATTCGTCCAGAATCATTAACTGTTGTGCTTCCTTCTAATGTCGCACCATGCTGTAACCATGATTTTGCTTGATCATTAATCGTTAAATCTTTCACATAGCCCCCTAAATCTATCTTCTGAAGAGCTGTCCCTCGTAAAATGACACCAATAGCCTCGCCTCCCACGAAAACATTTTGCTCTCCACCAGAAAAGACCTCCGTATCAAATGCAGAACTGCTATTATCTCTTAAATCATCTTCTACATAAAGATTTTGTACTCCTCCTTCCGTGATCTTTGTTCTAAAAACCATCCCGCCATTATACACGTTCTGGTATCCTAGCTCTTCATTTTGACCAGAAATGACAGTGTCATAGGCGCGGCTCTTCACCAACTCACCATTGATATCAACCCCTCCTGAAACAAACTGCTCACCACCATAAATTTTAGTTCCTTCAGCTTTTCCTCCATTCTCAATTCTTTGTTTCCCATCTTTATACACAATAGTCTCTTGTGAAAGACCCTGTGTCTTAATAATCTCAACACCACCACTTTCAATGGTGGTATATAGATTAAAACCGCCGTTATAAACATGGAGTCCCCCACCATCCCGAACCCTATTACTAATCGAAGATTCTGCATTGTGACTATCAATGCCATCGCCTCCCTCAAAACTATCAAAGCTAGGATCCGCAATAGCGACAACCATATCCTTCTCAATAGTGAATTCTGTGAGAACATCTAAGAATGGAGCTGTATATGGTTTCAGGAAAAAATTTAAAAATAAAGGATTTTTTGTACTATCGAGAGCGTAATTCGCATCTAGATACCAAATTTTACCGGTATGCTTATTTTTTCCGTATTTCAAACTATACATGTAGGCTCCAGCATCAATGGTTCTGATTTTTTCGCCAAAGCCGTTCGTCAGAGTAAAATGAGCGTTTCCACCGCGATCAGAAATTAATTTGAGCCTTTTGTGAGAAGGATTTATAATTTCAATCCCGGTGTCAATAATACTTATTGTGTGATAACCTGAGCTACTTTTTTTAATAAGAAGGGAATCACTACGATGATTCGCAAAATTAACACTGAAATCAAAATGTAAATTACCTGAAAGATGATCAACGTTAAGTTGAGAGTAATAATTATCAAGTCCCATAGAGGTAAAAATAACTCTGCCACTTCCGCTTAATTTCTTAATATTAATTTGGGATTTTTTGCCGTCACCCTTAGTAGCAATAGAATAGAATTTTGCATCTTCTCCATTTAAAATAAGTTTTTCTACTTCAGTAATATTTTTATTATTACCAGCATAAATACAGATACTGCCAAAATCATTAACAGTTGTATCTTTATGTAATATTGCACCCCAATATACCCATGATTTTGCTTGATGATTAATTGTTAGGGTATCCACATATCCATCACCATATACTTGCTGAGTAGCTCTATCATATAAAATAACCTCACTCGCGTTTCCTTCTGCCAAGATGTTCTGTATACCATCCTTAAAAATCTCTGTATAAATTGCAAAAGCACCACCATTTAATGTAGAATCCTCATCTTCTGTATCATCATCTTCTGAGACCCCATTACGAAAACTCTCTGTACCATCAAGATTCTGTATCCCTCCTTTCATAATCTTTGTATCAAAAACTATCCCACCATCATATACATTTTGTAGTCCTGGTATGCCACCTTCACTATAAATCTCAGTATAATAAGCGCTGCTTTCCCTAAGATTATCTTCAAAAATCCCCTTGCCAACAATAACCTGCTTACCACCATAGATTTTAGCCCCCTCAGCATTTGCACCACTCTTAACAATTTGTTTTCCACCTTTTTTAACACTGGAATATTCTGAATTACTCAGATTTTGGACAAACTCAATACCACCATTCTCAATTGTCGTATCCCTACTAACACTCGCTTCATCAATATAGAGCCTCCCACCATCCCGAACCGTATTATTAATGGAATACCCTGCATCATTATAGTTAAAGCTCTTTACTTTTTTACCAGAATCCTCAGAATCATGGTCGGTAATATAGACAGAAGTCGCATCACTGATTACTGAATGTGTTAACAACTTAAAGAAAAGGCTCTTTCTTCCCTCTTCTTCAAGCAAGGCATATCCTTTTGTTCTTTGTTCATTCTGTATGCTTTTTGATCCCCCTTCTTTTTCTGCTAATCCTCTCAGTTTTGGTAACCACTTGCTTATTTCTTCCAGCTGTTTATTTACGCTAACTGGTGTTAATGAACTCTCGCTTGATGCAACTGCAGCAGCTGTATTTGCAACCTTTACAAGAAAACTACTGGTTATTAATGCCCAAAAACTCAGTTTCAATTTGCGCTGCATTATCCATACTCCACGATTTGAAATAAAGAATTCTGCATACTTAGAAAAAGTGCAGATACAAAAACATCACGACTCAACTGCTCAATTTCATGTTTTCAAGACAAAGAATCGCCCTACACCAAGAATTCAGGGCGTTAAGTTTTGACTGATTAATATTGCACATTATGTGCTTTAAAACTTATACACACTTAAAACTTGAAGACATTCTTAATGCAATCAAAAAGTGTTTTAATTGCATCCATAAAAGATTTTTTTAATCTTAAAATATTCAGCACTGGTCCACGAAACTAAAATTGATCCATAAACAGACAAAACCCGTGTGATGTTTTAAAGAAATTGCATCGTCTATAGAAATACACTTCTATCTTCTATGGCATTAAAAACGATGCCTTTATTGTATTCAATTCAGATGCATTTACAGTGCAAGCATCCATACTTATAGTGCCCTTATTAATTGTTCTTATGCACTAGAATCATAATAATATCGACTCGACACTGAATTGAAATTTTTATAGTTTAAGGTGTTAGTTTAATAATTTGATTTGTTATACACTGAAAGGGACATTTTATTCATGTCTATAAACTCAGAAACACAAGGTGCAAGCAAAAGAAACTCTCCTCGCCGAATTTTGTTTGCAAGCCTTATTGGCCCAACAATTGAATTTTTTGATTTTTATGTCTTTGCAACTGCCGCAGCTCTTATATTTCCTCATGTGTTTTTTCCAACACAGAATGACCAACTTGCTATTTTACAATCTTTCCTGATCTTCGGAGCAGCTTTTTTTGCACGCCCCTTTGGATCAATCGTTTTTGGACATTTTGGAGATAAAATTGGACGAAAAGCAACACTTATAGCTGCTCTTCTCACGATGGGGTTGTCAACAGTTATTATTGGTTTCCTTCCTACTTATGAAACAGCTGGATGGTGGGCGCCTTTCTTCTTAACCTTATGTCGTATTGGACAAGGAATGGGGTTGGGAGGCGAATGGGGGGGAGCCGTTCTGCTAGCAACAGAAAATGCCCCTCCAGAAAAGCGTGGTTGGTATGCGATGTTTCCTCAATTAGGCGTTCCAATCGGTTTGTTCTCGTCTATTGTCGTTTATTTAGGTCTATTGCACTTCCTTGATCATGATGAACTTTTAGCATGGGGATGGCGTATTCCTTTTATTGCTTCAGTTGTTCTCATGCTTGTGGGATTATGGGTTCGTCTTTCAATTAACGAAACAGTTGCATTCAAAAAAACTCTTGAGCGTAAAGAGCGTGTTAAAGTCCCTATAATAGATGTCTTTTTAAAATGCCCGCGAATCTTATTTCTTGGGACATTCTCAGGCATGGCAACATTTGTTTTATTTTATTTGGTCACTGCATATTTGTTAAGCTATTCAACGAACCATTTACAATTGTCATTTCATCAAGCTCTTCAAGTAGAAGTCATCGGTGCCGTTTTCTGTGGAATTTTTACCATAATAACCGGAAAACTTGCTGATCGTATTAGACGTAGAACTTTGATGATTTGGATCACGATAATTACTGGACTCTATTCTTTTGCAATTCCTTATTTCTTAGAATCTGGAATTGGAGGAATCCTTGCAATGTCCATCATTGGCTTATCAATCATGGGAGTTGTATATAGTCCGCTTGGTGCTGTTTTGGCTTCGCCATACCCAACAGCAATTCGATATACAGGTTCATCTATAACTTTCAATTTATCCGGTATCGTAGGTGCATCTCTCGCACCTTACATTTCAGAGTATCTAGTACAGCATTTTGATACTTCTTATATCGGATATTATTTACTTCTTGCCTCTTTTATTTCATTGATTTGCTTCGTTGGATTTACGGATGATGAAATATCCAACTAGAACACAATGAAGAAGACCAAAACGAGTACTGGTGGCAGAAATGCTACCAGTTTCGTTTTTAAAGACATCGGTTGTGGTATATTCCACCACAATATTCCAGCAAACAGCGCACTGAGAAATAAAAATAACATGTCCGCAATATTACCAATATAAGTAATGGGAAATATTTGTGATAGTATATGCGTTGTCCCCAACCATGAAACGCAAAGAAAAGCTAACATCACAGCCCATAAAATAAGTAAGAGCCGATCAAAAATCATCATCATCATTCCCCTTGAATATTTTGCGAGAAAGACCGCAATTAGCGATTTTTGACCGAATTTTTATTGTCACCAGAAAAAAATCACAACAAAAACCCAACGGCCTCCTCCCGATTCTTCCGCAACAAAAATCTCTGGATTTATTATTCCCATCAGCCCTACAAAAATCAAAATAACAGACGTTACACGCATCAAACCTGTTTTTTCCAACAGCGATCTTCAGTCTGCTGCCAATAAGTCAAATGATGATTTTCCATTTTATATTTTTTCCACTGGGCACGAACAAGGTTCAATTGTTCATCACTTTGACCATCAAATATTATGACAAGTCGTTGATAAGAATCAATATCCGAACAGATGGCTCCCTCTATGAGAAAACGTATCTTTGAATCATTTGGATTTTCATGACCCGTAGTAAGAAATACAGGCTGAAAATTTGGATATTGATCACACTCAGTTCCATGCCCAATAAACGCTTCATCAGCATAAACCCATAAACGTGTATCTATAGCATCGCGTCGTTCTTTACTCACACATTGTATTGTTATCTTACCAAAACGAATAAGCGCACGCTCTACAAGTGTCGGCAAGATATCTTCCAACGTTGACTGCGTTAAATGATAGAAAAAAATATCCACCCTCTTAGCCCTTCATCACTTTGTAAAAGAAGCCACAGCCTTTTTGGAAAAACGTCTATGTCACCAGTACATAAAGGAAATAATTTTAAATAGAATGATTCCTCTTTTCTGATTGTATGTATTATCTTTTTTTTCCTGTCTGTTAAAGATAGAAAAAGAAAAAACATATCATCATTTCCTAGTGAAGAAAGAGATGTATTTTAGTTTGTTTTTTAGCTTCTCTGTAGACTACAGTTGAAAATAGAATATAATGCACAGCAGAATGGGTTGAAATTAACGAGCTGTCTTATACCTATACTCTTTATTTGGTAACAATGCGCAATATATGGGAAGATCGTTCTTAAATTTTGGTTGTGTTTTTTAATTTAAAGTAATGTAGAGTATCTGCTCTCTAATTAAAGATTGAGGATGTTAGCCAATCTATGCGTATTATTGAGTTATACATCCTAAAACGCGTTTTTATTCTGTTCAGTGCTGTTATGATTGCAGCAATCAGTATTAGTTGGACAGTGCAAATCCTTGCACGGATAAATTTTCTCACAACAAGTAGACAAACGCTCTTAACCGTCTTGCAGTTTTCACTCTCATTGGTTCCTTCTGTTGTTTTTCTTGTCATTCCGTTTGCCTTAGTCATTGCAATTACCAGCACCCTTTCTGCAATGAATCAAGACTCAGAACTTGCTATCATCAGTGCCTCTGGTTTTCCCAAAAGTACTGTTTGGAAACCAATTCTTCTTCTCGCTCTTTTTGCATCGGGTATATCGTTTTTTATAGCCAATTTTGTCGTTCCTCAAGCACGTCTTAATATGCGACAAATGCTAGCAAGTGCCCAGTCTGATCTTCTTAATCTTTTCATTAATGAAGGTAGCTTCCAAAAACTAGCCAATAACCTTTACATAGAAATTGGTGAACGAAATCCGAACGGAACTCTTGCCCGTCTTTTCATCGTTGATCAACGCGATCCTAAGACTGATCTTTTTTATTATGCAACAACAGCATCAATTGTGAACAATAAAAACGGCAACTTTTTAGTCCTCAATAATGGTGAAATAGAAAGGATTAGTCATCAAAATGACAGTATCTCGATCGTTCAATTCAGTTCGTATACCTTTAGCCTAGGTGAATTCATCCCCCATGATAAAATGCCCACACTTTATCCAAAAGATAGGCCCCTTTCCTATTTGCTCAATCCTGATCCAAAGGATTCGTATTATCAGCGCAAACCCCTTCAATATAAAGCTGAATTTCACCGCAGGCTTACAGAATGGCTCTATCCAATTGTTTTCTCACTCATTGCATTAGCAGCAGCAGGAGATACACGCTCATATCGACAGGCCCATAACTCTGCAAACCTCTCAGCAATTGCCTTTTCTTTGCTGGTTTATTGGATGGGATATTTTTTTGCCGAAAAAGCAAAAAGTGATCTTGCATACGTTCCTCTGCTTTATATTACACCAATAGGAATGAGCATGCTCACTTTTTTCATGCTCTTAACAAATCATAAAATCGGTATCCCCATAAAAATTAACGAAATTATTCAAATAATTTCTCAAAAAGTTATGAACAAATTTAAACATCGAAAATCTCAATATCCCTCGGATAAAGCATCATGATTGGGCGGACGCTTGGACGATATTTTTTTATATATTATCTTAAAATGGTTTGTTATTTTTTCGGGGGTATTTTGATTCTAGCTCTTTTAATCGACTTTACAGAAAACTCTGGTCGACTATCTTATCTTCCCCATTATACAGCAAAAGATGCATTCCTCATCTCCGTTTTACGCATCCCTTTTATCATGCAACAACTCATCCCCTTTATTGCACTTTTTTCTGCAATGGCAATGTTGATCTCACTTAATCGAAAATCTGAGCTTGTGGTAACGCGTTCAATTGGTGTTTCTGCGTGGCAGTTTCTCATGCCTGCTTGTTTGGGAGCCTTTCTTTTTGGATTGTTTTCAATTCTTGTCGTTAACCCACTTGCCGCATGGGGATTTTCTCAAGCAGAAAAAATGATGACTGAGTGGCGCAGCAATAATAATATGCTAACATCTCTCAATAACACGCGCATCCCATGGTTAACACAACGTACAAATTTAGGCAGAACAACCATTGGTGCTAAATCTATTACCGATCAAGGACTTTCTCTTATCGACGCAACCTTTGTGCAATATAACGATAATGCAACAGTCAAAAATTGGATTAACGCCAGAAAAGCAACATTGACAAACGGTGCTTGGCTGTTAACAAATGGAACGATCTATAAAATAGGACACGCTCCTGAAAAATTTTCTGAATTTCAAATAAAAACCAATCTAAAACCCGAATTTTTAACTGAACGTTTAATGAATCCCGCGACTATCCCATTTTATCAATTGCCAACAAAAATTATGATTGCACGCTCATTTGGCTATTCTGCCAATAGTTTTGATATGTACTTACAATCTTTGATCGCATTACCCGCACTGCTTATAGCAATGACTCTCATTGCAGCAACTGTATCTTTAAAATTTACGCGCTTTGGACAATCTGGAACACTGATCCTTGGCGGCGTCATCGCTGGCTTCACACTTTATGTTATTTCCGTACTCGTTCAAGCTTTTGGGAATGCCGGATATATTCCACCCATTATTGCAGCTTGGACACCAGTTGTTATTGCATTATTTTTGGGAATCTCCTTTTTGCTTCATAAAGAGGATGGCTAGGTGAAACTATTAACAGTTAAGAAAATCAATTTAACAAAATTAAGAGCCTTCGCTTTAAAAGGTGTTATTGGCTTTATTTTAGGTGTATCCTTATCCTGTTATACACTCGCCCAAAACCTCACTCCCGTTACTCAAAATCCTACCCTAAATTCAGTAAGTCCTCTCATGCTCTCTGCGGAGGAACTCATCTACAATCGTGATGACAATACTGTTTCTGCACAAGGCAAGGTTCAAATCGAATATGATGGCAATAAATTGATCGCCAAAAAAGTCACTTATAATCAAAAAACAGGACGTATCATAGCACAAGGAAATGTTGAAATTACTCAAAAAGATGGAAACAAAATTTATTCTAATCAGATTGATATGACTAAAGATTTTGGCGAAGGATTCGTAAATGCCTTACGCATTGATACAGCCACTAACGTCCATTTCGCGGCAACAAGTGCCACACGCAGCAATAGCCAAATAACAGTCTTCGATAATGCCACCTACACAGCCTGTGAACCTTGCTCTTATAAACCAGATAAAGAAGTCCTATGGAAAATTAGAGCAAGAAAAATCATATGGAATAACACAACCAAAAAAATTCGGTTTGAAAATAGCCGTTTTGAAGTTTTTGGTATACCGATTCTGCAGTTTCCAACTTTTGAACTCAATGATCCAACTGTGAAACGCGCTAGCGGTCTCCTTGCTCCTCATTTTTTTTACACTGATTATCTCGGCATAGGCATAAAAAACTCCTATTTTTGGAATCTCGCCCCCCATTACGATTTCACACTTTCTTCTACTATCTATACCCAACAAGGGCTTTTGACTGAAGGTGAATGGCGTCAACGTTTAAAAACAGGCAATTACAATATTCGCTTTGCCCATATATACCAAATGAAACCACATAATTTTGACAATGATACGATTGATGCACAGCATAAAAACCGTTATATGCTAGCAACAAAGGGTGATTTCCGTATTAATTCACGCTGGACTTATGGATGGGATATTCTCGCACAGTCCGATCGACATTTTAGTCGTGCCTATAAACTTGAGAACTATAGCGATCCTACACAACTTTCCCAGCTTTATTTGAATGGTCTTAAAGATCAAAACCACTTTGATATGCGTTTTTATCACTTTAAGGTTCAAGATTTGATATTAGATGACCCCACTTATGAACGCCACTCTCGGCAAGCATGGGTTCTCCCTCGTGTTGATTATTCTTTCACACCAGATAAATCCGTTTATAATGGACTGCTCACTTTTCATAGCAATATGCAATCAATTTATCGTCGTCATACCGATTTCAGCTCTACTGACTGGAACGGCCATCCGCTTAACACTTCTAGGCTTTCAGGTGTCGCTGGAAATAGTTTTCGTTTAACAAACGAGCTAGAATGGAAAAAGCGCTTCAACACGCACGGTGGACTTATATTAACCCCCATTCTCTCTTTACGTGCCGATATCATTAAAACAAATATGCACGAAAACCACGCTGATCATATAAAAAATGCCTCCTCCTCAGCATTCCGTGGCATGGCAACGGCAGGTTTGGAACTGCGGTATCCCTTTCTCATTAGATTTGACAATTCTACACATATTATAGAACCAACCGCACAAATTTTTATACGCAATAATGAACGCTATATCGGACAAATCCCTAATGAAGATACACAAAGCTTCGTATTTGAAGCAACAACTCTGTTTCAACGTGATAAATTCTCTGGTTATGACCGCGTAGAAGGTGGAACAAGAGCTAATATAGGTTTAAGATATTCTGGAAACTTTAACAATGATTGGTCTCTTTATGGTCTTGTTGGACAATCTTTTCATATTGCTGGAAAAAATTCTTTCGCAGAAAAAGATTTTGTGAATGTAGGCACTCATTCTAGCCTCGAAGCAAGACGTTCAGATTATGTTGCAATGTTTGGCGCAAACCATAAAAGTGGTTTTTCCTTGGAAACTCGTGGACGTTTCGATAAAAAAACAGGGAAAGTCCATCGTAGTGAAATTGAAGTGTCACAAAAATGGCAAAATTTTTGGGCAGCTCTACAATATGCCTATATCACAAGTCAGCCATCTTATGAATATCCACAAGAGCGCCAAGAAATTTCTTTTCAAACTGGTATTAAATTGGCTAACTATTGGTCTATTAATAGCAATGCCGGTTATGATTTAGTGTCTCGTGCGTTCGTAAAGCGGGGAATTAATTTGAGTTATACGGATGAATGTTTCGGGTTAACATTCGGTTATCAGCAAATAACTAATCCAGGAAAAAAAACACCTTTGCAAAACTTTAATTTCTCTCTTTCATTGCGTACAATTGCAGATATTGGAAAAAAGAAAAAATCAGATTTATAAAGAGAGAATGTATAGGTGTTTAACTTATCATTGTTTTTATGAAAAAAAACGTATATTTTGAGTAACTGATAAGAATTGATAAACAATGCGAAGGCTTATTTACATGAACAAATTTAAAAAGCGTACTCGTGCTTTATTTTGTGTTGCTGCTTTGAGCATAAGCAGTCTACTGGTAAGTGAATTTTTAATTCCGTCAGCCTTCGCGCAGACTGCCATTATTATCAAAGTCAATGGTACTCCTATAACAAATTACGATATCCAAAAGCGCATTGCTTTTCTCAAATTGCAACAAAAACAAGGAAATCTTTTTGCGCAAGCTAAAAATGAGCTTATCGATGAAGCCCTTAAAAATGGCGAAATAACACGCCGTAATATTGAAGTGAGCGATAATGAGGTTGACAGTGCTTTTGAGAACTTTGCAACGCAAAATAATATGACTATTGATCAACTCAACCAGATTTTGATTCAAAATGATATCACAGTGCAACACTTTAAAGATTACATTCGTGGACAAATAGGATGGGGACGTCTCGTTAATGCACGCTATCAAGCTGAAACTGGTATGATTAGTGAACAAGAAGCTGTACGCAGAATATTAAAAAATGGTGGCATAAAGCCTTCAACCAATGAATACACGTTAAAACGAATTATTTTCGTCATTCCTGCACATCGCCGTTCAGAAATCTTTGAAAGACGCCAAAGAGAAGCAAAAAATTTCCGAGCACATTTTAGAGGATGTGCTAACGCCCAAAACCAAGCAAGAGGTATTTTAGATGTTACTATCCGCCACTTAGGAAAATTTCTCGAACCTCAACTTCCCAGTGCATGGGAACAGGCTATTCTTGCAACACCTGCTGGAAAAATGACTCAATTTCAAGAAACATCTGATGGAATTGAAGCGCTTGCTGTGTGCAAAATAAAAAGAGTTTCTGATGATTATGTGGCTCGGTTGATATTTTCCATTCAAGATAGCAAGCAAAAAAGCCCGCAAAAACTTGAAATTTTAAGCGAAAAATATTTAGGAGAATTGCGGCGGGTGGCACGTATTCAAAACTCATAATGGCTGTGCTTGTTGTTAGTGGTGGTGATCCTGCCGGAATTGGTCCTGAAATAGCACTAAAGGCATGGAATTTGCGTATTACACGCCAAATTCCGCCTTTTGTTCTTCTCGCTGATCCAGATGTTATTCGTGCACGTGCTCATTTTTTACAAATCGATGTCGAGGTAGAATCTGTTTTAACAGATAATCCTGTAAAAAACTTTCAAGCAGCTCTTCCTGTAATACCATTAAAAAACCGGCAAAGTGATCAACTGGGATGCCCTTCACACAACAATACTGCTGGAATAATTGAAGCGATTACACGTGGAGTTCAGTTGATTCAAAGTGGTCGTGCGTGTGCACTTATCACTTGCCCTATTGCAAAAAAAAGCCTTTATGATGCTGGGTTTGAATTTCCAGGACATACAGAATTTTTAGCTCATTTAGCCCATCAAACCTCTGGTAAATGCTATCATCCGGTTATGATGTTATCTGGACCTCAATTGAAGACGGTACCAATTACTGTTCATATTCCATTCAAGGAAGTTCCATCATACCTCACTCGTCAGATAATCATTCAAACGGCATTCATTACTGAACACGACTTGAGAACACGATTTAAAATAACTGAACCCCGTTTAGCTGTTGCTGGTCTTAATCCTCATGCGGGAGAAGAAGGTGCAATGGGAAAAGAAGATATTGAAATTATCACACCCGCTATTGAATATCTTAAAAATAAAGGACTCAATATCATAGGCCCACTGCCTGCCGATACAATGTTCCACGAGCGTGCAAGAAAGGCATATGATATTGCCCTTTGCATGTATCACGATCAAGCGCTTATTCCTGTTAAGACACTAGACTTTGATACCACTGTCAATATCACTTTAGGACTCCCTTTTATTCGTACTTCTCCAGATCACGGAACTGCTTTTGATATTGCTGATAAAGGGATAGCCTCTCCCGAAAGCTTTATTGCTTCTCTTAAACTTGCAAATCAACTTGCTAAAAATAGTTTTATACCATGCCAATAGATAATCTACCTCCTCTTCGTGAGGTCATTGATACATATGGATTGCAAGCTCATAAATCTTTGGGACAAAATTTCCTTTTTGATCTTAATTTAACCTCTAAAATTGCTTATCAAGCAGGAAATATAGAAGGAAAACCGGTTATTGAAGTTGGTCCAGGTCCTGGCGGTCTCACCCGCGCCTTGCTTGCAAAAGGTGCCATTGTAACAGCGATAGAGCGCGATGAGCGTTGTATACCCGCTCTCTTAGAGATAGAAAAACACTATCCACAAAAACTAAAGCTTATTTGTCATGATGCATTGAAGCAAGACTTCTCAAAACTCTTTGAAGAAACCTTAGAAAAACCACGCATTATTGCGAACCTTCCCTATAACATTGGAACACAACTCTTATTAAATTGGCTGTTGGCTGAACCATGGCCCCCTTTTTATGAATCAATGACATTGATGTTTCAACGTGAAGTTGCCAAACGTATTACCGCCCGACCTCAATCTGAACACTATGGACGTCTTAGTGTCTTGACCGGCTGGCGTACCACTGCCAAAATTGCTTTTGATGTGCCTCCTCAAGCTTTCATACCAGCACCCAAAATAACTTCTTCCGTTGTCCATATCATTCCGCGAACACAACCTCTCACCTGTTCCGCACAAAAATTAAGCTTTGTCACAAAAACTGCTTTTGGACAACGACGAAAAATGCTTCGTCAAAATCTCAAAACCATTGGAGGTGAAAAGCTTCTAGAAAAAGCTGGAATTGATGGAACACGCCGAGCTGAAACGCTCTCAATTTCCGAATTTGTGACTCTAGCTAATTTGATGACCTAAAAAAGCGCAACTTTTTGCTCATTACTCCTTGCAAAAACAATAAAGACGTTAATCAATCTTTTCAGCAATAAGCCCATCAACAAAAGATTCAAGAAAGGAGCACCGCTCGCGTTTTACTGTTTCGGCTAAATAAATCGATTTAATAAACAACAGAGACTGATTTATATCCTCATTAATGACTACATAATCATACGAACGCCAATGCTGCATTTCCATTCGTGCATTCTTCAATCGCAAATTGATGACATCTTGAGTATCTTCTGCCCGACGATGTAAACGCGAAATGAGTTCTTTCATTGATGGTGGAAGAATAAAAACAGATACAGTATCCCCTGGCATTTTTTTTTGAAGTTGTTTAGTGCCTTGATAATCAATATCGAATAACATATCTTGGCCAGACTTCAGTGCATTTTCAACGGTTTCACGTGACGTTCCGTAATAATTTCCATGGACTTCTGCCCATTCAATAAATTCATCACTATCACGCTTGCATTCAAATTCTTGCTTTGAAATAAAATGATAATGAAGACCATCTACTTCACTGGAACGTTTTTGCCGTGTTGTCATACTTATGGAGAGCTCTAATTGTTCCTCTTTCAGAAGTAACCGAGAAAGGGTTGATTTACCCGCCCCTGAAGGTGAAGAAAGAATAAACAAAAAACCGCGACGCTGATTACTTTTTTTAGCACTCAATTCACTCTTAAAGAATGTCATCTCACCGTTCTACTTTTTCTTAAATTTTGCTTCAAAATTTCAATGATATTTCTTCTACATTCTAGAAAATTTAATGTGTCTTCTTTAATGCACGCCACTTACGGACATTGATATTATGTTCATCCAAAGTTTTAGAAAAAACATGTCCTCCAGAACCATCTGCTACAAAATAAAGCACATCACTACTGGGTGAGTGCGCCACCGCTTTCAAAGAATCTCGTCCTGGATTCGCAATAGCAGTTGGCGGTAAACCATAAATTTTGTAAGTATTATATGGTGTTTCCTTTTCAAGATCTGAACGGTAAATCGCACGACCGGAAGGTTTTCCTTTTCCACCAAAAAGACCATAAATGACTGTTGGATCAGACTGAAGGCGCATATGTTGCGCAAGACGGTTATAAAAAACCGCAGCAACTTTTGGTCTCTCTGCTGCAATTCCTGTTTCTTTCTCAACAATCGAGGCCAATATAACAAATTCGTCAATAGATTTGATTGGTAAATCAGGTGAGCGCGTAGCCCATATAGCATTAACTAATTTTGTCTGTTCTTCACGCAGCCTTTTTATAATTTCTTTGCGCGTTGTCCCCCGAATAAAACGAACAGTATCTGTCATCAAACTGCCCTCCGGAGGCAAAACTTCCGGAAGATCTCCAATCAAAATTTCATTAGCAGCTAATCGATCAAAAACTTGTTGAACTGTTAAACCTTCAGGCACTGTAAACGTATACTCAATAGATTTACCTTTCACAAGGATATCCATAATATCTTGCATCGAAGCATGTGCTGGAATTAAATATTCACCAGCTTTAAGATGTGTTGTTTTTTGATGATAAGCAACCCCGTAAACAAAAACATCCGATGATCGAACGAGACCACGTTTTTCAAGCAATAAAGCGATTTCACGAATTCCTGTTCCAGGAGAGATAAGGATAACCTGTTCTTTCTCAGATATCCCCTTCCCTTCAAAAATGCTTTTTCCAATATAAAGAGGGATACTTATGGCCAAAACAATAACCACGATCAGCATTAGAAAAAAATGACCGAGAATAACCAACGGATTACGCACGATATATGATTTTTTTTGTTTCTTACATTCTGACATATCATCACTATCTTTTAAATGATTCGAAGAGACAATATTTAGATCCTTCAGTGGGTTTTCACTTTTTTTACATTGGATATAATTATCAAGCTCAATAATTTTTTAGCTACTACAATTATAATCTCTCACTTAAATCTTGTAATAAAGTATAAAATTCAGAAACAGGAAAAAACAATCCAAATGCTTATTATTCGCTACAACGCCGAATTACCAAAGATGCGTTTGTTCCACCAAACCCAAAAGAATTGGAAAGAACCGTGTTAATTTTTCGTTCGCGTGGTTTGTGCGGTACAAGATCGATCTTTGTTTCAATCGACGGATTATCAAGATTGAGTGTCGCCGGAGCTATATTATCTCGTATAGCTAAAACACAAAAAATAGCCTCAGCCGCCCCTGCTGCACCAAGTAAATGCCCCACTGATGACTTCGTTGATGACATGGATACTTGTGATGCATAATGGCCTAAAACACGCTCAACAGCCGCTAACTCTATGACATCAGCCATCGTTGATGTACCATGGGCATTAATGTAATCAAGTTCGCTCACATTCACTTGTGCACGCTTCAGAGCAGCCATCATACTACGCTGTGCACCTTCACCGCTCTCTGAAGGTGCTGTAATATGGTAAGCATCTCCGGATAAACCGTAGCCAATAATCTCAGCATAAATACGAGCACCTCGTTTTTTTGCGTGTTCAAACTCTTCTAAAACGAGGATGGCTGCTCCCTCACCCATCACGAAACCATCACGATCAGCGTCATAAGGGCGTGATGCTCGTTCAGGATCATCATTACGACAAGTAGAAAGAGCTCTACAAGCAGCAAAACCGGCAAGAGATATTCGATTTATCGGAGATTCAGTGCCCCCAGCCACCATAACATCGGCATCACCAAATGCAATCAAACGCGCTGCATCACCAATCGCATGCGCACCTGTAGAACAAGCCGTTACAACCGAATGATTAGGACCGCGCAAACCATATTTAATAGACACATAACCAGAGGCAAGATTAATCAAACGTCCTGGAATAAAAAAAGGAGAAACACGCCTTGGCCCCTTATCACGAAGCGTATAACCGGCCTCAACAATGCCTTCAATGCCACCAATACCTGAACCAATCAATACACCTGTGCAAACCTGATCTTCATCTCTCTTGGGAAACCATTCAGCGTCTGCAAGCGCTTGGCCAGCAGCCGCCATTGCATAAACAATAAACCCATCAACTTTACGCTGTTCCTTTGGATCCATATACAAATCGGCATTATACGTACCATCTGTTCCATCCCCAAAAGGAATACGCGCAGCAATTTGGCATGGCAAGTCGGACACATCAAATTCAGTAATGCGCCGAACACCACTTCTCCCTTCAAGAAGTCGTTTCCAACTATATTCGACATCACCAGCTAATGGAGATACCAATCCTAAACCAGTAACAACAACACGTCTCATAACTTACAACCTTGAATTGAGATCACTCCTCAAAGCTCACCTCTCAAGACAGCCTCAAAGAATATAGGCAAAAGCATTTCCTGCCTTTGCCCTTCAGTCATCACGCAGAAGCTTTATCGATAAACTTCACTGCATCACCAACTGTAAAAATCGTTTCAGCAGCCTCATCTGGGATTTCTACACCAAATTCCTCTTCAAAAGCCATAACGAGCTCAACCGTATCAAGGCTATCTGCTCCTAGATCATCGATAAAGCTTGCATTTTCTACCACCTTATCTGCATTAACTCCAAGATGCTCCACGATAATTTTCTTAACGCGCTCTACTGTATCACTCATGTTGAAATCCTCGAATTTATATTATTTTCCTATAATTTGGTTAGCTATATCGGGCTATCTAATCAAGCAATAGATGCATTACTCTAAAGATTTTAGCAGCGATTTAAAACACCCTGTGGATATCCCCTACAAAATGAACCAATCTGACATTCCGACATAAATTGATCAACCTACGATATTTAAAGAAATGAATGCATCTTTCCATTTCATTCGTTACTATCTAAAATAATACGACTTATAAATCAATGTGGAATAAAATAAATACTCATATCATTGCCATCCCGCCATTGACATGTAGTGTTTGACCCGTCACGTATGCTGCTTCATCGCTCGCTAAATAAACAGCGGTGGCAGCAATTTCTTGCCCCATCCCCATACGCTTCATTGGAATCGCAGCCATAATAGTTTCTTTTTGTTTTTCGTTAAGTTTGTCAGTCATGGCGGATTTAATAAATCCTGGAGCAATACAATTGACAGTAATATTTCGTGAGGCAATTTCTTGCGCTAATGCTTTAGAAAAGCCTATCAAACCAGCTTTTGCAGCGCAATAATTCGTTTGTCCAGGATTTCCGACAACACCAACAACAGATGTTATATTAATAATCCTTCCATAGCGACGCCGCATCATAGAATGTGTCAATTCACGTGTTAAAGTAGAAGCAGCTGTTAAGTTGATGGCTAAGACATCATCCCAGTCTTGATCTTGCATACGTACAAAAAGACCATCTCGGGTGATTCCAGCATTGTTAACCAAGATATCAACCCCCCCCATTTCTCTTTCTGCTGCTTCAGCCAATTGCTTAATTGATTTACGCTCAGAAAGATTAGCCGGAAATACAAAAACATCTTGTCCCAAATCTGCTGCTACTTCTTTAAGCTTTTCTTCACGGGTTCCATGGAGCCCAACAATTGCCCCTTGCTCATGAAAGCAATGCGCAATTGCTTCACCAATTCCTCCTGATGCTCCTGTCACAAGAGCTTTACGACCTGTTAATTTAAACATTTTTCAGACTCCTTGATAGATTAAACGCCAAGCACTCGTAGTGCTGCTTCTATTTCCTCAGCTGTCCCAATTGTTAATCCTTTTATATCCTTATTAATACGACGCGCTAAACCCGTTAATACTTTTCCAGCACCAACTTCAAAAAGCGTATCGACTCCATTGGTGCCAATCCACTCTATCGTTTCACGCCACCGCACTTTTCCAGTTACTTGTTGGACAAGAAGCGTAGTAATACGCTCTGGATCATTCTCTGGTGCAACAGAAACATTGGAAACAAGAGGAACAATAGGAGCTGTTGCGTTAACAGTCAAAAATGCATTCTTCATGGCATCAGCAGCAGACTGCATTAAGGACGAATGGAAAGGCGCAGAAACCGGAAGGAGAAGTGCACGTTTAGCGCCTTTTTTTGATGCAATCTCTACTGCTACTTCAACCGCTTTTGCTTCACCTGAAATAACAATTTGCCCACCACCATTATCATTAGCAATCTGGCATAGTCCTTCTCCAGAAACCGTTTTGCAAATTTTTTCCACATCTTTCTCATCCAAACCAATCAGTGCTGCCATAGAACCTTTACCGACAGCAACAGCTGCCTGCATGGCATTGCCACGAATCCGCAAGAGCCTTGCCGTATCAGTAAGACTAAATGTACCAGCAGCACAAAGAGCTGAGTATTCACCTAAAGAATGGCCTGCAACAAATTTTACTTGTGATTTTATATTCAGCCCCAATTGTTCCATCACGCGAATAACTGCCATGGATACAGCCATTAATGCTGGTTGTGCATTTGCTGTTAACGTCAAAACATCTGCTGGTCCTTCAAAAATGATCTCTGATAATTTCTCACCTAAAGCATCATCTACTTCTTCAAAAACCATCCACGCTGCAACAAATTGCTCTGTAAGTATTTTGCCCATACCAACAAACTGGCTTCCCTGCCCTGGAAAAGTAAAAGCTGCCACCATCAATCGACTCCTAAATTGTGCAATTCATTTTTTCTCTTTTGATCTTATTCATCAACACAAATCAAGACAAAGTAACTTATTTAGAACGCATATCTCTCTTAAAATTATATTTTAATGGCGGAATTTGATATAAAAACTTAGGGAAATACGGTGCTATAAACTGAATAACACCCCAACTGATAAAACTTCCTAAAATTATACCTGCTAAAATATCAAACGGATAATGCACACCAACAAAGATGCGCCCCCAACAAATCAAGCATAAAAATATTGCTGCAAACCTAAAAGCAACTTTGTATCGGTAAAAATA
Organism: Bartonella heixiaziensis; assembly: GCF_046245125.2. Lineage (GTDB taxonomy): Bacteria > Pseudomonadota > Alphaproteobacteria > Rhizobiales > Rhizobiaceae > Bartonella > Bartonella heixiaziensis. The sequence goes on along the minus strand of NZ_CP176404.1, from coordinate 479,558 downwards.
AAGACTCGCCATATAAGATGCAATAGTTAAGGCATGATTACTGGGAAAAGAAGCTGTTGCGCGATGCTTAATCAGTGGTGTCGTCAAACCTACAACAAACGGACGTGGATGGAAATAAAAAAGAGAAATAAGATACCCTATAAAAAGAGCCGTAAAAATACTCACGCATATGCTTAGTACTACGCGCCGTTCCTTAACCTCACAGCAAAACCACAGTATAAAAAGATGTAGTGGAATAATATAAATTAAAAACTTTGCACAAAAAATACTAAATAAAACTAAGACCGGCCATGATTGATGATTTCCAGCAAACATTTCAAAAAGGGCAACATCAATCTGGTTTAAAAAATCCATTCTTCTCTCCTTCATTCTTATAGCTTTACAGTATCGCCCTCTTTGTAAAAGAGTGAAACGATAAAATATCAGATTCAAAAAACACATTTTTTACGTGCATAAACTTGCTATTTTTAAAGATAAGCTGTAAATGTCAAACGTTCGTTACCGGCACTTTGGCTGGAGGTTGAACGGAGGACTGAAAACAAACCAGTAGGAAATGCAATATTTCCGACCTCCCGTATCTCCGCTCTCGAATGTCTCGAATTATAAACGCGTCCTTTCTTCTTTGGGTCTCCAAAAAAGACAAGTCGCAGAGGCTTTGCGCTAAAACCGGTAAAGTTTAATTGAAGAAAGGCAAAATAATGGCTCTGTATGAACATATGTTTCTTGCCCGACAAGATATCGCACCGCAGCAAATTGATGAGCTTTTGAATGTCTACAAAGGTGTCATTGAAGCGCACGGTGGAAAAGTTGGGCGTGTAGAAAACTGGGGTCTTCGTCCCCTCGCTTATCGCATTCGCAAAAACCGTAAGGCTTATTATGTACTGGTCAATATTGACGCACCAGCCGCAGCAATTGCTGAAGTTGAACGTCAAATGCGCATCAATGAAGACATTTTGCGTTACATGACCATTCGTGTAGAAAAACATGAAAAAGAAAAGTCTGCTATGCTTTCGCGCCTTGACCGGAACAGTCGCATTGGACAAGATGAAGAACGTCCTCGCTCTCCACGTCGTCAACGTGAAAATGTCATAGAAGGAGTAGAATGATGACTGACCTCAATCAGACCGCAACACGTCGTCCCTTTAATCGCCGCCGTAAAACATGTCCATTTTCAGGTTCTAATGCTCCAAAGATTGATTATAAAGACATTAAATTGTTACAGCGTTATATCTCAGAACGTGGGAAAATCGTTCCTTCGCGAATTACAGCTGTTAGTCAGAAAAAACAACGTGAATTGGCTAATGCTATCAAACGTGCCCGTTTTCTCGGCTTGCTTCCATACGTTATAAAATAGTATGCAAATGCACTCTGCAGCTGGGTATCTTCCCAGCCGCTTTTTTTGTATAATTCAGTGAAGCACCTAATTGCGGATTATACGAAGATATCAGAATACTAAAGTTGGGGCATTGCAGTGCTCCTAACTGCAGAAAGCAGGACAGCAATAAATGAAAAGTTTTCGTACTTATGAGATAATGACAGGTGTTTTAGCGGGGTTGTTTGCTGTCGTGGTAGGAATGGCAATCATTAGAATCGCAAATGTTGCACCCTATTTTTCTCTCCTTCTTGGTTGCTTTCTTTCACTCCCGATTTTCATTGTTGCATTCGGTCGAGGAACACTAGCTAGCGTCTTTGCCTTAATAAGCGCCACTGTCGTTCTTGTTGTCGTTACTAATGTTTACATTGGCGTTGGCTTTATGCTCTTATTTTTTCTTCCTGCTGTCTATGCTTCTTGGCTTCTCGGACTTGCACGACCAGTGCAAGAGGGAAATTCGTTGGTATGGTATCCATTATCGCTGGTTATTTTTCATTTAACCAACTTTATTGCCCTTCTATCAAGCTTCGTTGGACTCTATATAGAGACACGTCCATCAACGCCTTTCATTGCGAAAAAAGTCACTGCGGACATAGCTCAAGTTATGCAACAATCACCATCACTAAAGGAAACTGATATAATAGCCTTTAGCGAACTTTTAATGACGCATGCAGCAACTTTGACAGCTATTGCTCTGGCTGTTTATAGTCTAATTTTTCTTATTGGTAATCTTTATTTTTCAATAATAACAGCACAACACATGAGATGGCTGAAAAGACCCCGTGATGATTGGAGTCAAACTCTCCGCCTCCCGATTTCTGGAATTGTTATTTTCATTGTTGTTTGCATAGCATCTTTGATCGATTTGGGCTTTACTCTTAATTTAATCGCGCGTGTCTTTAGCTCTGCATATACTGTCATAATATCAATCAGTGGCCTAGCATATCTCCACAATATTACAAAAGGGATAAACGGTCGGGTTATTATACTTTCTCTTGTTTATATTGCTATTTTAACTGTCGTTTTTGCTCCACCTCTTTCTTTTATGATGCTTCTCATGGGTATTTGGGCTGCTATTCAATACAACTTTCAATCACGCAAAAAACTTCACTAATTTATTTGTTCGAAAGGAAAAACTATGGATATTATTCTACTTGAGCGCATTCCGCGTCTTGGTCAGATGGGTGATATTGTTTCAGTCAAAGATGGTTATGCACGTAACTTTCTCTTGCCTCAAGGAAAAGCTTTACGTGCTAATGAAACTAATAAAAAACACTTTGAAATACAGCGCGCGCAGCTTGAAGCTCGTAACCTTGAACGAAAAAGTGAAGCACAAAAAATTGCTGAAAAACTTGATGGTCAATCCTTTATTGTCGTCCGTTCAGCTGGTGAAACAGGACAGCTTTACGGGTCTGTGTCAACACGCGATATTTCTGAAATCATAACAAATGAAGGCTTTTCTATTGGGCGCAATCAAGTTGAACTCAATCATCCAATAAAAACTATCGGCCTCCATACCATCACTCTTAGCCTCCACCCTGAAGTTCAAATTACTGTAATCATTAATGTGGCACGTTCAGCCAGTGAAGCACAACGCCAAGCAGAAGGTGAAACACTTACTTCTGCTGCAGCAATATACGATGTGCAGAAAGAGCCATTTACAGAAAATCAAGAAGACTTCCCTACAGAGGACAGGGAAGAATCATTAGCAGAAGAGATGGATGGTAACGAAGCAAACCGCGAAGAGATTTAATTGCCATTTTTTCTCTTTATTGTGCATTTTCTATTGTTTTCCGTTTATCATATTAGGGTATCATGAAATGCTCAGCTCCAAAAGCTGAGTATTTTATTATGGGTACAAATTACAACTGAATTCTTTTGGAATAATCACTTTCATGCATTAGTGGAAAGTATCAAATACCCAAAACTATAAATAAAGTAGCGGAAAATACTCTCGTATGTTATTTCACTAAAATAAAAAATCGTTTTAAGTCCTGCCCTTTTAAAAGGGCGTGTCTTCTATGGATAGTAAATTTCTTATACCTCTAACATCATCTGACATAACTCCGATCACATAATTATTAAACACGCGGAAATTAGATATTGCGATTTTTTTAGAAAACTGGGAACATAACTTCGAAAATTTATCCGATATTCTTGCCAAAACTTTAAATTATAAAAATAAAATATAAAGGAATATATTACATATAAGTGGTACAGATATTATAAGTTAAGCGATTGGAGAATGAGAATCTTTAAAAACTTAAACTGTGACTTTAATTTAAACAAAAATTCATCATCCACCCCTTTTATGTAGAACACTCGATATATTGCTTAAAAGGCATCAAACGCAAATTTTAGTGGAAAAAATTGTTATGGAAGAAACAAGCGTTATCAACTTTAGCTCTTCGCAGAAAGAAGATTCCGCTTCTTTTCGACAACTCCCGCACAATATTGAAGCTGAGCAAGCGTTGCTTGGAGCAATCCTCATTAACAACGATGCGCTTGATCGCGTTTCAGATTTTCTTAAACCAAGCCATTTTTTTGAACCTTTGCATCAAAAAATCTATGACGTTTTGTTTCAAATTATCCAAAAAGGCAAACTTGCAAATCCAGTTACCATCAAGTCCTTTATTCCAGCTGATGAAAAAATTGGCGATATCACCGTATACAATTACGTTGTTCGTTTAGCTAAAGAAGCGGTGACAATTATTAATGCTGAAGATTATGGACGCGTCATCTATGATCTCTTTATCCGACGCTCTTTGATTAATCTTGGAAACGAAGTCGTCAATACAGCCTTTGATGCTCCTGTAAATCTTACACCGGCCGAACAAATTGAAACTGTTGAACATCGGTTGTTTGAACTGGCAGAAAAAGGGAAATATGGCGGTGGGTTTGAAAATTTTGACGAGGCTGTCAAAAAAGCACTTGATATGGCAAGTGCTGCCAAAAAGCGTTCCTCACAGTTATCAGGGATAGCGACCCATATTAAAACACTTGATGAAAAAATGGGAGGATTACAAAAGTCTGACTTAATTATCCTCGCTGGACGCCCCGGTATGGGGAAAACCGCACTTGCAACCAATATTGCCTTCAATATTGCCAATGCTTGCAATCGTGATGCCTCAACACAAGAAAATGAAGGAGGCATTGTTGGATTTTTCTCGCTTGAAATGTCATCAGAACAACTTGCAACGCGTATTATTTCCGAACAAACAGAAGTCTCTTCCTCTGATATCAGACGTGGGAATATTTCAGAAGAGCAGTTTGCAAAAATCATACGTGCAATGAATCGTCTACAAAAAGCGCCACTTTATATCGACCAAACAGGTGGAATATCAATCACGCAATTAGCGGCACGCGCACGGCGTCTCAAACGGCAACATGGTTTGGATGTTTTAATTATTGACTACATCCAGTTAATGACGAGCAATTCAAGGCGTTCCTCAGAAAATCGTGTTCAAGAAATTACAGAAATTACTACAGGTCTCAAAGCATTAGCTAAAGAATTGAATGTTCCTATTATTGCTCTTTCACAACTTTCACGCCAAGTTGAAAATCGAACAGATAAACGCCCACAACTCTCAGATTTGCGAGAATCTGGTTCGATTGAACAAGATGCTGACATCGTGCTTTTTGTCTATCGCGAAGAATATTATCTCAAAAATGAAGAACCTAAGATAGGTAGCCCTGAATATGTGAAATGGCAAGACGCAATGGACAACGCTTTTGGGAAAGCTGACGTTATTGTCGCAAAACAACGCCACGGACCAACAGGAACTATTCATCTCGCCTTTCAGTCTGATTTCACACGCTTTAGCGATCTGGCAGATAGTAAGTATCTTCCAGAACAAATTGGTTAAATCATCATGGCACGCATTCGTGTTCAATTTATCTGCCAAAATTGTGGTACTGTCCATTCACGCTGGGCTGGAAAATGTAGTTCCTGTGGAGAATGGAATTCCCTTATCGAAGAAAATGTGAATGGCGGAATCGGCACTGGCCCTGTGCAAAATATTCGTAAGGGGCGTGTCGTTGCACTTACATCTCTTTCTGGAAATATCGAAGATGCTCCACGCATCCATTCTGGCATTGCGGAACTCGATCGTGTTACTGGAGGTGGGTTTGTCCGTGGATCAGTCTTACTTGTTGGTGGCGATCCGGGTATTGGAAAGTCAACATTGCTAACACAAACGGCAGCAGCCTTATCACAAAAAGGACATCACGTCATCTATGTTTCAGGTGAAGAAGCCATTGCACAAATCTGCCTTCGTGCACAAAGGCTTGGTGCTGAAAATACAAAAGTTAAGCTCGCCGCTGAAACCAATGTTGAAGATATTCTTGCAACCTTAAGCGAACATAAAAACCTTGATATGGTTATTATCGATTCCATTCAGACTCTATGGTCAGATGCAGCGGATTCAGCACCAGGAACCGTCACACAAGTGCGTATCAGCGCTCAAGCAATGATCCGCTTTGCTAAAAAAACAGGAGCGGCTGTTGTTCTTGTCGGCCATGTTACAAAAGATGGGCAAATTGCTGGTCCTCGGGTTGTCGAACATATGGTTGATGGTGTTCTCTATTTTGAGGGTGAAGGTGCCCATCATTATCGAATTCTTAGAACTGTAAAAAATCGTTTCGGACCAACTGATGAAATTGGCGTCTTCGAAATGTCTGATAAAGGATTACGGGAGGTGATTAATCCATCTGAACTTTTTTTGGGTGAAAGGAATGAAAAAGCACCGGGCGCTGCTGTTTTTGCAGGAATGGAAGGAACGCGCCCAATATTAGTAGAAATTCAAGCGCTTGTTGCTCCCTCTTCACTTGGAACACCACGACGTGCCGTCGTTGGATGGGATGGAAATCGCCTCTCCATGATTCTTGCTGTTTTAGAAGCCCATTGCGGCGTCCGCTTTGGACAACATGATGTCTATCTTAATGTTGCAGGCGGATATCGCATATCAGAACCAGCAGCTGATTTAGCTGTTGCAGCAGCTTTGGTATCCTCTCTCTCAAATATTCCTCTCCCAACTGATTATGTCTATTTTGGTGAAATAAGCCTTTCAGGGGCTATCCGCGCGGTAGCACATTCAGGACAGCGCATCAATGAAGCCAAAAAACTTGGATTTCAAGGCTCTGTTCAACCCACCGCAACAACGGAAATGATAAAGTCCCTAACCTTTCAACAAAAAACATTCTCCGACCTTCCTGAATTAGTCGCTGTCATTGCCGCAGGTAAAAAACGAACTGCCCCACATGCATGATAATAAAGAAAAAAATATATAAAATACAAAAGATCCTTGCTATAAGAATAAAAAATGGCATAACTAGAAAAGTACTTGTATGCTGTTTAAACAGAACGCAATTTTATGCATAAGGAATAAACAAATGAGCATAACAGTTCTTGATGGAATTGTCGTAGCAATCATCCTGTTTTCTGCCTTTCTCGCCATGCTCCGAGGCTTTTCGCGTGAAGTATTGTCGTTGATGTCTTGGGCAATTGCAGCTGTTGCTACACTGTTTTTATTCAAACCTATATTGCCCTTCTTTGAGCAATATATCTCTAACAAAACGGTTGCATTGATTACCGCATTAGTTACGATTTTTATTATTGTTCTGATTATTACTTCTATCATTACAATGAAAATATCTGATTTTATTATTGATAGTCGCATTGGTATACTTGACCGTACTATCGGTTTTATCTTTGGAGCGCTGCGTGGCTTGTTAATCATGGTCATTGGAATGTTACTCGTTAATTCGCTTATCAAACCTGAACAACAATCTGACTGGTTGAAAAATGCAAAAACAAAACCTATGCTCGATTCACTGGGGCAAAAAATTGGAGATTTATTACCAAAAGATCTCGACTCTGTTCTCGAAAAGTCAGAAAAACTTTTTAAAAGAGATGATGCAAATACGAATGAAAAAAAACCGCATGCAAATATGTCTCAACAAAATGGAAAATAGTTTGTTATTGGAGAAAAGATCCAGATAATATGCAACATATGATATTAACTATTTCTCACATCATGATCGAGAGAATACGATGACAAAAATCGACGTTCCCTTTGAGGAGTTTTCACTGGATGACGATACCCTTCATGAAGAATGTGGAGTTTTTGGTATTCTTGGACATGAAGATGCAGCAACATTGACAGCTCTGGGCCTCCATGCACTTCAGCATCGTGGACAAGAAGCAGCTGGGATTGTATCCTATCATAACAAAATGTTTCATCAAGAAAAGCATCTAGGACTTGTTGGTGATCACTATACAAACCCAGCAACACTTGCGCGTTTACCGGGAAATCGTGCTATCGGCCACACCCGTTATTCAACAACTGGAGAAATAGCATTACGCAATGTACAACCTCTTTTTGCTGAATTAAAAGCTGGAGGAATTGCTATTGCTCATAATGGCAATCTCACCAACGGTCTTACATTACGTCGAGAGCTCATTGCTTCTGGCGCTATCTGCCAATCAACATCAGATTCAGAAGTTTTTCTCCACCTTATCGCTCGCTCCCGTTATGAATCGTCATCTGATCGTTTTGTTGATGCTATTCGGCAAGTAGAAGGTGGTTATGCCATGCTAGCGCTTACACGCACTAAGCTCATCGCTGCACGTGATCCAACAGGTATTCGACCACTCGTGATGGGCGAACTTGATGGTAAACCAATTTTTTGTTCTGAAACCTGTGCTCTTGATATCATTGGAGCAAAATATGTCCGCGATGTCAAAAATGGGGAAATCATCATATGCGAAATACAAGAAGATGGGAAAATCACTAAAAAAATTATAAAACCTGAAAGTGAAAAACCTGAAAAACTGTGCCTTTTTGAATATGTCTATTTTGCTCGTCCTGATTCAATTGTTGGAGGACGGAATGTTTATATGACACGTAAAAATATGGGTATCCATTTAGCGCAAGAAGCGCCCTGTGAGGGAGATGTTGTCGTCCCCGTTCCTGATGGTGGAACACCTGCCGCAATTGGCTACGCACAAGAAATTGGAATCCCCTTTGAACTTGGCATTATTCGTAATCATTATGTTGGACGCACTTTTATCGAGCCAACACAACAAATTCGTGCTTTTGGGGTAAAATTAAAGCATTCTGCAAACCGTCCTGTTATTGAGGGAAAACGCGTGATTCTAGTTGATGACTCCATAGTACGGGGAACCACATCCGTCAAAATCGTACGAATGCTTCGAGATGCAGGTGCAAAAGAAGTTCATATGCGCATTTCTAGCCCTATGATTTTCTATCCTGACTTCTATGGTATTGATACTCCTGAAGTTGAAAGTCTTTTGGCTAATCAATATCCAGACTTAAAGTCGATGTGCAATTTTGTGGGAGCTGACTCATTAGAGTTTCTTTCAACGGATGGTCTATACCTTGCTGTGGCAGGAGAAAAACGAAACAATGCTGATCCACAATTTACTGATCATTATTTTACCGGACATTATCCTACACATCTGGTTGATCAAGAAAGTATTCCCAAAATTCATCAATCATCTGTTCTAAAAACAAGCAACTAATGATGACAAAGTTTGATTTTAATCTCTTTGGTCGTGTTGCACTTGTTACAGGTGCTTCAAGAGGAATTGGCTATCATTTAGCATTAGAACTTGCAGCGCGCGGCGCTCATATTATCGCCCTTGCACGAACAATGAGTGGACTCATTGAACTTGAAAAAAAAATCCAAGAAAAAGGTGCCTCTGCAACACTCATTCCACTCGACTTACATCATATGGAAAATATTGATGCTCTTAGTGTTTCAATTGCTAAGCGCTCGAAAAAACTCGATATTATGGTCGCAAATGCAGGAATCCTTGGAACGCTCTCTCCAATAGCGCATATCGAAAATACAGTATTTGAAGATGTTTTTCAAATAAATCTCATTAGCCAATGGCGCTTAATAAAAGCCATTGAACCCTTATTGCGTAAATCTGATGCTGGACGAGCGATTCTGCTATCCTCAAGCGTTGCGCATGTTGCGCGCGCTTTCTGGGGACCTTATGCAGCTTCTAAAGCTGCTTTAGAAATTATCGCTCGCTGTTGGGCTGAAGAACTAAAACAAACCCCTATCAAGATTAATTGTGTTGATCCTGGTGCCACACGTACTGCCATGCGCGCGCAAGCTATACCTGGTGAGGATTCTCAAACTCTCCCTTCACCACAAGAGGTTGCAGCAAAGATAGTACATTTATCATCACCTGATTTAAAGGAAACAGGAAAACTTTTTAATGTTCGTAAAAATCGGTTTATGAATTATCATGTCCCTGATTGATCAGTGACATAGAAATGATCAATCTGAATTAAGTTTCTCTCTACTTCTACTCTGCTCCCCCCACTCCCAAAATATCAAGCTCTATGATTTTGAGATAATTTTAACACTGGTCCCTTTTTCTTCCAAATCAGCCCGTTTATTATAAGCCATAAAACTACAAGGAAGAAAAATCATATAACCAACAGCTGTGATCAATAAAGTGTGCCATGTATAAGTAGCAAGAAAACCTACATAAATAACAATGCCAAGCATACATGGCACAACGATATCACGCCTCAAATTTTGATCAATTGTTTTTGCATTCCATACCGGTAAACGACTGACTAAAAGAAAAGCAATAATGACAGTATAAAGGCTAAAAAACAATGCCCAACTCCAACTTGGCATCAAACCAAGAGCACCTAAATACATAGGTAATAAAAGCAACAATGCCCCTGCTGGTGCAGGAACACCAATAAAATAATCTCCCTGCCATTTTGGTATATCTATGTTATCCAACATCACATTAAAACGCGCTAATCGCAAACAACAAGCAACACAATAGACAAGAGCTGCGATCCAACCGACCTGGTGTGCTTGATTCAAAATAAAAGAATAAACAATAAGTGCAGGCGCCACACCGAAATTAATAACATCAGCAAGAGAATCCATCTGCGCTCCAAAAGATGAACTCCCATCCATCAAACGAGCAATGCGACCATCAGCCCCATCTAAGACTGCTGCCAAAAGTACCATTAAAATAGCAGCCTCATAGCGATGCTCAAAAGCCAAACGAATACTACTCATTCCTGCGCAAATTGCCAAAATCGTGATAATATTGGGGATGACATATCGCATAGGTGTGGGTGAACGCCACCAATTTCCGGCTTCATCATGCTGTCCTTCAGGATTAAATGAAGAAAATAACGAAAAAAATTTCATTTCCTGTCCTAATCAAATCTGAAATCAGTTGTGACACTCGTATCATTAAAAGAGCCTAAAACAGTTTCTCCAGCGATTACTGTTTGCCTAATCCCAACACGCAATTTGATTTCGGTCGGCATATAAATATCAAGGCGAGAACCAAAACGAATCATCCCGAAGCGTTGCCCCGTAATAACGGAATCATTTTCTTTTGACCAACAAACAATCCGACGAGCAATCATTCCTGCTATCTGTACCATAGCAATTTTACCGTGTTTACTATCAATCACAAGCCCATTACGCTCATTAAACTGACTAGCTTTATCAAGCTCAGCATTTACAAACCGACCTGGGCGATAAACAATAGACTCTACTGTACCACTTATGGGAATACGGTTGATATGGCATGAAAAAATATCCATAAACACAGAAATACGGATCATTTCTTCATTCCCTAATCCTAATTCTTCGGGCGGAACGCACGGCCCAACAAATGAAATACACCCATCGGCAGGAGATACAACCAAATTTGAATTCAAAGGGATTACACGATCTGGATCACGGAAAAAATATATACACCAAACCGTCAAAACAAGACCACACCAAAACAACGGACTCCATATCCAACCAAGAATGAGCGAAATAACAAAAAATGCTAGAATAAAAGGATAACCCTCTTTATGAATTGGCGCAAAGCTATTATGGATAGATTGTAGAATACTCATATAATTTCCTATTCATAGATATAATCTAAATACGTAATGAATCTTTTTGTTCCTCCTCACCCTTGCGTATACTTAATCAATCACTCTCTATAAAGTTCAAAGTTCATTTTACGCAGTTTATTTCTTACGATTAACAACGCCCAACTCATCTTCTTCACGCATTTTACGTAATTTTTCTTCTGCTTGCGATGCTTCAAGCTGCTTATTCCACATTGAAGCATAGAGACCTTTTTTACGCAAAAGCTCTGCATGTGTCCCATTTTCAATAATACGTCCATTTTTGAGGACCAAAATTTCATCAGCATTGATAACAGTAGAAAGACGGTGAGCAATTATCAATGTTGTACGCCCACGGCTTACAATATCCAATGCTTGTTGAATTTCTTGTTCGGTAGCCGTATCAAGAGCCGCAGTTGCTTCATCCAGAATAAGAAGTGGTGGAGCTTTTAAAAGTGTCCGTGCAATAGCCACACGCTGTTTTTCACCACCTGATAACTTAAGTCCACGCTCACCTACCATAGACTGAAAACCTTTCGGAAGCATCTCAATAAATTTCGATATCTGTGCCATTTCAGCAGCTTTGTGCACCTCTTCATCAGTGGCACTTGGACGTCCATAGCAAATATTATATGCTATCGTATCATTAAATAACACTGTATCCTGCGGCACCATGCCAATAGCTTCACGCAAACTTTTTTGCGTTACATTACGGATATCTTGCCCGTCAATTGTGATAGATCCTGCATCAACATCGTAAAATCGAAAAAGCAATCGAGAAATAGTTGATTTACCAGCACCCGATGGACCAACAATCGCAATTGTTTTGCCTCCAGGAACCTCAAAATCAATATCTTTGAGAATCTGGCGAGTCGGATCATAGGAAAATTTGACCTGATTAAATCGAATGGTACCACCGCTTATCACTAAAGGTTTGGCATCTGGTTTATCAATGATTTCCTGTGGCACATCTAAAAGATCAAACATAGCTTCAATATCAGTTAAGCCTTGTCGAACTTCACGGTAAATTGAACCAATAAAATTCAATGGAATGGAAAGCTGCATTAAAAGCGCATTAATAAAAACAAAATCCCCTAAAGTTTGCGTATTATGAAATACTTCGTGAGCTGACATCAACATCAGAATAGTCATTCCAATACCAAAAATAAGGGACTGACCAAAGTTAAGCCAGCTTAACGATGTCCAAATTTTTGTCGCTGCTTTTTCATAACCTGCCATAGAAGAATCAAACCGGTGTGCTTCCAGAGTTTCATTGCCAAAGTATTTGACCGTTTCAAAATTCAAAAGGGAATCAACAGCACGCGTATTGGCCTCAGTATCTGCCGTATTCATTTGTTGCCGAATACGAATGCGCCAATCACTCGCCTTGATTGTGAACCAAGTATACAAACCAACTGTTGACACAACTATGAAAAAATAACGCCACCCATAACTTATATAAAAGACAAATGCCGTCAGAACAAATTCCAAAACTGTTGGTACTGTATTAAGAATTGAAAACCTAACGATCGCTTCAATCCCTTTCGTACCACGTTCAATCACACGAGAAAGCCCACCTGTTCGCCTTTCCAAATGAAATCGCAAAGATAATCCATGAATATGCACAAAGGTTTTATAAGCTAATTGACGAATAGCGTGCTGACCAACTGTTGCAAAAAGGGAATCACGCAACTGGTTTAATCCAGCTTGGATAATACGTGCAACATTGTATGCAAAAACGAGCATAATGGGAACGAGCCAACTAGATGGAAACCATACCGGAAGTTGAAAGCTCATATCAAGTGCATTTGTAGCATATTTAAAAAAATATGGTACAGATATGAGAACTAGCTTAGCTAAAACAAGATAAAATATCGCCCATAGTACACGTATTTTCAGATCGCGTCGATCTGCCGGCCACATATAAGGCCATAAGTTATAAAGTGTGCGGAGAGTTTGTCCTGTATCTGACGACACAGTTTTTATCATTTCATTCTGTTTCATCAAGCCCTTACTTCTCTACCATCCACTCAACAAGCACGACAACAATTCCCCTATCGCCATTTACAGGCCCTATTATTTTTTCTACAAACTTTCAGTAAATTACACGCATCAATGTTTCAGGTTAGACTGTTTTTGAGAAAGGGACAAGAAATAATCCGCCATAAGATTTATTATTTTGGTCTATATTCTCATACCATTCTGCCGCAAATAAATTCTCAACCTTGACACGCTTTTTTTTCAATTCTTCTCGAAGCCATTTTTTTGATTTACCAATCTCTTTAAGACCGTTATCAAAAATTTCGCCATTTTGTACTAAAATGACAGACTTCTTCTGTTCTTCCTTTTTAATAACGGAACAATCGCCATTGGTTTCCAAACGAACAAAAGCGGCTTCGTGTAAACTACAACCTTTAATCCGCAACATTGTAATTAGGTCATCCACGCTGATACCCAAATTCTTAATTTCATCCATTTGAAATACGCCATCTAAAACGAGCGTGATATCTCGTCCTGCAAGAAGACGACGAAAAAAAACTGAGTAGCGTGCAAAAAAATTAAGAGATGCGACTACGGTTTGCCAAATGAATAAGATAAGCAACAATTGAATGCTGCTAACATTTGGACTATAAATAACGCCTCCAATGATACTCCCCATCACAAAATTGCTCACCAAATCAACCGGTGTCATTTGACTAAGACTACCGCGACCGGTAGTTCTTAAAATAAAGAGGAAAGCGATAAGTCCTACAATCAGTTTAAGTGCGATATAACCATAATAATATAAAAATTCCATCAACTTTCTCCCTTGTTATGAAAGCTGCTAGAATATGGGAATTAAAACCGTTTTATTTCCCATATGGTTATACGCTCGCCAGTCTGTGGATCCTTTGTATCTTTTAGTGAGACCCCCTCTGCTGCAAGCTCATTACGAATTGTATCCGCAGCTGCCCACTCTTTATTATGGATAAGTCGTAGCCTTTCGGCAATACACTGATCAATAAATTTTGAATCAAGGGAAGTTTTTCTCATGAACAATGGACATTCCCTCTCTCTAATCCACTCTTGCCGCAATAATCCTAATAAATTCATTCCATTTGCGAGAGCCACAACATTTCCTGCTTTATAAAACTTTCGCATAAGAGCAAGTGCACTCGGAGTGTTAAGATCATCACTTAATGTGTCTACCAAAGAATTATCAAGAACTTCATTTTTCTCCAAACATTCCCTTTCACAATGAAGCAATTCATACCACCTATATAATTCACTACTAGATTGTGTTAGACGCTGAAACGTCCAATTTAGCGGTTCACGATAATGCGTTTGTAACATCGAAAAACGCGCAGACAAACCAGCCCACTTCTGTTTTATTTCATCTGTTAAAGCATTATTGAATTCAAAAAAATTACTCTCTAAGAGTGAACGAATAGTAATGAAATTGCCAAAGCTTTTAGACATCTTTTTGCCTTCAACCTGCAAAAAACCGTTATGCATCCAAAGATTCGCCATTCTCTCAATCCCAAAAGCTGAACAACTTTGTGCAATTTCATTTTCATGATGAGGAAAAACTAAATCAATACCGCCACCATGAATATCAAAAACATTCGCAGTTGGATCATCACAGGTTAAACCACCACCATAAGGCGCTAATAACTTTGCCATTGACATTGCCGAACATTCAATATGCCAACCTGGGCGACCTAAAACAGAAATTCCTGCCGGTGATTTCCAACCTGGTTCCCCTTCCGCAGAAGGTTTCCATAAAACAAAATCCATCTCATCCCTTTTATAAGCAGCAACATCAACACGTGCCCCCGCTCTCATTTCATCCAAGGAACGTTTTGCAAATGACCCATAACGGGGATGATCTCCCATGCTACTAACGGAAAACAATATATGATTTTCTGCTTTATAAGCGTGCCCCTTTTCAAGCAACCTTTCAATTAAAGAACGCATCTCTTCTAAATGATCGGTTGCGCGGGGTTGACTGGTTGGCAATAAACAACCAAGCGCCATTGTATCTTGTTGAAATTGAAAATAAGTATGTTCAGTCAATTGGCGAATAGCATCATTAAGTGCTAGCTCTGGATATTCGCAAGCTGCTCGTGCATTAATTTTATCATCCACATCTGTAATATTACGCGCATATATAACATGGTCCTTGCCATAGACATGACGCAATAAGCGAAATAAGACATCAAAAACAATCACAGGACGTGCATTACCGATATGAGCATAATCGTATACCGTCGGACCACAAACATAAAGACGCACCTTAGTCGCATCTATCGGTGTAAAATTTTCTTTTTTGCGTGTAAGCGTATTATAAAATCGCAACTCTTTCATGAATTATACTCCGTTAGCGATATTACTCGTCGCTCTTCTAAGTGAACCTTACCCAAGATCATCGAATTATGCGGGATTAAATGAAAACTTTCATATACTTTATGTAGAATTCTCAGAACCACCCCATTTTATCTATGCTGTATCCATCATCCGTCACAAAAACAATCCTCTTTTTATTTTATGGGGCCAGAGCATTTATCGACAAAAATTGGCTACTCCTCTTCTTGATAACAAAACTACCAGAGGAAAAAATCTTTCATCGTATAAATACAACGCGAATTTTCGTGAAAAACAGATTGCATGCAGAAAATCTAAAATTTTTAACCGGACAAAACTTAATCAAAGTTTTTAATATTCCCATGATACTTTCCTTACTGTTTCTTATGCCCTAAATTTCATAACATATCTGCTGTCTATAATGATGCAAAGAGATTTTCGTCATGTCCTTCAACATATAGTGATTAAGGACAAAGCCATTTTATCTGTTATTGTATTCGTATAGAAATTTATTAAAAAGGAGCAATAAAAATAATGCGTAATACATTGATAAAAATCATGGCTTTAGCATTTTTTTTCACTTCAATATCAACTTTTGCGCAACAATCTCCACCATATGATACAAAGTTGCTACGGCTGGCAGAAATTTTAGGGTCTCTACACTCTCTGCAAAATCTTTGTAATACCCCTACAAACCAATGGTATAATCACATGGCTACACTGATCGAAGCAGAAAACCCATCCCCACAAAGACGTGCTTATTTTTACGAAGCGTTTAATGAAGCTTATCGTGCTTTTTCAGAAAATTATCATCACTGTACACAATCAGCAATCGAAGCAAACCAGAGATATATTAAGGAAGGTAGAGCCTTATCCGAAAACCTTATTATGAATTATAATAATTGAACTATACAAAACTATCACACCATTATTTTTGCGAGACGGAATGGCAATACCCCATCAAAAATAACCTGATCAGCTAAATCTCACTCAATATGATCGCTTCAATTGCTAAAAACAAAACCTCAAGATGCTCTGATAAAAGCATTATGAGTGCTTTTTATACTCACAAAATCATTCCAAAGACTCATAAATTTTAATCTAATCATACCAAAGTTTCTATAAATTTAATAGGCTCACCCTGCGAAGGTGTAACAATTTCCCCTTCCCACATCACCCGTATACCACGAACAATGGTTCCAACGGGCCAACCTTTAACCTTCTTACCGTCATAAGGTGTCCATCCCGCCCGCGAACCAATCAATGCATTCGTAAAAGTTTCTTCTCGCTTAAGATCAACAATAGTCAAATCAGCATCATACCCAACAGCAATACGCCCCTTACAGCTTATGCCAAAAATGCGACTAGGACCATGCGAAGTGAGATCAACAAAACGTTCAAGAGACATCTTCCCCGCATTTACATGCGTTAGCATAATTGCAACAGTCGTCTGTACACCTGTCATTCCGGAAGGCGAAGAGGGATAAGTTTTATACTTTTCTTCAAGCGTATGAGGAGCATGATCAGAACCCAAAATATCAATAATGCCTTGCTGCAAACCATACCAAAGGACTTCACGGTGGCGATTTTCACGGATCGGTGGATTCATCTGGATCAATGTACCAAGTCGTTGATAATCATCAGCCGTCAAAGTTAAATGATGCTGAGTAACTTCAATCGTCGCGACATCCTTATGATTTTTCAGAAAATCAATTTCTTCCGCTGTAGAAAGATGTAAAACATGAATGCGTGCCCTCATCTCATGTGCAATTTTCACTAAACGTTGTGTACATTTCAATGCAGCAATTTCATCACGCCAAATCGGATGTGATGATGCATCTCCCTCAATACGCAATATTTTACGCTCATTGAGCCGTATCTCATCTTCAGAATGAAAAGCTGCACGACGGCGTGTGTTTTTTAAAATAAGGCGCACACTCTCATCATCATCAACCAGAAGATCGCCAGTAGAAGACCCCATAAAGACTTTAATTCCGGCAGCTCCAGGAAGTTTTTCTAACTCAGCCAATTCATCTACATTTTCACGTGTTCCTCCAACCCAAAACGCAAAATCGCAATGCATCCGATGAAATCCGCGTCTCACTTTATCGTTCAACGCTTCTTCCGATATGGTTAATGGATTGGTATTAGGCATTTCAAACACTGCTGTAACTCCCCCCAAAACCGCAGAACGAGACCCACTTTCCAAATCCTCTTTATATTCATTTCCTGGTTCACGAAAATGGACTTGACTATCGATGACACCAGGCAAAATATGAAGCCCTGTACAGTCAATCACTTCACCAGCAGATGCACGTGTAAGATCACCAATTTCAGCAATACGGCCATTTGTGACACCAACATCACGCTTACTACTACCATCATGATTTACAACTGTTGCACCTTTAAAAATTGTATCAAATGTTTTAGACATAACCGTACTCCTTACTTGTTATCTCTTTACCGATTATGTAACTCTGAGCAGAAAGGCAAGAACCATGATCGAAAAACAAAACGCTATTTGTCTTAAAAAGCGAAAAATTATTAAAGTTATGGGTGAAGAAGCAACACATTTCCTACAGGTTCTTATTACTACAGATGTGGAAAAAATGAGCGCACAAGAGATTTTTCCTGGTGCTCTTTTATCCCCACAAGGAAAAGTTATCGCTGATTTTCTAATC
This sequence comes from Bartonella heixiaziensis, assembly GCF_046245125.2. GTDB lineage: Bacteria > Pseudomonadota > Alphaproteobacteria > Rhizobiales > Rhizobiaceae > Bartonella > Bartonella heixiaziensis. The sequence continues at coordinate 461,241 of NZ_CP176404.1, read as the reverse complement.
GCCAAAATAAATCAAGGCTATATTTTTGATATTGCTGAATCCTTAGCCGATATGTTTCAAAAACGTCTTCTCCTTTATAAGTTACATAAAAAAGTAGAAATTACACAACCATTACAAGAAGTTGTTACGGTTTTTTGGAACAATGGGATGGATATCTCAAACTGTGATTCAAGTTTTATGGATAAACGATTTCCACAAAAAGAAAAAATCATACGAACTTATGGAAAAATACCATTTACTATCTCAGAATGTAATGATAACTGGGATCGAATGCGTATTCGTTATGCAATCGCAGAAAGCGGTCAAGATTATGAAATAGGTAAAGTCTTTCCCCATGATATTAATTACGATCAAATTGGTGGATTAGTATTCAATAAAGGTTGTTATATCGGACAAGAGGTTGTTTCACGAATGCATCATCGGGGAGCAGCACGTCGCCGCGTTTTGGTAGTCAAAAGCCAACACCCTTTAACATCAGCATCCACGATTAAAGCGCAAACAAAAATACTTGGACAATTAGCAACATGTGTCGCAAATGAAGGCTTAGCTTTATTGCGTATCGACCACGTCAAAGATGCTATGGACAAAGGGATTCCATTGACGATAGAAAATGTTCCTGTAACAATAAATATTGCTGAAAATATGAACTTTACCTTTCCTGAAAGTACTGTAGAGACTAACTAATGGCCAAAGCTGAATTATCACAAAATGGAGAAGCTCGTGCTTGGCAAAGAATGCTTTCTGGTCGGCGGCTTGATTTGCTAAATCCTTCTCCTTTTGATGTTGAAATCGAAGATATTGCACATGGTCTTGCTCGCGTTGCACGTTGGAACGGTCAAACACGAGGAGAACATGCCTATTCTGTCGCACAACATTCACTTTTAGTAGAACAAATATTTCACAAGCTTTTTCCGCAATCACGGAGTAATGAATGTCTGTGTGCTCTTCTTCATGATGCACCAGAATATGTCATCGGCGACATGATTTCACCCTTTAAAGCCGTCATAGGAAAACAATATGAATCCATTGAAAAACGTATACAAGATGTTATTCACATGCGTTTTTCTCTTCCCATTAACCCAAATCAAAAGCTTTTAAAAAAAATCAAACAAGCTGACCGTATTGCCGCTTTCTATGAAGCAATCACTCTTGCTGGTTTTAGTACAGAAGAAGCCCTTCGCTATTTTGGTCATCCAAGTGATATCTTACCAGATGGACTTCATTTGAAGCCATGCTCCACACAACAAATTGAAAAGGCCTTTTTAATACGTTTTAAGGAGATCGATGTTCAGAGAATCTCTTAGCAATTCTTTTTGTCATTTATCCTTTAATTATCGCTGATAAAAATCACACAAGTATCTTTCCCTTAAGATCGCAATCCTTTGATGAAAATAAAAATATATCATCTCATTATTTATGTCTTTAGTGGATTATCGCCTCACCCTTATAGGCAATAATACTCAAAAAACATTGAGTATATTAGAGCATTACTCTTCTCACAGAACTCTTTAAAAACAGACTATGAGAAGAATTCTATCCTTTCAGGATCTCTTCTATAAATCCTTCAAAAGAAAACATCACTAAGTGCAAACACTTTCTACAATATGCCATCAACAATACCACAAAACACTCTGATTTCATTGACCATTCTATGGATCATATAAAAAAATAATAAATCAAATTGGGCATGAGCAAAATGTGTACAAAAAATCCGCTTATCTTAACCTTCTGTAAAAAATACTCTTTTCCATAGAGCTTTTTATCTTAATCTAATTTTTGTTTAAGCTTATAAGTTTCTGCCTCAGAGGGAAAAGTACGTGATTTAACATCATTTGCATAGTTTTTGATCGCCGTCTCCATTTCCTGTTCAAGGATACCGTAACGGCGTACAAATTTAGGAACCCACGTGCCATAACCTAACATATCTTCCATTACCAATATTTGCCCATCACATTGACTCGATGCTCCAATGCCAATAGTAGGAAGAGAAAGAGTTTCTGTAAGCTTCACCGCTAGAGGTTCAACAACCCCTTCTACAACAACAGCAAAGGCACCAGCTTCTTCAATCGCTGCTGCATCCGCTTCAATCTGTCGCCAATTACTTTCATCGCGTCCTTGTGTCTTAAAGCCACCAAAACGATTTACTGCTTGGGGTGTAAGGCCAATATGACCCATAACGGGAATCCCGCGTTTACACAAAAAATCAATCGTTTCCGCTATATAAACACCACCTTCAAGCTTAATTGCACCACATCCTGTCTCCGCAAGAATACGTGACGCATTGGAAAAAGCTTGTTCTGGACTTTCTTCATAAGAACCAAAGGGCATATCAACAACCACTAATGCCTTCTTAGAGCCACGCATCACTGCCTGTCCATGCAAAATCATCATGTCCACACTCACAGGAAGCGTTGTATCAAACCCATGCACAACCATACCAACGCTATCACCAACCAAAAGCAAATCACAATATGGATCAGCAATTCGCGCACTATAAGCTTGGTAAGCCGTTAAAGACACAATTGGTTCTTGTCCTTTTCTCGACCTTATTTCAGAAGCAGTCACACGCTTTATGGTTTTGTGTACACTCATTTTAAGTCCTTCTATTGCAAGATATATTGATCAATAAGTCTAACCTGACCAAAACGGACACTTAGTAATAAAACTGCAGGTTTATCTAAGGTTCCCTTAACTACAGATAAAGTTTCCATATCTCGTAAATCTATTGATTCAATAATCGCGCGCGATTCTTGCTGTAAAATATTACGAACAATTTTACATAATTTATCAACTGATCGTTCCCCTTGATGATAAAGCTTTTCAGCAGCTTTACCACTTTCAGGAATAATTTTTGCAGCTTTGCGATCTTCTAATGTTAAAAGCTGATTACGTGAAGAACTAGCGATACCATCTGCATCACGTAAAATAGGCACACCAATAATTTCAATAGGAAAAGCTAAATCCTCAACCATACGACGAATGATTAAAATTTGTTGAAAATCTTTCTCCCCAAAAAAAGCCTTATCTGGCTGAACAATATTGAAAAGCTTAGCAACAATGCTTGTCACACCACAAAAATGCCCCGGACGTAACCTCCCCATCAAAATACGCGATAACTTTTCTACCTTTACAATGGTCTCATTTCTCGGTGGCCACATTTCTTCCGTAGAAGGAGCAAAAACATACTCAACATTTGCTTTTTTCAACAAAACACAATCGCCCACCAAATCTCTTGGGTATTTATCAAAATCTTCATGGGGACCAAATTGCTTTGGATTGACAAAAATAGACACCACTACTCGATCACACATTGCCCTTGCCTGCTCTACCAATGCGAGATGGCCATTATGCAATGCCCCCATGGTTGGCACAAAACCAATAGATCGTCCTAAGCATCGTTCTTCTCTCATAGATTGGCGGACTTCAGCAATTGTTTTTAAAATTTGCATATTTACAACTATCCATTCTCATCAAAATCAATAAATTAATGCTTGCGTACGAAATCGCCGTTCAAACAATTCTATCAAATTAGTACGAACTGATGGCTGTTTTATACCCCGTGGCTCCCAAACATGACGTGTTAAAAAAAAATCTGTTAAAATAAACCCATGTTTTATGTCACTAAAATCAACAGGGCGGGCAGTTCTTTGCACCAGAAATTGCGGTAAACGTAAAAGCTTCTCTCTCCAAGGATACCCAGCTTCCTCGCATACAGAACGCCCTGATTTTGGTGAAACATAATGAAGCCTTTCTTGGCGGCCTGTTACAGCACAACGAGACAAATCAAGACCAAAGCCAAGTTCCTCAAGAAGCCGCATCTCAAAACGCGCTAATAATTCAGCATTCACAAATGGATCATCAAAATGCCGCATAAAAAGATGTAAAATATCATATAAAATAGGGTGAGGATCACGTTCAGGAAGAAGGCGTAAATAAAATGCTATTAACTGTAAAGCATAAAGAGCTTCTGGTAAGAGAATTAATCGCGCAGCATAGTGCTTAAGTGCTTCAATTCTGAAGAGCCCCAAATGTTCATCTAAGCGTGCCCACCATTCAGCCTCAACAAAATTTCCCGGCTGAAGAAGTACTGCCATACGACGTGAACGCCCCCCCTTCACTATTCCCAAATAGCGCCCGTGCTGACGCGTCATAATTTCAAGAATAACGCTTGTTTCACCATGCTGACGCGTACCAAGGATAATAGCTTGTTCTTTCCATTTCATTTTATTTTAGAAAATCCAATCCCATTTCGCGGTAACGTTCTGGATCAGTATCCCAATTATCACGCACTTTCACAAATAGAAAAAGATGAACCTTCTGATCCATAATTTCCATAAGTTCTTTACGTGCTGCCAGACCAATCGCTTTAATTGTATCGCCTTTTGCTCCTAAAACAATTTTTTTCTGGCTATCACGCTCTACATAGATGACCTGATTAATTTTAACTGAACCATCTGAACGCTCTTCCCAGTTCTCTGTTTCAACTGTTGAAGAATAAGGGAGTTCATCATGGAGACGAAGAAAAAGTTTTTCACGCGTAATCTCAGCAGCAAGATGACGCATGGGCATATCTGAAATTTGATCCTCCGGATAATACCATGGTCCCTCCTGCATCATGTTACTCAACGCATGAAGCAAATCCTTACAACCAGAACCATTCAATGCCGAAATCATAAATGTCTGCGAAAATTTTACGCGCTCATGAATTTTTGCAGTTAATGCTAAAAGGGATGATTTAGCAACTGTATCAATCTTATTAAGAACAAGAATCTTATCTTGTCTGATATTTTTTACAATATCTAATATCATACAAACTTCATCCGACAGACCATTCTGAGCATCAATCAAAACTAAAAGGACATCAGCATGCTTAGCGCTACCCCAAGCTGCAGATACCATAGCCCGCTCTAACCGCTTGTGGGGACGAAAAACACCTGGTGTGTCAATCAATACAATTTGCGTATTATCATGAATGACAATACCGCGGATTAAAGTTCGTGTCGTTTGCACCTTATGGGTCACAATTGAAACCTTCGTTCCAACTAACTGGTTAATCAATGTCGATTTACCAGCATTAGGCATCCCAATGAGTACAACAAAACCAGAACGCGTACTGATAACGTCATCCATGATCATTTTTTTCCATTTTTTCCCATATACCCTCTCGTCGTAAAATTTTTTCAGCTGCTATTCTTTCAGCATAGCGTTTAGAGCTCCCCTGTCCAATTTCCGGAGCAAACCCTAAAATGCTTACTTCTACCACAAAAATAGGATCGTGATCTGGACCAGAACGCTTTATTACCCGATACTGTGGCTGCACACCGCCTTGTACATGCGCCCATTCCTGCAACTCTGTCTTGGCATCCCGCCGACCAGCATCCATCTGTTTTGCTCGACTTTGCCAATATTTTTGAATGAAGGGCCGAACACTCTTTAATCCTCCATCAAGATACATAACAGCAATCAAAGCTTCAATCACATCAGCGTACATATTTGTGAGCCGGCGACCCTTTAAGTTTTTCATCTCAAAACCAACATGGATCATATCAGGTAAATCCATTTCTAGCGCAATATCGGCACATGTCTGCGCATTTACCAAACCATTCAAACGTACCGATAACTCACCTTCACTTGCTCGTGGAAACAATTGATACAGCATTTCTGCAATCAAAAGCCCAAGAACACGATCACCTAGAAACTCTAATCGTTCATAATTTCCCTGTTCTAAATCATGTACACTAGAATGCGTTAATGCTTTTTTTAATCTCTCTTTATCTTTAAAACGATGGCCCGTTAGCCTTTCAAGTTGATCAATGATTGGACGATTCATCATTGGTTCCTTGCTCGACAAGCGGCAAATCATGAACAGTATTGATAAAAGAGAACAAACGGCCCCAACGCACATCAAATGGCCAGCGCCACATCTGCCAAGCACTTGAACCATTGCTAATAGAGAAAAAAATCACACTTGCACGACCAATAAGATTCTCCTCTGGAACATACCCTACATCCAAACGACTATCATCTGAATTGTCTCGGTTATCACCCATCATAAAATAATGCCCCTGTGGAACTTCAAAAACTTTTGTGTCATCAACTTGCGGGATAAAAGCTAAATCAAGTGTATCGTAGCTAACACCGTTAGCCATCGTCTCACGATAAACATCAACAGGATAGTTAACCTCTGTTATATCAGAATTATCAATCTTTCCCATAAAGTGGCGTGAAACAGCTTCATCATTGATATAAAGAATACCTTGACGAACTTGTATACGATCACCAGGGAGACCAACAACACGTTTTATATAATCAACATCCGGATTACTCGGTAAACGAAAAACGACAACGTCTCCACGCTGAGGTTGAGATGCCCAAATACGTCCGGAAAAAATAGGCGGCGAAAAGGGTATGGAAAAACGAGAATACCCATATGCATACTTAGAAACAAATAGATAATCTCCCACAAGCAAAGTAGGACGCATTGAACCGGAAGGAATACTAAAAGGCTGGAAAAGGAGTGTACGAATAAGCGCTGCTAAAAAGAGAGCCTGTATCAAAACAAAAATAAATTCAAGAATTCCGCCTTTTTCTTTCTTTTTATGCATTTTCTCTTTCTGGACCATCACTGTTTGCCTTCCCATCACAGATATAACTTTTCTTCATCATAATGTTCAAATAGTAAAAGCACAATCTCCCATAATATCTATCCCCGTGGAAGTGCTTCGATAATAACAAATGCTTGTGCCCAAGGAAAATCATCCGTTATACTGAGATGAATGACAGCCTCGTGATGAGGAGGTAATAACTTTTGAAGCTGCATTTGCGCACGGTTCGTTAATTTCATCATTGGTTTACCGGATGGTAAATTAACGACCCCCATGTCTTTCCAATTCACACCGCAAGCAATTCCTGTACCCAAAGCTTTAGCACATGCTTCTTTGGCAGCAAATCTCTTTGCATAAGAAGAGGCTTTTTTTTTAAGATTTTCAGATTTATGTTGCTCCATATCCGTGAAAATACGTTGGACAAAACGGTCACCATAACGAACCAACATTCTTTCAATACGTCTTACATCAATCAAATCATTTCCAAGACCAATAATCATAAGATATCACCCAAATTTTCCTAGCAAAGACGCTTTTTTTGCATAATCTTTTGATATCGTTTTTGTTGAAAACGGGCAATTGCTCTGTAGACACCTATATAAGATAAACCAGCAAAAATAAAACCTAAAAGGGTACCACCTACGATCATCGGTCTCATGATTGTTTCCCATGCACCCTTAAAAAGAAGAGGTACATTTGAAAGCGTCAAGCCATCAAACAGAGTGCGAATTTGAGAAAGAGAAATCTCATTTACATTACTAAAAAACGATAAACAGAGGTAGCCTACCTTATAATCAGCCATAACAATCAGCAAAAATGTGAGTGGATTAGAAAAAATCGTTCCGATGATCGCTGCTGCAAAATTTCCACGCAAAAGCCAAGAAAAAAATATTGCCAAGATAATATGCATCCCAAAAAGAGGCGAACAGGCTAAGAAAATGCCGATAGCAAACCCCAACGCCACTTTATGCGGCGTTGCTGATATACGCAAAATACGTTTACGTATGTAGGAAAATGAACGAGAGAAGGAACGACTCGGCCATAACCAAAGCCGAACACGCTTTACAAAATCTATTGGTTCTCTACGACGAAAAAGCATCTGACTCTCAATATACATCTTTTGACAATGAAATAATCCATATCATTAAATCAATGGCGCCAAGTTTTTGCATAAAAACAAAAAAAGATAAAGAAAATTAAATATTTCGACTTCCTGGCTTGACTGCTGGAAGTGCAGCAAGTTCAGAAGGAAGAGCATCACTCGCATAAGATGCTATCTCATATTCAGCAAGTGCAATCAACGGAACTCCGACATCAATCTTACCACCAGAACGATCAAGAATGCACGCACTTGCTAGCACATCTGCTCCTGCAGCAACAAGAGCCTCAACAGTCTCACGAATGGAAAGACCTGTTGTCATAATATCTTCAACAATTACAACCCGTGCACCCTTCTTGATTTTAAAACGACGCAATTCAAATACACCATTTACACGTTCTACCCAAAGAGAAGGAACACCAAGGTGACGTGAAGTTTCGTACGAAGGAATAAGACCACCAATCGCGGGACCAACCACATAATCAATTTTTTCCTTGACAGATTTTTTGATTTTTTCAGCCAACCCACGACATAACTTTTCTGTCAAGTCAGCATGCATAAATACTTTCGCCTTTTGCATATAAGTAGCGCTATGACGACCTGATGTTAAAATAAAATGCCCTTCCAAAATAGCGTCTGCTTGTTTAAAAATATCAATCACATCTTGTGTATTCATCGCAAAATCTTTCTCTTTTTCATCCATGGACTCGCCGTACTGTACTAACCGAACCTGCTTCTTTTAACTGAGAAAAAATACGATTCAAATGTTTTAAATCCCAAACTTCCAGATCAATCATAATTTCTGTAAAATCTGGTGCTGTACGAATAAAAGATAAATTTTGAATATTGGCATCGTTCGCAGAAATCACTTGCGTAATTTCAGCCAAAGAACCAGGACTATTAACAGCCAAAATATTAATCCGAGCAGGAAAACGTTCACTCATCTGGGCATCGATATCCCAGCGGACATCAATCCACCGTTCTGGCTGATCATCATATGCCATCAAAGCCGAAGACTGTATAGGATAAATAACAATCCCCGCACCTGGTTGCATAATACCAACAATCCGATCCCCTGGTACAGCTCCTTCAGGAGAAAACCGTACGGGAATATCTCCATGTGTTCCTCGAATAGGTAATGCTTTGGATTGATGTCCCTCCTCTGAAGCTATACCCTTTTCGTTTTCTGGAACTTTAAAAATCATACCTTGAGCATTTTCAATATTGAACCACCCCTCTTCTCCAGGCTTAAAAGACGACTTTTGTACCACACGGTAATCTTGATAATCAGGATAAACCGCTTTTATCACATCAGCAGAAGGCAATTCACCACGCCCAACAGCTGCTAATACGTCTTCCACATCTTTACGTGCCAAACGTGACAAAACTTGCTTCAGAATGTCTTTTGAAAATTGTTTGCCTATATATTCAAACGAACGTTCGAGAATACGATAACCCAAACCTGAATATTGCTTGCGTACCGCTGTGCGAGTTGCTCTACGGATGGCTGAACGCGCTTTCCCCGTTACGACAAGGAGCTCCCACGCTGGTGGCGGAATTTGAGCTTGTGAACGTATGATATCAACCTCATCACCATTTTTTAATTTGGTCATTAAAGGCATAATACGACCATTGATTTTCACACCCACACAAGAATCACCAATATCGGTATGGACTGCATAAGCAAAATCAATAGGTGTGGCGCCTTTTGGAAAGGCAATCAACCGACCTTTCGGAGTAAAACAGAAAACTTGATCTTGAAAAAGCTCAAGCTTTGTGTGTTCTAAAAATTCTTCCGGATTATCTCCATCGGACAAAGATTGAATCGTTTGGCGCAACCATGCATACGCATTTGTTTCATTTGATAACCTCGAAGCCGAATAATTAGAACCTTGCTCTTTATAAATGGAATGTGCCGCAACGCCATATTCAGCAATTTCATCCATAGCAGCAGTTCTAATCTGCAATTCAACACGTTGTCGCGATGGTCCCACAATCGTTGTATGAATGGAACGATAATCATTCTGCTTTGGTATAGAAATATAATCTTTAAAACGACCAGGAACCATTGGCCACGTCGTATGAATAACACCAAGAGCCCGATAACAATCATGTACTGTTTCAACAATCACACGAAATCCAAAAATATCGGATAATTGTTCAAAAGAGAGCGCCTTGCTTTCCATTTTGCGAAAGACGGAATAAGATTTTTTCTGACGGCTTTTAACATTCGCTTTAATGCCATGCTCGAAAAAAAGTTTTGTCAACTCGTTTTCAATTGTGGAAAGCAAATCACGATTGCGTTTTGATAACTCAGAAAGACGATTGGTAATCGTACGATAACCTTCTGGATTTAAATAAAAGAAAGAGAGATCTTCTAATTCCTCGCGCATATCCTGCATACCCATACGACCAGCAAGAGGCGCATAAATATCCATTGTCTCCTCAGCAATTCGCCGGCGCTTCTCATCACGCATAACGCCAAGGGTACGCATGTTATGAAGGCGATCAGCAAGTTTGACTAAAAGAACACGCACATCATCAGAAATAGCGATAAGAAGCTTACGAAGATTTTCTGCCTGTACTGCCTTCTTCGATACAAGATCAAGCTTATTAAGCTTTGTAAGCCCTTCAACCAACTTACCAATTTCAGAACCGAAAAGTTGATCAATTTCCGCTCGTGTAGCGCTCGTATCTTCAATCGTATCATGCAAAAGAGCAACAGCAATTGTTGCCTCATCCAATCGCATATCTGTCAAAATAGCGGCAACTTCCAAAGGATGAGAAAAATAAAGATCACCCGAAGCACGCTTCTGATGGCCATGCTTGCGCATTGCATAATCGTAGGCTTGATTTAACAAAGCCTCATCCACGTCAGACTTGTAACGTTGAACACGCCCAACAAGTTCACACTGACGCATCATACGCGCATATCCTTTATCTTTTCACAAATAACCCTTATAAAAAAGACAAGAACAATAACCGCGCCACGGCATAACAACGTATATCCATTCTTGTAATATAAATCGTCGCAACTAATAATCGTCGCTTTTCTCCGGCACAACAAGACCTTCGATACCTGCTAAAAGATCTTCTTCCGACATATAATCGAATGAACAGCCCTCTTCTTCCGATGATGTACCCAAAACACGTTCAGATTCACCCGAATGAGAAATATATTCATTTGCCATTTCTGGCTCATCCACTTCCACATGCTTCTGCAACGAATGAATAAGATCTTCTTTCAAATCGGCAGGTGACAGAGTTTCCTCTGCTATCTCACGCAAAGCAACAACAGGATTTTTATCATTATCACGATCAATCGTGATCTGTGCGCCCTGTGAAATTTGACGTGCCCGATGTCCTGCTAAAAGCACCAACTCAAAGCGATTATCGACTTTATCAATACAATCTTCTACCGTTACGCGGGCCATTTATGCCTCTTTCTTAAAGATTAAAAAATTTCATAGTGGATGTGAAGTATATACAATAATCAAAATAAAACACAAGAAAAACAACACACACTTTAATATTTTTTTGCTTAAAGAGTTTATTGAAGAAAATTCTTGAAAGCTTTATCATAAAGCGCATAACCTATTCAATCCGGCTATCAATACCGCTCTAAAAAAGGTTTCAAGAGTTTCGAATTCAAACAAAGGAAGTATCCTCGCTTAAAAAAAATACTCTTTCTGAAGGTTCTATCCTTTAAACCAATATCAACTATTTAAAATTATTAAAAATCTTTTGCAAGAAAAACAGTCTAATGTATATATCTTTATGATTAGATATTCATAAAACAAGAGACTTCTTCCCATGAGACACTGTATTCATAAACATCTTATTGCCCAGTAAATTACTAAAAGATTATCTCTCTTTGCAAAAGAATCTGCAATGATTTTATGTTAAACTATGTTATAAAGAACTAGTTTGTCTTCATCATAGGTTGTTTACAAAGGCATTATCCGTCATATATCCCATACACAACTCAAAAGAATTTGTAAAAAATGATTGATTTTTGTCACCATGAATAGCCAATCAACATTGCTTTGCCCAGAGCCACCGAAAAATTGCAATTTATGCCCCCGCTTACACAAGTTCATCGCTGATTGGCGTATAAAAGAACCAAGCTGGTATAACGCACCGGTAAGCCCATTCTTTCCCCATAAAGGTGCAGCCACAACACGTCTTCTCATTGTTGGTCTTGCTCCTGGATTACGGGGTGCAAATCGAACTGGACGCCCGTTTACTGGTGATTATGCGGGACATTTGCTTTATTCTACTTTAAAAAAGTTTGGTTTTGCCCAAGGCACCTTTGAAGAAAAAGCAGATGACAATCTTGAACTGATTGATACGGCAATTGTTAATTCAGTACGTTGTGTCCCACCAGAAAACAAACCTACTGGCACGGAAATCAACACTTGCCGATATTTCTTTTCGCCCCTTTTAACAAATCTTCCCAAACTTAAAGCCGTCATCACCCTCGGCACTATTGCGCACTCTTCAACAATACGCGCTCTCAATGCAAAAATTTTAGCACACCCTTTTGGACATGGGGAAATAAGTAACATCGGTAGATTGCGCATCTTTTCAAGCTATCACTGTTCACGCTATAATACCAATACAGGACGCTTAACAGATGCTATGTTCCACCAGATTTTCGAAGCAGCAAAAACATATCTGGATCAATGCTAAAATTTTCCTAGCTGCGCTATAAAAAATATACAAACCAATTCTGTTATCCATATCTTTTTAAAAGCCTTGCTTTTTCACGCCCCCAATCACGTTTTTTTTCAGTTTCGCGCTTGTCATGAAGTTTTTTCCCACGCGCCAGAGCAATCTCCAACTTAGCACGCCCTCGTTCATTAAAATAAAGTTTGAGGGGAACAAGTGTCATTCCTTCACGAGAAGTCGCGTTGAAAAAACGCGCCATTTCACGTTTTGAAATTAATAATTTACGCAAACGACGCGGCTCGTGGTTAAAACGATTGGCCTGCGTATATTCAGGAATGTAGCTGTTAACTAACCATAGCTCCCCATTTTCAAAGCTGGCATAACTTTCGGCAATATTCGCATGATTGGAACGCAAAGATTTTACTTCTGCTCCCTGAAGGACAAGACCAGCTTCAAGATTATCAAGAATCTCAAAATTGAAACGGGCTTTACGATTATCCGCAATTATTTTCCGGATTGGTGCGTTCCTTTTTTTGGTCATGGCTACATCAATGTCACTTATTCTTTAAGAAGACCAGCATGGTGCAAAGCCGCATCAATGATCTTCTTTGTGGTACTTGCAAGCGGAACAATAGGTGAACGAACAATATTACCACAAAGTCCCAATTTTGCGGCAGCATATTTAATGCCTGCTGGACTTGGCTCAATAAATACTGCACGATTAAGGGGCATCAAACGATCGTTTAATTCTAGTGCTGTTTTATAATCACCACGAAAACAAGCAGCATGAAGCTCTGCACAAAGTTTTGGAGCAACATTGGATGAAACTGAAATACATCCTATACCCCCATGGGCATTAAAACCTAATGCTGTACAATCATCTCCGGAAAGCTGTACAAAATCCTTCCCACATTTTTCACGTTGTTCACTGACACGCTCAATTTTGCTCGTTGCATCCTTTACACCAATGATATTTTTAAAATCTCGACAAAGGTCTCCCATCGTTTCCACAGCCATATCGATAATGGAACGACCGGGAATATTATAAATTATAATCGGGATAGAAATAGCTTTCGCAATGGAAGAAAAATGCGTATATAATCCCCTCTGATTAGGTCGGTTATAATAGGGTGTCACAACCAAAACTGCGTCTGCACCTGCTTTTTGCGCATGCTGTGCAAGCTCTACAGCCTCACTTGTACTATTTGATCCTGCTCCAGCAATAACAGGGACACGTTTAGCAACCTGCTCAACACACAATTCTATAATCCGCTTATGCTCTTCATGACTTAAAGTCGGTGATTCACCTGTCGTACCAACAGGGCTTACGCCATTAATACCCTGTGTAATTTGCCACTCAACAAAATTGCAAAATGCTTTCTCATCAATAGCGCCATTGTCATCAAACGGTGTGATAAGTGCGGTCACGGCTCCCTTGAACATGATAAACTCCCTGTAATGCTCACTTTTTTATTTTTTTATCGCCTTTGTAAATTAGCAACTATAGAACATAGTCTTGCTCTATCACTGAAGCAAGATGAATTTCACACAAGTTCTCACAAGACTAGCATGGATCTCTTTCAATTCCTAACATTCCCTTAAAATATCAGCCATATATTAACCCGTTTTTCACGCTTCTGTTTTAAAAATTTTTGAGTGTTTCCAAAAGGCAAAATCTCAAGGTCTTTCTCTATGCGTGCATTTTTCGCCTCTCTTTTTGTATCAACCTTTCCTGCATTTATACTAGTAGCAACAATTTTATCTTCAAATGCATATGCACAAACAATCCTTCTGCACACAAAAGCGCCAATCCCTTTGGTTCGCCCGATCCCCTTTGTCATGAAAAAAGAAGCTAAGAGTCCTCTTAACGAGTTTCATACAACAACGGACAACATTCTGACACTCAAGCAACTTAAAGCGGGACTAGATGCACTTTCAAACAACGATATTGCAAAAACAATCAGCCTTCGTAATTCAATGGAAAAGAATAGCCTTGATCGCCATATTTTGACATGGGCGATCGGGATATCAAGCCGAGCCAATGTCCCAAGCACTGAAATATTTAATGCAATCAAAGAACTAAAAGGATGGCCAGGGATAGCTACTATGCAACGCAATGCTGAACGTGCTTTTATCAATGAAACCAATTCTACGCATGTAATCATCCAAAAATTTTCTCATCATTCACCCCTCACAGCACAAGGTATGGCTGCATTCGCTAAAGCGCTTATCGCAACTGGACAAACGGCCCATGCTCGACAAATGATCACACCATGGTGGCATACAACAAAACTCAATGCACAAGAAGAAGAACTTGTTCTTAAAAATGTAAGCGCGGCATTAAAACCGATTGATCACCTAAAGCGCATGCAATTTATGCTTTACACACATCGGTTCGATTCAGCTGAACGCGTTGCAAAATTAGCCCGAGCTCAATCTCTTTTTAATGCTTTTGTTGCCGTCGAAAAAAATGATCCTAAAGCCACACAAAAATTACGCGCCGTGCAGAGATTATGGCAAAAAGATCCTCTTTTACAATTTGCTCAAATCCGCCATCTTCGCCGAACTGGACAATATAGTGCAGCCGCAACACTCATGATGAGTATACCCAAAGATACATTACGTCTTATGAACCCTCATGCATTATGGAAAGAACGACGCGCCCTTTCTCGCGAAATGCTCGATTTAAACAAACCTAAAGTTGCTTATCAACTCGTCGCAACACATACTGGAATGACATCTTCATTGGCTGTGGATTCTGAATTTCATGCAGGATGGTATGCACTCCGGTTTCTTCGTGACCCTCAATCAGCAATGCACCATTTTTCACGTATTCCTCAATTATCTTCTGCTCCTCTTTCCGCATCTCGTGGATACTATTGGATGGGACGAGCAGCAGAGATCCTAGGAAAACATAAAAACGCCCAACATTATTTTCATCGCGCAGCCCACTTTAGTGCAACTTATTATGGTCAATTAGCAGCTTCACGGCTTAATCAAAAAAAACTCGAAGTCTTCTTTCCTAAACCAACAACTGCTGAGCGGCAACATTTTAGCACACGAAAAGCTATTAAAGCAATTCAACGCCTTGAAGCAGCTGGCTATTCGGATTTTGCTAAAATTTTTTATAGAGAACTCGGAGAAAAAATAGAAAGCCCTGGGGAATTAGCTCTGCTGGCCGTTATGGCAGAAAAAAATGGTGATTATTATACCAGCCTAAAAATTGGAAAAACTGCTGTGTTTCAGGGTAAAAACGTCGGTGCACTTTCCCACCCTCTCGGTGCTATACCAGCCTCTGCCAATATTTCTGCCATAGGGAAAGCGCTTATTTATGCCATTGCGCGTCAAGAAAGCGAATTTAATCCAACAGCCATATCAAAAGCAGGTGCACAAGGTATCCTCCAATTGCTCCCTACGACAGCAAAAGCACTTGCAAAGAAGTATTCGATTGCGTGGTCACCGAAAAAACTCAGCAGTGACGCCAGTTATAATGCTACATTAGGCGCCCACTTTCTGGAAGAACAGTTGGAACGTTTTAATGGATCCTACATATTGACTCTTATCGCTTATAATGCAGGCTCTCGTCGTGTCAGTGAATGGATACAACGTTATGGTGACCCTAGAGGTCAATCTCTTGACAAAGTAATCGATTGGATTGAGCGCATCCCCTACACAGAAACACGTAATTACGTTATGCGTGTCATGGAAAATTATGAGGTTTACAAAGCCAGACTTACAGGAATTACAGACATAAAAACCGACCTCGTTTTCGGCCGATGGAAGCAACGTAATCTCACCCATTGAAAAAACACTTATTCTTTCTCCTTATTCATAAACCCTCAGCGCAACATAAAAAAGCACGATAACAACCTTAAAAATAAGCAGTGTAAAAATGAAGTTGAAAAATTGTATCAAAATCAGCTAAATATTAAGGACACTCTGATAATTTTGTTCACTTTTGATGCAGGGGGCGGTGGGAAATTACCAACACGTTGAAGTGCCGCCATCGCTAATCGATCAAGTTCCGGATCACCAGCAGAAACCGCTACACGACTAGAAAAAATACTCCCCTGCTCACGCACCATAAATTCTAACTTCACCGTTCCTTTTGCACGACTTGTACGCTGTCCCACAATATATTTTTTTTGCCTTTCTAACTGCGCCTGCACCTTTGCCAACCATTCCACTAATAACGCATCCTCAAGCACTGCCGTATCGCCACCCTTGTTGGTGGAAAAGGAACGTACCACCTTTGCATTGGAGCGCTTTATTACAGCCTTTGGCATCGGTATTGTTTTTTTGATAAACGCTTTATGCTCCACTTTTTGAATAAGGGGTTCTTCCAAAGACTTTAAGTCATCTTGTTCTACCATATGCTGAGGTTCTTCCGATTGAATTTTATCCACGGATTCCAATTCCTCTGACTCTTGCTCTAAAAGATCAGACTGTAATACTTTTGGCTCTGTATTAATATCCGACTCTGTATGAATATCTGATAAGTCTGTATCAACATCCGAATATACAGTTTCTTGCACAAAAGTCAGCATAATCTCCGACGAGAGCAAGCCATTACTTACACCAGTACTTTGAAAATAAAACTGCGCTCCCAATAATACATGCAAAAAGAAAGCTCCAACAAATGCACCAATCCAAAGAGTTAATAATTGCTTCGTATTTGCAAAATTCATCGTTTCTTCTGCCACTATTTTAAGCTTAATATTGGGGTTCGATCTCATTAAAACAGGCTATTTTGAAAATGCAACTTTTTTCTTGACTGATTTTGTCATGTTTAATATGGTTTTTCAGTGATTTTGTGTTGTTATCAAAATCATTTCTACTTGGCTGGCAAGTTTTAATCAGCAGGTCCAGCCTTTTTGTATGTAAATAAAATTTCAAAACAAAGAGGGGATGTTTAAAAGGGTTGTGATGTGTTATGCAAATAAGACGAAAAAATATCTATAAAAGTTGTGTGATTTTAAGTGCATTATCGGTCTGTATACCTTCATTTGTTTTTGCACAAAATAAAGATGGAGGTGCTATCACTGAACTCAAACCAATTGTTATTGAAGAGAAAAAAATAGGGACGGCCTTGGATTCGGTCACTATTCTGACAGATCGGAAAACCGCGAAGGATATTCGTGAGAAGCAAATAACTGATGCCTATGATATTAGTCGTCTTTATCCAAGCGTATCCTATAGCCCAAGCAATAACAGTTTTGTCATTCGTGGTTTAGAAGCAAACCGTGTTCTCACAACAATGGATGGTATTGTTCTTCCATGGTTCAATGATATATTGCGTGATAACAGTGGTAACACAATGTTTGACTTTAGTGCGCTTTCCACACTTGATGTTATTCAGGGACCGGATTCTAGTCTTTATGGATCTGGTGCACTAGGAGGAGTTGTTGCGTTGCGTACCCTTGATCCTGAAGATCTTATCACAGAAGGAAAAAATTGGGGTGGTCTTATAAGAGGTGGTTATCATTCTGTTGATAATAGTTGGCACGTAGATCAAGCTGTTGCAGTGCGTGCTCAACAAACGTTTTTGCTTTTCCAAGGTTCTTATGCGGAAGGTCATGAACGCAAAAATATGGGAACCCTAGAAGGCTATGAAGAGCGCACACGTAAAAACCCTGCTCATTTTGACCAAAATAATTTGCTCTTTAAAATTCACCAATACCTTGATGACAATCACCGACTTGGTTTTACAGCAGAGCGTTTTGGTCACAATGTTGATACACATTTATTGAATGCTTCTGAAAGATCTTATGCCCCTGGTTCCGTTTATGAGAAGAACGACAAACTCCGTGAACGCTTTTCTCTTTCTTATGACTATAACGGCAATGAAGATGCTATTTTTGATGCGTTTCGTGGACAGATTTATTGGCAAAGACAGTCAAGTCATGATATTACGACTTCATTTCGTGTTCGGGCACCCAAAGGGGATTTTTTGAGAGATAATTTTTTGCGTAATACCAATTATGGTTTCAATGCTGATGCTCTCAAGAAAGTTCATATTGGCACTGTAGACCATACGTTAAAGCTTGCCGCTAATGTCTTGTCATCTAAGTTTCATCATTATTTGTTCGGGAAAGATAATTGTCACTTGCCGGAAAATGCATGGGGGTGCCTCTTTGTACCCGCTAATCGGTCAGATTCACCAGATACAAATGGCTATAATTTGGGTTTTGTTTTCGAAGATGAAATTGGCCTTGCTGATAACCATTTCCGTATAACACCTGGAATTCGTTATGATTGGTATAAGTATGTCCCTCAGAAAACGTCTTCTTATGAGAAAACTCTGCTTTCTGACAAATTTCCTCCAGAAAGAAATGGTTCACGTTTTTCTCCCAAATTACGTGTGGAGTGGGATGTTCGTGATCAAGTAACGCTTTATGCTCAATGGGCACAGGCTTTTCGTGCACCACGTATTGCAGAACTTTACGTCTCTTATATGAAACCCTCTGCTTATTACTCGAAGGGCAACCCTGATCTAAAAGCAGAAACGAGCAATGGATATGATGTTGGCATAAGGTATGGAAATGGAAATTTCGGTGGTTCACTCAGTGCCTTTTTCAATCAATACAAGGACTTCATAGATACTGTGGATATAGGGGGATCAGAGGAATACCCATTGGGACGTCGCCATTATAGAAATCTTGCAAATGTGCGTATTTATGGTGCTGAAGCAAAAATACATTTGGCTCTTAATGATGGATTCCATAGCAATTTTTCTCTTACCTATTCGCAAGGAAAGGATCTTGATAAAGATGAATATCTTAACTCAATTCCAGCTTTAAAAGTGATTGCTGGGATCGGATATGCAAAAGAAATCTGGGGAGCAGACGTCGTGCTTACCTCATCTGCCAAACGTGATAAAGTTGCTAAGGAATCGGACTATCAAAAAATTCCAGGTTATAATATTATTGATGTGTCAGGTTGGTTGAAGCCCTTTGGTGAAAAGGGTCCTGTTATAAGGGCTGGTGTTTATAATCTGTTCAATCAAAAATATTGGAATGTATCAGATCTTCCTTCCGGTGAAAGCTCAACGCCGAAGGATTATTATAGTCAGCCTGGTCGCAACTTTAAAGTTTCGTTCGTGCAAAAATTTTAGTCACTTTTGTTAACCATTAGATCAATGAAAAAGGTTATATCGATAAAGAATAAATTATTGCGTTTCTATTCTTATTGTTCTTTGAACAACAAATTTTGAGGTTTGCGCTTTAACTATTTGTAATTTATTGTTTTTTATTGTTCTACTGTTGATAAAATAAGGGCTTATTTGGTAGTGGGTTGAACCATTAGTTGATAGTGGTTCGACTTACTTTCTTTGATTTGAAAAATTAAACAGTTAACCCTCAAACAGGTAAGATAAGGATAAGCCCATGTCATACACAGCCGAAATGATTATTCGCTTGCGTGAAGAAAAAAAAGAGATGCGTAGCCGCGATTTTGCGGACTCTATTGGTATATCCGAAGCGGAACTCATTGCGGCTTATTGTACAATTGGAAAAGCAAAAAAACTACGCGCTGATGTCGCTACTCTCTTGGAAAATGCTCCTAAACTTGGAATAGTCATGGCATTAACACGGAATGAAAATGCTGTCCATGAAATAACAGGATGTTTTGAGAAGATTGTTCAAAGCCAGCATATTCCGATAACACTCGGTGAAATTGACTTGCGTATTTTTTCAAAACAGTGGAAGTTTGGTTTTGAGCATGACGTGACTATTCTCGGAACACCTATGAAAAGTCTGCAATTTTTTGATCAATATGGCATTGCTATCTTCAAGCTCTATTCTAAAGACGCAACAAATATGGAAGAATGGGCTGCACTTGTTAAAAAGTTGCTTCATGACGATCAATCACCCGTACTTGATATTTCTTCCGTTCCTACTCCAGTACAATGTGATATGGCAAAGCTTGATGTTGAAAAGTTCCGAGATCGTTGGCGACAGATGACTGATGTGCATCAACTTCATGGGATTATTTCTGAACTAAAGATTAATCGACATGATGCTGTAAAACATGCCGGAAATGAATTTGCCGATGAGTTAAAAATAGAAGCTGTTGAGATGATGCTCAAACAAGTTGCGCAAGAAGAGTTACCAATTATGTGTTTTGTTGGAAATAAAGGATGTATCCAAATTTTCACTGGGCAAGTAAAGAACATTAAGCAAATGGGACCTTGGCTTAATGTTCTCGATCAAAAATTTCACCTCCATTTACTCGTTTCTGGGATCAATAAGGTATGGCGTGTTCGCAAACCTACAATTGATGGTTATGTCAACTCACTTGAAGTTTTCGATAAAAATGATGAGATGATTATTCAATTCTTTGGCGTACGCAAGGAGGGTCAAAAAGAACGTGAAGATTGGCGCTCTTTATTGAATGGTTTACCATCGTGCCAAGAAAACAGCAGTAACTAAGATAAGGTAAGGTCGGACATGTTCATATCTCTTTTGCATAGGCTATCAAACCTTTTTCTTATGTGTTTACTGCTCTCTCTTACCTGTTTTTCTAAACAAGTGATTGCTGAACCCACAACGCGTTTTCCTGAAAATGCTCGAATTGTTTCTATCGGCGGAGCACTTACAGAAATTGTTTATGCATTGGGTGCCCAAGATCAACTTGTCGCCCGTGATAGTACAAGCGTCTACCCGCAAGAAGCGCTCAAGCTTCCTGTCCTTGGATATATGCGTGCTCTTTCACCTGAGGGTGTTTTATCACTTGCCCCAGAGGGCATATTGCTTGTTGAAGGAAGCGGTCCTGCTTCAACAATTGATATTCTCAAAAAAACATCAATCCCTCTGGTGATCATACCAGAAGACTACTCCCGTGAAAATGTGATAGAAAAGATTCGCCTTGTTGGTCAAGCCATTCATCGGGAAGTTCAAGCCGCTGCGTTAATTGAAAAATTGAAGCGTAATTTTTTAGACAACGATGCGCTTTTGGCGAAAGTAACAAAACCAAAGCGTGTCCTTTTTGTTTTCTCTGTGCAAAATGGACGCGTCATGGCATCTGGTACAGGTACTGCAGCTGATAGTATGATAAAACTTTCAGGTGCTATCAATGCTATCACCGATTATAAAGGATATAAGCTTCTCAACGGCGAAGCGTTATTGAAATCAGATCCCGATGTTATTTTGCTTGTAAAACATGGTGCAAAATCAACCAGCATTGATAAGATTTTAGCCATACCGGCAGTTCAAGCAACAACTGCAGCGAAAAATCATGCCATAAAACAGATGGATGCTATGTATCTTTTGGGATTTGGTCCACGCACTGCAGACGCATCAAGAGAGCTTATTGAGATACTTTATGGTGCAAATAAAAACGGTAAGAGCTGGTAAAAATGGCAGACGGTACATCCATGATGCATTTACCTGAAGCAAAAGAAGGTAAAAAAGTAAACCGTTCAAAACAGGGGAAGATTTTATTATTAAGCTTAATAATATTCCTTACCTTCAGTATTTTTGGTGGGCTCTTGAATGGTGCAGCAAAGGTTTCTTTCGTTGATCTTCTCCATGTGATGCTTACACAAGATTTTTCAATAAGTAGTAAAACGCGTGATTACCTCGTGCTTATCGACATAAGGCTTCCCCGTGTTATCTTGGGATTGTTGATTGGAGCAGCTTTAGCTGTCTCCGGTGTTCTTATGCAAGGGCTTTTCCGTAATCCTCTTGCCGATCCTGGAATTGTAGGTGTATCAGCAGGTGCTGGACTTGGAGCAGTCTTAGCAATTGTTGTCGGTATTGCCTTTCCTTCTTCATTGGCACCTTTTCTAGAACCTTACAAGGTGATTATAGGTGCCTTTTTTGGCGGACTTTTATCAACAATTATTCTCTATGCAATAGCAACGCGTCATAGTTGTACTTCTATTGCAACAATGCTTCTTGCCGGTATTGCTCTTGGTGCTTTAAGCAGTGCTGTTGTTGGAACATTAATTTTTATAGCAAATGACCAACAACTCCGTGATATTACCTTTTGGAATCTTGGCTCTCTCGCTGGAGCAACATGGTTGAAAGTTTGGCTTATTTTGCCTTTTATCTGTGCTGGTCTCCTTTTTTCTCCCTTTCTGTCACGCGCACTTAATGCTCTTTCTCTTGGAGAAGCGGTTGCTGGTCATATTGGCTTCCATATCCAACTGGTTAAAAATATTGCTATTTTCCTTGTTGCGCTTATGTGTGGTAGTGCAGTCGCTGTTAGTGGCGGAATTGGTTTCATTGGTATTGTTGTTCCACATATTTTGCGTCAGCTAATTGGTCCCGATCACCGCTATCTTATTCCCTGCTCTGCTCTCTTGGGGGCAGCATTACTCATTTTTGCTGACACATTTGCGCGCCTCATTGTTGCCCCCGCAGAATTGCCAATCGGAATTGTTACAGCACTTTTTGGTGCCCCTTTTTTCCTTTGGATCCTTATATGCAAACGAGGAACAAATCTTTCATGATCAAAGCAGTCAATATTTGTGTTCAACGTGGGAAAAAACAGATTCTTAATTGTGTTGATCTTCAAGCCAAAAGTGGTGCTCTCACCGTCATTATTGGCCCCAATGGATCTGGGAAGAGTACTTTTATTAAAGCACTGAGTGGAGAAATTCCCTACAGTGGAAAAATTACCTTAAATGATCATGATGTTATCCAGACAAAAGCTTATGAAATGGCAACCATGCGTGCTGTACTCCCGCAATCAACAACATTGGCATTTCCATTCTTAGTCTATGAAGTAGTAGAACTTGGTCTCTCCGCGAACCAATTCACCATCGCAAAAGATGAATTGAAAAACCTTACCCAAAAGGTTTTAGAACGCGTTGGTCTTGCTAACTATAGTGATCGATATTATCACCAATTATCAGGCGGAGAACAAGCTAGAGTACAACTTGCTCGTGTCCTTTGCCAAATCTGGAAACCTGTTCATAATGGAATTCCTCGCTGGATGATATTAGATGAACCTATTGCTAACCTCGACATCCAACACCAGCTTGTTGTTATGGATATTGCCAAAAATTTTGCCCGTTGTGGTGGCGGCGTTCTTGCTGTTCTTCATGATCTTAATATTGCTGCCCATTATGCCGATAAAATGATATTGCTCAAACAGGGGAAAATTTATTGCGAAGGGAATGTCTCGGCCGTTTTGACAACGCCAAATCTGCGCGATGTTTATCATTGTTCCTTGACCGTTTCTGAATTACCTAAAGCAGATATTCCTTTTATACTGCCACAGACAGCGCTCTCCTTATGAAACAGCGTGTTTTTCTGAAAATCTGTTTAATGACATCGAAAAATCGAGGTGTATGATAAAAATAAAAGACTCAAGCACATTCAGAAATTACTTTATTTTAAAAGTAACTCTTTCATATGAATGTGCAACATTCAGTGTTACAAATATGTTAACTCTTTTTATCTTATACTAAAGATATTATAATTTTATACGTTCTAGAAAAAACGTTATAAAAACATATATCTTTGTAGATACCTCTGAGTGACAAACTTATAGTGAACTTTCCTCATTTTCTCTGTACGGGTTGCACTTATTAAAAAGAAAAATAACTTTCACATGATTTTTTCTTGTCATAAGCTATACCCTTGCCATGACAAATATCTGAAATTATCAACTAAACAACTATTTGAACAGCACTTTGGTACCTTTACCTCTTTTAAATGGTGCTATAAGTTATTTATTCCTTGCAGAGAAAATCCGCGTTAACAATATCATCGATGCGATGATTAATATTTATCATCCGATCAATCTTATGATTTTATGGCATAAACAACTGTTGTATTAACAGGGCGTGTTTCTGCCTCACCTGTAGAAGAAAGAGACACTTTGTGTGTGTGTGCACCAGCTGATTGTGTTGTCCCTGTCATAGTTTGATAGTGATAACTAGGGTTCCTTCTGCCAATATCATTAGCACTCCATCCAACTCCTGCATACTGAAAATTGTGCGTATGCTGCCCCGATACTTCAATGGTGCAAGCATGTGTATGCAATTTAATACTATCTTGCTGTTGATTTGCAAAACGTCTATTTGGATCCAAACCTCGGCCATCATCAAAGCCGCGTAAAAACATCCCTCTAAAGTCAGGAACTTTAAAAGTTGTATTACTGTCTTTTCCCCATTTATCACCTATTGCCTTGAATAGTTGCGGATAATCTTTGCGCTTATAAATAGCACCATCGCATAAAAGCCAGCCGCTCGGGACTTCTTGCATAGCAAAGGTCGCAATAAATCCGCAAGGAAAGATTTCTACCTTTGGTGGTGGAAGAGGTGTGGGGTTTAAGAGATACCAGCCATCTCGGTCTTCCATTGAAACATCGTCATTATAGACTATTTCATAAATACCATTTGTTTGTAGCTCACCACCTTCTAATGGTATAATACCCATATTGGTGGCTTTATAAAGTGGTTTCTCTCCTATTCTATTAACGATTACTGTTGTCGTGCCAATATTCACGCCACGTGCCTTAAAACGTATAATGATATCATTTTTGTATTTTGTTATAGGTGAAGCTGTCGTTAGCATAATTGATGTTTTCTTGTCTTCTGGATTCACCATAAACTTTGAATCAATAGAACCGCCACTATCTGCAAGATACTCACGCACACGTTGCATCATTGCTCGTGCACTATCATTGACAGAACTAGGCAGCTGACCTTCCGCCCAATTAATAATGCTATCTGAATTCGCATTTTCATCAGCCGTTAGTGACCAATCGTAAATATTAGACATGACAATCCCCCGTTTTTCTTAATAACTCTTCTTATAATTTTTTTGGCTGACTATATGAGACAACCGTTTCCTCTCTGGACAATGATGCTAAATCTGCGCATGCCCACTAGAATTCCTCCTATCATTATCAGTTAATATATCATCTCTCTTGTATCACCTGTGCTTATTAGAGTTTTTTTCTTTTTTTCCTCCGCTTAAATGAAATGATCTCACCATACTTTTTCTAATAAAATCAATATCAATGCCTTTTCTTTTCAATGTAATCTCTGGCTTTATGTTGTTTGTCTCTTATTTCCTCATTGGAGCGGTCTACTATTATTAAAATCTCTCATCTTGTTATAAAGCTTATAAACACTGTTCATACAATCCCTTATTGTGGGTCAGATACAATAACCATTGAGCATAATCGCCTGTCAACCGAATAGGAAACTTGCTAATGTTTTTGAAGTCTTGATGAGGCTTATGCTTTCAACGCTTCAAATTTGTCTCATCAGAATATTTTGTACGACCATAGTACCTATAAACGTTTCGCATCCGTACTTTGTGAATTGTACAAATAATCTCAATCCTTTGAGCTGTTATCGCAAGATATTGATAAACTGTTTCACTCTCTTTATAAGAAGTGGACTATAATTTTTGTTAACTGTTTTCCATACCAAACAAGCTAACTAAGATTTGCTTTGAATTCTTTATACTCTCCACCGCGTTTTTATCTGCACACAGATACCTTTTAAAACATATCCTGTTTCATTATTTTTTCCTGAAAAGTTTTTTGCTAGATAAATATCAGCGCGCCCTTTGATGCCGCCTGTTCATAGCCTAGCACCCCATAGAAATGCACCTAACAGAACAAATTCCCCACGCTTCAAATTAATTTGGGAATAATATATTCTCAATATAATAACAACATACCACATATCTCCATAAAATCTGAAGAACATGTCTAATCGGCTTTACGTGAATTGAAAAACGTAAACTCGCGCTCCATCCTCTAGCAAAACGCGTATCATCGATCTTTGAAAATCAGCCCCCTATAATCGTCTACTCCCCTCCCACACTTAGCACGACTAACTGCTCTTATATTTTATTATATATAGATTTTTTTTGCAAGAGCAATAAATCCCTCCGAGCAGGGCCTTGCAATTATAGAAATTCTCCCTTCTCGTGATTATATAAGAATAAATGTTCAGCAAACTGTTTTAATAACCAATTCCGCCTTATTAAACCAATACAGAAAAGTATCCCCCATCATCAAACTTACAATATTGTGATCATAATCTGAAAATTGAAGAATTATGTGATTACCTTAAGATCTCATCGATGATTCCTCAACCTGATAATAGTCCTTTCAACAATCATAATTTTCAATCGCACGTTTAATTATCTCCTTATCTCCCCAAAACTCTTGAGAAATGATTTCTGAAATTAACAGAGCACAACAAATATATCTGATCTCCCCTTGCTACGCTTATAGCTAAGATCAAACCCTCACAACTTCTTCAAAAAACAATCAATTTCAAACAAATGTTACTCTATTTTACCTCATATAGCTGTAGGATTTCATACTGTTCCTATTGGAGATAAAATAGCCATCTGTGATAAAATCGGTAAAAATTTCATCCAACACAGCTTTGATGACAAATTTAAACAAATTGCAACCGAACAGATAAAAAAATGCGCAATAAGACGTGCCATGATTTCAGGAGCAAAAATATCACAACTCAAAGCACTTTTCGTAAAATAGAAAACAGTATAACATCAGATAAAGAACGCTGATTACTAGAGACTGGCTCCTAGATCAACCTAAGAGCTACACGGAAATGCAGAATAAAGGATAAAATAATAGAAACGATAAGCATAAGTCCCCTCATTTTGGTAATAAATTTTTGAGCTTACTGTTCTTTATAAAAAACCTTAGCATTTAACTTTCCACTTTATAATACCTGTTTTTATTCCCCTAAAACTCTCTAAACTCGCTTAAAATATATTTTTATGATTGACATAATAGATATTTAAGCCAACCATATTCGTATTAACAAAAATACTTTAAGTGGGAGGAGGCATGCAAATATTAGAATAGATATTGTATCAATTTTTCAAAATAAATTTTCTTGAGCTTTATTGGGTTCTCTTTGCTATAAAGCAATGCTATTTCTATTCATCCGCATGCTCGTAATTGATAATTTGAATACATCCCCATTAACATCGCAACCTATTTTTGAACTCTGTATCTATAAGGAAAAAGTTTGTGCAGAAAAATACTCCATCAATCAGTTGTAGCCCCTTTCCCGCTTCACGCAAAATTTATCAACAAAGTCCTATCTTTTCTGATGTGCGCGTACCATTGCGTGAAATTTCACTGACTGATGGCAGTGGTGAGAAACCTTTAAACGTTTACGATACTTCTGGCCCCTACACAGATAAAGATATGATCATTGATATTACAAAAGGCTTGCCAGCAATTAGCTTGCCTTGGCTCTCTAAGCGGGATGATACTGAAACTTATCCTGCACGATTAGTGAAACCTGAAGATAATGGATTGGCTTCTGATAAAAACCTTACACCAACCTTTAAACAAAAACGTCCCATTTTACGAGCAAAAAATGGCAAAGCAATTACACAAATGGCTTACGCGCGCGCAGGCATTATTACCGAAGAAATGGAATATGTGGCTATACGAGAAAATGAAGGATTAGCAGTAAAAGAACGGCAAAATGTACCATCAAATGAAACATTTGCTGGATCAATACCAGAAATTTATACTGCCGAATTTGTTCGCAATGAAATTGCTTGTGGACGCGCCATTATTCCACAAAACATTAATCATCCAGAGTGCGAACCCATGATTATTGGGCGTAATTTTCGTGTTAAAATTAATGCCAATATTGGCAATTCAGCAGTGACTTCATCTATGGAAGAAGAAGTTGATAAAATGGTTTGGGCCATTCGCTGGGGAGCAGATACAGTTATGGATCTCTCAACAGGTCGAAATATTCATAATATTCGTGAGTGGATTATTCGAAATGCCCCTGTTCCCATCGGGACTGTTCCACTTTATCAAGCACTTGAAAAAGTACAGGGTATTGCTGAAAACTTAACATGGGATATTTTCCATGATACCCTTATTGAGCAAGCAGAGCAAGGTGTTGATTATTTTACCATTCATGCGGGATTAAGACTACCTTTTATCCCTTTAACCGTTGATCGGGTAACAGGTATTGTTTCACGAGGTGGTTCTATTATGGCAAAATGGTGCTTGCATCATCACAAAGAAAGTTTTCTTTATGAACATTTTGATGAAATTTGTGATATTGCACGCACGTATGACATCTCTCTTTCCTTGGGGGATGGATTGCGCCCTGGCTCTATTGCCGATGCCAATGATGAAGCCCAATTTGCAGAGCTTAAAACTTTGGGAGAATTGACAAAAATTGCTTGGGAAAAAGATGTACAGGTTATGATTGAAGGTCCTGGGCATGTCCCAATGCACAAAATTAAAGAAAATATGGAGCAACAATTAGATCTCTGTCATGAGGCGCCTTTTTATACTTTGGGACCTCTTACAACCGACATTGCTCCTGGTTATGATCATATTACATCAGCAATTGGTGCCGCTATGATTGGATGGTTTGGAACAGCTATGTTGTGTTATGTAACACCTAAAGAACACCTAGGACTCCCCGATAGGAATGACGTAAAAACTGGTGTGATCACTTATAAAATTGCTGCTCATGCCGCTGACCTTGCCAAAGGTTTGCCTAGAGCACAATTGCGCGATAATGCTCTTTCGCGTGCACGATTTGATTTTAGATGGCATGATCAATTCAACCTTTCTCTTGATCCGGAAACAGCTTGTGCCTTTCATGATGAGACAATGCCTAAAGAAGCCCATAAATTGGTACATTTTTGTTCCATGTGTGGACCAAAATTCTGTTCTATGCGTATTTCTCATGATATTCGTGAGGCAGCAGCAATAAGAAAAACAAAAGGGGAAGGTATGATCGCCATGGCCGAGAAATATCAAAAAAATGGTGATCTTTATATGGAAATCGTTTCTCCTCAAAAAGAGAAAGTAAACAGTTGAAGAACATTCTTATCAAAGGTGCGGGTGTAGGCGGCTTAACGGTTGCCTTTATGTTACAGCAAAAAGGTGTTTCTGTTACTATATCGGCTCCCCCTCATTCTCCTATAGGAAGTGCTAGTTGGTATGCAGGAGGAATGCTCGCACCTTACTGTGAGAGAGAAAATGCGGAACAGATTGTTGAAGATCTTGGTATACGAGCTATACAGTGGTGGCGTAAAACACTCCCCAACCTTGTCATACAAAAAGGCACTTTAGTGGTTGCACCTACACGAGATAGAGGAGAGCTTGAACGATTTTCTGGACGCACGCATAATCACAAAACCATAGATAATATAGAAATAGCTCATCTTGAACCAGATCTTGCGGAACGTTTTAACTGTGCGCTCTTTTATGAAAATGAGGCCCATATTGATCCTCGCAAAGCACTTATGGCTTTAAAAGAAAAACTTCTCAACAATGGAGCGTGTTTTGTTGATGTAGAGACAGCTGAAACAAATTTTGATATTGTTATTGATGCGACAGGAATAGCACGTTTAGGAAAAGATAAAAATATACGGGGCGTACGCGGCGAAATGCTTCTCGTGCGTTGCACCGATGTTAAAATTTCGCGTCCAATTCGTCTTCTTCATCCACGGTTTCCTCTCTACATTGTACCTCGACAAGATAATATTTTTATGATTGGCGCAACAATGATTGAAAGTGACTTTGATGGTGCAATCTCAGTGAGATCAATGATGGAACTGCTCAACGCGGCTTATACTTTACATCCTGCTTTTGCTGAAGCAGAAATTATTGAATCTGGCGTTGGTGTTCGTCCATGTTATCCTGATAACTTCCCTTCTGTGCATAAAGATGGTAATTGTATTTCTATTAATGGATTTTATAGACATGGTTTTCTTTTATCTCCAGAAATGGCAAAACGAGCAATGAAATTGGCATTAGAATAAAGCATGCAAATATTTGTTAATGGTGAAACAGTCCAAACAGAAGTTATGACTCTCGGTCTCTTACTTGAAGAATTGGGGTATGAAGGAAATTGGCTTGCAACCGCTGTTAACGCTGAAGTTGTTTCCATAGATGCACGAAGCCAATTTGTCTTGCATGAAGGAGATAAAATTGAAATTTTAAGCCCAATGCAAGGAGGCTAAAATTATGCTGAATCTTTATGGACGACAATTCTCTTCCCGTCTTCTATTAGGTACAGCGCAATATCCTTCACCAGCAATCCTTCGTGATGCTATTTATAAATCGAATACGGAAATTGTGACTGTTTCCTTACGCCGTGAAACGGCAGGTGGAAAACAAGGTGGACAATTTTGGCAATTTCTTCAAGAACTTGGGGTAACAGTGCTTCCTAATACTGCTGGTTGTTATACTGTTAAAGAGGCCGTAACCACAGCGCAATTAGCAAGAGATCTCTTTAAAACAGCTTGGATTAAACTCGAAGTGATAGGAAACCCAGACACCTTACAGCCAAATATTTTTTCCTTAATCGAAGCAGCGCAAATTTTAAACAATGAAGGTTTCAAAATTTTTGCTTACACAACGGATGATCTCATTGTTGCTGAAAAACTTTTCGACATTGGTTGCCGTGTTATTATGCCTTGGTGTGCTCCTATTGGTTCTGCCAAAGGACCTCATAATACTGAT
This sequence comes from Bartonella heixiaziensis, assembly GCF_046245125.2. GTDB lineage: Bacteria > Pseudomonadota > Alphaproteobacteria > Rhizobiales > Rhizobiaceae > Bartonella > Bartonella heixiaziensis. Next base: position 430,398 of record NZ_CP176404.1, on the reverse strand, counting down.
GGACTGCGTTCTATCCGTGCTTACCTTCCTGACGCTACTCTTGTTATTGATGCCGGCATTGGACGCCCATCACATGCCGCCATTGCGATGGAACTCGGTTATGATGCAGTACTGCTTAATACCGCAGTTGCTAAAGCAGGTGATCCTGTCTTAATGGCTGAAGCATTTTCTAAAGCTGTTCAAGCAGGACGTATGGGATATAAAGCTGGCATGATCGAAGCACGCAATGTAGCAGTCCCTTCAACGCCAGTCATTGGAAAAGCAGTATTTTCATGAAACTGGATCCATTTTACCTCATCGTTGATAACGCTGATTGGGTTGAATGTTTGCTCCCTCTTGGCATCAAGCTCGTACAATTGCGTATGAAACATGAAAATCAACAAATAATCCGTCAACATATCAAGCGCGCAAAAAACATATGCAATAAATTGGGAGCACAATTAATTATTAATGATCATTGGGAAATAGCAATTGATGAAAAGTGCAATTTTATTCATCTGGGACAAGAAGATCTAAGCAATGCTGATCTTCACGCAATTCGTAAAAGTGGTATAAAAGTTGGTCTTAGTACACATGATGAACATGAATTGGATATCGCACTCTCTGTTAATCCTGAGTATATTGCACTTGGTCCTATTTATCCGACAATCTTAAAAAAAATGAAATGGATGCCGCAAGGACTAGAAAAAATCAAACAATGGAGAAAGCGGATTGGTGCTTTACCTTTGGTGGGTATTGGTGGTTTAACACCAGAACGCGCAGTTGATGTTTTAAAAGCAGGAGCAAATAGTGCTGCTGTTGTGACTGATATTATCCTCCATAAAAAACCTGAAGAGCGTGTCCAGCAGTGGATAAAAGTGACACAAACATGGCGTTGATACCTTCCATTCTTATTGTTGCGGGCACGGATCCAACAGGAGGTGCCGGTATTGTTCGTGATATAGAAACCGCTGCATATTTTCAAATAAAAGCAAATTTAGCAATCACTTGTGTTAACGTACAAGATGATAACCGCGTTGCCGAAATCATTCCAATGCGTGAAGACCTCGTCGCTGCGCAAATGCGTGCTGCCCTAGAAGCAAATCCTATAAGCGCAATAAAAATCGGTATGACGGGGACAAAAGCAATTATAACAGCAATCTGTAACGTACTCAAAGACTATCCCTATGTTCCAGTTATTCTGGACCCCGTACTTGTCGCTTCATCAGGAGGAAAACTAACAACGGAAACAATCATCGACACCATGATCGATAAACTGCTTCCTCATGTTGATCTTTTAACACCGAATAGAGAAGAACTTGCTCTTCTTAGCCAAAGTCCATTGGCATCTCATGATAAGCAAGCAATACAACAAGCAAAAAAACTTCTATCTTTTGGTCCTCACTCGATATTGATAAAAGGTGGACATGCAGAGGGCCATCTAGCAACGGATAGCTTTATTAATAAAACTGAAATTCTACATATTTCCACGCCACGCTTAACAGGAACAATGCGAGGAACAGGTTGTACCCTTTCCAGCGCTATTGCTGCACATTTGGCGTTAAATGAATCTATGACTGAAGCGGTAAAAAAAGCAAAAGCATATACCCACACATTACTTTTAAACCACTGTCAAAAAGATCCCTAAAATTAACATCACGTTATGTTTCATCGGCATTCTTATAATAAGGTTAGAAACGAGAACACCATAAAGCTTGAAGAATAATTCTGTCTGGTTTATTCATAAGCGGATCAATGGGTAAGAAAGAAACAATGTCAAACCAAACTCAGTATTCAATCTCGTATGAAGAACTTCTAAGCTTCTATAAAGAGAGTGGTGCTGATGCCGTTCTGACTGATGCACCTATTGACCGCTTTAGCCAATCTGCCTCCTTAGAGAAAAAAACGACACAAACAGTAAACATTTCTCATAATCAACAGACATCGCAAACCATCAAGTCACATTATCATCTGCTGCCTAACCCTAGTATAGTGCAACATGAACTTTCCGCTACAGAAATAGCTAAAAGCGCAAATACACTTGATGAATTAAAATCTGCTCTTCTTGCTTTTAATGGCTGCTCCTTAAAACTGACAGCGAAAAACACCTGTTTTTCAGATGGAACAGCGGGAAGCGCACTCATGCTTATCGGAGAAGCACCAGGGCGTGAAGAAGATCTGCAAGGTATTCCTTTTGTGGGAAAAGCTGGTATGTTGCTTAATAAAATCCTCGCAGCAATCGGACTCACAAGACAAAATGTTTACATAACTAATACTATTCCATGGCGTCCACCAGGAAATCGAACACCAACACCAAGAGAAGTCGCATTATGCCGTCCCTTTATTGAACGGCATATTCAACTGGCTAAGCCTCGTGTCCTAATAGCATTGGGAGGGGTTGCTACGCAATTTCTTACCGGAACTCAAAATGGAATTATTCGAACAAGGGGGAAATGGCATACTTATGTAGGAGAAGATGAAGTTGAAATACCTGTTATGCCAACTTTTCATCCCGCTTATCTGCTCAGAACGCCGAGTCAAAAAAAGCTTACATGGATAGACTTCTTAGAAGTAAAAAACCGCTTAGATAATCTCTCGTAATTCTTTAACCTTACCTGCCCCTAAAATAGAAACGTCCTTTCTCTCATTCGCACTCTTAAAATACAGTCAGGAAAAAGTTATGAAACAATCAACAACGCCCATTTATCGTTTGGAAGATTACCAACCAACACCTTACGCTATCCTCAAAACACAGCTTTACTTTTGTTTAGATCCCCAAAAAACCTCCGTGACAGCAACATTGTTGATTGAAGCGCGACACGGTACAAAAGAGAGAATGCCTCTTATACTTTCTGGTGATGATCTTACTCTCATTTCTGTTGCTATCAATGGTGAGGCATTACCCTCAAACGCTTATAAAAGCACGCCTTCATATCTAGAAATTACAAACCCACCAACAACCCCTTTCACATTGCAACTGGTCACAGAACTGAATCCTGAAAGCAACCGCCAACTCATGGGACTTTATCTTTCAAACGGTGTCTATTGCACACAATGTGAATCGGAAGGTTTTCGTCGTATGACTTATTTTTACGATCGCCCAGATGTTCTTTCTACCTATACAGTAACAATTGAAGCGGATTCTCAGGAAATCCCTATCTTGCTTTCCAATGGAAATCTTGTGGAAACAGGAACTCTTGAGGGTAACCGTCATTTTGCTACTTGGGAAGATCCTTATCCTAAACCATCTTATCTCTTCGCTTTAGTTGGTGGTGATCTTGATAAAATAGAAGATTATTTTACCACCGTATCTGGCCGGCGTATCAAACTTGGTATCTATGTAGAAAAGGGAAAAACCAAACGAGCAACTTATGCAATGGATGCTCTCAAACGTTCCATGCGTTGGGATGAGCAGTGTTTCGGACGCGAATACGATCTTGATGTTTTTAATATTGTTGCTGTCTCCGATTTTAACATGGGAGCAATGGAAAATAAAGGACTCAATATTTTTAATGATAAGTATGTTCTGGCAGATCCTGAAACAGCAACCGATCAGGATTATAGAAATGTTGAACGTATCATTGCACATGAATATTTCCATAATTGGACCGGTAATCGTATTACTTGCCGTGATTGGTTTCAACTCTGTTTAAAAGAAGGATTAACCGTGTACCGTGATCAGGAATTTTCCTCAGATCAGAATGTACGTAGTTTACAGCGAATTGAAAACATAAAAATATTGAAAGCTCGACAATTTACTGAAGATTCTGGACCACTTGCCCATCCTGTTCGCCCTCGCCAATATAGCCAAATCAACAATTTTTACACCGCAACCGTTTACGAAAAAGGAGCGGAAGTGGTCCGCATGGTGCATACTCTTTTAGGATCTACGCTATTTCGTAAAGGTATGGATCTTTATTTTCAACGTCATGATGGACAAGCTTGCATAATTGAAGATTTCATTGCTTGTTTTGCTGAAGTTTCTGGTCGAGACTTCTCACAATTCATGCTGTGGTATGAACAAGCTGGCACACCCCATGTAGAAATCGACCACCATTATAGCGATGGCGTTCTCACAATTCATGCAAAGCAACATATTCCAACAACACCGCAACAAAATATAAAAAAACCTATGCTTATCCCTATCGCTTTTGGACTCTTAGGACAAAACGGAGAATCTCTCACTTATGAATCTGATGCGGATATTCAATCAGATGTTATGCTTCTCTCCAAAGAAAACCAAACATTCATATTAAGAGGAGTGAGAGAAAAACCAATTTTATCACTGCTTAGAGATTTCTCTGCGCCCATCAATCTACAAACTCCCTTCAATGAAAGCGAACTCTCTTTTCTTGCACAAAATGATAGCAACCAAATTAATCGCTGGCAGTCACTTAACCATTTAATGACGCAAGCGCTCATTCAAGCCATTCAAGATGAAACAAAAGCAAAAGAGAGTATGCCTTCTGCTTTGATAAAATTGATTGAAGCTATCGTTACAGATGAAAGTCTTGAACCTGAGTTTCGTGCATTTTGTTTAAGTTTACCGAGCGAAATTGAACTTGCCCATACACTTGGTAAAAATGTTGATCCAGAGCGTATTCACCATGTGCGCAATCAGTTTTTAACTTCGCTCGCGCATACACATCAAGAGCTCTTCACAAAAGTTTATATGCAAATGGAGACTCATGAACCCTATTCACCAAACACTGCACAAGCTGGAAAACGAGCATTGCGGAATATTATGCTAGACTATCTCTCCATCGCCGAAGCCCAACCAAATCGTGCTGCTACACAATATGCAACTGCTGATAATATGACTGACCGCATGGCTAGTATAACCACGTTAGTAAAGCGCTTTAATAAAAGTGAGCAGGCGCAAAATGCTTTAAATGATTTTGAAAAACGCTATCGCCATGATCCTTTGGTCATGGATAAATGGTTCTCCATTCAAGCAATGGTTGCAGGATCATCAACACTTGACCATGTTCAGAAACTTATGCAACATCCGCTCTTTTCAAAAGATAACCCCAATCGTGTGCGTGCCTTGATTGGTGTCTTCGCGTCTCACAACCTAACAGGCTTTAACAGAATTGATGGTGCCTCCTATGATTTTCTTTGCCAAATCATTTTAGAAATTGATAAAAAAAATCCACAACTTGCTTCATGGTTATTAACAACTCTGCGCTCTTGGCGACAATTAGAGCCCATTCGGCAACAAAAACTTGAAACCGCATTAAAAACAATTGCAGCAGCTCCTCAATTGTCAAGCGATGTGGCTGATATCATCAATCGCATGCTTTCTTAACGAAAAAAAACATTATAATCAATATATTATAATGTTTTTCATGTAAAAACATAATTTAGCTCTTCGGTAACAGCCAGCCCATAAACAGGTGATTTAAGCCTGTTTATGAGGTATGTTCAAATTTCTTTTTATTTCCATACTCCACGCTCATAAAAGTAAAATTACTTTTTTTAAAAAAAAGACTGGACAGAGGACTCCTGTTTTGATTCATTGCACTCGATGGGGTTACTATGAATATTGAAGCAGTTTTTAAATTACATTATTCCATAATTAAAGGAACTGGAAATGGCTAAATTGGACGCATATCATGCGCCAACGGAGGTGTATGCTGATTCAAAATCAAGCGCTCAAAATCATAAAGCGCAGAAAAAGCATATCAATCTGTTTTCTGGTTCAGCCTATCAAAAACTTCTTTTTATTGAACCTTGGCTGCGACGTTCACTCCCATTTGTAATTCTTGCATTTCTTGTTGTATTAGCGGTAACTCGTTTTGTGTTAATCTATGATTGGCGTAACACGATTGATAAGAACACGCGTTCTACCATCACTCTCTTAGCTTCTCATATTACCAATACAATTGACCGTGACTTACTTGCCGCCACTCGACAAGGAAAAACTGCTGCTCTTTCTCATAATCATTTACAAAATATCCTTACCAATTTTCGTAACAAAGGTCTTATCAAAACCAGCACTATTATTACCATTGTCGATCAAAAAGGCTATGTCCTAGCTTCATCAAATTCCGAGATTACTTTAGGAAAACCCTTACAGGATTTTACCTCTGAAAGCATTGCTTTACAATCTCTGGGAAAACATGCTGGAATCATGAAAATTACAATAGGGAAAGATATTCCTGCTCTCGCTTCCTTTCAGCAAACAGAAAATGGACAATATGGGGTATTCATCAGTGAAAAAATACAACATATTTACATGGAATGGCGGAAAATTCTCTCGTTAAATATAACCCTTTTCATTGGAACTAGTGGCGTTATCCTCGCTCTTCTTTATGCTTATTACAACCAAATTGTACGAGCACGCAAAACGGATCTGGTTTCAGAAAAAAATCAAACTCGCATTGATATGGCAATGATGCGTGGACGCTGTGGACTATGGGACTGGAATATGGCAAGTGGACGCGTCTATTGGTCACGAGCAATGTATGAAATGCTCGGCTATGTTCCTCAAGATGCACTGCTATCAATTTCCCAAATTACCGCCATTATTAATCCAAATGATGCGAACTTTTTTGATCTTGCTCAAGAATTAATGAGCGGTAAAAAAAAGCATATCGATATTAACATTCCCATGCGTCATGCCGATGGACATTATGTCTGGATGCGGATTCGTGCTGAAGTTACTGAAGAAGAAGAACCCCATTTGGTTGGTATTTCCTTCGATATTAGTGAACAGCGTCAATTCGCTGAACAAACAGCGCAAGCTGACCTTCGTATTCGTGATGCTATTGAAAATATTTCAGAATCTTTTGTCTTGTGGGATTCAGAAGGACGTTTAGTCATGTCCAACAGCAAATTTTGCGAATATGCCGCTATCCCTAAACAGGTTCTACAATCAGGCATCCAACGCGCAACTGTCGAAGCTATGTCCCGTCCTGCAATTAGTGAATATCCCCTCAAAGATGATGGTAGTGGTAACTTAACCAGCATTCGCCAAACAGCAGATGGCTGTTGGCTCAAAATCAATGAACGGCGCACCCAAGATGGCGGACTTGTCTGCATTGGTACGGACATCTCTGAGCTTAAACAACAACAAGAAAAATTTGAAGACAGTGAAAGACGCCTTTTTTCTTTCATTCAAGAACTCAAACGTGCTCGAGGAAGTGCTCAACAACGTGCCACAGAAGTTGAAAAACTTAATAAAAGTCTCAAGGCAGAAAAAGAGCGCGCTGAAAGTGCTAACAAAGCTAAATCAGAGTTTTTAGCCAATATGTCCCATGAATTGCGCACCCCACTTAACGCCATTCTTGGCTTTTCAGACATCATGTTGCAATCCACCTTTGGTCCTCTTGGTTCAGAACGCTATAAAGAATATATGCATGATATTTACAATTCAGGAACTCATCTTCTAACGCTTATCAATGATATTCTTGATATGTCTAAAATCGAAGCAGGAAGATTTACCCTTGATTGTAAAAATATCGATCTTGAGCCCATTATTAGCGAAGCAGTGCGAACACTCACACCACAAGCTCAAGAAAAAAATATTTCTGTTACAACAAACATTGCTCCAGAACTTCACGCTGAGGTTGACTGTCGTGCAATGAGACAAATTTTTCTTAATCTTATCTCCAATGCTGTTAAATTTACACCTTCTGGTGGTAGTATTGATGTCTGCGCTTTCCAGAAAAAAAACAATCTTGTCTTTAAAATTAAAGATACAGGAGTTGGTATTCCTCAATCAGCGATAAAAAAACTTGGGCAACCTTTTGAACAAGTTGAAAATCAATTTACCAAAACCCACACCGGATCAGGACTTGGATTGGCCATCTCACGATCTCTATTAGAATTACACAAAGGAAAACTTGAAATCATCTCTAAAGAAATGAAAGGTACAACTGTAACTATTACAATGCCAATCAAACAAAGTTAAATCCATTTTAAATGCCCTCTTTTTGTTCCCGTTGTAGCAAAATCTTTTTTCGCCTGACACCCCAGCGATAACCAGAAATGAAGCCATTTTTGCGCACTACACGGTGACAAGGAATAACTAACGCTAATTCGTTACACGCACAAGCATTAGCAACTGCACGGAAAGCTTTAGGCATACCGATATGTTGCGCTAACTCTTCATAAGAAAGAGTTTTACCACATGGTATTTTACAAAGTGCAGACCAGACTTTTTTTTGAAAAACTGTACCATTTATATCTAAGGAAAAATCGTACCTCCTCACCAGATGAGGAGTTTCCACCATTGCAACAATATATGAGATCTCTCTATTAAACACGCCGTCATCAACGTTTTGTTGTGCATCATCAAAACGCACCATAAATTCTTGTAACAATTGTTCAGTAGTGTTTCCTAGCGCTATATTACAAATCCCTTTAGGAGACTTTGCCACTAAAAGCCCCCCTATCGATGTTTCTCTCAGAAACAAAACTCTGTTTAAAGGAGCGTTCAGCATTCTAGTATACCTATATTTTGGTATTGGAAAATACAAATAAAGTCAGAAAATAGAATTTTTCAATCTTCCTTTATAAGAAAAAAGAAAACTTAAAATAACAATCATGTAGCAGTGCACCTTTGAAAAATTTTACAGGGAAAATAATCAACCAACCTACTCTTGCAATTTATACCTTTTCACAAGTACTAAAATATTTTGCATACACACAAAATGACTCTGTTTGTCATCGTATAGTAAATAGTAATAAGATCAGCTTATTTTCCGAAACCACACCTGCTTTTGCTCAAACATGCGAAATATCTGCAATGTTAATGTACTTAAAGAGGAAAAATCGAAAGCAATAGATAATTTAAACCTCACCTCGAATAATCTCATTACTGTAAAAATTTACAAAAAATAAAAGCCCCATCCACGAGATAGGGCTTTCCTTATATTTAACCTAGAGTTAAATTAAAATTTGTAAGCGACACCAACACGAAAATCATTCGTTTTGTAACCAATTTCAACTTTCTCATTTGCGAATTTCTTCTTACCATAATCTGAGTAACGATATTCCGCACGTACAATAAAATTATTAGTCATTGCAAAATCAATACCACCTCCAAGGGTATAACCAACCATCTTTTTTTTCTCATCAGACAACAAATCAGAAGAAACAGCTGCTCTACTTGTTGTATCATCTGTCATCTCATAAATATTTCGAAGCTGCGTATAAGCAACGCCTCCTGCAACATAAGGCATTATATGATCAGCCGAAAAACCAATTCGCACGCGCGTGGCACCAGACCATTTTTGTTTTAAAGTATGATGCACAATTTGATCAGGCATCCCCCCATTTCCTTCCACGAGATCTTCTGTTCGACTCGTTCTTCCGAGCTCTTCTGGTACGACTGTGGTTTTGTCCTTTCTCGGCGACTTAATATCTTTTTTGTCCTTTTTATCAGACCACATTACATCCGTATCAATACCTATAATAAAACCATTATCGATATCAACATTGTAACCTGCATAAATACCGCCTACGAAACCAGAAAGTTTAGGCAAAAACTCCTTTCCAATTGGAATCCACTCCCCTATGCTCTCATCTTTTAGATAACTTGAATTAATCTTACTTGAAAAATTACCAATTTGGCCTCCAAGGTAAAAACCTGACCAAGAAAAGGACGGAGCTGCAATAACAGGGACGGGTTGTTCAGGAACAACAACGTCCGCTGCCTGTACTGCAGAAACTGAAATTAAAGCAAAAATAGATGTTGTGATTAAATATTTTGTAGTCATAATTGCTCCCCTAAAAGCTAATGTGACACATAACATTACATTATAACTTGCATTATAACTTAATAACTTTATTATAACTTACGTTGCGTTATAACATTACGTTATTACGTTACAGATGGTTTCATATTTTTTTCAAAAAATCTGTAGCAAAAATATCACAGTCATAAAAAAAATAAAATTTAAATGGCAAAGTGTAAGCAACCTTAAACAGAATATGGCACGGGAATTGTTTAATTTCTTTATATCTTGGCTCAAAAATTATCTTATTATCAAGTTTCACAAACTGTATATCTTTTGAGCATTGCTCGGCACTACTCGAACAGCCGTAACATCATATTTGAAAGAAAATAAGAGTTCCTAAAAAAATCAATAAAGCTTTTTATCCCCCTTTGCTCTGTATGCTTCCATTATCAATATGGATAAGATAAGCTTGCGCAAGCAAAAATATTTTACTGTATTCAAATCATTTTCTTAAAAAACTGAAATCTTTACCAACAACAAAATTGTAAAAGCATGCATTATACAACAAAAATTGATCAATTCCGATACTTATAAAACAGAGCTCGCACCTATAATTTATGTTCAGAAAAAACAAATGAAGAAAATTTTATAGAAATATTTGCTGATGGCATTCACGTAGTTTTTAATTTATCGCAAGCAGGTCATCGTGCCTTAGTAATCGTTTGAGAGGAATATCAATCCAATAAGTCAAAAGATAAAGACAACAGAAGTGTTATCCTCATTTAATTTTATGGGGTAATTAATAAAGAAAGCGCGATATAGTCGACAGAATTTTTCACAATGGTTTAACAGAATTCATACAAAAAGGGATTTTAAAGACAAAATTACCTAATCAATATTGGATTAATCCTATTCTATTCTTAAAAGGAGAGAAAATTGCTTTCATATAAAGAATATCATATCAGGTCATTTCTGCTAAGCGAGATATTCCATCTTATGAATACAAAACAGATCTCGAAGATTTCACAAAATAGGAAAACTTCTTCTATACTTTGAATCTTTCTCTTGTATCCTTTTTGTTGTTTTTTCCATTTAACACATTAGAAGATGCCGTTTAGGCATCAATAGAAGCTCTTCCCTCATACTATGATTTCTGAGCCGTATAAGAAGGACAAAACAAACCGCATTGATTAATTGGTCAAAGGTGCCATTAGGCAACATGAAATGGTTTTCTTGACCCTAAGAACCAAGGTTTATTCGTCCTCTCAATAAACGCGAATCTGATCTCATGATTTTGGTGAACGGGCATGAGAGTTTGAGAGGCGGATAACCTTTCATATCAAAGCATAGCGAAGCGATGTTATAAGGGAAGAACGCAGTTCCCATATAGTGCTGTAATAACCAAGCTATACGAGTGACTACGCTTATTAAAAAAACAACCATTTTCCATAACGAGCGTTGTCCATCAAGATACAAAGTGGATATATTCAACTTTTACCTGATAGGCTCATTGTGGAATATCGTTCAGCCAGTAAAAACACATTAAATTCGATCATTTATACCATTAATTAGGATCAATGGGATTATAACTGCCATTGTCTCTTCTCCAATCTTCTGGTTGATCAAATTCGCTAGACCAGAGTCCATTTTGTGCTTTCTGCGCGGCAAATTGTAAGTTTTTATAATCTGCTGGTGAGGGAAAATGATGCTGATCCTTTGTCAAAACCATCATCCCTTCTACAAGCCCCAAACGCGCAAGATCAACCCCATCAACAAAACACTGCGCATAATAAACCTGTTGAATGACACGCGCTTGCCGACAAGTAACATTATCCATTGTTTTTGTCACAAGCCACACCGTGACAAAAGCACCACATGGCCACTTAATCCCATTGCGTGAAGCAAGTTGCCGTGTTTCACAGGTTTCAACACCATATAATCGGATATTGCGAAAAATTTTTTCTCCACCCCTCATCTATGGGGAACATTTTTTCGCAGCAAAGTGAATTTATTCACCAACTGGTTGGTGGTCGTCGTGAACGTGTTCCACTCACGTGGGAGACAATAGCATCTTCTGTTTATTCAGACCGTCTTATTTTGGGAAAAGAAATTATAGAAATACGCTATGAGACGGGGCGGCGTTTTGCCGGAATGTTTGGTTGGAAAGAATATCCAGCAAAAACCAAAACAGGCATGACAGATGGTTTGCTCACTCTCCCCATAATTTGCTTGGCAATGTTTTTGCTTTTGAAAATAAAAGATCGGATTTTAACAGGTAAATTTATCTATCTTTTGTTCATAGGCGTTTTTATAAAAGGATTGGAGCTTTCTAACGGTAGAAATGACAAGAGGAATATTATAAAGTGTCTCTTTACGTTCTTTCCTTGCTGTTTTTAATCGATCTATGAGGCGACCTTAAACACGCAGCTCACCAGCTTTATCGGGCGCTTTATCCAAAATATCAGGCAATTTATCGCCCTTCCCCGCTAAAATTGTTTGTTCAATCCTAAGCGCAACAGAATGAGGGTCTTTGTAGACAGACTTCAAACGATTATTTAATTCTTTAAGCTATCAATATAAGATTTTTCGTTTTTAAGAGCGCTTAGCGCCTTCTGTTCTAGATTAGAAGTATCCGTATAAGCAGGCAAGGTAGGGAGCTCGTTCTGTTGCTTTTGAAGCACCAATCAAATCTTTTTGTGATTGTTTAATCTTGTATTCTTGTCTTTCAAGCTTACCAAAGGCTGTCTTTGCTCTATTCTAAAGCATTTCAATCTTTTCTTTTGGTTTTTGCAACAATTCTTTATTTGTCTCAATGTAAGAGGAAATTCGATAAGGTTATTACAGATAAGTACAGACAGTAATTTAGAATTACCGAAATGTGCCGCAATTGATGCCTTTATCATTTCTTGTTGCTCAATAACCTTCCAATTGATATGATGACCAGCTTCACGAGCAAGTTGCCCCATAAATTCACGTTGAGTACACCTATTCCCCTCTCGAAACGGATGCAACGCATTCAACTCGTCCACGTAATATCCATCCCTTTGGCTAAATTCATCAGCGTCAAGACCCCGCAGATACTGTTATTTTGCAAGCTTTTGCGTAATCTTCGGTGCATAACTTTCAATCTGATTATAACTAGAAACATACTATTGCCTTTGGCAATATCCACTAAACGAGTTTGTCCCGCCCATTCATATATGTAACCAAACAGTTTCCTATGGATCTCTTTCATATAATTGAGATCAAACTTACCACCAATAGGAGTATGCATAAGTTCATAAGATCTTGCATAAGTGATAGTAGATTCTACACGCTCCAGTGTGGCTTAGTCTTTAATATCAAGCCGATTATACATCACACCAGTTTTAGGATCAGTATAAGGATCACCGCCCCCCCTTATACTTCTCCACGTTTTACACGCTCCATATAATCTTTGATTACACCACTTATTTCAAGCTCTCCAATAATAACACGATCCATTTGCCAACGACTTTTGGACTTGGTTCTAATCCCTCTAAACGTTGGCTTGCCAATGCACTTTCAGCATAGAGACGACAGCGCTTAATTTCATCTTTACTCAACATATAAAAACCTCCTTTATGCCGATAAAGCCTTTTTAAAAATAAGGTTTACAGCTTCTGGTTCGTTTTCAATGACAGAAAGCAATACTTTATGCATCGATAGAATATCGACCTTGCTCCCAATCACGAATACGACCAACAGAAAAGCCAAACCATGCCGCAAATTGTGTCAATGCTTATTTTGTACGTGTTTGAATTAAATGCTGTTCAATTTGTGCATCATACCTAATACAGTTGCTATGATATCACTTTGTAAGCTTCCATCCATAATAAGTTTCTGCTTTGTTACATGTAAAATTAAGCCACGTTCGCTAGCCAACTTTAAGAATTTCTAGAACAGCAAGAGAAGAATTCACTATACGAGAAAATTCAGGGATCAAGAATACCCCCCTGATTAAATCACTTCCAGATCGAAGCCCATGTTTGAAAAACATAGCTGTATTTGATCGTGCTCTAGCTAAAAGTTCTGATCTAATTAGAAATAATACACTTTTTTGAAAGTGACGGTGCTTTGATTTTTCCCTTATTTCTTTCATAATCAATTTTATTGTAATTGGAAGTAGAGAAAAAGAAAATAAGGGAAATACGCCAGCCAATGAACATGTCAGATTTTTATTACTCGTTTGAAAATTGAACGTACGGACTTCCCCATCTCCTCGATTAATTTTTCAATACGAGGTAAATCAGGTTCTCCAACACTGCTTAACAAAAGATCGCTTAATCCAAGTGGCATATCATTAGGATTAAGAGCATCATTTAAGCAAAGGCGTATAATTTGACTCAAGTTTGTATAGAGACTATAGGCACGATGTAACTCAGAAACAAATGACTGACTAAGAAAACTATTGGGTATACGAGCCAAAATATCTGCTGTAGTCGCTCCAATTTGAAACTCAAGCACGTGAGTAACAACAGCAAATTGGGCTATAAATTCTAGATCCATAATACCACCAAGCATCGTTTTCAAATCCCATTGATTTTTCGGTGGTTTTTCTTTTGCAATCAAAGCACGCATATCGCACACTGCTTTTGTAACGCTTTTCTTATCACGAGAACAAGCAAGAATTGTACAAACTTCACTTTCTAATTTTCGCAAGAAATCAGGATCCCCCGCTACACCCCGCGCCCGTGTTAAAGCAAGATATTCCCATATCCATGCTTCTTTACGATAATACTTCCTAAAAAATTGAAAAGAAACCGCAACAGGCCCCTTATTGCCTAATGGACGCAATCTTAAATCAACAGCATAAAGGATACCTTGGCTTGTAGGAGTAGATAAAGCCGCAACAAAGCGCTGTGCTAAACGGGTATAATATTGAGAGACATAAAGAGGTTTATCCCCATCAGACATTTCTGCATCCTCATCATGTTCATAAAGAAAAATAAGATCAACATCCGAACCAGCCGTTAATTCACGACTTCCAAGCTTACCCATACCCAATATACCAACACGCCCACCTTTAATACTGCCATGAAGACAAGAAAAATCCTCTTGGACGGCCGTAAATGTTTTTGCAATTACAAGATCAGCAAGTGCAGTAAATGCAAAACCTGCTCTATTTCCCGTAATTGCGCCATTTAAAATCCGAATACCAATCAAGAAACGTTGTTCATCAGCAAAAACCCTTAAGTGATCAAGAATTTCTTCATAAGAGATTACGCCTTCAAGAAAATATTCAAGTCGATTTTCCAAATAAGCTCTTGTTGGCAACTCTGAAAAAATTTTTGGATCCAGCATCCCATCAAAAACATGTGGTTTTCGTGTAATAATTTCTGCAAGACGCGGAGCAGCTCCCATGATAAGCACCAACATATCTAACAGAGAGGGATTAGACTGCAATAAACTAAAAAGCTGTATTCCTGAAGGCAAGCCCTGTAAAAAACTGTCAAAACGCAACATCGCTTCATCAGCTCGTTTTGTTGCACCAAAAGCTTTCAAAAGTGCTGGGGTTAACTCTGTTAATCTCTCACGTGCTTCAGCAGATTGAGTAGCTTTATAACGCCCACAATGAAGTGTACGCATAATTCTACAAATATCACTCCCTCTTTCAAAACCTAAACGTTTTAATGTTATTAATGTCTCTGGATCATCTTTTTCACCTGTAAAAACTAAATTTCCAATTTCTAAACCAAGTTCTTGCTCGTTCTCAAAAAGTGCCGCATAATGTCTTTCAACGACCTGAAGCGTTTTTAATAAATCGCAGATAAAACTGCTAGTCTCTTGATAGCCCATCAAATAGGCAACACTCGTAAACTGAGAAACATCATTTGGAAGAAGATGCGTTTGTTCATCTGCAAGCATCTGAATACGGTGTTCCACATTTCGTAAAAAAGCATAACTTTTTACAAGGCTATCTTTTGTTTTCTCACTGATCCAACCAAGCGCGTAAAGTTCTGCTAACATTGCAACTGTCTGACGTCCACGTAATTGAGGAAAACGCCCACCAGCAATGAGCTGTTGTGTTTGGACAAAAAACTCAATCTCACGAATACCACCTCGTCCCAATTTTATATTATGACCATAAGCAGCGATTTGACCATAATTTTTATAAGCATGGATTTGACGTTTGATCGAATGGATATCAGCAATCGCAGCATAATCTAAATATTTCCGCCATACATAAGGAAAAAGCTCTTTGAGAAAATTAAAGCCTGCCTTTTTATCGCCAGCAACTGGACGTGCTTTAATCATCGCTGCTCGCTCCCAATTTTGCCCACGCCCTTCATAATAACGCAATGCAGTTCTTACTGGTAAGGCCAAAGGGGTTGAGCTTGGATCTGGTCGAAGTCGAAAATCAAGACGAAAGACATACCCATCCGCGGTGCGTTCTTGAATGATACGGATCAATCGGCGTACCATTTTAGAGAATACATCTATACTCTCAGCAATATTACCAATATGAGGTGACGTCTCATCAATGAAAACGATAAGATCAATATCAGAAGAATAATTAAGTTCTCCCGCCCCCAATTTTCCCATCCCTAAAATGATTAAACCACAATCTTTTTCTGGATCATCACGACTCGACAAACTTATCTTACCATGACCATGCGCTTCTCTTAAAAGAAAACGAAGAGCTACACTTAATGCAACCTCTCCCAAACGAGTCAACCAAGTGCATGAAATTTCGTAAGTAAAAACACCACTCAAATCAGCTAAAGCAATGAGAACATGTGCTTCCCGTTTTTTGTGTCTTAAAGCTGCCATCAATGAAGTTTCTTGTATAGATTCACTCTTATCAATGGCTGCAATATCATCTATAATTTCGCTCAGCCTTGTTTCTATATCGACATTCAATAAGGGGATAAGATATGATGGATTAGCAATCAAAACCTCACGCAAAAAAGGAGATAAGGTCATAACTGCACTTATAAACTCAATTTGCTTTCCCTTATTTGAAATATAAGAAACAAGCGATTCTAAATTTTCTTTCCTTGCTTGTTCTTCAATATTTTTCAGCCATTGAGAACCACTCTCATCAAGGGGACATAAAGAGAGAAGCTGTGTTTTTAAAAAAGCATTTTTCATCTATTCTCCCTTGAAAGGCGTTTTACCTTTTTTCTATGCATTATACTGCAAAGAAAAAAGGTCATCGGTATTAAAATGAAATAATGAAGCAAAGCTAAATTCAAGGAAATAATAAAACAGCCCTAAGCCCTGGATTTGCATTTTCAAGTAATAGTTCCCCCCCATGCAATTTCATAACAGCTTTTGCTATACTTAACCCAATACCAAAACCCGGCTGTGTACGACTTTCTTCAAGGCGAACAAATCGTTCTGTTACTTTTTCACGTTTATCTGCTGCAATTCCTGGACCATTATCGCTAACGACAACCAACAAATGTTCACCACGATATTCCATCGATAAGCAAACCTTTGCCTTCCTTCCATCTTTAGACGCATATTTAATTGCGTTATCTATAAGATTAAAAATCGATTGCGCTATAAGCTCACGATTCAATTTAAGCTCTTTATCAAATGTATCCCCTAACCGAAGCAAAACACCTGATTCTTCAGCGAAAGGTTCATAAAGTTCAACGGCATCTTCAAGGATTAGCTTCATATTCATCGTCTCAAGATGCTCAATCGTACTGCTGGCTTCAATACGCGAAATCATTAAAATAGCATTAAAAGTCCGAATAAGCTGATCTGATTCAGTAATAACACCATCAAGTGCTTGACGATATTCAAACTTAGTTTTTTTTCCCGAAAGTGCTGCTTCAGCACGATTTCTAAGGCGTGTCAGCGGTGTTTTAAGATCATGAGCAATATTATCCGATACTTGACGCAAACCAATATTTAATTCTTCAATGCGGTCTAACATAACATTAAGATTAGCAGACAAGCGATCAAACTCATCCCCTACCCCAGAAACAGGTAAACGCCCACTAAAATCACCATCCATCAAGCGCTGTGACGCAGCCGTCACATGATCAATCCTTTGCAATGCGCGCCTACCAACGAAAAACCATATGAGTAAAGCACCACCAACCATTGCTACAAGAGCAATCATGACTGCTTTACGAATAACCGCTGCAAAACGTTCTGGTTCATCCAAATCCCGCCCCACAAGAATCTTCATAGCATTGGGTAAATCAATAATAATTGCCAAAGCGCGATGTTCACTTGTTTTTCCATGTTCTCCAAAACGTGAATACAAAAAAGAATTGGAAAGAAAACCATTCTGATTCAAAATGCCTAATTCAATACGCGCAACATTGCCTGCTAAAATACGCCCCATAGGATCAGTAACAAGATAAAGAAAAGCTCCTGGTTGTCGTGAACGATAATCAATCGTGCGTATCAATAAAGGTAACCCACCGTAATTATAAGCATTTTCGATACGTTTTAACTCTTCACGCAAAGCCTGTTCGGTTTGTTCGGTTAACAATGAAATAGAAAATGCCGTTATATAAATAGAAAGCCCTGTTGCAACTAACCCAAACAGTAAAATATAAAGTGCTGAGAGTCTTAGCGCAGTTGTGCGCATTATATTGATAAAACGATTCATCTTTTTTTATCTGGTGCCTTCAACATGTATCCAGCTCCACGCACAGTATGAAGAAGTGGGACATCAAAATCTTTTTCAATTTTTGCTCTTAAACGGGATATATGAACGTCAATGACATTTGTTTGTGGATCAAAATGGTAATCCCAAACATTTTCTAAAAGCATAGTGCGTGTAACAACCTGCCCAGCATACCGCATTAAATATTCAAGTAAACGAAACTCTCGTGGTTGCAATACAATATTTCTATCACCCCGTTTCACTGTATGTGCTAACCTATCAAGTTCAAGATTGCCTACGTAATAAACAGTTTCTGCCTCTTTAGGATTTTTCCGCCGTTGCAATACTTCAACACGAGCAAGAAGTTCAGAAAAAGCATAAGGCTTTGTTAAATAATCATCACCCCCTGCACGTAAACCCATCACGCGATCATTCACTTGCCCTAAAGCTGAAAGGATGAGAACTGGTGTTTCGTTGCCTTTAGACCGCAATTCAGTAATAATAGAGAGACCATCACGATGCAAAAGCATCCGATCAACAACCATAACGTCATAATTTTCCGTTTCGGCTAAAACATATCCCGTATCCCCATCATACGCAACATCAACTGAGTGCCCTGCTTCTCCAAAAGCTTTTTCGAGATAACGCCCCGTCTCATGATCATCTTCGATAACGAGTATCTTCATAAAACGCATCTCCGTTATTTTATTAAATCGTGTTGTAGGATAGAAGTTTAAAAGACCCCTATCCTACCATTAAAAAGGTATTATTTTTTGAAAACTGGCAGAGGAACAAAACGATTTTGATCCTTTGTTCGCACTTGTAGAAGTATAGCTGGCCGTCCTAGCTTTTGCGCATTTTTGATTGCATCAGTAATATCAGAGGCTTTTTTAATAGGTTTATTATTTACTGTCACAATCACATCACCTGGTTGTATTCCTTTATCTGCAGCATCTGAATCTGAATCTACATCAGTGACAACCAATCCTAAACCATCATCAGAAGGCGCTACAATCAAACCATAATCTTCTAATGTTTCATCTGAATCACTGCGTTCATCTGAATATTTTGAACCCTCTTGCTTACCTACATTTTCAGGCATTGAAGCAAGTTTAACCTTGATATTTTCCTCTTTACTCGTTCTCCAGACACCCAACGTCACCGTCTCTCCTGGACTCATACTTGCAATACGTTTCGCTAAATCACGAACATCATTAACTTTTTCATTATTCACTGAAATAATCACATCACCTACCTTAACACCAGCTTTTCCTGCTGGTCCCTTTGACGGATCCGCCACTAAAGCACCTTTAGCCTCTTTCAAACCTACAGAGTCAGCAATCTCTTTCGTTACAGGCTGAATCTGAACTCCCAACCAACCACGCTGAACTGAACCTTTTTCGATAAGTTGTTGCACAACCTGTTTGGCTGTCGCTGCCGGAATAGCAAAAGCAATCCCAACATTTCCTCCAGAAGGAGAAAAAATTGCTGTATTAACCCCAACAACCTTTCCATTAAGATCAAAAGTTGGACCACCAGAATTTCCTCGATTAACAGCAGCATCAATTTGAATAAAATCATCATAAATATCAGTGCCAATCTCACGGCCACGTGCCGAAACAATACCTGCTGTTACAGTTCCACCAAGACCAAATGGATTACCGATAGCAACAACCCAATCACCAACGCGCAGCTTTGAATCATCACCAAAATCAACATAGGAGAATTTTCTTTTTTCATCTACCTTCAAGACTGCAAGGTCGGTTCGCTTATCCGTCCCAATGAGCTTTGCATTCACTTCTGTACCATCGTCAAGAACAACAGTGTAACTTGTGCCATCAGAAATTACGTGATTATTAGTTACAATATAACCATCAGACGAAATAAAAAAACCCGATCCAAAAGCTATAGGACGAAGTCTATGCGAACGCGTCAAAGGCTTGTTTTTAGACCTATCACGATCATAAAATTCTTCAAAAAACCTTTTCAACGGATGCTGATCTGGCAATTGGTCAAATCCTGGACCACTAAAAAATTCACTAAAAAACCGATCTTTTCTCTTTTTATTGCTCTTCACTTGCACTGAAACAACAGCAGGTTTGACTTGAGAAACAATATTTGCAAATCCCTGCTGTTGCACTAACGGAGTAGATACGGAATTTGCATGAGCCTCTGTCGTCCACAAGCTTGATCCACTTCCACTAAAAAACAGTGCAGTTTCTAAAGCAGTAGAAAAACTTACTGCCGCTAATGTTGTGAAGAAAGTTTTTTTAACCATTTGGTATATACTCCTATTCAGTCATATTTTTTATCCAGATTCCGATCACTTATAAAACACTAGACCTTACCGTTTTCTGTCTAAATTATTAAAGTTTTGTAAGATTTAAGGTCATAACAATGCATAATTATCAATAAAGCTGAGTGACTCATTTCAACGACCTCATTTTTCTTCATGTAATATCTCTTTTAACCCAACGGCATTGGGAGCTGTTTTTTTATCAGTATTTAAAGTAATTATTTTTTCGTATCTGTACCGTCTTATCCGGAAAAAGATGGTGCTTGCGCTCATGATGATAATGATCAAAGGCGATAACCATAAAAACCACGTTGTTTTATTAAATGGTGGTTTCAAGAGAATAAATACACCATATCGCTCAACAAGAAAATCAATTACCTGCTGATTGCTCTCCCCCATTTTCAGTCTTTTGCGGATCAAAAGCCGTAAATCACGTGCTAGTGAAGTATCTGAAGCATCAATTGTTTGATTTTGGCAAACTGGACAACGCAAATATGATGAAATCTCACGTGCACGCGATTCCAAAGTTTTATCCTGTAAAATTTCATCTGGCTCCACAGCTATCGCTAACGACAGCGAAAAAAAAGTGACAAAAAAAAGTAAAGCTAACAACAGTCCCTTTTTCATCTCAATGCCTTTTCAACAAATTTAAAGCAGGAGGCTATACGTCGATGCAACTCAATACGGAACCAATACCCCAAAAGAGAAAGACATCCGCCCATAGCCATCATCAAAGCCCCTAACCAAACACAAATCACGTAAGGCTTCCACCATATATGCACAACAAGCCCCTGATCATCTATACGTCCTGGCACAATATATAACTGAGATAAGCCATGATTTTGAATACCAACTTCCGTTGTTGCGGTATTTTGGCTTGAATAGAACCGCTTTGAAGCTATTACGTTGCGCACAGCATTTTTATTTTCATATATTGTAAAATGAAACTCCATTGCAGAATAATTCGGGCCAGCGCCATTGCGCACTTCATCCAAATGAAGAGTTTTACCTGCTATCGTTACCATGTCTCCTATATGCATGGTTAGAATACGTTCTTGTGTAAAAGTCGCGACACAAGTAATACCAAGTAATGTCACACCTAACCCCATATGCGCCATTGCAGCACCAAAAGCGGACCATGGTAATCCAATAAATCTCTTAATCCTCACTGATAAAGCTATCTTTCGATGCCCACTCTTTCCCCAAAGATCAGCTAAACTGGCTACAAAAACAAAAGCTGAAAGCCCCACTCCTAAAGCTGCGAAAATATCGCGAAAAGATGTGGCATAAAATGTTATAAAACAGATTGCACAGACTAATATAAAAACAAACCACAACCGCTCAACAATCGCAAGAAAATCACCACGTTTCCATGCCATCATTGATCCAAACGGAACCAACAGCAACAATAACACCATTAAAGGCCCACAGGTAAGGTTAAAAAAAGCAGCACCTACAGAAATTCTTTGTCCAGTGAATGCTTCAATAAAGTAAGGGTAGAGTGTACCAATTAATACTGTCGCTGTCATTGTTGTAAGTAACAAATTATTTAAAACAATAAAACCCTCACGCGAAATTGGCTGAAATAATCTCCCTGTTTTGAAAACAGGTATGCGCAACCCAAAGAGAAGAAAAGCTCCTCCCGTGAAACAGAATAGAAGTGTAAGAATTGCCAAACCACGTGCCGGATCGACAGCAAAACTATGAACAGATGTTAAAAGACCCGAACGAACAAGAAAAATTCCCATAAGGGAAAGGGAAAAAGTCATAAGTGCTAAAAATAAAGTCCAACTTTTCAATGTCTCCCGCTTTTCAAGAACAAGAGCAGAATGCAAAAGGGCCGTACCTGAAAGCCAAGGCATAAATGAAACATTTTCAACTGGATCCCAAAACCAATACCCTCCCCATCCCAACTCATAATAAGCCCAATAGGACCCAACCATAATACCCAATGTTAAAAAGCACCAAGAAAGGAGAATCCAGGGACGAACCCAACGTGCCCAAACCCCATCAACATGTCCCATAATTAATGCTGCTATTGCAAAAGAAAAACAAAGTGAAAAACCAACGTAGCCTAAATAAAGAAGTGGCGGATGAATTGCTAATGCGATATCTTGTAAAAGAGGATTGAGATCATTTCCCTGCAATGCCGGTGGATTAACGCGTAAAAACGGGTTGGACATAAAAAGAATAAATAAAAGAAAAGCGCTCATAATCCAACTTTGGCATATTAAAATGAGTGATTTAAACTGTTCTGGCAAATGTTGACTAAACAACGCCATCAATGCACTAAAAAAAGCGAGACTTAAAACCCATAACAACATGGACCCTTCGTGATTACCCCAAACACCCGTGATTTTATACAGAATGGGTTTTTCCGAATGAGAATTCTCAACAACATTCAAAACAGAAAAATCAGATACGGTATAGGCGTGAACAATAATCAAAAAAGATAAGAGTAATAATGCAAAAGTAATATATGTTAGGGGAACTACCGTTTGCATCAACGAACGCTCTTTCCACCAAATACCCAAAGCAGGCAAAAATGCTCCTAATAAACTCACTGCAAAGGCTGCAGATAAAAAAATATGACCCAGTTCAACGAGCACGATCGAATTATTTCTCCACACTTTTATGTTTGTTCAAGCGATCAGCTGTTTCTTTAGACATATAAGTTTCATCATGTTTTGCCAAAACGCGCTTGCCAATAAACAGCCCCCGTTTATCGAAATACCCTTCCACGATAACCCCCTGTCCTTCACGAAAAAGATCGGGTAAGATACCATCAAAAATAACTTTTTCGTGTTTTGCATTATCCGTTACGAAAAAAGTAACTTTCATCTTCCCAAGATATTGAACCGTTCCTTTCTCAACAAAACCGCCTAAACGCAAAGGGCGCCCCATTAGAATATCTTCTTTTGTGATTTCAGATGGCATTCGAAAAAAACTGACCGTATTACGCATTGCATACATAATAAGACTTATCGCAATTCCCACAACGAAAAAGCATAAGAAAATCATCAGTAATCGGTTTTTTTTTCGCTGCTTTAAAATAACCTTCAATGAAGGAGGATTCTTAAAAGATTGACTGTTCATAGATACTCTACGAAAAAACTTTTATAAATGCGTTGTATAAACATTATTCTTATGCCTTATCTTTAGTAAGAGCTTTGCACATCTTGTATACGGGTGCAACTTCTTATCCAATATCTCTCTTCCTAGAATGATGATCTCCCGATTTTAATACTCTTAAACTTTCCATACTCACTTTCTGAGTATTCTATTTGGATAAATCACGTAACTGAATTATCTTCGCTTCAACGCGCAATCGCCCTACAAAATCCTTAGGCATTTTATCAAGAAAATTTTCTAAAAACTGCACTGCTTGTGCAGACTTGCCCTCTTGGCGAAGTGCTTCAGCGAGTAATAAACGAGGATAAAAATCATTTGGCGCCAAATCCGCTGCTTTTTGAAACGCCTTTTGTGCTTCTTGCGTAATTATTCCGCCCTCATAACCAACCAATGCCAACCCATATCCAACAAGCCTTGGAGTCGTTTCCCCATTCAAGCGCAATGCATCTAAATAAATGTTCACTGCATCCTGAAATTGACCTTCCTCGAGGTATTCTACTGCCAATGCATCCGCTAACCTGCCATCATGAGGTGCACGAAGGAAAAGGACTTGTAGACGAACGAGTTGTTCACGCTTACTAAGCGTCTTTGGATCCTTATCCATTAACGCACTAAAAAAATAACTTTTAACTTCTGGATTGCCTGTTAAAGCGTAAATGCTCCATGTCATAAGAAGAACAAACAAAATACTAAAAATTTTAATAGCTCGTATAGTTTTACAACGCTTGCAAGACTTATCAGATTCAAAAAAACACGTACAACTTCTGTAAATATTAGTAGCTGAAACGCTCCTGTTTTGGGGAAGTTTACAGTTAAAATGCAACGAGAAAAAAAGAGAAATCGTCAACAAAATAAAAAAAAGTGCAACCCAAATTAACAATAGCATATCACTTTGGTACCAACACAAGAATTAAAAAGCATAATCAATTATCCTACCTCTCTCATTCGTTAGAACATTGATGTAAAATGATAGAACACTCTTTTTTCACATATAAAATTATAAAGTTTATCATAAATTTTTTTAAAAAGCTTATTTCTCTATTCTCATTACAGATAGATACGGATTCAAAATAATGAAATCATTCTCTCCTTCATGCATTATACGCACAAATATTACTTCCTTCTTACAAATTTTAATATATACATACCCCGCATAGAAATAAAATGCGTTCATTTCCTTGGTAATACAATTTTTGCATATAACCCGCCTAAGTTAGAACGTGATAATAAAAGACTTCCACCGTATTCGTTGACCATATCTGAAACAATCGCTAACCCTAAACCTGTCCCCGGCTTACTTTCATCAAACCTATGCCCCCTTTTTAAAGCTTCATCAATTTGTTCTTCTGTTAAACCAGAACCATCATCTTCTACGAGGATACTAAAACATTCTGCTTCTTCAACATTTTCTTCTAAACGACAGGAGATTAGAACTTTTGTAAGAGCCCACTGAGCAGCATTCTCAATCAAATTTCCTACAATTTCCTCTAAATCTTCTCTTTCACCAGAAAAAACAATATCATTAACATCCATAACAAATTTAAACTGTTTTTCAGGGGTAAGCTTTTCCATAACCCGCACCAAACGATCAATCACTGTGCGAACTGATGTGTGATAAACAACACTATCGCATTGTGCGGCAATCCGAGCACGCTGTAAATAATGATTTATTTGGTCCTGCATTATTTGTGTTTGCTCTTTCAATAAAAGAGCCTGTTCTCCACACATCTTATCAATCTCATTCACAATCACTGACAAAGGTGTCTTCAATGAATGTGCAAGATTACCAACCTGTGTGCGAAACCGTTCAATAATACGCTGATTATTATTGATGAGAGCATTCATCTCTTGTGCTAACGGCATAACTTCGCTTACTAAATCCGTATTCACGTAATTAACCCTGCCTTCACGAATATCATTCAACGCTTGTCGGATAAGTCTCAACGGTTGAAAACTAAAGAACATAATAGCAATGTTAATAAGAACGCTCCCTATACCAAAACTCCACAAAAAAATTTGTAAAGTCCGCTTAAATTCCTGCACTTGTGCATGTGCTTCATCGATATTCCCAACGAGGCGAAAACGCGCAACATGATTTTGATTATCAAGAACAACATCACTCTCAATCACTTGCAGCTTCTGACCATTTTTTCCCTTTATCCGGTAAGAACGAAAGAATTTATTGTCAAAAGGTATATCGACATCGCTGGGTGAAAATATTCTCCCAGTTCCTAATGATGGAGATGTCAGTCTTCCTCGTAGATTAGGTGATACAGAAACGACTTCCCAATACCATCCCGATGTTGGATCTAAATAGCGGATATCATCAATCCCAAAACTTCCTTTCAAGTTCCCATCAGGTGTTACAGTCACTGTTGCAATAAGACTGTACAGTTGGGTAGAAAGGATACGCTCTAGATTTTGTTCACTTGAACGCCGATAAAATAAAATGCTGACTGCAGAAATCAATGAAAGCGAAATTACGACCCATAATGTTGATAAAATCATAACACGCAAGCTGAGAGATCTAACAATTAGAGAAATCATTCCCCTAAGCGAGCCCTTATTTTTTAGAACTCTCATTGATCACCTAGCTTTTTCACTCTATAGCCTAATCCACGAATGGTCTCAATTAAATCCACCCCAAGCTTTTTACGTAACCGTCCTATAAAAACTTCAACCGTATTTGAATCCTTGTCAAAGTCCTGATCATAAAGATGTTCGGTAAGCTCCATCCTTGAAATCACCCTATCGCAATGGTGCATGAGATACGAAAGAAGCCTGAATTCATATGATGTCAATTTAATCAACTGACCATCAACAAAAACACGAGAAGTTTTAGTATCCAATAAAACCTCTCCGCAGCGTAACGTGCTTGTCGCATGGCCTGCAGCTCGACGAATTAACGCCCGCAACCGCGCCATCACTTCCTCTAAATGAAATGGCTTAACAACATAATCATCAGCACCTGCATCAATGCCAAGTACCTTATCAGACCAGCGATCTCGCGCTGTTAGCACTAAAACAGGCATTAAATACCCTTCTTTGCGCCATTTTTCAATAACACGAATTCCATCTAGACGTGGCAAACCAATATCGAGAATCACCGCATCATAAGACTCTGTACTTCCTAAAAAGTAAGCCTCTTCACCATCAAAAGCACTATCTGAAACATATCCCGCATTTTTCACAGCTTCTGCCAATTGATGATTGAGATTCCGATCATCTTCAACAATTAAAATACGCATCACAATATCTGCTAAATACTAATCTAGAGGAACAGAAACTTCAACACGGCGCAACTTTTCACCCCCACGGGCAGGCACAATGACCACAACCTCACACATATTCCTTCCATCCTGAACAATGGGGATTGAACGTACTAACACCCCACTCTTTTGGACAGCCACTTTCTTACCCACTTCGGCGCAATCAGCAGCAAAAACGGAATCTGCTCCCAAAAGAACCGCTATCGTCATAAATAAAAAAGATTTTTTCATCATAAATATTTTATAATCTACTGTAGATGAATATAAAATGAATAATCTTTTTGTCCATTCAAAAATCACACCGGAACAATACATGATCTCTGTGCAACAAAATAACGCGTGGATATTACCTCGAGCTTTAATGGTTTCAAAATAAAATCTTCTTAAAAATCACATCAACAACTGGAAGAGACAATCTACAAGAAATACATTGTCGTAATCTTTAAATAAACTCTTTCTCTGTTGACACTATAGCAAAAAACTCTCTTCACTCCATATAATCATGAGAGATTTGTTTCGTCCTATCATTTTGTCACAGGCTCTCTTTTAAATGTTTCATTTTTTTAAAAAAAAGAAAGCACAAAACAATAAACCATTTCGTAGTCCTGCACTCATTGAATTAGATGCATGGTTAGACACAGCATTTTATCGCATCCGCTCTACCAACAGTTTCTTCTGGAACAAGGCAAAAATAGCTTCACAGCGTTTTCATATACAAGGGTGGAAACGATTTATTGTCGAACTTCTTGATGAAACAATGACATTAGGATTAATTGCTTTTACTCTCTTCACCATAAATGGTATTTCTGTTTTTGAATTAACTAAAAAAGACTGGTCTTCTCCTAAGAAGTTTTCCATCCTTTTTCTAGATCGGTATGGAAATCCCATCGGTCACCGTGGTGCATCACCAGCTGCATCTGTTCCTGTTGAAGAAATGCCCGATTATCTTATTAAAGCTGTTCTTGCGACAGAAGACCGCCGTTTTTTCGATCACTGGGGCATTGATTTGCATGGTCTAACGCGTGCAATCTCAAAAAACATGCAAGCTAAAAACGTAGTTCAAGGTGGTTCTACCCTTACACAACAACTGGCTAAAAATTTGTTCTTAACAAATGAAAGAACCATAACACGAAAAATAAAAGAAGCTTATCTTGCCCTTTGGTTAGAAGCAAATTTTAGCAAAAAACAGATTTTGCAACTTTATCTTGATCGCGCATATATGGGAGGAAATAATTTTGGTATCGCAGCAGCTGCGAAATTTTATTTTGGTAAAAATATACGCAATATATCTCTTAGCGAATCCGCTATGTTAGCAGGACTCTTCAAAGCCCCAAGCAAATATGCTCCTCATAATAACCTGCTTGCCGCTCAAACACGTGCCAATGTGGTCCTTTCCAACCTTGTTGATGGTGGATTTATAACTGAGAGCCAAATTATCAACGCCCATCGTCATCCTGCCAATGCTCTTAAAAAAATAAAAAATAGTCAGCCTGATTATTTTCTTGATTGGGTCTTCGACGAAGTCAAAAAAATGAGTGACCAACTTTCAAGCCATAATTTGATCATTCAAACCACTCTTGATCCAGATATTCAAAAAGCTGCAGAGGAATCCGTCGCCTATCATTTGCACCAATACGGCCAACAATACCGCGTAACACAAGCTGCTACCGTCATACTCGATAATAACGGAGCTGTGTGTGCAATTGTTGGAGGATTGGATTATAGTAAAAGCCAATTTAACAGAGCAACACAAGGGGGAAGACAACCTGGTTCTTCATTCAAACCTTATGTTTACGCCGCCGCAATGGAACGTGGTCTATCTCCCTCAACAATAGTCTTAGATGCCCCCATCAATTGGGGAGGTTGGTCGCCCAAAAATAATTCCGGTCGTTATCTTGGTAAAATCGATTTAGCAACTGCTTTAGCCTTTTCTATCAATACAGTGCCTGTCTACCTTACCTATCAATATCTTAACCGCGATACCCAGCCTATCATAGATCTGATCAAAAATATGGGGATTCATGCGCATATTTTATCACACAAAACCATGGTTCTAGGCACATCCAATATGACACCCATGGATCAAGCGACCGGTTTTAATGTCTTTGCTAATGGGGGTATAGCTGGAAATCGCCATGGTTTCACACAAATCAGTACACCAGATGGACACGTGGTGTGGGACTTCGAGCATAACGGTAACAAACCACACCGGGTCCTCAGTGGACAATCAGCAGCTTATATGAACCAAATGATGGTTGGTGTCACAACACGAGGATCTGGTAAACGTGCTGCTCTCCCCATGACCCTTGTTGCCGGAAAAACTGGAACATCACAATCCTATCGCGATGCATGGTTTGTTGGCTTTACCGGTAATTATACGGGAGCTGTATGGATGGGTAATGATAATTTTTCACCGATGAATCGCGCTTTTGGTGGTGGTGTTCCTGCCATGATATGGCACCATATCATGCTCTCTGCACACCAAAATATCATGCTCAAACAGCTCTATGGTGTCGAAAACTCTCTCCTCCCTTATCAGCCACCACCCTTCCCTTCCCGCAGTGATTTTAAGCCTACACCTCCAATACCTCATACGCTCTCCCGCGAAACATTAAATATTGTGCAACTGATTAACAAAGATCTGAAAAAGACATCTGCAATCTCTTTGAAATTGAAAGCACTTGGAGCTTTAACACATTGAATTCAAAATATTCTAGAATGTTTGTTAACATTGCCATTCCTTTTTTCATCTTCACTTTTTCCATTTTTTTGGGAACAATCAGTGTTGATTATGGACTCAATTCCTTTAACAATTTAGGGCGTTTCACAATAGGTGAATGGAGTGCTTACCCAGAAGCAGGAACCGCCAACACTGACCCCTATACCCGTGCACGCACTGCCAAAAGAGGCGAAATTTCAATTGGGCGTACAGAAGGGCTTATTTTTCAACTTTGGAAAGATAACCATGGGCGTCCACTATACTCCCATTGCCATTATTTGCTCAAAGGACACATCCCTGAAACACGACTCTTTACCCTTTATACAGCTGACAAATCTCTCAAACCTTATACTTCATCCAAGGAAATACCTTTCGAACTTTATACCGATAATATTACCTATGAAAGTGATGGCTCTTTGCACATCAACATCGCACCCACACCACAAATTGGCAATTGGCTTGCAACAGTCAGTCAAAAAGAATTCGGACTTATTCTTACTTTGTACGATACATCAATTATCTCTGCAACAGCATTACAAAAGCTTACGATGCCCTCTGTAGAACAAATTCCAACAGGACAAAAAAACTGTGACTAAATTTATTTACGCCGCACTTCTTGCAAGCATTGGCGCTATCATTGTTCATATTTGCGTTTTATTTCTAACGCCATATTGGGCACAAAATAATATATGGACACAGCTTAAAAAATCCGGAGATCCTTATCAATTTGTTGACTTGGATGCCCACAATCCTATTCAGCAGACTACTGATCCCTTCTTTCTTCTTAAAGTCTGTAGGTTTAATCTCGAAAATGGCCCTGTTCACTTAAAGGCTTTAAAGACAACCCAATTTTGGTCACTTGCTACCTACACACACGACGGAATTATTTTCTACAACCTTAATGACCGAACAGCCCCTGATACGACACTCGATCTTATCATTGGGAAACCTATACAAATCATAGAACTCAAAAAGTTAAAGTCTACAAGAAATACCAATTCAGTTTTAATCGCTCAAAATTTGAATGAAGGTTTTGCTGTGTTACGCGTTTTTGCTCCCTCGTTACTTACAAAAAGAGAAAGTGAAGCGTTCCTTTCATCTGCCACCTGTCGCATGTTCAACGGATAAAAAGTACACCGCTTTCCGCCTATACAACAGCTCTATTTTTCAAGAGAGGGTAAAAGCTTGCCCAAATAGTCATGTTCAAACGCAATCGGCTAAATATGAGAATGCGATCCTTATTCCAACTTTAAATCACCTGATTTTTTCTTAAGATAAAAATCATTAAAAATGATCCATGCAACGTTCTTGTTTTGAAGAACTCATCTGCTTACAGAATTATATATAATGAATGAATATATTGATAAAAACTATGAAATAAAGGCGATCTGTGTCACTCTTAAATTGTATTGTGCTGGAGAGGCAACATAACTTCAAGCAGAAGCTAATATAAAAGTAAGAGCCCTAATTTTGGATAAACACACGCATCGCAAAACTTGCGATTTGAGTTTATTTTTATGTTGGTTACAGTCATTTCCTATAAAATTTAATCAATCTATAAAGGTGTTGTCCGTTACCAAAATGAATTAATGAAAATAACCATTGGAAATTGATGAAAGACAGAGCATCCTTGACCTTAAAAATAAGTGCTTTACTTTTGTCCTATGACTGGAAGCTTTCCGTAAAATAGGAAATTTGAGGAGAGTTTTGCTTATGGTTCATGGTTGAGGGGAAAGAGCTTCATGAAGAAGATATATGTTCGGTTAATCTCGAGGGCAGCAGTATGGTCCCCCCGTTTTGGCGGATTAGCATTCTTGATTTTGTTATTTTCAATGTTTTTACAACGCTTTTCTGTAATTGACGTAACTGACTTCATACTGTTGATAATCATTTCTGCTTGTTGTGTCGCTGTTTCTCTTTTTCTTGCTGTAAAAGCACTTCATAGCTTATGGGTGTATGGTGCTCTGGGTGGAATGAAAGCTTTAAGAGGTATCATTTATTCGTTAATAACTGCTACACCATTGATGTTATTTTTTGGACTTTGGTTTTCTTTTCCAGCACTTCATGATGTTTCTACTGATACACAAAACCCACCAGCTTTTTTTCGCACGACACGCCCTAGCGATGCTTTGCCGCTTAAGAGCGTTTTGACCAAACAAGCAGCTGTACAGATGTCCTCATGGCCGGAAATGTCAGGACGTCGTTATGATGGTTCACCTGAGCGTATTCGCGAATCCGTTCTCAATGTTTTAGCAGCTTATGATTGGCCTGTTGTAGCGCAACGAGAGTTTCAAGGTGAAGAAGATGCACTTTATATTGAAACAATGGCAAAAACTTTTTACCTTGGCTTTATTTCGGACATTGTCATTCGTTTAACTGATGAAGGGGGTACAACTTTTGTTGATATGCGTTCTGCTTCGCGTTATTTGCCAAGAGATTTAGGAACGAATGCTGCTTTTATTATCGATTTTATGGATGCACTTGATACAGAAATCGCTTCTCTCCCTCTTTCTCAAGATGATGGATAAAAATCAAGAGAGATAAGGCACTTTATTTCATAAAAATTGCTTATTTTTCAATAAATATGACACATAAGAAGAGAATCACTTTTCAAAAACTATAAACTGGCAATTCTTATACAAAAGACAATAATCTCAAAACAACTCATTCTTGAAATAATTAATAGGAAATAAAAAACAGAACTATTGATGATAATGATTGATATTAAAGACACTGTCTCACTGTAATCAGTAAACATTTTTTAAAGATGAATAGTATATAAAAATAATAACTATGAAATTATTATAATAAATATATCTCAATAATAAAAAATAAGTTTTTATTATTTATTAATAAGATATTTTTTTGTATTCTTTTCTATTATAATTTTTATATTTATTTCGTAACAATAAATAATATATAATTGTAATTACACTTATTATTGAAAATAACATATTTACAACAAAGCTAATAAAATTCATCCACATTAATAATAACCACAAAAAATAGTTAATAAAAAATATAAATCACTATAAATAATATAATTATCTAAAGTTAATTTCAGTTATATAATATTCTATTTGTACGTGAGCAAGATAACTACTCATAAAATATAAAATACATCGATATTTTATATAATATTAGTTTATTAAATAATAAAGTCCAAAATATATTATAAAGTATATAATAATTGTAATTAATCCTAATTTAATAGACTACTTTCCAAGTAGGAAATTGTAATTTAGAAAAAAATACGCTTAAAATTAAAAAAATGTTTGTTGCAAGTAACGCATTTTTAATATTAAACATAAGGTCAATCATAACAAACTCCAACATAAATATATTAAGTTATATAAAAATTAACTAAAGAAAATAATAAAAAGAAAAATACAAAAAATAAACTTATTCTTATAATTGAACTTTTTCTAATATCTTTTTTAAAGCAATTTTTATGTTTGTAATACAATTCAAATAAAGATATAAATATTATTAAAATAGATATCAACGTAAATAATTCAATTAATTCATTAATAATATTAAAAACACCCATAACGTATAAAATTTCTAAATTAAAATATAGAGTTATTATATAACTAAAAGATATTTTATAAATAAATATAGACACGTTAATAAAAAACATGTCTATAAAATTATTATAAACTCAGATATATATTTATAAATACTTTATAAATTAATAATAGCACGTGTTATACTGAGAACTTAAACCTATACCTGCTCCATAGCCAAGACCTGCACCGGTTCCTGCACCTAAAAATATACCCGATCCACCTGATGCAAGACCTCCGACTACACCGCCTACAAATACTCCACCAGTGTTTCCTATATTTCTTCCCACCACTCCGTATGAATTTGCTGTATTGAGGTAATCTCCAACAGTATACCCAGGTTGTGATCCACTTCTTGAAAAATTCATTGATGAAATACTTGACAACTTACTAGAAATATAAGACAAACCATTAGAAAAACTAGAACCAAATATATAAATTCTACTTTTAATTCTTAAAATTATCATAAACACTATCAATTAATAGTGAAGTAACATTATTACCAATATACATAATAAAAATCTGAAATGAAAATTATGATTATATAAATTAAATTCAAAAATTTCATCTACTTTACGAATGATTTTATATATATAGAGATATAGATAGAAATTGATAATGCTATAAACAATAAACTTAACTCAACTAAATCTGATTTTATATTTTTTTCCAACTTCTGAATCTAAGTATATAAGAGAAAATTTTAAAAAAACCAATAATACTTATTAAAAATAACGCAGTTTTAAAAATTTCTAAATTATCCATAATAAAAAAGTCCAAAAATATAATATATATAATTAAAAATATAGATATCTCTGATGTTTGCTTAAATACAGTTACAGACATTTAATTTCTGTTCTCTTATTAAAGATCTTTACAACAATATTAGTTTCAGAGATATATTTCTTTAATACGATCTACAAATTAAAATCAGTACACCAGCCTTACTTTTTTGTGTGGCACTCAACAGTCTTATTTAGCCAACCAATATTAAACCCAGTTATGACTCCATGTCCGCCCTCTTTGAGAGCATTTTTAAACCTATTTTTAAATCCACCAGAACCTGTTAAGAACCCAGTAGTTGCATCTGCAATACCTCCTGTGATAGCACTTGTAACTCCACTAGTAACATAATCCAAAGTACTACATGCCTTAGATGAATGTGAACTACTGTGTGAATCATGTGATGAGCTTGAACTGCCAATTTTATTTTCATTTTATCTATTGATAATAACGTATCATAATGATACATGATAAAGTTGTTATCATGCCATTTAGGTAAATGTCAAACCTATTTTTAAATAATAGTAATAAAAATACACATAAATTTTATATACAATTAAAATATAAAATATTTTTTATCTACAATACAGTAAAAATATTTGACATCGATCAAAATCTTCTTTTAACAAAATTATAAAATCAAATAAGCAATTCACCTGAAAAGATAGTATCCTTCTCTTGATTTACTCAAACAACCAATAAATATATTCATTATGTCATTGAACTTAGTCTTGTAGCAATTGTTTTGCGCTTACTGGGCTTGGTAAACTCTTTTATTTTTCAAGTGATTATTGATTGTATTCTTCCTTTTCAGCACATTGAAAGTTTCTATGCTATCGTTGTCTTGATGGTTGCATCATGCTGTTTAGCACAGCTCTTAGCTCTCTCTCGGATTATTTAGAAGCTTCTTTAGCAAATCGGCTGTCTCTAAATTTGGACATCGCGTTTACACCCATGTGTTAAGCCTTTCCTTGCCTATTTTACGCACTTGGCAAGTGGGGGAACTGTTCACGCGAAACGGAGAGGTTGATACAATTCGCGGTTTTTTAACAGGAACCATCGCCATAACCGTACTGAATGTTCTCTTCGCCATTATTTATCTTGCTGCACTCTTTTCCATTAGTCCCAAACTTACCTTTATTGTCCTTATTATTTTACCCTTGCAAATGGGTTCTTTAGCGTTGGTCGGTCCCTTCTTGCGCCGCCAATTACGCCGTGCTTTCACTCTGCAAGCTGCCCATCAATCGCGCCTCATTGAAAGTTTTACCAATCTTGAAGCCATAAAAGCGCATGTAAAGGAGCCAGCCCATACAATACGCATGCAAGAAACTTTAGCCCGCAGTTTAGATCAAAGCCTTACGACCAGTAAATTGCATCTTCTCAATGGAGCCATGAGCCATATTTTTGGTGATCTTTTCACTATTTTTATTATCTTTTTTGGTGCTCAGGCAGTTCTTCAAAACCAGATTACGCTAGGGCAACTTATTGCCTTTCATCTCCTCGCTGGAAATGTTTCTGGTCCTATCTTAAGCCTTGCATCCCTATGGGAAGAATGGCAGCATTTGAAAATCTCTCGTCTTCGTTTGGGCGATATTCTTAACTCTCCTTCAGAATGGGAAGAAGAAAAACCGCCTCTTCAACTCAGCGCTCCTCCTCATCTTGAAGCCAACGATCTCTGTTTTTCT
The DNA here is from genome assembly GCF_046245125.2 of Bartonella heixiaziensis. GTDB lineage: Bacteria > Pseudomonadota > Alphaproteobacteria > Rhizobiales > Rhizobiaceae > Bartonella > Bartonella heixiaziensis. The sequence goes on along the minus strand of NZ_CP176404.1, from coordinate 394,690 downwards.
TATGGAGATAAGTCCATTATCAATCATCTTGATGTCTGTTTACAACCTGGGCAACCAATTATGTTACTTGGTCCTTCAGGGTACGGAAAAACAACCTTGGCGAAGCTCCTTTGTGGACTCTACCCCCCAACAAGCGGGAAGATATTGATTAATGCCCAACCTTTACAGAATTTTGATGTCCGTAGCGTGCGTGAAACAATCGCGTATTTTCCTCAAAATCCTTGCCTTTTTTCCGGAACCATTCTTGAGAATATGCTTCTTGCCAAACCAGATGCCACTAAAGATGAAATCGATGCTGCACTATATGTTAGTGCTTGCCATGATTTGATTGCTCAGTTGCCTCTAGGACTTAATACTCAAGTAGGAGAGCAAGGTGGTTTTTTATCAGGTGGTCAGCGCCAACGCTTGGCTTTAGCTTGTTTCTTTCTGATAAACCCAAGCCTTCTTATTTTAGATGAACCTACTTCCGCATTGGATGACACTGTCAGTGCACAAATTGTTGAGCATTTATATAAACTTTCGCAAGAACGTATTGTTCTCGTTATTACCCACAAACGTGATCTCTTTCCTCAGCATGCAACCGTCTTAAACTTTACTGATTTGGAGGCAAAAAATGGCAGATAAAGCTCCCTATTTGCGCCCTTTGTCACCAACGCTTCATATGGTTGTTGCCGTTTTAATTGCTTTATTTCTCTTTATTGTGATCGGCAGCTTTATCGCAAAAACAGAGATTGTTGCACGGGGACAAGGAAGTGTTATTCCTACCGCTTACGTTCAGCTGGTCCAAGCGCAAAATACAGGACGCATTGAGAAAATCCTTGTAAAAGAAGGGCAATTTGTTCATCAAGGCGATCTTCTTATTCAATTAGATCCCCGTGAAGCCCTCAATGAGCGCGCACGTGTTCAAGCAGATATCGCGCAACAAACCCTTCAAGCACAAATCGCAACAGCTATTTTAACAGCTTTGCATGAAAGTGATCCTTTGGATAAAGATTTTGTGACCAAAGGGCTTGCCTATCTGCCAGTTCCTCCTTCTGGCAATAAGACTGCAAGAATAGAAGGGGAAAAACTCATTAGCACTACCATTCAATCTCTCCAAGATAAATTAAGAGCGCTAAAAGCACAGGAGGACCGCGTCGAGCGCAGCGGTGCAACACAACATGCGCAATTAGATAGATTAGAAGATGATCGTCAATTAAGCCAAGGAAAATTAAAAGCTGCAAAAAGCCTGATGGAAACAAAAGTCATTAGCCAAACCGTTTATTTAGAGCGTTTACATGACTTTAAAAATGTCGAGCATGAAATTTTAACCAATCAAAGACGCCTAGAAGAAAACGCCGCCGAAATAAACACCCTCCGCCAACAACGGCAAAGTCTTATTTCCGATAAAATCGCCCACTATCGCCAACTTTCGCGTGAAACAGAACTGAACCTTCAAAGATTAAAAGCAAAGCTTGATAGCACTCAATACCGTCTTGACCACTTATCACTTTATGCACCTGTTGATGGGCGTATCGATGATTTAAGTATCCATACTTTGGGCGGCTTTGTAGAAGCTGGAAAACGCTCATGCGCATTATACCTGGTGCAGGCGGACTCATTGTCGAAGCGTTTTTTGATAATCGAGATATTGGTTTTTTAGAAAAGGGCCAACGTGCTTACATCAAGTTTTCTGCCTTTCCGCCTGAACGTTTCGGTGTTATCCACGGTACAGTCGTTAATGTAGGCGCTACAGCGCGCTATGATAAAGAAATTAATGGTGTCTACGCTGTTTTAATCAAAATTGACCAAAATCACATCACTTTGAATAACAAACAACTTAAATTTATCCCTGGCATGACTGTGACAACTGATGTCATTACCTCAAAACGGCGTCTCATTTTTTATTTTTTTGAACCTATTACCAAAGTTTTAGAACAATCTCTAAAGGAAAGATAAAGATTAAGTGTGTGAATGAAAATCCTTCACCATCACTCATAGATCCTCTTACAGCGTTAGGAGCTATGATGGTTTTAATGCTTACATCTCCCTTATACCACCGCTGGCGAATTTGGGATATCGAATTCAATATAGGACCCGCCTTACGAACTGAGCAATATAAACTCTATAAAAATGAACGTGGAGAATTTTGTGCCTTTATCATTTGGGCTTTTTTAGATGAAAACAATCATCAATCTATGCTTGAAAAGGGAGAATTTTTATCCGATGCGGATTGGTAAGGCGGAGAATATATGTGGTTTATTGATTGTGTGGCACCCTATGGACATGCTGCTGGTATGGTACGTGACATGCAGCGGCATGTATTTCCTAATCAGCATTATTGCTACGCTGTTCGACGTAATGAAGATGGTGGGATACGGAAAATCACTCGCTGGTGTTGCTATAGAGCAAAAAAATCCATTTGAGTAACTTTTGTAAACACATTGAAAATGAATCTTTGGGGATCTCCCTCTCCCATACCCTCTGATAAATAAATTTTCCGAAAACCAATTTTTCGGGGGGATGTTTACTTATGGTCAAGCTGGTTACACTGTCCAAAGGCGCTCCTACAGATAATATTTTTAGCGTAACAGCTCGATATGAATGATTATGAACACTCTGGCGGATGGATTATGCCTTTTAAGACCCAAAGAACAAATTTTAAAGCTATTTTTATTTCCGCATAGCACAAGCCATCTTTCATCTCATCGCTATTTTAGCGGTTATTTAAACCATTGCCAAAGCATTTTCATACGTAAAATGGATACTTATCATCTTACCACTTAAAGTTTTTAAGCAGCAAAGTAAGCTCCCTAGATAATCATCATTATGATAAAGAAAACCTTTTCGGTCGAAAATATTGAAAATGACATTGACACATATTATGATAGGTCTCTCCATTCAAAACGATCAAAAGACTTGATGAAATAGCGGAATCTAAACCGTATGCATGAGGTGCAAAATATTAACAAACCCGATACCGGTACTGAGAATTTTAAAAAATAAAAGACAAGAACAAAAGTTTAGAAACAATGCGGTGAAGATGAGTAAACCACCCTTAAGGGTGTTGCTCCATAGTAAGATTGAATTGGTGCAACTGTTTTGTTTTATAAAATCCTATTGGAGTGCAAAACAAATACAGCGGAAACTAAACAACAGCACGGAGATTAATTAGAAAGTGAGTAACTGTTCATCCATCAATGTAGGAACGACGTTTGACACTCAAAACGCTTTTCGGCTTAACCTAAGACAATAGACACTGTTCCTAAAAGAGCTGATAGGATGCAAAATTCGTAACAAAAATTTGTACTTATTCACACCTCTAAAACAAAAGCTGGTTCTCTGTCAGTTATAAATATAAAGCAATTAGCAATAAAAACAGTTAAAGAACGACAAAAAGCCTCAGGAATGATAGAAAATAAATGAATTGAACAAAGATTCTAAGATTCTCAGGCTTTTATATAACTATCGATTTTATGAAGGATTGGCTGGGGTACCTGGATTCGAACCAGGGAATGCCGGTACCAAAAACCGGTGCCTTACCGCTTGGCTATACCCCAAAAGAAGAACCTCCCCACATCCACTCGCGTACCTTATAGCGATTCCCGTGAGGGTGTGCAATATCTGAAAATCAAAGCTCTTATTTTTTCATCATAAAGTTTTCAAGTCTTATTCGTGTCACATTGATGTAAAATTCGTAACAAAAACTTGTACTTACTTTATACATCTAAAACAAGAACTGCTTAGCTATTCATTATTTTGCATTTTTTATATTTTGTCATTTTATCTTCTCATTCCATTTTCCCCTGACAGAAAAAATTGAATTTGTATTTTTGACGTCTTTAACAATCAGCATCAGTTATAGCTCATTATAGCGTCTTTTCTTAACGCATTCAAACCCAAACTCTTCAAATGAAAGAATACATCATGAACGTATTAGATCATCATAGAAAATCCAATTTTGGGCTCATACGTGTAGAATGTCAATTATACTCAGCTTATGAAAGGTTGTGGATTTGTAAAAAAAATCAATGGTATCTACGAAAGAAAGTCGCTTCTACTCCTTTGAAAAAACTTTGATAAAAACTATGACCGACTTAGTAACGCATAGGATAATAAAACCTTTGCAAAAATAGGTGAAAATTCGCATAATATTGAATGTTGAAGAAATATTTTAAGGGATATATACACCAAATAAAGGCTATTATAAGTTACTTTTTATTCCTTAAAAGAGAATTTTTTACTCTTTGTTAGATGAAGAGTCTATAAGTTTCTGCTGGAACAGAATTATATAAATCCATAATATTTTGATTGATTAAGAATGTATATCCAGAAGAAGCAACTTTATGAAGAGATAATCATTAAAATTAAATTGATCCCCACAATACTCAATGTTTGCTTTTAAACGCTGTAAATGGCAAATTAGATTTGTGGAGTGAGCTTAACAATTAGAATCGAGGAGATTTTTAGATGGCTTTTGAATTGGCCGAGTTGCCTTATGACTATGATTCCCTTTCACCTTATATGTCACGCGAAACGCTTGAATATCACCATGATAAGCATCACCTTGCTTATCTTACCAATACCAACAATTTTGTGAAAGATTTAGGCTTAGAAAATGAAAGCCTTGAAAATATTGTTAAAAACAGCTTTGGACAGAATATTGGTTTGTTTAATAACGCAGCCCAATACTACAATCATAATCATTTTTGGCATTGGATGAAAAAAGGTGGTGGTGGTCAAAAACTACCTGACAAGTTAGCAAAAGCTATTCAATCTGATCTGGGCGGGTACGATAAATTCCGTGCAGATTTTATTGCTGCTGCTGGCGCCCAATTTGGTTCTGGATGGGCATGGGTCGCTGTTAAAGAGGGCAAACTTGAAATTATGAAAACCCCCAATGGTGAAAATCCTTTGGTCCATGATGCTCAACCTATTCTGGGCGTTGATGTGTGGGAACATTCCTATTACATTGACTATCGCAATGCGCGCCCGAAGTATCTTGAAGCTTTTGTGGATAACTTAATTAATTGGGACTACGTTTTAAAACTTTATGAAGATTGTACACTTTAAGCTGTTTGCGTAATTTTGATATTGTATCATTGTCTCCGTAATTCATCGAGCTGCGGAGCCAATGAGAAGGAATAAATTCAAGTTAACAGAAATTCTTTCCCGCTATTTTTAGGATATATGCGTAAATATACGCGATTTCTTCCAACTTTGAAAAACGCCCTGCCGCCCCTGCATGACCTGAATCCATATTAATGCGTAATAAAATTGCATTCTCATCCGTTTTTAAGTCGCGCAATTTTGCCACCCATTTTGCAGGCTCCCAGTAAGTTACACGAGGATCAGTTAACCCTGCAATCGCAAGGATAGAGGGGTATTTTTGTGCTTTAACGTTATCATAGGGCGAATAAGAGGCTATAAGATTATAATCTTCTTGTGATTCAAGAGGATTTCCCCATTCAGGCCATTCTGGAGGTGTTAGAGGCAGAGAATCATCTAACATGGTTGTTAAGACATCAACAAAAGGCACATTCGCTACGATCCCTGCAAAATCCTGTGGAGCTATATTTGCTATAGCACCCATCAACATTCCTCCTGCCGAACCACCATGGGCGATAAGTCTGTCATGAGCAGTGAATTTATTGTTTACAAGGTAGCGTCCACAAGCAATAAAATCTGTAAAGGTGTTGTATTTAAAGAGGTGCTTTCCTTTTTCATACCATGAGACTCCTTTTTCTTTCCCTCCACGAATATGTGCAATGGCATAAATAAAACCTCTATTAACCAAAGAAAGCACATTGCTATTGAAACTGGCAGGAATGGAGATGCCGTAGGCACCATAACCGTAGAGAAGACAAGGCGCACTGCCATTTAGAGCGGTCGCTTTATGATAAAAAAGTGAGATAGGAATTTTCTCACCATCTTCTGCAGTTGCCATAATACGTCGTGTCACATAGTCATCTTTATTATGTCCCGAGGGAATTGTTTGCGTTTTTAAGAGAATTCGTTTGCGACTTTTTATCTCATAGTCAAAAACTTGATCAGGTGTTGTCATAGATGAATAGGAAAAGCGAATGGTTTGGCTATCATATTCTGCCGCACCTTGTAGTCCTAAGGAATATGCTTCTTCTGTAAAAGAAATGGAATGAATTTGTTGGGTAGTACGCTCCATTACTTTTATACGAGGAAGCCCTTCAAAGCGTTCAAGCCAGATAAGAAAATCTTGATAAGCATCATGGGATAGTATCAAGCATCCAAGCTGGTGTGGTACAAGCTCAGACCAATTTTCCGACTGTGGAGATGTGTATGGCGCTATCATAATTTTGAAGTCTTTTGCGTTATCTAAATTGGTAAGAATATAAAAGACATCACCACCTTCTGTAAGAGAATATTCAATACCTTTTTGTCGCTTCCGTACACATTGAGGAGCTGTAAACGGCGCTTCAGCAGAGATCAGCCAAATTTCTGACGTTTCATGATCATGAATGTTAATATAAATAATGTCATTAAGCTTAGAACCATTTACGTGTAAAAAAAAACCTGGATTATCTTCACGAAAAATGAGCTTATCTTGCGATTGTTCAGTGTTTAAACGGTGATAATAAAGCTCCGAAGGACGGTGGTTTTCATCCATCTTCGTATAGAAAAAACCTTCAGATTTAGCATCCCACACAATCTGTCCGGATGTATCAGTAAGTGTCTCCGTATAGTCAGACAATGTCTCTAAATTGCGAATTTTAGCTTTGTAAAATTCTGATCCTTTGTCATCATAGGTCCATACAACATGTGTATGATCAGGAGATTCTTGAACTGAACCAAAATTGAAATATTCCTTACCTTCAGCCAAAGCATCACCATTCAGGTACACGTTTTTTTCTCCTCCATTCCTTGAGGTACGAAAATAATGTGGTTGCTGTCCTCCAGTAACATAAGAAAATCCATAAGCAAAAGGGCCATGTTTTACAGGAACCGAACTATCATCTTCTAGGAGGCGACTTTTCATTTCTGCAAAAAGAAAATCTTGTAATGGCTTTGTATCAGCCATTTGAGCAGCCTGATAGGCATTTTCTTTTTCAAGATGATTCCTAATCTTCTCATCAAGACAGCTTGGATTTTTAAAAACATCTTGCCAATTAGATGCCCGCAGCCAGTGATAAGGATCGTCGCGACAAATACCGTGGTGCATATCTTTATAAACGATTTTGGATGCTTTGGGTGGGAGGATAGAAGAGCTGGACATATACGATCCTATACTAAAATATGTTAATGATTTCGTTTATATGTTAAAAATACACCACTTATGCAAATGTGCAAATCTATAAGTCCCGCTCATTTATAAACATATAATTGCAGTACATTCCCAATTCCCTATGCACTTTGTTTTTAGTACATATCATAAGTATTTCCTTTTACGAAGATAACGCCACTTTGATAGAAAAGTTAAGAAAATTAGACTTTTTGGTAGCGGAATTGAATTTTTTGTTAAACAAGAGAAATGATTTCTGGATATACACAATAAAATTTACTTTAGTAATGGAAATGTATTTAGAATATAGGTATTATAAATTTTGGGAGGAAAACCTTCTTAAGTGCCATACTGATATGTGATTGTATATTATCTAGTATTTATCGTTCTATCGTATTCTGCGTCTCTTTCTTAGAACTTAATATTTTGTATATTCATCGTATTTTATTTTAAAATTAAAAATAATTTAATCATTTTTATTACGTTTATAAAATATTATCTTATAATAATGCATAATTAATTTAATAAGATAAAAAATAAACTGTAATTTTACTAATATATAAAACAAAGTATTTATTTTATATATTATATTTTAAATTTAATGGTTTTATATCTATGCTCTGTAAAATAAATAAATTCATTCTATATTATTTTTTATATTTATGATATATTTTATTTTCATGGATGCTATTTTATCGAAAAGGACTATATTTCAACAGGAAAGAAGTTTTTTATTCCTCTCCTATATTATGACAAAAAGTAGGTATTTATTTGATTTTTTTGTGTTTTGGCGATTTTATAGAATAATTGAATTGACAAAAAAGATTTTTGTACAATATGAAACCTACGTGCATGGGATCTCTGTATTGGAGTATGAGTGCCAATGATATCTCAATTTTAACTTAAAGGAAAAAAGAATGGAACATCGTCCAGTCTTAGAGACTGAAAGCAATTTAGTTATTACATTAGTTGCTGATATTGTTGCTGCATACGTAAGTAATAATTCAATCCGACCGACTGAAGTGCCAAGTTTGATTGCTGATGTTCATGCTGCTTTTCGTAAAGCAGGGAACGTAGAGTTGACAGAAGTCGAAGTCGAAAAGCCAAGACCTGCCGTTAACCCAAAACGTTCAATCTTTCCCGATTATCTCATCTGCCTTGAAGACGGGAAAAAATTTAAATCTTTGAAGCGTCATCTCATGACACATTATGGAATGTTGCCAGAAGAATATCGTGAAAAGTGGCAATTGGACAGTTCTTATCCTATGGTTGCACCGAATTATGCAAAGGCACGCTCAGCTTTAGCGAAAGAAATGGGGCTTGGACGCAAAAGCAAACGCAAGAAAACTAAGTAAACACATTTTTTAAAAAGGTGATGCCTCCGATATGTAAAAGTGCTTTTTAGAAAGTGTGTTTTTCTGTAAAAGTTTTGTATAATTTTTGCTACAAGGGTTTTATTCTTACACATAACTCTCATTACGAATCCGTTCGATCATTGATTTAAGACCATTTGATCGTTGTGGTGTGAGATTTTCGTTTAAACCAAGGGTTTTAAAGAGCCCTTCAGCGTCGGCATTGCGAATTTCAGAAGCTTTTTTTCCTGAATAGAAAGCGAGAAGAATGTAGATGAGACCACGCACAATATGGGCATCAGAATCACCTTGAAATGTTAATGTGGGATTTTCGGAATTATCACGTAAAGATAAAAGCCACACTTGGCTCACACAACCAGGAACTTTGTGGGCATCGTTGCGGGCACTTTCTGGAAAAGGCGGTAATTCGCGGCCAAGTTCAATTACATAATGGTAACGATCTTCCCAGTTATCGAGAAGAGAAAAGTTTTCTATAATATCATCGATCGTTTCCGCCATAACCTCAGTCCTGTCTGTATCTTGTTTTGTTTTTTATGATCATTTTCATGCATTTTGTTAACAGAGTAAGTGTTCATCCCTCTTAGCATAAACTAATAGTGCGCATTAAAAACTTTTATTTCAAAGGAGTGTAAGATGATTCTATTTCTGTGTGGATTTTTGTGCCTCCACCTCGGGAGAAGTGTTTTCGAGTTGAGACATATTTTTGTCAGCTAATATAGTTCCGAGATATTCGTAAGCTGCTGTTGCACCATAACGTGCGCGTTCACTAAGCGAACTGAGAAAAGATTTTCCAACTTTGCAGGCTTCTATATTGCGTTCACAGAATGTTCCTAAATCATTTAGAGTTTCTTTAAAAGCAGTCATAACATCACTCGTGGTTGTCTGACTATCTTTTTCAGTAGAAAAATGATTGCTACTTGGCTTTGCTGCAAAGAATGAAATAACAACAAAAACAAAAAACAAAAAAAATGATAATTTTATTAAAAAACGTATCATGGGCAGACATGTATACTACAGTTAAAATAGGAACAAAAGCAATAGCTTATGCTCTTTTTATTGATAAAAAATTTATAAAATTCGTTTTTTATGAAATTGAATATTCATGTATCAAATTTGTCTCATTAACTCTGTTATAATAATCACATAATGCAGCTGTGCATAGGCGAAACGCATCCTCTTTTGTTAGAATTTATGCCCCTATCTCCCCAATCCAAAGAGAAATTGAAGCATAGACGAATAATCCCATAAAAAAGAGACTTTTTTATTCAATGCCAGAAAATATATTCGAAGTGGTTGGGTTTATTAGAAAGAACTTTCGATAGGATGGTGTTCTTTTTAAAGGTTTTAATCATCATTTTACAGTGTTTTCTTGTTTATGCATAAAAGAAGGACAGAGATACAATTTTACTTCCTCATCTCTTCTCTCCACTGTTAAAATACCATAAATGCCTCCAACAAAACGATGAGGATGGTTTTAAACCCTCACGCATATCGCGGAAAGTTATCCTCAATGAAGGTAAAATCTTTTGTTACTCCACATACCTTGATGTCATACTTCTCCATGCTAACATGCCTGTTCTTTACAAATGAGACGTTAGTACCATTTTATCTTTCACCTCAAAACTTATTGAGGATACAGAAACTAGCAACTTAATATCAGATTTGCACAGTCAAAGAAGAGTCGTTAAAAACATGTTGGCTTGAGATTTTATCATAATATTTTATCACAATATAATAAAAGCGAGTATACTATGATAGAGAAAAACAATAAGATAATAACTATGGTAATAAGCAAAAACTAAAATATTTGTAGCGCTTGTTACCACTTTCTACTGCTACAGATCAACAATATAAAATTGAGAAGCGAATAAAGGCTATTTACTTATCTTGCAGATATTTTTTTTAAATAACGTCAGCTAAAGTTTACGAAATTTATCAAATATTAGTAGAATGGATTTATATCAGCAGATGGTGCGATATTGTAGCAATTACGCTCACACCGCGGCTTACACGTATACGTAAGTTCAAGTATGCTCACATTTGAAAGAAGAAAGATACTGCCATCAACTTTCCAGCATTATAGGCTGTCTCAACTTCATTTCAAATGCTATCAAAGATATGTGCAAAAAAGATGTAATAAATGATGCATACACTGTCATTTAGATGATCGTAGAGAATACGATAATGAAAGTGAGAGAAGTGGATAAAGGCTGTTGTTGATTTATAAATGACACTTTGGATATTGCGATTGTATTTATTTTAGAAATTTTAACAGTTAGAGAATAACAACGTAGATGCATCTTCTTACAATTGAAAATTGTGTATAATTTCTGTTTATTTCCATGTAAGAAATAACCGTAATTTGGAATTAAAAAATAAAAATAATGAAAAAAAACCCAAAGACACGCAGAACAAAAGCAAAAAAACAGCATAAGCACTATAGTAGTATTGTTATAAAAACCCTTCTTATAATCGGTCGTTTTATTTTTTGGATAGCAAGACTAATTTATTTCTATACACGCAAAAATACTTTGTTTTTTGTCGGATCTATTCTTTTTATCATTACTTTTGGATTTGTTTCATTCAACGCTTTATTTTCGCAAATAACAATGCATCAAGATGTATTTCCTCAAATGAAATTCACATCCGTTCCAAATATAAAACAAAATTCCATTTTATCCTCTCAAAAAGCAAAATTTCAAGAAAATACACGTATTACTTCTGTGCCGCGTCCGAATCACTTACACAAAAATTCATCTTCGAGTTCTCTGACAGAAAGCACACTGAACATACAAAAAAAGCTTGCAAAACTAGGGCTTTATGATGGTCCTTTAGATGGATTAGAGGGGCCTAAAACGCGTCGTGCCATAGCACTATGGAAACAACAAACTGCTGACAGAAGATCAAACAGTGTTTTACCAAATCCCATAACAGATGAAATTGCAATATTAATTGAGCGTAGTGAAATGGAGATGGCAAATGAGACAAGCAAGACTAGCAACATGCCTCACTCAAAAGAAATTATTTTAGAGCCTTCTGTTGCAGATATTATACAAGTACAAAAAGCTTTACGTATTTTTGGTAACAGGGACGTCATTATCACAGGCGTAGAAGACCAAAAGACGAATGAAGCCTTAAAAGAGTTTCAAAAAATGTTTGATCTTCCCATAACGGGTAAGATCAATCATACAGTTTTGATGAAAATGCGTGAAGTTGGTTTGTTGAATTGAAGACAATCGCTTATCTTATAAAGTAAACACTGAAAGCATGTAGATCATGCGCTATCCCGCTTTATATTTTTTCTCATAGACTTATCAAAGTCATGCTTTCTCTTTCTCTCAAATATACAACCCATCGTGTATTACAAAAAGCTTTCTTTTTCTTTTAATGAAGGAAATAAATGATGTAATTTAAAAGCCATTGTACACCACCCTCTTTACGCTTATAAAGAAGCAAATTGGTACCATCATACTATTTGCCAACCCTCAATAGCTACCGAAGCCCTTGATTTAGACGATTCATAAGAGGCATTTTATTCCTATCTTTCAGTGTTTTTACTCACACACCAACCTCGCTTTTGATGTGCAAGAAAATGGTTTAGTTTGATTTAACACACACAGATCCGAAATGAGGAAAGCTTACGAAAGCAGGACTCTTAATGCAATATGCAAAACGATGAGTTATCATTATAAATCAATATTTTACATGAATAACCCACAATAATTTATTTAGCATAGCATAGGAGCCTAAAATATTTTATCCTTTACGCCTTTTTGCAATTGCTGACTGAGCTGCTGCTAAGCGCGCAATTGGTACTCGGAAAGGAGAACATGAAACATAATCTAGTCCATTCTCTTCACACAAAGTAATAGAAGTAGGATCTCCTCCGTGTTCACCACAAATTCCTAATTTAATTTTTGCACGCTTTGAGCGTCCACGCTGTGTAGCAATGGCAATAAGCTCTCCTACTCCATCACGGTCAATAGATACGAAAGGATCTTGTTCCAAAAGTCCTTTTTGAAAATACGTTGCTAAAAAGGGAGCAGCATCATCCCGTGAAATACCAAAAGTGGTTTGCGTCAGATCATTTGTTCCAAATGAAAAAAATTCTGCAGTTTCTGCAATTTCATCCGCTCGAAGAGCCGCTCTTGGAAGCTCAATCATAGTCCCAACCATGTACTGAATAGCGCTTCCCTTTTCCTTTATCACCTCACAAGCAACCTGATCAATATGTGCTTTTACAAAATCTAGCTCAGATTTAAGTGCAACAAGTGGCACCATAATTTCAAGCATAACAGGGGACCCAGATTTTTGAGCAGCTTCTGCTGCTGCTTCAAAAATTGCTCGCGCTTGCATTTCTACAATTTCAGGATAAGTAATAGCCAAACGGCATCCTCTTAACCCAAGCATAGGATTAAATTCGTGCAACTGCTGCGCGCGTTCAGCAAGCACTTCAGCAGAAACTCCCATCACCTTTGCAACATCAAGAATTTCTGCATCGGTTTTAGGTAGAAATTCATGAAGTGGAGGATCTAACAAGCGGATAGTAACAGGCAGACCAGACATAATTTCAAATAATTCAGCAAAGTCTGAGCGCTGCATTGGCAAAAGCTTATCCAGTGCTTTACGACGCCCGCTTTCATCATTACTTAAAATCATTTCACGCATAGCGACAATACGATCCCCAGAAAAAAACATGTGCTCGGTACGGCATAGACCAATACCTTCAGCCCCAAAGGAACGCCCCATACGTGCATCAGACGGTGTCTCAGCATTGGCGCGAACTCTAAGACGCCGCATCCCATCAGCCCACTCCATCAATTTTGCAAAATCTCCGCAAAGCTCAGGTTGCAACATCGCAACCTTCCCTTTAAAAATTTCTCCACCACTACCATCAATTGTAATGACATCGCCTTTTTTAAAGCTTTGTCCTGAAACAAACATCGTGTTTGTGTTATAATCAATCCGTACACTCCCTGCACCAGAAATACACGGTTTTCCCATACCACGTGCTACAACAGCAGCGTGACTTGTCATGCCACCGCGCGTCGTTAAAATTCCTTCTGCTGCGTGCATACCATGAATATCTTCTGGACTTGTCTCTATGCGTACCAAAATCACTTTGCGCCCTTCTGTTGCTGCTGTTTCTGCCTCTTCCGAAGTAAAAACAATTTCACCAGTTGCCGCCCCCGGAGAGGCAGGTAAACCACGAGCAATAACAAAACGAGCTGCCTTGGGATCAAGCGTGGGATGGAGAAGTTGGTCTAGCGATTTTGCATCAATTCGCATTACCGCCTCTTCTTGGTTTATCAACCCCTCCTCAACCATTTCAATAGCCATTTTTAGAGCCGCACGTGCCGTTCGTTTTCCCGAACGAGTTTGCAACATCCACAATTTACCCTTTTCAATTGTAAATTCGAGATCTTGCATATCACGATAATGCTGTTCAAGCTTCTGTGCGATCTGACACAACCTCAAAAAAGCCTCCGGCATAATTTTTTCCAAGGATGGTTTATTTGAACCTGCAACAATACGCGCATTTTCTGTGATATTTTGAGGAGTTCGAATGCCTGCCACAACATCTTCACCTTGCGCATTCACTAAAAACTCGCCATAAAGTTCTTTCTCACCTGTTGATGGATTGCGGGTAAAAGCAACGCCCGTTGCTGAATCCTCACCCATATTGCCAAACACCATCGCTTGTACATTCACTGCTGTTCCCCAACTTTCAGGAATATCATGTAAACGACGATAAGTGACTGCGCGTGCTGTCATCCAACTTGAAAAAACCGCTCCAATTGCTCCCCACAATTGTTGTTCAGGATCTTGCGGAAAAGGTTTCCCTAACTTTTCTTCAACGTATGCTTTATAAGAAATAATAACATCTTTCCAATCAGCCGCTGTCATTTCTGTATCGATAGCATAACCATTGCGTACTTTTGCATCATCAAGAATTTCTTCAAAATACGAATGATCTAATCCCAGAACCACATTAGAGTACATTTGAATAAAACGACGATAACTGTCATAAGCAAAGCGCTCATTATTGGCTTGTAAAGCAATTGCTTTTACAGTCTCATCATTCATACCAAGGTTAAGTACTGTATCCATCATCCCTGGCATAGAAGCTCTAGCACCTGAACGAACAGAAAGTAAAAGTGGCCTTTTTTCATTACCAAATTCACGCCCTGTTTGTTCACCAATCTGCTTAAGCGCTTGTTTAACAACTCCCTGTAATTCTTTCGGATATGACTTGCCATGTGCGTAATAAAAATTACAAACTTCTGTCGTAAGAGTAAATCCAGGAGGTACAGGCAGACCAAGATTACTCATTTCTGCCAAATTAGCTCCTTTGCCACCGAGAAGATTGTGCTCACTTGCACTTCCTTCCGCATTGCCATCGCCAAAACTATAAACCCATTTTGTCATCGTACAAATCCTCCCATATCAGAATCAAAATATCATTTGATCCGGTCAAAATTGGCTAAACCAAAGAAAATATTGCTACAGAAATGTGTAAAACCTACTCCCCTTGGAAAGAAGGACACAACCATAAATATCAATACTCATCTTCTTAAAGAAAAGATTTAGTTTTTAAGAAAACTATCAATCACCGAAAAGAAGGATTCTACTGACATAACACCTTCATACTTATTACCATTAATAAAGAATGTCGGTGTTGCTGTGACACCAAGCTCTTTACCACGTTCATAAGATGCATTTACTTCATCTAAAATGGACTGATTTTTCAAGCAAGCCTTAAAACTTTCATCAGTAAAACCTGCCATAAAGCCAATTTTCTTTAACGGTGTTAGAGCGTCTTTCTCCCAAACCCACTCATTTTGTTTTTGAAATAAAACCTCTATCAAAGGAAAATAGCGATCTTCTGGTACACACCGTGCTAACATAAAGCCTGCCGTTGCCCGAGGATCAAAAGCAAAATCTCGGAAAATAAGTTTTACTTTTCCCGTTTTGATATATTTTTTACGAATTTGAGGAAGTACATCATTATAAAAATGCGCACAATGCATACACGTCAACGAAGCATATTCAACAATTGTTACTGGTGCATTCTCCTCTCCCTCAACTCTATCCTTAACCTTACCCGATTGAAGGAGCTTGGCCATATCAACAGTTGAAACTGGTTTAACTTCACCAGCGAAAGTTGTTGTTGCACTGATTTGTACAGTTATCATTAAGGCAAAAATTACCGCGAAAGACAAAAAGGAACGACAGTTTATCATAAATAATACTTTTCTGTTGTAATTAAACGAATAAGAACCCAGAACCCTTTCATATACTAACAAAAAATATATAAAATACCTTGCTCTATTTATTATTTTTTTCTACCAAAATGCAACAGCCAAGTTCATAAAGTGATTGGCATAAACTTTCATCTTCAATGCCCTCAAGCATTTTTTCCACGTATTTTTTATCTTTTTCCCCTAGGGCAAACTTTGTCGGCAAGGGATCGTTAAAAACAGCGACGCGCTTTTGCTCAATTTTAATGCGATCAAGAGCAACATACCCAAAAAAAACATTAATTCTGTGAAGAAGTTCCTCTGTTTCATGCATCAATTTTAATGCAGCAAACCCTTCACAAGCTACAACAAGTGTTGCAGGTTGGAAAATCTCATCTTGATCTACGCGACGTTTCCAAATAATTTTGAGTGGCATTGCATATTCACTGATGTCATGGCCTACAATCTGTGACCAATGTTCTATAAGTGCCACATTAAGTCCTGTCCGCTTGCGTAAAACCGGATCAAGTATTTTGGATGCCGTCTCAGAAAGAGAATAAAAATGGCACTTTTGTAATTGTTTGCTCATTTTTCTAAATCATCATAAAAACATTTACTCTATTATAACAATTTTTTCTTTTATCTAAGAATTATTACCCTTAAAAATGAATCAAATATCGACAAAACAAATATTTACCTAACAAAAAGTTCCATAATAAATGAATGACAACAAACCATAAAATGCAAAATAAATGCGTTTTTTCTTTTGCATTTTATATCTTCCTGTGGTTGACAAAAAGCATGCATGAAATTTCTTCGCGCCTTCTTTCTTGGTATGATCAAAACCACAGGCATTTACCATGGCGTATTACCCCTAAAGAACAAATGCAAGGCATCCGCCCTGATCCCTATCGCGTTTGGCTCTCTGAAGTTATGCTTCAACAAACAACTGTCGGAGCTGTTAAGCCTTATTTTAAAAAATTTCTGAAACTTTGGCCTGATCTCTCTTCTTTAGAAAAAGCCTCTCAAGATGATATCTTGAAAGCGTGGGCTGGGCTGGGCTATTATTCACGTGCACGTAACCTTAAAAATTGTGCCAGACAACTTGTGGAAAATTACGGAGGACAATTTCCACAGTCTGTAAAAGCATTGCGAACTCTCTCGGGTATCGGAGATTACACTGCTGCAGCTATTGCCGCAATTGCTTTTAACCATCCTGTAGCAGTTGTTGATAGTAACGTAGAACGCGTAGTAACCCGCTTATTTGCTATCGCTTCAGCATTGCCAAAAGCAAAAGCTGAAATCAAAGAAAAAACACTAGAAATTACCGCTTTAAATCGCCCCGGCGACTTTGCTCAAGCAATGATGGACCTTGGAGCAACCATCTGTACACCACGTAAACCATCCTGTTATCTCTGCCCTCTTCAAAGTTCGTGCAAAGCAGAAAAGATGCAAATAACAGAGGACTTTCCAATCAAAGCCCCTAAGAAAGAACGTCCCTTAAAAATTGGTACTGCTTTTGTTGTCCTTAATGAAAATAGGCAAATTTATCTAGAAAAACGGCTGGATAAAAAACTACTCGGTGGAATGACCCAAATCCCTAATAATATCGGGATAAATGATCAAAATGGACTCCAAAATGCACCCTTTTCTGCCGATTGGCAACTCAAAGGGCAAATTACGCACGTTTTTACCCATTTTTCTTTGAAACTTAACGTTTACTATATAAGTGGTATTCACGACATGAAGCGTAAAAATGGCTGGTGGTGCGACATTCATCGTCTTGCCGAAGAAGCTCTTCCCACTGTTATGAAAAAAGCCATTGCCCTAGCGATTCCCAATTCTTTTAGATCCAAATAACCCTCATAAATGAATTTTTTAGTTTAATATGCAACATTTCATGTTTTATTTTTCATAAAACGCAATGAAAATCTCGAATATAATGAAAATTTCTCATTTCTGCCCCTGTTATGATGAATCATCAAAAACATTCACCTGCACATCACAAGCGGAATTTGTATGCAGACAAAAATGTTAAAAAGAAAGTAAATGTTCCTCTTTATCAATCGTCTGAGTATAAGAATGCAACATTGAAAACTGATTCATATAATGCTGCTGTCAGCTTAGTACTTCAGAGGACTCCAGTTTTTAACATCTGTGAACGTATTATCATTCTTAAATCATCTATGGGTTTCAGCTGCCCATTTTCCTCATAATACCAAAAAGTCCAACCATTACAGCTTTGTGAATCTTGAGCTTTTCGCCCCATTGCATGAATAGAACCGGCTTCACCACCATGCATGATCGTACCATCAGCTCTTACAATAGCAGATACTTGCTTCTTGCGATCATAAAGAACTTCTCCAGGATGGAGTAATCCTGCTTCAAGTAAACTGTTGAATGCTACACGCGGTTCTGCTTTTTTCTTATCCAAAATTGCCAATTCTGGTTTGTCTAAAGGTTTAACCGCAGCAATCCTCTCACATGCCGCATCAATGTAGTCTTGCTCACGTTCAATCCCCACAAAATCACGCCCCAAAAGTTTTGCAACAGCGCCTGTCGTCCCCGAACCAAAAAACGGATCAAGAATAACATCACCAGGCTTACTAGAAGCCATAATAATACGGGCTAATAACGCTTGTGGCTTTTGTGTTGGATGTAATTTATGACCTGCTTCATCTTTCAAACGTTCAGCTCCAGTGCAGAGAGGAAAAAGCCAATCTGAACGCATTTGTAGATCTTCATTCGCAGCTTTTAAAGCATCATAATTAAATGTATATTTTTTATCCTTTTGATCTCGAACAGCCCAAATAAGTGTCTCATGAGCATTTTGAAAGCGGCGTCCTCGAAAATTAGGCATGGGATTATTTTTACGCCAAATGATATCATTCAACATCCAAAAACCTAGGTCTTGTAATGCCGTACCAACCCGAAAAATATTATGATAAGATCCTATAACCCAAATCGTCCCGTTGGGTTTCAATACACGACGACAAGCAAGAAGCCATGCACGCGTAAAAGCATCATAAGCAGCAAAACTTTCAAATTGATCCCACGCATCATCAACCCCATCAACAAGCGAATGATCTGGACGGTATAAAGCACCATCTAATTGTAAATTATAAGGAGGATCCGCAAAAATCATATCAACTGAATGTTTGGGAAGTTTCTCCAGTACTGCGACACAATCCCCCTTGAAGATTTTATTGTGCCATGGCATCTGTAAGGGAGTATGAATGAAATCTTTTTGAAGCTGAACAACTGTCATAGAAAACCCAACGAAATGAACTGAATTTGCCCTATAATCAATCAAAATGGTTTATAGGCCCGCATTACCAAGCTATATTTACAAAATAGAGTAAATGGATCGTTAAATTTCTTCAAAATTGATACTCATTTCTGCAAAATTTATATTTGTTTTTGCTCTTTATAAGAAGAATAAAGAAATTTTTATTGATAAAGATTTATTTTTCTTTCCTTCTATGCACTGTGCACATATTCTTTGGTGCATCAAAACAATAGGAATTATTTTTGAAGTATATTTTTATGAAATAAGTCTTATCAATAGCATTTTTAGGTAATTGCTCAAGAAAATAAGTAACACGTAAAGGAATGTCTCATGCCTCAAATAGATCTCATTATTTTTGATTGTGATGGAGTTCTGGTAGATTCTGAATATCTCGCAGCAAAAATTGGATCTCAACTACTTAAACAAACAGGATATGAAATATCACCCGAAGAATTAAGTCAGCGTTACGCAGGACTAATTTTTCTTGATATTCTTAAAAAAGTTGAACAAGAAACAGGAAAACCAATTTCTGCTCATCTCATAGATCAAATGTCAAATCTTTTTCGAGCACAAATAAAAACCGACCTACGTGCTCTTGATGGTGTAAGAGAAGCAATAGAAATCATTCAAACTCGCTATCCCTACTGTATCTGCTCTAATGCAAAGAGCGTATATATAAAAGAAATGCTCTCGGCCGTTAATCTTTATGATTTTTTTGATGATAAAGATAAAATATTTTCTGCTCCTGAAGTTGGAACGAAAAAAACTAAACCAGCTCCTGATGTTTTTCTTTTTGCCGCACAACAATTACATGCAAAGCCAACAAATACTATTGTTATAGAGGATTCAATTCATGGCGTACATGCTGCATCTGCAGCGGGCATGCGCGTCATCGGCTTTACTGGAGGATCACATAGTTATCTTGGACACTCTCATGCACTTGCAGAGGCTGGTGCTGAAACGGTTATCGCCAAACATACCCATTTGCTAGAAGTTTTAGAAGCAATGGCAGTATGGCGCGATTTATCATAAAAACTCTCTTGGAGATCTATCCATTTTTCTTCGTATCATAACAAAATATAAAATTGATATATTTAGGAATAAACCATGCCCTTTTTTTCAATAGATAAGGACAAGAATAAACACAACAATCGAATATAATAAATATGGGCTTTAGGGCATATAAGCTAAACGACTATTATTATGGATAAAACTCCACCAATAAATCTAGTTTGTTTAAAGAAGCTATTGGTAATCAGCCTATTACAGTTTTCATTTCCATTCCTTACACTCTATTTTACAATAAGCAGAGCATCCATTATTTATCTCTTCAAAATTTTGAAATAAAAATTACAAATTTTTTATAGCTGATAATGACGATTTTTTTATTATTCACTACTACATTACTTTTCAATACTAAACTCTCCTCATACGAGGCATTCTGTAATTGATTTTATGTAACAAAAAAATATAGACCATAATAACAAAATAAAAATCCTTCTCTATCCAAGCTAGCTTGCCTCTCTCTTATAAACTCATCTAATTGCTAATTTAAAAAACAGATTTTTTGCAAATTATATCGTTTTAAATAAATAAATATCTTCAGTAAATTTCCTAACATACATGTAGTAAATAAACTATAACATACAAATATATTATGTTAATTTAACAAATACACATAATGTAAATATTTTATTATTGACTGTAAACTCATAATGAAGTATATATGTAAATGTTGTACGATCTAATGATACGGTTTGTATTTATCTTGTTTTAATTACTAAGTATCTAAAGGTTAACTCGTCTATTACATATTAACAAAAAATAGAAGATATTTGAGGTAAAAATTATGGTCAAAGTATTTAAAAAATATGCATTAAACATTTTTATAGTATCTGCTTTTTTTCTTTCACAAATTGTAAGTGTTCATGCAAATTACTTGAGAAACAATCTTCAAAAAGAAGATGCTGATTGTGTAATGAAACAAGTAGCAAATGTAACATCTAAAGCAGTTGCCACAAAAACTCTTTATGTTCCGGAGATAAACTATGGGGCAAAAAATGGAACTCCCATTGAAGGAAAAATTGAAAAGGTAGCTGATCCCATCACAATAGGAATGGGTTTTATGTTTGCTGGATATGCAATAAGCTTCATAAGTTCAATAATAGGATGGATAAGGGACATCGTATCAATGTTTAAATAAAAACCATTGACTCTAAATATCTAAAAGATGGATTTATTATGTATTTAAAACAATAATCTAAAACAACATAACAAAGTAATTATCTATTTCTATAACAGTAAATATAGATAAATCCTATCCTCTATATTCACTTATTATACGGATGCATTCACCTGCTGGTATTAGAAGTTAGAAAGTATTTGAGGTAAAATTATGACAAAATTGTTTAAAAATTATATCTTAAATTTTTTTATAGTAGTTGCTTTTTTTCTTTCACAAATTGTAAATGTTCATGCAAATCATTTGAGCACTAACTCACAACGAGAAGATGTTTCTGTAATAGAGCAGACAAAAAAGAAGGCAATTTATACGGCGGCTCTCTACTTTCCAAGTTTAAAATATGGAGTGGAACATGAGACTCCCGTCGAAGGAAAATTTGAAAAGGTCCTTGAGCCCGTTTCAATAGGGATTTTTGGTCTCGGAGTGGCAATTGGCTACGCATCAACTGCTGTGGGGCTATTCTTTGGATGGTTAATTAGTATCATCAGAGCCGCAATAAAACAATAACACTCAACAATTTTGCATTCAAATACTGGAAATTCGTAGAATAAAATTTGCAATATAAAATACGATTTACAACTGCACTCTGTGTTTATTTTATAAATAAAACACAGAGTGAACTATACGACCATGAGAAAAAGCATCTTTAGATACCTATGTCTCTCTCTGTGTATTTACGGACTTGTCTATGCGTTTTCTTATTGAACTAAAAATAGAAAATTGGAGGTAAAATTTTGGTAAAAATATTTAAAAATCATGTGTTCAGTGTTTTTATAGCGATTATTTTTTCTCTTTCACAAATTGTGAATGTCAATGCATATCATTTAAAAAACAGCCCTCAAAAAGAGGAGATTTCTGTTTCCGTAGTAAAGCAAGACAAGAAGAAAGCAATCAGTATGGCTGCTCTCTATCTTCCAAGTTTAAACTATGGATCAGAAAATGAGGCTCTTACTGGAGGAAAAATTGAGAAGGTCTTTGAGCCTATTACATTAGGATTCTTCACTACAGCAGGTGCTCTAGGTTTCGGCTTCTTGACTGGATCTATTCTAGGCTTATTTACTGGAATAATCGGATGGGCAATAGGTAAAATAAAAATAACTAAAAAAGCTAACTAATTCTCAAATAATTTAAAACAATGTTCAAATTACATCTTGCCTCAAATAATTGAGGCAGGATTTTGTTGTGCTTTCTATAGAGGGGTTGTTCATTACTAATAATACTGCATGGGATAAATATCATATCTATTAGCATGAAAACTGATAATTTAGTCTAAATTAAGATCTCTCTAAATACACAGTTTACGGATGAAATGCTAGGAAATCACCTGATAAATCCTCCAATATGAGTCATAATATGTGGCTTTGCAGAGATTAATGATAAATGCGTTCTTGATTACACAAGGTTAAGCTCAAAAAATAGACATTGCAATTCAGTTTCTGTAAAAAAATCTTCGAGAAGTACTATCCTGTGCATTCACCCAAATATTCAAAAAGTAACACAAATTTAAAATAAATTAACGAATAACATGGTTAATTATTTGAAATATAAAATACTTTTCTTTATGTTATATTAAAATGTTTAAAAGTGCCAATGCTCTTGATTTTTCTGCCATTGGTTCTTCATTATTTATAAGCATAAGCAAACAAATTTTCATTCATTTAATAATTTTAATATTGTTAAAAACATGAAATATACAATTTCATCAGTTTACTGAAAATAAATGAAAGAAAAGATTCATGAAATATATCAGCACAAGAGGCAAAGCCCCTGTTCTAGGCTTTACCGAAACGGTTATGAATGGTCTCGCTAGTGATGGTGGGCTTTACCTTCCAGAAGAGTTTCCTCAATTATCACCCGATGCATTACGAGCTCTACGTGGACAATCCTATACGACAATTGCTAAAACTATTCTTTGGCCTTTTGTGAATAACGAAATTGAATACGCACCCTTTGAGAAGATGATTGCCGAATCGTACGATACCTTTCGTCATCCAGCAACCTGCCCATTACTGCAAATTGGTCCAGATGAGTTTATTCTTGAACTTTTTCACGGTCCTACTTTGGCATTTAAAGATGTCGCAATGCAGTTTCTTTCCAGGTTGATGGATTATATTTTAACTAAACAAAATAAACGAGCAACAATTATTGGTGCCACATCAGGTGATACAGGTGGTGCTGCGATACAAGCCTTTGCTGGAAGAAAAAATTCAGATGTTTTCATTTTGTTCCCTAAAGGACGTGTATCACCCATTCAACAACGGCAAATGACTACCAATCAAAGCAATAATGTTCATGCCATAGCCATTGAAGGAAATTTTGATGATTGTCAAGCACTCGTCAAAGCAATGTTTAATGACCATAATTTTCGTCAAAAAAGAGCGCTTTCAGGGGTTAATTCTATAAACTGGGCACGTATCATGGCGCAAATTGTGTATTATTTTTCGTCCGCACTTTCCCTAGGTGCCCCTGATAGATCCGTCTCATTTACTGTTCCTACTGGAAATTTCGGTGATGTTTTTGCAGGTTATGTCGCTGCCCGTATGGGATTACCTATAGCACAATTGATTATTGCAACAAATGATAATGATATCCTCGCACGCACATTAACCAGTGGCATTTACGAAACACGGCCTATAACCCATACAACATCACCTTCTATGGATATTCAAATCTCTTCTAATTTTGAACGTTTGCTGTTTGAAAGTGGTAATCGTGATCCAGTATGGATTTGCAATGCTATGGAAAACTTGAAGCAATCAGGACGTTTTACTCTTGATGAAAAACAACTCCAAAATATTCTCTCCCTGTTTAGTGCTGGGAAAAGTAGTATAGCTGAAACAGCACACACAATTAATCGTGTTTATAAAGAAAGTGGCTATCTTGCTGATCCACATACAGCTGTTGCACTTAAAGTAGCGAGCGAACACAAAAAGTCGCATATTCCAATGATTACTCTTGCCACGGCTCATCCTGCTAAATTTCCTGATGCAATCCAAAATGCCTGTGGTGTTAATCCACCTTGGACATCTTGCCTAAATGGATTGATGGAATCCGAAGAGTGCTTTATAAGTCTTGCTAATGATGAAAAAATAGTAAAAGATTATATTTCTTTAAAATCAAATGCATCTTACTAAGCTTAGCTGCATTGTAATTTAAATCACAAATATTCCAATACCCTTGCAAAAAGGTATTTGGCTTGTTTAATGGAGTCATAAACACATGGGTGTAGATATCAGTCGCCTGAGTAACGGTTTGACTATCGCCACACATACAATGCAACAAATTGAGAGTGTCGCGCTCGGAATATGGGTTAAAGTAGGCTCACGCAATGAAACTTTTACACAACATGGCATCGCCCACCTCCTTGAGCATATGGCTTTCAAGGGAACAGAAAACCGTACAGCTCTTCAAATTGCAACTGATATTGAAGATGTTGGTGGTGAAATCAATGCTACCACCAGTACTGAAACGACTGCCTACTTTGCACGTGTACTCAAAAAAGATATCCCACTTGCCATTGATATTCTAGCCGACATTTTGATGTTTTCAAAATTTGATGAAGAGGAATTAGAACGAGAAAAACAAGTTATTTTTCAGGAAATTGGTGCCGCTCGTGATATTCCTGATGATATTGTTTTTGATCACTTTACTGAAACAGCATTTCGCCATCAATCGCTTGGTCGCTCTATTTTAGGTACCCCAAAAACAATTCAATCGTTTACATCTACTGACCTTCATAATTTTATGAACAAACAATATAGCGCAGACCGTATGATCGTGGTTGCAGCAGGGGCTGTACAACACGAAAATTTCCTGCGAGAAGTTGAAGGCCGTCTTAGCACTTTTCGCTCTCATTCAACAGCCCCTCTTACCAACCTCGGGAATTATGTCGGCGGTGATTTCCGTGAATATCGCGATTTAATGGACACACAAATTGTTCTCGGTTTTGAAGGGCGAGCTTATCATGCACGTGACTTTTATGCTACTCAAATTCTTTCAATTATTCTTGGTGGAGGTATGTCATCACGCCTTTTCCAAGAAGTGAGAGAGAAACGTGGATTATGTTATTCTATTTATGCTTTTCATTGGGGCTTTTCAGATATTGGGCTCTTTGGCGTTCACGCTGCCACCGGTCAAGAGGGACTAAAGGAATTGCTTCCTGTGATTCTTGATGAACTCTCTAAAGCAAGCAAAAACATCCATGCTAATGAACTTCAACGAGCACAAGCACAATATCGTGCTAACCTCACAATATCACAGGAAAATCCATCCAGTCAGGCACAGCTCATTGCCCGCCAAATTCTTCTTTATGGTCGCCCAATTCCAATATCTGAAACAATTGAACGTCTAGAGCTCATTACCACCCAAAGATTAACGGATCTAGCTGATCGCCTTTTTATCAATTCTACTCCGACATTGGCAGCTGTCGGCCCCATTGGTCCCCTCATGAATTTTGATGATTTAACTTCAACCCTTTCATACAAAAAGTAAGCTTAAAAAAGTCTTTCCTAGATGCTTTTGTGCATATTGGAGATATGTTTTTTATAAAGCAGCTACATCATAATATGCACATATGAACAGGTTTTATAATAAAATTTACCAAAAAAGTTCTTTTCACTAAATAAGTTTGGGAAATATTTATCAAAAAGCTGTACAAAACTACCAAACTCCCGCTTCATGTGATAAAGTGCTGGTGGGTGAAGGTATCTCTATGAAATCTAAAAATTCATAATTTATTTTTGCCATACAAAAATATAAAAATCTATCGGCTCCAAGCTTCACTAAAGTAAATGAGGGATTAGTCTATTTTTGTATAAGATTTTACAACTTAAAAGAAAATAATAACCACTTGTTATGTAGAACAAATTATAAAAAGTGGATGTTTTTTCTCGAAAATCTAAATTAAAATTAAACATCCTAAAATACTGAGAGTGGGATATTGTGAAGAGTTTGCGTAAAATCATTGACATCATTTTCATTGTAATCGTCAGTTCTTTTATTCACCTTACGTCAGCACAGGCAATCGAACCAGTCAAAATTTCTTCTCAAGATGCTGCTCTTGACCTCTCAAAGGCAATCGAAATTCACCATACAAATAGCTCTATCTTTCAAACCAGTACTGCACCAGGACCTGATGGGATTGTATGGCGAATTGAAGTCCAAGCAAAAAGTGAAAATTTTTCTGGAAACTGGGCCGTATTTTCTCTTGCAAACCCAACAGATGAACAAATTGACCGCCTCATCGTTGCCCCCCACTATCGCATGGCTCATTCAAACTTTCTTTGGCCAGATCTGGGATCCGCACGGATTCAATCCATCACTCCAAGCGAAGGCTTTTCTCTTGATCGTCAAGCCAGTGCAAACTCAGATATCTTTCGGATTACGCTAAATCCTGGCACCGTTATTACATTTGTTGCCGAGCTTAACTCTGCAAATCTCCCACAAATCTATTTATGGCAACCTGAAGCCTATAAAGATGCAATGAATTCTTATACGCTTTATCATGGTATTCTGCTTGGTATATCAGGTCTTTTAGCGCTCCTCTTAACTGTTCTCTTCGTCGTTCGGGGAACAGGTCTCTTTCCTGCAACGGCTGCTGTTGCTTGGGCGGTCCTTTTTTATATTGGCATCGACTTCAACTTTTTAAATAAATTCTTTGCAGTTACATTAACAACGCAACCAATATGGCGTGCCGGAACAGAAGTAGCACTAGCTGCTACACTTTTTATTTTTCTCTTCACCTACTTATGTCTTAATCGCTGGCACTACCATTTTAGTTATGGTGCAATCGCATGCACCATAGCTCTTTGTGGTCTGGGAGCATTTGCTATTTATGATCCAACCAGAGCAGCTGGAATTGCCCGTTTATCATTTGGACTTACCACCGTGATTGGTATAGTTTTGATCAGCTATTTTTCGATCAGAAGCTATGACCGTGCAATCATGCTTATCCCAACTTGGCTGCTTATTAGTTTTTGGTGTTTTGGAGCTTATGCCTGCATAGCAGGGTATTTAGACAATGATATTATCCAACCGGCTTTAGCAGGAGGATTAGTGCTCATTGTTCTTCTCATCAGCTTTACTGTCATGCAACAAACTTTTTCCAATGATGCTTTCCATGAAGGAATATTTTCTGATCTTGAACAGCAAGTGCTAGCGGCAAAGGGAGCCGGAAATATTATCTGGGACTGGAATGTCGAACGTGATCGTATCGTTGTTCACCCAGACATGGCAACCCTCTTTGGTACTGGAGATCACAAACTCAATGGACCTATGCGTAATTGGATTTCAGCCTTGCACTATGATGACCGTGAGCGTTTTCAAGCCGTATTGGATATCATTCTTAAACATAAAAAGGGACGCATTGATCAAATTTTTCGACTTTCTTCCGGTGGTGGCTATTATCATTGGTTTTCTCTCCGTGCGCGTCCAGCTATGCAAAAAGATGGAAAAATTACCCGTGTTATTGGAACCATTGTTAATATTACTAACCACAAAAAAGCTGAAGAACGCTTATTGCATGACGCAATTCACGACAGCTTAACAGGACTCCCTAACCAACAAATTTTTTTCGATAGACTACAAAACTACACCTCTTTGGCTAAAGCAAATATCAAAATCAGACCAACCGTCTTTATGATTGACTTTGACAATTTCCGTCAAATTAATCACAAATTAGGCATAGCTGTTGGTGATACTGTACTGCTCATCATAGCACGCCGTTTAAGCCGTCTTATTAACTTTCAAGATACCTTGTCACGTCTTTCCGCAGACCGTTTTGCAATCATTTTACTCAGTGAAACTGAACCACAGAAAATTGCGGCATTTGCAGATCATCTGCACAAAACAATTTCAGCACCTATTTCACTTACAGAAAAAAAAATAACCCTTTCAACATCAATTGGACTGGTTACATGGAGTGAAAGTAGATCAACGGCTAAAGATATTTTAAATGATAGCGAACTAGCAATGATCCGTGCAAAACAAATGGGCGGCAACCATATTGAACCTTTTCGCCCTAATTTTCGTACATTAGGTCTCGAGCATAACACTATGGTGCAAGACATTCATCATGCCATAAAACGTAATGAAATCAAAATCCTCTACCATCCTATTCTCAATTTATCAGATGGACACATTATTGGTTTTGAAACAATTGTGGAATGGCATCATCCAAATTATGGAAATTTAAATGTTTCTGATTTTATCAAGATTGTAGAAAACGAACAAATCGTTATGGATTTGGCACAATTTATCATTGATAATGCCGTTATTGATCTTACAAATGTACAAGAAAAATTCTTACAACAATCTTTTTTTATTTCAATCAATTTACCAAGCTCGGAAATGGTTCATCCTCGTTTCATAAGTCAATTGCGCTCCACCCTGCTTCGCCACCCCCTCAATAAAGGGAGTTTGATGATAGAAATATCCGAGTTTGTCTTGAGAAAAAATCCTGAACAATCAGCGCACTTTCTTGAACAAATTAAAGCACTAGGTATGAATCTTGCACTGGATAATTTTGGAACAGGTTATTCATCACTTGCCTATCTCGTCCGTTATCCATTCGATATGGTTAAATTGGATCGTTCTCTTATCTCAATCGATTCTCTTAAGAAAAAACTTGTTCTAAAATCCATTATCAACATAGCAACTAATCTTAATTTGCAAATCATCGCAGAAGGCGTTGAAAATGAAAAAGAAGCAATCTTCCTGCGTCAAGAAGGTTGTCAATATGTTCAAAGCACACTTGTTACTAAGCCAATCGCCATCGAAGAATTAATCACTCTCGTTCAAAATCACTTCCCTTATAAAATCAAGACATCGTAGGTAGGGCATTGTTTAATATAAGACTCGCAAAAGAGTGCAACTCTCTACGCATGCCCCATTTCAGAAACAAGATAAGTCGGATTAATTCCCATGCGAATCAAACTTTCATCATATTTACAACTTAAATCGCTTTCAAAAAGGAAACTAGGCGATGTGGGGCTGCTCAACCAGCCATTTGTAGAGATTTCTGCCTCGAGCTGTCCTGCTTTCCATCCAGCATAACCTAGCGCTATCAGCGCATGTTGAGGACCTTTTTCGCAACTGATTGCTTTTAATATATCAATAGTAGCAGTAAAGCATATCTTCTCTGCAACAAGAACAGTTTCTTCACAAGCATAATCATCCGAATGAAGTACAAAACCACGGGAAGGATCAACAGGGCCGCCATAACGTACAGGAAAATTTTTTATTGGTTCAGAAAGATGTTTTTTTTGAGCGCTATTTATTACTCCAAGGTGAAGCAAAAGCTCAGGAAAATCAATGTGGTGCAATTGGTTGAGAATAATCCCCATAGCACCAGCGTCAGAATGTGCACAAACATAAATAACAGAACGGACAAAGCGTTTGTCATTCATCCCAGGCATTGCTATGAGCAACTGTCCACCCAAAAAGCCATTACACTGCTTCATCAATCTGTTATTCTCCATATTTTATATGTTAAAATTCAATTCAGTTTTTACAACAAGAAAATAAAGCTCACATGAAAAAAATTAAAATATTTATAAATTTACAAAGTATTCCATCTTTCTTCCATAAAAAACTTTTAGTTACTTTAAAATTAACATTCGTATTTTTAGGATTACTTAACTTCTCTGTGAGCGCTCAAACGAAACAAAAATCATATCTTTTCGCAACACCTTGGCATGAATCAGATGGTGGCCGCATCAGATTAGCTATTACCCACCCATCTCTCTCTGGAATAAGAAACGGTATTATTGAAATTATGCTGAAACCTGAATGGAAAACCTACTGGCGTAATCCAGGAAACTCAGGTATGGCACCATTTTTTAATTTCAAGCAACAAGTTTCCTATGAGATATTTTACCCCACACCACAACTTTATGAAACAGAAAATGACTGGTCAATAGGTTATAAAAATGAAGTTTTATTGCCTTTTACCATCTTCAATGCAAGCAATAATTTAACCGGTTCTTTAACTCTTGGATTATGTAATGAAATCTGTCTTCCATTTACTGTTAACTTTAATTTTTCTCCTCCTATTGAAAAAAACAAAGCCATCCCTTTATCCTTGTTAAAGAAGGCTCAAGATGCCTTACCCCGTACAACAGATCATGCGTTAAAAATCAACGCTGAAAAAGATAAAAACACCCTCTTCATAAAAATACAAAATAAAGATAAAATCACACCCACCTCTCTCTTTTTAGATGGAGGAGAAATGCACATTGGGCCAGCAAAAAAAGTAAGTGATAACGTAGATTATACACTTTTTAGAGCCCCTATCCATTTCACACCAGAAAAAACGAACCAAACAGTTTTTTATACAGTTTCCTTTAAAAATTATGCCTTAAGTGGGACATTCATGCTTCATACGCGATCACCTCCTCTTGCTACTCCATGATAAAAGAGAAAGCTTCTTACACAAAGACTATGCCAAAAAACATCCATTTTCGCGATACTCTGTAATTGCTTTACGTGCAAGTGCGTCTGCACGCTCATTATCTGGATGACCAGCATGTCCTTTTACCCAGTGCCATCTGATAGTATGACGAGAACTAACGTCCTCAAGAGTTTGCCATAACTCTCTATTTTTTACAGTTTTTTTTGATACAGTCTGCCAATTATTCTTCTTCCATCCTTCAAGCCATGAAGATATACCGTTGCGCACATACACTGAGTCCGTATAAAGATCGACAGAACAAGATTCTTTAAGTGCCTTCAACGCACAAATCGCTGCCATCAGTTCCATTTGATTGTTGGTTGTTTGCATTTCTCCACCATAAAGCTCACGTTCATGACCATTCCAGCGTAAAATCGCCCCCCACCCTCCAACTCCAGGATTGCCTGAGCAAGCACCATCTGTATAAATTTCCACAACTTTCTGTTTTTTTACCATAAAATTCAAAAACCTAATTCACTTAACGAACCTACATTACTGAAAAAACAAAGCTTGTGCCAATATTCCCATGGATCTTTCTTAATGACAAAACTACCGAGCGGTGTATTAAACCAATCATAAACGCGTGTGAGTAAAAAGCGTAAAGCTGCACCACGTGCCAACAAAACAAGCGCGTTCAATTCTAAGGGCACCAATGGCCTTATCTTTTGATAATTTTCTAATAGCCCATGTGCTTTAATAAGGTTATAGGAATGGTCATCTTCAAAACACCAAGCATTCAAACAAATCGCCAAATCATAAGCAAAAAAGTCATTACAAGCAAAATAGAAGTCTATAATACCGGAAAGACGATGATTCAAAAAAAACACGTTATCATTAAATAAATCGGCATGAATAATACCTGTTGGCAAATTTGACGGCCAATTTTCTTCTAAAAAAGCCAACTCAGTATCAATTTTTTTTCCAAACTCTTCAAGCAACGCATCTTCCCTCGTTTGGCAACTTTTCCATAATCGTTTCCAATCCACGAGAGAAAGAGTATTCCTACGATTAAGCGAAAAATCTTGTCCTGCTAAATGCAATTGCGCTAGACTACTACCCACTTCGCAACAATGATATACATCGGATTGACGAACCCACATTCCTTCTAGAAAGGTAATAATAGCAGCAGGACGTCCTGCTAATTCACCGATTGTTGTCCCATCATTTTGAATTACCGGTTGAGGACAAGGAATTCCACGCTGCTCTAAATGTTGCATAAGACTACAAAAAAAAGGCAAATCATCTTTTGAAATACGTTTTTCATAAAGCGTCAGAATAAACTTCCCTTCCGTTGTATAAAGCATAAAATTAGAATTCTCTATACCCTCGGCTATGCCTTGATAGGACAGAAGCGAACCTATCGAATAACGTGTCAAAAATGCCTTCAAATCATCTTGATGAACATCAGTATAAACTGCCATTATTTTGCTTTCGTTTTCAGCCTTTTATGTATCATCATTTCCATTACTTCACTACTTAGCTCGACCATTAACGAAAGCCATATCTTTAGGAGTTAGAATGACGTCACGTAATTCCCGATTCACTAAAAATGTTTCTGTTTCTACTGCAGTTTCAGTTAATTCTATTTTAACATCATAACGTTTACGAAAAGCTGCAATAATTTCATTAACAATAATTTCAGGAGCAGATGCACCAGCTGAAAGACTTACGACGGAAAGAACTCCAAGACGATCAAAATCAATTTCGTTAACACCTTGCACTAAAATAGCTCGGCGCGCTCCAAACCTCTCAGCAACCTCTACCAAACGTCGTGAATTAGAAGAATTTGGTGCACCGACAATCAAAAATAGATCGCTCCCCAGCGCCGCCGCTTTCACAGCTTTTTGTCGATTTGTGGTAGCATAGCAAATTGATTCAGCAGCTGGTGGTTCCAACATAGGAAAACGTCGTTGCAATATATCAAGAATCTCCGCTGTATCTTCAACAGAAAGTGTTGTTTGCGTGACAAAACCCAACTTTTGGGGATCATCTGGTCGATAACATAAAGCATCTTTTACTGTCTCAATTAATGTAACAGCCCCCTTTTCAAGCTGTCCCATTGTTCCTATCACCTCAGGATGGCCAGAATGACCAATCAATATAACATGACGTCCATGGCGTTGATGCCGTATTGCCTGTTTATGAACCTTAGAAACCAACGGACATGTTGCATCAAGATATAGTAGATTATATTTACGCGCCTCTTCTGGTACGGATTTTGGTACTCCGTGAGCAGAAAACACAACTGGCTGGTTACGATGTTCCTCTGGGATTTCATCAAGCTCTTCAACAAAAACAGCTCCACGCTGCTGTAATCCCTCAACTACATAACGATTATGCACAATTTCATGACGAACATAGACTGGAGCACCATATTTTTTTAACGCAAGAATAACAATCTGAATCGCGCGATCAACCCCAGCACAAAACCCACGTGGACTACAAAGGCGCATTGTTAAAGAAGAAGATGCTAACATAATTTATCCCTTAATATCTATAGCTTTTGTCACATACCTCAACACTCAACAGATTATTGCTATACATCAGGCAGGCCGTACAATAGACAAGCAGCTAAAAATGCTGAAACATTATCTACTCTATGGAACAGTGTTCCTACCTTTTTTAGGTTAGTGACGTACTTTATTAAGACACAATTTCTAATTTTTGCTGCTTGATTGCATCAAATTTAAGAGATGACAAAATTCCAAATGAGAGATTCAATTAAAAGGGTTCCGAATATAGCAGCTAAATAAAATAATGAAAAGAAAAACGTCCTTTTTGCCATTAAAATACTCGCATCATGCGTATCGGCTTTCCATAAACGATAGGCAAAATAAATAAAGATAAAGCTTAAAATTGTCGAAAAAATACCATAGGAAACTCCCGCAAAACCAATAATAAAAGGTCCAGCAGTGCATATTGCCATAAGAAGAGTATAAAATAAAATCTGTTTTTTTGTTGAACGCTCACCTCGTACATTAGGCATCATAGGAATACTTGCAGCCTCATAATCAAGAGATGAAAAGAGAGAAAGAGACCAAAAATGTGGTGGAGTCCACATAAAAATGATTAAAAATAACAAAAAGCTCTCAATATTCACTGTCCCCGTTGCCGCAGCCCATCCAATCATAGGTGGAAAAGCGCCAGCTGCCCCACCAATAACAATATTTTGCGGTGTTATACGCTTTAACCAAATTGTATAGATAACAACATAAAAGAAGATTGTGAATGCAAGAAGAAATGCTGCAAACCAATTAATAAAGCTCCCCATAACCAATACAGAAAGCACAGAAAGAGCCATCCCAAAAACAAACGCCTTTTGGGAACTGATTTTTCCGCTAGGAACAGGGCGATGTTTAGTACGTTCCATCACTGCATCAATGTCAGAATCATACCACATATTAAGTGCTCCGGCACCACCACCACCTGCAGCAATACACAAGATTGCTAAAAAACCATACAATGGATTCATAGAAACAGGTGATACAAATAGCCCAACTAGTGCCGTAAATACAACAAGCGACATAACCCGTGGTTTCAATAACGTGATATAATCATAAATACTAGATTCTGGCGGAAACAATTTACCATTGTCAGCTGATATTTCTTCTAAAATAGACATTCTCCTCAAAGTCTTCTTCCCTCTCTGTCATACACAAACAAATAGCGTCTAGCATATGCGAATGACCAATTAATATGGGTGCTTTTGAGAACATATAGGATAGGGCTCTTATACGTACCCATTAAAAACAGATGGAAACGTTTGCAATAAAAATACATTTTTTCAATACACATTTTTTTACATTCATCAAAAACGTATCATAAAAACAAAATACATCCTAGCAAACATTCTAAAGCAATGTTAAAAGCTCTTTATCTCTATAACGCACTGTTTTTCCAGTTTTTCTTTTCTGTCGTGTCCATGAATTAATAGTTTTGGTAGATACTGTTTTTGTGTTATAATTGCAGTTTAAAAATTCACTTTTTATGTAACTCACTGCACGAATGTGTAGAGTTGATTCTGGTAAGGCTTTCTGTGATACTTTATAAATTGCTAAAAAAAACTTTCGCTGTTGGTGTTATTATTTACACACTTTGTAACATTTCCACCAATTACGCTGTTGCACAAACATCCAATACGCAAAATGTCCCTGCCCCACA
This sequence comes from Bartonella heixiaziensis, assembly GCF_046245125.2. Taxonomy (GTDB): domain Bacteria; phylum Pseudomonadota; class Alphaproteobacteria; order Rhizobiales; family Rhizobiaceae; genus Bartonella; species Bartonella heixiaziensis. The sequence continues at coordinate 359,702 of NZ_CP176404.1, read as the reverse complement.
AACCTATGGTGCGTGGACAAAAGTTTGTTCTTTGCCACTCGGTACACCTAACATACAATGTGAAGTTGTACAAAACGCACACACACAAAATCGCCATGATATTACCTTCCGCGTTACATTTTATAAACTCCCTAAAAATCAAGGAGCTTTGATGCGTGTTTTCGTTCCGATCCGCGTTGAATTGCGCCTTGGTGTTGGACTAAAAATTGACGATAAAGATATGGGAAAAATGGAATATCGTCGTTGCCTTGGTGATAATTGTGTTGCTGAAGCTGTTCTTAAAGAAGATATACTACAACTGTTTTTAAAAGGTAAAAAAGCAACCTATTTCATCTTCACAACTCCTGAGCAAGCAATCGGAGGACTCATTGAACTCGAAGGGCTTAGGGATGCCTATGCAACTTTACCAACGTAATATGATTAATATATTGACCAATAGTTCGTTTATAGCTTCTCGAAAAAGACAAATGAAAATCTTCTAGACACCAATGAAAATAGGATAGCCACTATGAAATCCCTGATTGACTATTTTGATATTGCTTCCTCTAAAGTGCAATCACTTGTACAGGAATCTCTTCACAATGCTGACGATGGTGAACTTTATCTTGAGTATACAGAAAGTGAAGCTCTCTTATTTGATAATGGACAACTTAAAAATGGCTCATTTCATCAAGATATAGGATTTGGTCTACGCGTTGTTGCTGGAGAGGCGACTGGATATGCTCATTCTAATGAATTATCAGCTGCAGCGCTCAAACGTGCCGGTGAAGCAGCTAAAGCTATTACCTATCATAATCATGTAGGACCTTATAGTGCAGCACCCCAACAAACAAACAAGAGACTCTATAAACCACACAACCCTCTTGATACTCCATCATTTGAAGAAAAAAGTACACTTTTGCAAAAAATTGACGCTTATTTACGTGAAAAAAATGATAAATTGCATCAAGTGACGGTTTCTCTTTCCGGTTCACTCCAGCATGTTGAAATCTTACGTGCTGACGGGTGTCTTATTCGTGATATCCGTCCTCTTGTGCGACTTTCTATATCTGTCGTTGCTGCCGAGGGTGATCGACGTGAAAATGGTTTCTATGGATGTGGTGGGCGGCAAGCATTTAGCAAATTCATTCGTGAAGAAAATTGGAAAAAAGCTGCCGATGAAGCTTTGCGTATGGCTTTAATAAATCTGGAAGCAGAACCAGCACCAGCAGGGACATTTGATGTTGTCTTAGCCAATGGATGGCCAGGCGTTATGCTTCATGAAGCTGTAGGTCATGGATTGGAAGGGGATTTTAACCGCAAAAAAACATCTGCTTTTTCTGGACTTTTAGGTAAACAAATTGCAGCAAAAGGTGTGACTGTCGTTGATGATGGTACAATTCCTGAATGCCGTGGTTCACTTACTGTTGATGACGAAGGCACACCATCAGGATATAACGTTCTTATTGAAGATGGAAAGCTCGTTGGTTTTATGCAAGATAGACTAAATGCTCGACTTATGGGGGTTAATCCAACTGGAAATGGACGGCGTGAATCCTATGCACATGCACCAATGCCAAGGATGACAAATACGATCATGCTAGGAGGAGATAAAACACCTGAAGAAATTCTATCTTCACTAAAAAATGGTATCTATGCTGTTTCATTTGGAGGGGGACAGGTTGATATCACTTCTGGAAAATTCGTATTTGAGTGTACCGAAGCCTATCGAGTCGAAAATGGTAAAATTGTAGCACCAATCAAAGGTGCAACACTTATCGGAAATGGACCAGAAGCCATGAAACGTATTACAATGATTGGAAATGATAGCAAACTTGATAATGGTACCGGTATGTGCGGAAAAGCAGGACAAAATGTCCCTGTTGGTGTCGGACAACCTCATCTTCGAATCAATAATATGACTATTGGTGGAACAGCACTTTCATAAATAAGATTTAGTTCCACTCTAATCCAGAGGACAATTGAAATATAGACGAACAACTCTATAAAAGAAAAAATTTTTTATTCCATTGTCAGAAGATCCGTCTGAAGTGGTTGTTTTTTTTGGAGATTAACTTTGATAGGATGTCATTCTTTGTAAAGGTGTTCGTCATCATTCTACAGTGTTTTCTTGTTTATGTGGGAAAAAGGACAGGGATAGCCGTGCAATTTTTTCCTCAACCCTTCTCTTCATGCATCTGGGTATAACCTTTATCAGCAATGCTTTATGTATTTTTACCCCCTGTGATAAGCTGAAGTTCTTGAATCATAGTATTTCAATTTCCGGAGTAAGCACAAAACATAAAAGATCAATCCTAAGATATCCACCACAGCATGACTTTTTGTGGTAAATCTTCCCGTTTCTCTTCTAAAATCTTCCTTTTCATGCTGGCCACATCTATATGCTTGGCACAAGAATGAGCCACGAAAAAGGTGGGAATTAGCCCTCATAAGGCTTCTACCATCATAACCTACAATCTTTGGTAAGCGCTTCCAAAATTAGGATATGCGATCCTTTTTGACACAAGGATTCGTAAGGTTTATGGATACTAAATCACTGGACTGAGATGAAGGGAAAACCCGAGCCATTTAAAACACCATGAACACCTTCTACAAAACGTGAAAAATAAGATTTTGAAACCTCACGGACATTCCAAAAACTGACTCTCAATGAAAGTCAAATCTTCTGCAGCTTCATATACATGATACCATACTTTCCCCTCGTAACACGCCTGTTCTTTACAAATGAGACGTTAGCACCACTTTATCTTTCATCTCAAAACTTCTTGAGGATACAAAATCTAATCAGATGTCTTTCATTCAATAATTTTTTGTATCCTTTAAATAAGCTAAAGTTTCCAACCTCTATTCGCTTTACGCTTACTCAAAACAGCGACCATTTCAACATGCGGTGACCATAAAAATTGATCAATCGGTATGATCTGTTCTATTGTATAACCACCTGCAACAAGAAGAGATAAATCACGAGCAAACGTAACAGGGTTGCACGAAATTGCCACAACACATGGAATTGTCGCTTTCGCTAATTCACGCACCTGCTCTTGTGCACCAGCGCGTGGAGGATCAAAAACAACGCATTCAAAATACTCAAGTTCCTTCGCAGAAAGTGGACGACGAAAAAGATCCCGTTTTTCACAAGTTACTGTCTTTAAACCGGTCGCAAAACGTGCTGCCCGATCTAAGTTTGTTAACGCTGTCTCGTCATTCTCAACCGCATGAACATTTACCTTTTTCGCCATACGCAATGTGAAGGTCCCAACTCCTGAAAACAAATCAATGGCATTTTTTGCTTTTTTTAAATGAGCAAAAATAATATTGCCCATAATATTTTCTGCTTCAACAGTCGCTTGAAGAAAACCTCCAGGGGGAAGTTCAACACGAACATCTCCAAAATAAACCAATGGTTTTTCTTGTTCAATCAAGATTTCACCTTCAACAGACAGACGCGTAATTCCACATGAAAGGGCAGCACGCACCATTTTTTGACGAACGAGCTCATCGCGTATAACACAACCGCTTAAAGCGATATCTAAACCGTTTTCAACGGATGTTATCGTTATATGAAAACGTTTGGCATGATTGCTTACAAGAGAACAAAGTGACCTGATGTCATCTAGTTTAGACATGATCTCTAAACGCGTCACTGGGCATTCTTTAACTGCTATAACCTCATGAGAGAGGTGACGGTTAAAACCAATAATATGGCCATTCTGGGTTGCAAGTGCTGTTAAAGTGATTCGCCTACGAGAGTGATATCCGCATTCAATTAAAGGAGAAACAAGGACATCAATCCCATGACTTTTGAGCGCATCAACAACTAATTGCCGCTTCCAAGCACAGTAAGCATCAGCACTCCAATGCTGAAGCAGACATCCTCCACAATTCTCAAAATGTTGACAAAGAGCATCAATGCGTTGCGACGATTTTTCTTCTAACGCAATAAGTTTTCCATATTTTCCATGAAGCGCAATTGTGACAATTTCCCTTGGTAAAGTAAAAGGGACATAAATAGAACCGCAGGGCATGTTTGAAACACCATGACCGCTTGTGCCAATATGGTCGATGATAACACCATTAATCATGCTTTTTTTCTCCAAATAGCAAGTATTCTATATTGCCATCACCACCTTTAATAGGTGAGGAAAGCAAACCTTTTGCGGTCCACCCTCTTTGCGTATTCAACCAATCAAAAAGTTTTTCAGCAATTTGCTTTGCTATTGATGGATTTTTTAATATTCCCCCCTTACCCAAGCCTTCTCGTCCAATTTCAAATTGTGGTTTTACCAATAAAACTGCTTGAGTTCCCTTCTTGCCCAAAGACAAAACAGGAGGCAATGCAAGTTTGAGAGAAATAAAACTGACATCCGATACAATGAGATCAATTTCCCGACCACCTAAATGTTTTTGCTGCAAATCTCTAACATTCAGGCCTTCTAATAAAGTTATCGCACTGTTGCCAGATAAACATGCATCCAATTGATTATGACCAACATCAACAGCAATAACATGCGCTGCTCCCCGCTCTAAGAGAACTTGTGTAAAGCCACCTGTCGACGCGCCAATATCAATAGCAGTTACTTTATCTGTTACAATCGGAAATGCATCAAGTGCCGCAATCAGTTTTAATGCTGCACGTGAAACATACTTCTGTGCTGGATCGCAAACTACAATTTTTGCGTCATCAGAAATGATTTGCCCAGCTTTTAAAACTATTTCGCCATCAACCTTAATGGTTTGGCGTATGATAGCATCACGTGCCCGTGAACGTGTCGTAAAAAAGTTTTTTTCAACTAAGAGAACATCAAGCCTTTTTTTGACGGACATCTCATACTCGAACTTTCTGCACTGTCCGCACTTTACGTCCTAAAGCAGTAAAGACAGTGTTGATAATACCTACAGCATCGAGTCCAATACGTGAAAGAACTATCTCTGGTGGACCGTGTTTCAAATAGTCATCAGGAAGTGTTAATGTGCGGACTTTTAAACCATGCTCTAAAAGTCCTTCTTGTGCCAAAAAATGTAATAAGTGCGCTCCAAATCCACCCATTGCACCTTCTTCAATTGTCACCAAGACTTCATGCTCACGCGCCAAACGACGCATCAAATCCTTATCCAAAGGTTTTGCAAACCGCGCATCCGCAACCGTTGTAGACAATCCTTCCGCACCCAACGCATCAGCAGCCATCAGCACCTCTGACATTCGCGTTCCAAAACTCACCAAAGCTATCCTGTTTCCCTCACGCAGAACACGCCCTTTTCCAATCTCTAGTAGTTCACCGCGCTGTGGTAAATCCATACCAATACCTTCACCACGCGGATAACGAAAAGAAAGTGGACCCTGATCATAAGCCGCAGCGGTACGTACCATATGCATCAGCTCAACTTCATCAGAAGGCGCCATGACAACAAAATCAGGAAGAGTGGTCAAAAAAACAATATCAAAACTGCCAGCATGCGTCGCACCATCTGCTCCCACAAAACCTGCTCGATCAATCGCAAAACGCACCGGTAACTTTTGAATCGATACATCGTGAATAATCTGATCATAAGCGCGCTGTAAAAAAGTAGAATAAATGGCGACAAAAGGTTTGTAACCTTCACAAGCAATGCCAGCAGCAAAAGTTACTGCGTGCTGTTCAGCAATACCAACATCAAACATTCTTTCAGGAAATTTTTCAGCAAAAGAATCGAGACCCGTTCCTGTTGGCATTGCTGCCGTTATACCAACAATCTTCTCATCATGACTGGCTTCCTCTATTAAAGCTTGAGAAAACACTTTGGTATAGGAAAGAGCATTGCTTTGTGTCTTAACTTGTTTACCTGTAATAACATCAAAACGATTAACACCGTGATATTTATCAGATGATGCTTCGGCAGGCGCATACCCCTTACCCTTATGGGTTACCACATGCACCAAAACAGGACCATCAGGATATTCACGAACATTTTTCAAAACAGGCAATAAGTGCTTTAAATTGTGACCATCTATTGGTCCAACATAGTAAAAGCCAAGCTCATCAAATAAAGTTCCTCCAACCAAAAAACCACGAGCAAATTCTTCTGAACGACGTGCTTTATCTAAAAAGAACTTTGGCAATTTCTCGCTTAGTATTTTTACCCGTTCACGCAAATTGCGGTATGATGGGCGGGAAACAAGCCGCGCAAGATGAGCGCTCATAGCACCAGTAGGTGGTGCAATAGACATGTCATTATCGTTGAGGATAACAATCAAACGCGCATCCAAAGCACCGGCATTATTCATCGCTTCATAAGCCATACCAGCAGACATAGCGCCATCACCAATGACAGAAATAATATTCCGTCTTGTCTCCGCCTTCAAAGCGCTAGCCACCGCCATACCCAGACCAGCTGAGATAGACGTAGAAGAATGGCCTGCCCCAAATGGATCATACACACTTTCTGAACGTTTGGTAAAACCTGATAATCCCCCCTCTTGACGCAATGTACGAATTCTATCTCTGCGCCCCGTCAAAATCTTATGCGGATAGGTTTGATGACCAACATCCCAAATAATTCTATCCGCAGGTGTATTAAAAACGTAATGCAATGCAACAGTGAGTTCAATAACTCCAAGCCCAGCACCAAGATGACCACCTGTTACCGAAACCGCATCAATTGTTTCAGCCCGCAACTCATCAGCCAATCGTACCAAATCAGATTCTGGCAATGCTCGCAAATCCTCTGGTAGACGAATACAATCAAGCAATGGCGTTAATGGCCTAGACAAAAAGAGCTCCTTATATTTATTTATCAAGAGAATGAAAGGAAAAGCAGACGCAAACCTTCTCCTATTCTGTTCATAATGTACCGTATTTTATAGTGGAATACTTTACCTATTTCAGATTTTCTACAGCCTTTCTTGTTTCTAGCCCATTACATAAAAACAAACTAATAAAATCTGTTGTTCATAAATGATATTATTTTGTCTTTTGTAACTCAACAAACATAGAAAAATTCTGAACTTTATTCAGGATCAAGTGGCTCTACACCTTCTGGAGAACCTCCCTCTGAAAGCTGAATTCTTTCAACCTTAGCTTCAGCTACTTTCAAGAGTTTTTCGCAATGCTTTTTCAGAGCCTCACCACGCTCATAAATATCAATTGATTGTTCTAAAGGAACATCGCCACGTTCTAAATTCTCAACAATTACTTCAAGCTGCTTAAGTGCTTCCTCAAAACTTAACGCCGTAATATCCCCCTTTTTTATCTCTTGTTTCATGCAATCCTCACAAGATATCTGTTCTGGATATACGAATTCCAAAACCTTCTAAACCTACATAATGACGCTCTTTAGAAGCATAAACGATAACAGAACTTATCCCTAAATGTTTCAAAATTTGTGATCCTAAACCAATTTGGCGCCACTCTTCCTCACGTTCAATCGCCTGTACATGGTTTTCTGAACCGTCTTTTGCCATTTCCTGAATGCTAATAGCTGATTTTTGACCAACCCCAACCGATCCTTCACGCAAATAAACAAAAACACCACGTTTTTCTTTTTCCATCATACGCCGCATGATAGCAGTAACATCTGATGATTGACCAAAAACATCATTCATAATGTTTTCACGATGCAAACGCACTGGAATATCCTCACCATCACGAATATCACCAAAAACGATTGCAACATGCTGAACCGCTTCCCAAGGAAGTTGATAACTTTGAACAATAGCAGGTCCCACTGGTGTTTCAATATGCATTTCTCCAACATGCCTAATCAACATTTCCTTACGTTGACGATAAGCGATTAAATCCGCAACCGTTATCATATGTAATCGATTATTTTGTGCAAATTTTGTAACTTCATCTCCGTGTTTAACGCTGCCATCATCATTGACCAACTCACCAATAACACCAACTGGTGGCAAACCAGCTAATTTACATAAATCAACAGCTGCCTCCGTGTGGCCTGAACGCATAAGAACACCACCTTCATGCGCAATCAAAGGAAAAATATGTCCTGGACGGACAAAATCGTGAGCACCCGCATTTGGATTAGCGAGATTACGAACTGCCAATGTGCGGTCATGTGCGGAAATACCCGTCGTTATCCCATGTTTAAAATCCACAGTGACAGTAAATTGGGTCCGATGCGCTGAATTATTATCTGGCACCATCGGAGCAAGATGAAACCGTTGCGCTTCTTCTTTTGGCATAGGTGCACAAACAATGCCTGTTGTGTGGCGAATGATAAACGCCATCTTTTCCTCAGTACAATGGACAGCGGCAACAGTTAAATCACCCTCGTTTTCACGGCCATCATCATCCGTAACCACAACAATTTCACCACGTTCAAAAGCTCGAAGCGCAGAAACAATTTTTTTCTGATCATAAGTCATCACTTACCTTTCAAATCAACCAACCTGACCGCGATGCCTTAAATAATGATCAGCAATAGCACAAGCGACCATCGCTTCACCAACAGGAACAGCGCGAATCCCAACACACGGATCATGGCGTCCCTTCGTTACAATATCTACATTGTTACCATCAACATCAATTGAACGACGGGAAATCAAAATTGATGCTGTCGGCTTCACAGCGAAACGTGCAACTATAGGCTGTCCGCTCGATATTCCACCTAAAATACCACCAGCATGATTGGACAGAAAAAGTGGTTTTCCATCGCTTCCCATCCGCATTTCATCTGCATTTTCTTCCCCCCTCAGGCGAGCTGCTGCAAAACCATCACCAATTTCAACCCCTTTAACCGCATTAATTGACATGAGTAATGATGCAATATCTTGGTCAAGTTTTGCGTAAATAGGAGCTCCTAACCCTGCCGGAACATTTTGAGCAACAATCTCAACAAGAGCACCAACGGATGAGCCATCTTTACGTAGTTTATTGATATAATCACTAAAAATGGGCACCATCTCTGCATCAGGTGTAAAAAAAGGATTGTTATCAACCTCATCCCAATCCCAACGATCACGATTAATATTATGAGGACCAATTGCTATCACGGCCCCCCGTACAATCAGACTAGGAACAATTTTACGCGCAAGAGCACCTGCTGCAACACGTGTCGCCGTCTCACGTGCCGAAGCACGTCCCCCGCCTCGAAAATCACGAATGCCATATTTAATATCATAAGTATAATCCGCATGTCCTGGACGATACTGATGGACAATCGAGCTATAATCTTTCGAACGTTGATCTGTATTTCGAATCAACAGAGAAATTGGTGTACCTGTTGTCACCAACGTCATCCCATCGTCTTGAACAACAACTCCTGAAAGGACCTCTACTTCATCTGGCTCTCGGCGCTGCGTTGTGTATTTTGATTGTCCTGGTTTGCGTTTATCAAGATAAGATTGAATCTCTGACAGGGTGAAAACAATTCCCGGAGGACAACCATCAATAACACAGCCAAGAGCAGCACCATGACTTTCCCCCCATGTTGTTACACGAAACAAATGTCCAAATGTATTATGTGACATGAAAAATGACTCGTTTCTTTGTCAAATATACGCAAACTACAGCGCATGTCGAACTATGTACAAACAGCCTCCAAAATACCACTATGCTACTATACCATCCATTAGCCGTTTTAACTTCAGTCAAATCACTGCTGTTAAATAGAGTCTTATAAACAAAATCTATTCTTTAACGACAGAAATGTCCGGTGCATCAACAGCTTTCATACCTATAACGTTATAACCTGAATCCACATGATGTACTTCACCGGTAACAGAACGAGACAAATTGGAAAGAAAGTAAAGAGCAGAATCACCCACCTCTTCAATTGTTACCGTACGCCGTAAGGGAGCATTATATTCATTCCATTTTAAAATATAACGGAAATCACCAATACCAGAAGCAGCTAACGTTTTGATTGGCCCAGCAGAGATAGCATTAACACGAATATGCTTAGGGCCTAAATCTACGGCTAGATATTTCACGCTCGCTTCAAGGGCCGCTTTTGCAACTCCCATCACGTTATAATTGGGAACAACTTTTTCTGCACCATAATAAGTCAGTGTTAAAATGGAACCACCATCCGACATCAATTTCTCAGCACGCTTTGTTAACGCTGTTAAAGAATAAACAGAAATATTCATGGTCATCATAAAATTCGATTCGCTAATATCAACATAACGACCACTTAATTCGCCCTTATCAGAAAAACCAATAGCATGAACTAAAAAATCTAATTTGCCCCATTTCTTCTCTATTGCTCTAAAGACCGTATCTATGGATACACCATCAGAAACATCACAATGACCGCAAACAAACCCGTTTAATTCCTCAGCCAAAGGCTCAACACGCTTTTTCATCGCCTCACCTTGATAGGTAAAAGCAAGCTCTGCCCCTGCACTACTTGCCGCTTTAGCTATCCCCCAAGCGATAGAACGATTATTAGCTAATCCTAAAATTAAACCGCGCTTGCCGTACAATAAACCATTACCCTTAGCCATCAGCACTGCCCCATTGTTACTTGAATTAATCTTACTTTATCTGCCTATGGCATAGGTCAACTCTTTCTTCAAGTAATTGCTTTAAAAGCAAACAAAAACTGCAGATTTTATACAACTAAAAAATTATCCCTTCTGCATTTGCAAAAACTGTTCTAATGCAGCATCGCCGCCTTCCGGCAACATGACACGAACATGCACATAAAGATCATCTCTTTTGCCGTTTTTTAAACGAAGTCCTTTCTCTTTCAACCGTAAAATACGATCAGAACTTGACCAAGCAGGAATAGTTAAAACTACACGCCCCTCCAAAGTCTCAACTTCTTCTTTTGCTCCTAGAACAGCATGTTTAAGGGGAACTGGTAAATCAAGATGTAGCGCCCTTCCTTCAAGCCGCAAACGAGGATGTTTTTGAATATGAATCGTTACCAACGCATCTCCTGCTTGTCCATAAGCCACCTCTTCTCCTTGGCCTTTCAAACGAATGGTTTGACCATCTTCAACATAGTCTGGCAGCTTAATTTTTAACTTTTTCCCATTAGGAAAAACAGCTTCTACCTTTTCTGCACCAACCATCTGCTCCAATGTTACCGCAAGATTAGCACGAACATGAGCTCCTTGTTGAGGCCGATTATACTGTGCAGAATTTGAAAAGCTCCCTCTTCCCCCAAACAGATCACGAAAAATATCGCTCGCATCAAAACCCTCACCACCAGAAGAACCAAAATCAAACCCCTTAGCCCCTCCTGAAAAAGGATTGTGTCTATTGCTAAAATTTTCACCAGCACCATAAGCTTGATAAAGCGGTTTTCCCTCCATATCAATCTCACCGCGGTCAAATTGTGCTTTTTTGTCTTTATCGCCTATAATTTCATAAGCTTGATTAATTTCAGAAAACTTCTCTTTCGCTTTTGCATCATCCATATTATGGTCTGGATGATACTTTTTTGCTAATCTTCTGAATGCTGATTTAATTTCTTGCGGTTTTGCGGTACGTGCCACTCCCAGAATCGTGTAGGGATCACGCATATTGCCCTCTTTTCAATTTTTTTGTTCTCAAAATATCAACTGATATGTTGTTCAATATCCCTCACAGCTTCATCAGTTTCTTCTAGAGAATAATTTTTCTCTGTTCCTCTGTTTATATGCCTATAAAGAAAGTAAAATACCAGCCAAAATAGATATTTTTTTAATATAGCGCATTACATTCAATGCTAAAGAAAAAAATAGCGCTTTATCTCTCAATAATCGATAATAAAATAAATTAAACGAAAGAATGCTTCACTCGTGCTCACAGACATTCGGAGATATTATGAGCAACAAAGTACAAAAAGACAATGACTTCATGCAAATGCATAAACCTTTCACTCTCTTCGCAAAATGGCTTGAAGAAGCAACTGCGAGCGAAATAAATGATCCTAACGCTATGGCATTAGCAACGGTCGATGAAACGGGCTTGCCTAATGTTCGTATGGTTCTTCTTAAAGACTACAGCCCCCAAGGATTCGTCTTCTACACCAATTATGAAAGTTGTAAAGGACAAGAAATTTTAAAATCAATGAAAGTATCCTTATGTTTTCATTGGAAGTCGCTTCGCCGTCAGGTCAGAATTAGAGGAATTGTTGAAAAAGTTAGCATTGAGGAAGCAGATGCGTATTTTCAATCGCGACCACGGGGCAGTCGAATTGGTGCATGGGCATCCAAACAATCTCAGCCATTAGAAAACCGTTTTGCCCTTGAAAAAGCAATTGCCAAATATACTGCTCATTATGCAGTAGGGAATATACCACGCCCATCTTATTGGTCTGGTTTTCGTGTTAAACCCCTTTCTATCGAATTCTGGCGCGATCGCCCGTTTCGTTTACATGACCGTCTACTCTTTATACGCGATTCTATTGAAGATATCGATTGGCAAAAACAACAACTTTATCCCTAATCCTTCAGATTTTAAAGAGCATGAAGTCTTTGTTTGTGTATAAGGGTTCAACAGCTATTTGCAAAATTAAGAATAGATTATTGATTTCAATTTAAATCTGAGAATCGCATTTTCACTATAAAACTTAGCTGAGAACGATCTTTTACTCCTTTACTGTTTGAAAAGAGTTTACAGTTAAAAGCCTACCCAAGTGAAACGCTATTTTAGTAGAAACCCCGTAAGGTGATCAGGGCTGTGTTTGAACGGAGCTTAAAAAGTAAGTTGATCTTGCATACATATTCTGAAATAAGAAAAAATAAGCAATTTGAATTAAGATAAGAATCGTTGATTCAGATGTTACAATTAAAATCTGTTTTTAGTTTATTTCTCAAAAATGGTAATTGCACATCGGAAGATGCTCTAAGGCTAAAATAAAAAATTTTAAAATCAATGATCACATCCTTAGACCTCATTCCTTTCACTCTCAGCATTCCATAATATAATGATTTTATTTTTTAAGGTGTTGTTGTTAAACTGTAGGATAAAGTATCATCCATATACCACTGCATACCAAACCAGCAAAAATTATAAACCCTATAAACGAATTAGATTTAAAAAGCTTTAGGCATTGTGAACTGTTATCTATATCAATAACTTTAATTTGAACAAACATATGAATGCTTGCCACAAAAAGCCCAAAAAAACTAAGAATGGGGACTTGTGCCAAATAAAATGCTAAGCTGACGAGCACCAAAAAACCACTATACAAAAATACCAGAGCACGTTTGGTGCCTTTACCAAAGAGAAGTGCCGTCGAAAGTACGCCAACCGTAGCATCATCCTCCTTATCTTGATGCGCGTAAATTGTATCATACCCTATCGTCCACAAGATTGATCCCACATAAAGTAAGATAGGTGCCCAACCCAAACTTCCACACACAACTGCCCACCCCATTAACGCCCCCCAATTAAATGCAACACCTAAAAAAAATTGCGGCCAATATGTTACGCGTTTCATAAAAGGGTAAAGTGCAACCGCTACCAATGACGAGATACCTAGAAAAAAACTAAATCTATTAAATTGTGATAAAACGGCTAAACCAACCAAACATTGCACGAATATAAAAACTTTTGCCTGAAATCGACTTACATGGCCTGTTGGCAATGGGCGAGAACGTGTTCTTTCTACCTGAGAATCAATTTTATGGTCAATAAGATCGTTCCACGTACACCCTGCACCCCGCATGGCTATAGAACCCAGAAAAAAAAGAAAGAGATACCAAAACCAATGAAAGAGCATTGATAAAAGAGAATATCGATGCATCTCATAAGAAAGAAAAGCCATTGTTGTTGACCAGAAACAGGGCCACATCAATAATTGCCATCCGATAGGTCGATCCCAACGTGCCAATTGAGCATAAAACCACAACGAAGGGGGGAGAAAATGATAGACCCACTGTTTGGAGGATGCATCCATAACCCGTCCCTGACTCTCACAGGATTGAACATGTGTAATATTTTTACTTTTTTTCATCGAATGGTTTCACCTTTAGACTTGCGATAGAAGCATTTCACTCTTATGACAAGAAAACTAATTTAATCATCTTCTGTGATTGGAGCAAACAATGAATATTCTTCTTATCGGCTCAGGCGGACGAGAACATGCTTTAGCATGGAAAATAGCAGCATCGCCACTGCTAAAAAAATTATATTGCGCTCCTGGAAATCCTGCAACAATAGAATTCGGTGAAAATGTTGATTTGAACATTGATAATCACCCTCTCGTCATTGATTTTTGCAAAACACATTCTATTGATCTTGTCATTGTTGGCCCAGAAGCACCATTGGTTGCAGGTATAACAGACTCCCTTAACACTGCTAATATTTGTGTATTTGGCCCCACTCAAAAAGCTGCTCAGCTAGAAGGTTCAAAATCATTTACAAAAGATTTATGCTGTAAGAATAACATTCCTACAGGAACTTACCAATGCTTTAATGACGCTTCAAAAGCTAAAGCCTACATTCGTCAACAAAGTGTTCCTATTGTTATTAAAGCTGATGGCTTAGCTGCTGGTAAAGGTGTTGTTGTTGCAATGACAATGGAAGAAGCATTTAATGCAGTTGATGCTTGTTTCAAAAGTGCCTTTGGCAATGCAGGAGAAAAAATTGTTATAGAATCCTTTCTTGACGGTGAAGAAGCAAGCTTCTTCTGTCTTTGTGATGGTAAAATCGCCATTCCCTTTGGATCTGCTCAAGATCATAAACGCGTTGGTGATGGTGATACAGGAGCGAATACCGGCGGCATGGGCGCTTATTCACCAGCTCCCATCATGACCCAAGAAATGGTTAATCGTACTCTCAAAGAAATTGTTGAACCAACTTTACGCCACATGAACAAAACGGGCGCTCCCTTTAAAGGTATTCTCTTCGTCGGATTGATGATAACGCAAAGGGGACCGGAATTAGTTGAATTTAATGTACGTTTCGGTGATCCAGAATGTCAGGTTTTAATGATGCGCTTAAAAGACGATATTCTTCCGCTTCTTCTTGCTGCAGCTCAAGGAAATCTTGAAAACAAACCCCTTCAGTGGTCTGAAAAAACTGCCTTAACTGTTGTTATGGCTGCTAACGGTTACCCAGACTCTCCCCAAAAAGGCACTGTTATTCGTAATGTTGACAAGGTGAACGCTCTTTCTGATGTGAAAGTTTTTCACGCCGGTACAGCATTACGCAATGGAGAACTCATTGCCAATGGTGGACGCGTTTTAAATATAACAGCAATAGGAGAAACCATTACAAAAGCGCAAAAACGCGCCTATGAAGCTGTTGATTATATTGATTGGCCAGAAGGCTTTGTTCGCCGCGATATTGGTTGGCGAGCCATTGCACGAGAAAGCTAAATTCTTTGAAGATTCTTTTTCATGATTTGATAACTTCACTTGATAGAATGATGATAAGTTTGCTAACGGTTCTGTATTGCTTACACTGTTGAAAAAATATTGAATTTTCCTTTGAACAATAAAGCATTACAAAGTTGAGATATTCATACAATCAAAAAAAGAAATTTTCCTAAGTATACAATTATGATCACAACCACTTAATCATCATCTCTTGCCATGTTTGTTTAAGATCCATTTGCTCATTGTTTTTTACAAAAAACCCTTCGCTTATTAAGCTTGAACAAACCCCCTGTATTATCATTGCCTTTGCATAGACAAAGCTATGAAATCTTTTTTGCTTAAAACATCCCTACCAATGTTTTAAGTACGCCACAAAACAAAAACCTACATTCGTCAATAAAGTATTCCCGTTGTTCTTAAAGGCTATAACTTAGCTTCCAGAAAAACATTGATGTTGTACAATAAATGAAAACAGCATTTAACACCGTTGATACCTACTGCTACAAACATATGTCTCAAACAAAGCTCTCCTTTATAGTCAATAAAAATGCAGAATATCGCAAGAATAAATACATCTAGCGACATAATAGAAAAAAATGAATGCGTATCAACACTACTGTAGTGCAATACGATTCGCGATCATTAAACGTAACCCCAAGGGTTTGCTATAATGGAGTGAAAAGCGTTTTTGTTTAGAATGCAGTGTTGGACCAAAAAACTGACGTAAATCAAAGCGATCTTTAACAACCATAATGCTATTATCTTCATTTATCATAAGCATAGGGAGGTCATAAGTATCCGCCCATAATCGCCAATCCAGAAGAACATTGTTCAAATCTCTAGAGACTAAAAGTGGAATACATGCCTCTTCATCTCTATGAAACAACTCTAATGCAACTGCTCTTTCTCCTGAATGCGTTTTTACTGTACGTGCTGCAATTCCTCTGAAATGGTAAGCCGGTATTAAACGAGATAAGTTTGAGGGAGAATCAATTTTAAAAAAAACCCCACGCTCACTCAACGAACAAATTATTTTATTGCCCGTTTTCAATGAAAAATATGTCGTTGTTTGTGGCAAATGGCACGGATCTAACCGAAATTCAAGCCCCGCTTTCGCCTGATTAAAGCATTGATTAGCCATATTTAAAGTGTCCCAATTTATTTTAATAACACACACCCTCTAACAGCTTTTCCCCACCGGATTATTAAAAGATTGAATAAAAAACAACTGATTTCTTTTTTGGTTATTGAATTCTAAACAAAAACACATGACAAAGTTTATCACTCTTGAATTATAATATTTTTCCAGGATTCATAATCCCTAAAGGGTCAAGTATTTCCTTAATCTTCTGCATAATGTCCAATGCAACAGGTGATTTGAAAGCACGAAGTTCCTCACGTTTAAGCTGACCAATTCCATGTTCAGCAGAAAATGTACCTTGATAATGCATTACTAGACTATGAATCCGATGATTCATTTGTGGCCATAACTGCAAAAATGCAGCAGTATCAGCTCCTACAGGCTGCGTAATATTGTAGTGAAGGTTTCCATCCCCTAGGTGGCCAAAACAAACCACCCGCGCACTTGGAGCAATCTCTTCAACAATGAGAGCCGCCTCATCGATAAAATCAGGAATAGATGCAATAGGCACCGCAATATCATGCTTGATAGTCCCTCCTGCTAACTTTTGTGCATAGGATATACTTTCACGCAATTGCCAAAAAAAATCTTGCTGCTTTAACGATTGCGCAATAATCGCATCGTCTATCACAGTATCATTTAAAGCTTTTTCCAAAATAATACTAAGCACTGATAATGCTTCACCATCACCCAGCAATGATGAAATATTAATCAATACATACCATTCATGCTCATGTTCAAAAGGGGATCTCTCGCACATATTATAGCTTAAAGACATTTGTAAACTAAGTTTTGACATAAGCTCAAAACCAGTCAACATTCCCCCTCCCTGAGATTGAGCAAGAGATAAAAACTCTAGCGCCTTAGCTGGGCTACGCAATCCCACAAAAGCAACAGCTATTTCTTTTGGTTTCGGAAAAAGCTTTAAAACTGCGGCAGTTATAATTCCTAAAGTGCCCTCCGCACCAATGAAAAGATTTTTTAAATCATAGCCGCTATTGTCTTTCTTCACAAAACGCAAATCATCTAAAATATGTCCATCAGGCAAAACAACTTCTAAACCAAGACAAAGCTCACGCATATTGCCATAAGCTATAACAGCTGTCCCTCCAGCGTTAGATGAAAGGTTTCCCCCTATCTGACAGGAGCCTTCAGAACCCAAAGAAAGAGGAAAAAGGCGACCTGATTCATCGGCTTTTTTCTGTAAATCCTGTAAAATAACACCAGCTTCCACCACAGCAAAATTACCCTCAAGATTGATAGATCTAATCTTGTTCAATCGTTCCATCGATAAAAGAATACTACACACATTTTCATCTGGTTGTTGACCGCCCACAAGACCTGTATTTCCACCCTGCGGCACAATTGGTGTGTGCGTTTGGCTAGCTAATTGCATAATTGATGAAACCTCTGCGCAAGAAGATGGCCGTAAAAGCAACGGTGTTTTTCCATGAAACCGTCCACGCTCTTCAACTAAATACGGTGCAATTAATGCCTGATCTGTTATAGCGTGCGCAGAACCAACAATTTTTCTAAAGCGCTCAATTAAATCCTGCTCCATCTTTATTCCTCCTTTGGAGCCGCAGCACGTATTAAACGATCATTAATAGCCTCACCCAATCCGTATGATGGAATAGATTCTACAGCGATACATTTCACTTTGAGTGAATCCAATTGTTTCATATATTCAAATAAATGCGCTGCTGCTTCTTCCAACTTCCCTCTTTCGCTAAGATTTAAAACAGTAACAGCATTTTCAACACCTGTAATGCGTTTAGGTCCAAATGCTAAAAGTGCTTCACCACTTTCTACCTTTTGTACATTTAAACGAACCACAGCATTGGGTGCATAATGCGACTTTAACATACCTGGTGCTTCAATCGCTGTCCAATGATCTCGCCGTTTTAGTGGTTTCCCTGCTACTTCTTCAATTTCTTCAGCAGCAACCCCCCCAGAACGTAAAAGATAAATACTTTCATCACAAACTTTAATAATCGTTGATTCAAGTCCTATCTTAGAAGGTCCCCCGTCAAGGATTAAAGGAACAGATGCTCCTAACGATGCAAAAACAGCTTCAGCTGAAGTAGGGCTAAGACGTCCTGATTGATTCGCACTCGGAGCAGCTAAGGGGCGACCAAAACATCGTACAACTTCCGCGAAACCGTTCTCTGGAAAACGGACGGCTAATGTATCAAGACCAGAAGTCGCTAAAGGATGGATGTTATGATGTGCCTTTAAAGGTAAAACTAATGTCAAAGGACCTGGCCAAAACACTTCCATTAATCGACGTGAGAGAGAATCGATTTTTACAGAGTGTTCAGCCATAATGATACTACTCACATGGACAATAAGAGGATTAAAATGTGGTCGCTTTTTTGCAGAAAAAATAGAAGCTACTGCCTTCCCATTGGTTGCATCACCAGCCAATCCGTAGACAGTTTCTGTTGGCAATGCTACTAATCTGCCCTGTTCCAAAAGTGCAACGGCCTCTTTTATCGAAGCGCTGTTGAGAGGCAAAATCGTCATGAGATATCATTCCTATAGTGCCCTTTGAGTGGTGCAAAACTATAACGATGTAATCCCATAACCGGCCCATGTTTATCAAGAGCAGCACGGTGCGCTAGCGTTGCATACCCTACATGCTTTTCTAAACCATAACCTTTATAAATTTGCCCAGCACATTCCATCATACGATCACGTGTTACTTTGGCAATAATGGATGCTGCTGCAATGGAAAAAGAACGCTGATCACCTTTAATCAAAGCAGTTGCCGGACATGGTAACTGAAAAGGAATATCGCGTCCATCAATGAGTGCATAATGAGCTGGAATAGCTAGTCCAGTAATACAACGACGCATTGCTTCTAAAGTTGCTTTTCTAATATCAGACTGATCAATCGTACGGGCACAAAGACTAGAAATCGAGACTGCTAACACACTTTGTAAAATTTCATCATAAAGTTCATTGCGTCGTTTAACAGAAAGCTTTTTTGAATCATTCAGTCCATCCGGAATATGATCTTTATCCAAAATGACTGCTGCAGTTACGACAGGTCCAGCAAGAGGACCACGTCCCACTTCATCAACGCCGGCTACATTAAAAAAACCCTGTTTCTGCAAATCTAATTCGCACAAAAAGTTTGGCTTCAGCGATAAATTAAACATGTTTGATAAGCTGTATAAAATGAGACATACTCTATTTTTGCACCACCTCTCGTTTTCTGCAAGCCCTACAGAAAAAATAGCCCATCCAATATACTCCTCGCCTCATACAAATGCAAAAAAGAAGAAAATAAATTTATGAAATAGCTAATGGACACCCAACTCCTTACTACTTCTTACAGCCTCTATGTGAACTTGAAAAACAATTTCCATAAATTATCCAGCTGTTGCATGCAACGTCATCGTTACGAAGCAAACCCTTATTTATATCATCTACTTTAAAGCGTTCCTAAAGTTATGATAGGTTTAACAAACCACTTTGGATGCATTGATTTAATAAAAATGGCCGCCTTTTGAGCTGCTTGCTGATCTTTAAAAATACCAAAGCAAGTCGCACCAGTTCCAGACATGCGAGAAAAAAGAGCTCCACTCTCATCTAATGCAGATAAAACTTCAGATAATTGAGGTGCAATTTTTAATGCAGGAGCAAACAGGTCGTTACGCGTTTCTTGTAAAGCTTCAACCAATGAATAAACCGTCTTTAGAACCGCTGGATCAATTTTCAAAGAAGGATGTTCGCGCTTCTCTAAAGCTTTAAAAATAGCTTCCGTTGCAATGTGTTGCCCATGATTAACCAATACCATTGCGAGAGAACAGGCTTCCTTGAGCCGTATTATATCTTGCCCAATTCCTTTAACAAAAAGCGGCTGTTGATATTCCAATGCAAATAGGCACATTGGCACATCAGCGCCGAGCTCTAAACTCATTTTTGCTAATTCTTCACAAGAACAATAAAGGTTCCATTGCTGACGCAATATAGTCAGAACAGCAGCAGCATCACCCGAACCGCCACCAATCCCTGAAGCAACCGGCAACATTTTAATAAGTCGAAAAAAAGCAGGTTTAGCATACTCCGGAAATGTCTTACGCATAAAGTGATGTGCGCGAACAACTAAATTGTCTGTATCAGAAACAAGCCCTTCAGCAAAAGGACCTGTTAAAACAAAGCGATCACTCTCAAAGGGCGCATAGCTTAAAAAATCACCGCTGAGACTAAAATAGACCAAACTTTCTATTAAATGATAATCATCAGCGCGCCGCCCCACCACATGCAAAGCTAAATTCAATTTAATGGGTGTAAATAGATAAGATAGATAAGAATGCCCTCTGAACGAAGCTTTTACATTCGATATCATCCGACGCAATATTCACCAGTTCGAGGATCTTTCATTAATGTGCCTCTACGTGTTTTTGTTTCAGCGCAAAAAACATGCTGCCATATCATATGCAATCGCTTCCTAAACAAATAGTAAATACAAAGAATGACAACACAAATCAAACGCAATGCAATCATTCGTATTATTTCAAGCCTTTTTTATCTACAAGCATTTTTAGGCAGAATTATTGAGGATACCAGCATATATCAAATCATAATTTCATCACAAACCATAACGCTGCCAGAGTACCCGCTCCTGTGCTACCATCCATGCACTATCAACCGCTGTATAAACGGCGTGAGCTGTAACGCCTGAAGGAGTTTTAGGCCCTAAAAAACTTTTCGGAGGAGAAATTAATCGCAGCTTAGTATCCTCACCAAATCGCTCTTTAATAACAGAGCGTATATCATTCAGTCCATCAATTAGTCCTAGTTCAACACCTTTCTTTCCGCTCCAAAACAGTCCTGTAAAAATATTTTGATCATCTGATAACTTTGACGCACGCCGTTCTTTCACCAAATCGATAAAAGTTTGATGAACTTCACCTTGCAAAGATTTCAAATGTTCGATATCCGCCTTCTTTTCTGGTTGAAATGGATCCAATGTAACCTTATTTTTTCCCGCAGTATAAACACGCCGCTCAACACCAATTTTCTTCAAAAGTTCGGGAAAACCAAAGGAAGCTGAAACAACTCCAATAGAACCAACAATTGAAGAAGGATCAGCAAAAATTTCATCTCCAGCACAAGCAATCATATAGCCGCCCGATGCTGCTACATCTTCAATAAATACGAGCACTTTTTTATTTTTTTCCTCTGCTAAATCACGAATACGTTTGAAAATAAGACGTGACTGCACAGGAGAGCCACCTGGAGAATTGATAATAAGAGCAACAGCCGGCGCTTTTTTATAAGCAAAAGCCTTATCTAAAAGGTTGGCACACTTACCTAATGAAAGTGACCGCGCCATCAGTGAAGTTGAATCCAAAATCGCTCCATGAAGGCGCACAACAGGAATTTCAAGTTTACTAGAACAAAAACGATGGGGAACAAGTTTCTTGATAACGTCAATCAAAGTAGAATTTCCTTATGAATTAAATAAGCAAGAACAACAGAAGGGAAGAACGTAATAATATCCAAAAACGCCAATTAACCCCCACATTACAAACAAGAATAAAATTTCACACAAAGTTTAAAGTCTCCCTAAAAAACGAAACTCTGTTTTTAATTTAAGCAATAAACTGGAAAACACAAGATATCATTTTAAAAGTTCCCACAAACTTATACATCCATTATTGATTGCATCAATCCGCGGTGCAAAAGCGTGCCCGTCTCCTTCATGCATAACCAACGGCGGTAAAACCGATAAAGCTGCTCGACTTCCTCGTTTTGCATAAAATAAAAGGCGAATTGCGGCTGTTGCAGCGCGTGCGTGGAGAGGAATTATACAGATATTCCCAAAGCGCCCTTCTAAAGCACGCAAGATATCAGTCAACGATTGCGGACGCGCAATTAGCCCCAAATATCCACTGGGTTTAACAATTGCTGCCGCACTCCGCAACCAATTCTCAAACATCGCTTCTGGCATGACATGTGCCTCAGATTTCTGCTCATCAGGTGTTTTGCGATCCGCAGGGCTGTTAAAAGGTGGATTCATAATCGCAAAATCAAAAGCATTATTCACCAAACCTGCCTCTAAGCGCGCCTTCCCTTTAAGGGTAATATCGGCTTCTAACAAGCAAATGCGATCAGCAAGTTTCTCATTTTGTTTGAGCATAAGTGTTTTTTGAGCATAAGATGTCATAAAAGCCGAACGCTCAACCAATGTAACTTGAACCTCTAAACAACGCGAGGCGACAGCGAATCCTGCAGCACCAGCACCAGCACCTAAGTCAACAACCTTACCCTTAAAATTATTGGGAACTAAACTAGCTAACAACATAGCATCCATGCCAGAACGGTGACCACGTAAACGTGGCTGAACCAAATAAAATCTCCCACGATGAAACGCATCTATTGTTTCATCACCATGATTCGTAGTTTTATTCATTTGCAAGCCCAATATTTATCCTCATAACCTGCACCGTTACCTGTAAATCATTGCCTAAACGCAGCTGCTTCGAATTTCTCCCATAATTTCATAACCAATGATATTGACCCAAGCCTAAAAAAATATTCCTTGCAAATATCATTCAGGAGTTATGCTTTAAAGCGGTATCAAAGCTTGAGTCAAAGTAAAACCCCCTTTATGCTATGTGCAAAAATAAAATTCACATATGTCCACTGCAATACTCTAGGAGTAAATACATTGCGTGCTGCCACAAAACCAGATCAGACAAAAAATAATCCAATTTCTCTCCAATCCCTTGTCAATCTTACTAAAGACGATATGGAGAGCGTAAATCAACTCATTCTCTCTATGGCAAAATCAGAGGTTGAAATGATTCCTGAAATTTCTAACCATCTTATTTCGTCAGGTGGAAAAAGATTGCGCCCAATGATCACATTGGCTTCCACTCGTATGTTTGGTTATCAAAATGATAGGCATATAAAACTCGCAACAGCAGTTGAATTTATGCATACTGCAACCTTGTTGCATGATGATGTGATTGACGAAAGTAATTTACGACGTGGCAAATCTACTGCACGAATGATTTGGGGAAACCAAGCAAGCATACTTGTTGGTGACTTTCTGTTGGGACAAGCTTTTAAAATGATGGTCGATGTTGGTTCTATAGAAGCGCTCTCTGTTTTAGCAAACGCTGCAGCAATTATTGCTGAAGGAGAAGTTATGCAACTTTCTGCCGCAAAAAATATAGAAACAAGCACTTCAGATTATCTAAAAATTATTCACGCAAAAACGGCTGCACTTTTTTCAGCTGCCGCTGAAGTTGGGCCAATTATCGCCGGATGCGAACATGAAGAACGTTTTGCATTACGCGAATATGGAACATTGCTAGGGTTAGCTTTCCAATTAATTGATGATGCACTTGACTATGGTGGTACTGCTAAACATATGGGAAAAAATACAGGTGATGATTTTCGAGAAGGCAAGATTACAATGCCCGTTATCCTTGCATATGCTCGGAGCAATACGATAGAAAAAGAATTCTGGAAACAGGCTCTTGAAAACGGTAATAGCACTGATGAGGCTTTTTCATACGCGCAACATTTAATAGAAAAATATGATAGCCTCACAGATACAATAGAGCAAGCGCGCACCTATGGGAAACGTGCAATCGATGCTCTTGCTGCAATGAATGAAAGCCCCGCTCTCAACGCTTTGATGGAAACTGTCGACTTTTGTATTGCTCGCGTAAACTGATTCTTTGCAAGAATCAAAATATTATTCAACAAAGTCATCGGATATGATTTATAAAACGTACAGTCTATTGATTATCTTAAGAAGGATTAGCTCTATGCGCAATGCGACAGTATCCCGCTTTTTTACTCTCTTTATCGCGGGTATTATGCTGATACCATCACCCATCTATAGCAAAGTTAATGCCGCTTTTAATACAGGCTCATTTACAGGTGCCTATCTAGCTGGGAGGGTCGCAAATCATGAAAACAAAACAGATCTTGCTATCAAGTATTTTAAACAGGCTCTTGTTCATAAACCTGATAATATTGAAACACAAACAGAACTCCTCGAAGCAATGCTCTTTTCGGGTGCTTTTGAAGAAGCTGTTAAACAAGCCCGAAAACTAAAAGAGCAAGATATTATAACGCCTTTTGTTTCCTTAACGTTATCGATAAAAAATCTTATTCAGAAAGATTACAATAATGCCAAGCTTCTTCTGCAATTAAAAGCACCTCCAGCATCCAATAATCCAATACCAGAATTAATCCATGCTTGGGCCACATTCGGATCGGGGCAGCAATCTCAAGCAATCGCTGATCTTGAAAAAATCCAAGGACCTGCTTGGTATGATTTTTTTATACGTTACCATCTTGCACTCATGTGTGACTTGGCGGGACGTAAGCTGGATGCAAAAAAATATTTCGCTCAAGCGCTCAATAATAAACAGGGGATTCTTATAGCCCCTAGTACCTATGAACGTATTATCATAGCCTATGCCTCATTCCAATTGCGCCATAAAATGCACAATCACGCCCTTGAAACCCTCAAGCATGGCGAACAGATGCTATCAAACCGAGAAATACTCAAAAACATTCGGGAAAAAGTGGAAAAAAGCACTTCCTTAGAAAGAATTGTTAAAACGCCTCAACAAGGAGCTGGCGAGGTATTATATAACTTTGGAACAGCCCTCAACCACAAAAACTCAGGGCGAATTGCACGTATTTTCAAACAATTATCTTTAGCCTTATACCCTCAAAATGATGCAACACTGTTTCAACTAGCAAACATTTCTGCCAAACTGAATGACCGCAATCAAGCAATTAAACTTTATCGCGCTTTACCACCAAGCTCCCCTTATTATAAAGTTGGACAGTTGCGGCTTACTTTCATTCTTGCAAATAACAATAATTACAATGAAGCCATAAAATTACTTAACTCATTAAGGAAAAAATTTCCCAATGATCGACATATTTTGATAACGCTTGCTGCTTTCTATATGCAAGACAATAAATTTGTTGAAGCTACCAAAACTCTAGATCGTGCTATTGCACAGATAACAAATTTTCAACGAGAGGATTGGAAACTCTTTTATCAACGCGGTATCGCTTTCGAACGTTTAGATCAATGGACAAAAGCTGAACTTGATTTGCGAAAAGCACTTGAGTTTTTTCCTGATCAGCCGCAGATCCTTAATTATCTAGGCTATTCACTTGTTGAGCGGAATCAAAAGCTTGAAGAGTCGCTCCATATGCTGCAAAAAGCTTCTGCATTACAATCGCGAGATAGCCATATCCTAGATTCTCTAGGGTGGGCTTATTACAAGCTTAAACAATACAACAAAGCTGTTCAAATATTGGAATCCGCTGTCAAATTACAACCTGAAGATCCAACATTGAATGATCACTTAGGCGATGCCTATTGGCAAGTTGGGCGTAAACGTGAGGCAATATTTCAATGGAATCACGCAATTGATGGAGAAGCAAAAGATTCTAAAAAAATCCAAGAAAAGCTGAAATTTGGCTTGCAATAAATAATGATGCTTGACCACAACCTTATGAAACAATAGACAGTCATGAAGGCTGAAATTCCTTTGGTCGCTATCTGTTGATCGAACATTAAAGAGTATAAAGCGTGAAACTGCCTGAATATCTCAACCCTGTGCGTTCTTTTCAGGGACTTATTTTAACTTTACAGAATTATTGGGCCCAGTATGGATGTGCAATTTTGCAACCTTACGATATGGAAGTCGGAGCTGGAACTTTTCATCCAGCAACAACACTGCGCTCATTGGGACCACGCCCTTGGAAAGTGGCTTATGTCCAACCCTCCAGACGCCCAACGGATGGCCGATATGGTAAAAATCCGAATCGCTTACAGCATTATTATCAATTCCAAGTGCTTCTCAAGCCCTCTCCCCCCAATTTACAAGAGCTTTATATTAAATCTCTACAAGCTATCGGTCTTGATACGAAGCTCCACGATATTCGCTTTGTTGAAGATGATTGGGAAAGCCCAACCCTTGGTGCTTGGGGACTTGGATGGGAGTGCTGGTGCGATGGGATGGAAATCTCTCAATTCACTTATTTTCAACAGGTTTGTGGCATCGAATGCGCCCCAGTTTCAGGAGAACTCACTTATGGATTGGAGCGTTTAGCAATGTATATTCAAGGTATTGATAATGTCTATGATCTTAACTTTAATGGTTTGGATGGAGAAAACAAAATAAGTTATGGGGATATTTTTCTACAAACAGAACAAGAATATTCATATTATAACTTCGAATTTGCTGATACCAAAATGCTGCACCAGCATTTTATTGATGCAGAACGTGAATGCATCGCACTCCTTGAGGCTGGAAAACCAAATAAAGAAAATGATTCACATCGGTGTGTTTTCCCAGCTTATGATCAATGTATTAAAGCTAGCCATATCTTTAATCTTTTGCAAGCACGTGGCGTTATCTCTGTGACCGAACGACAAAGTTATATTCTTCGCGTTCGCGATCTCGCCCGCCGCTGTGGAGAAGCCTTCTTACTCACTGAATCTGGTCAAATGCATACAAAGGAGAAGTCTAATGTCTGATCTTCTTCTTGAACTTTTCAGCGAAGAGATCCCTGCTCGTATGCAGCGGAAAGCTGCTATTGACCTTAAAAAATGTGTTACAGATCAACTTGTGAATGCAGGCTTAACCTATAAAGCTGCTCGCGAATATTGGACACCCCGTCGACTAACATTAGACATACGCGGTCTTTCTATACGCTCAAAGGATATCCATGAAGAACGCAAAGGACCTAGTACAAAATCACCACAACATGTAATTGATGGCTTTCTACGTGCAACAGGACTGAATGATATTTCTGAAGCACACATTGCACATGATCATAAAAAGGGTGATTTTTATATCGCTAAAATCATCAAAAAAGGACGAAGTGCAGAAGAAATTATTGCTGATATTTTACCAAATATTATTCGCAACTTTCCATGGCCAAAGTCTATGCGTTGGGGCAAAGATTCAGCAAAAAGTGGTGCACTGAAGTGGATCCGATCTTTACAAAACATTCTTTGCGTTTTTGGACCGGAAATTGGTGAAACGCATGTTGTTCCGTTTACAATTGGTTCTCTCAAAAGCAACAATCTAACCTATGGTCACCGTTTCTTAAGTGATGGGAAACCACTCCAAATCCGTCGCTTCGAAGATTATATCACCAAACTTGAAGCTCATAAAGTCATTCTGGATGCGGAAAGGCGAAAGAATATCATTTTGGCTGATGCTCAAAATTTGTGCTTTGCAAATGGCTTGGAACTGGTGCAAGATAATGCTCTCTTAGAAGAAGTTGCAGGACTTGTTGAGTGGCCAGTTACCCTTATCGGCGATTTTGACAAATCTTTCCTTGATATTCCTCCGGAAATTATTCGCTTGACTATTCGGGCCAATCAAAAATGCTTTGTAACACGCAAACAAGGTGAAAAAATAAAACTTTCTCGTCATTTTATTCTTGTTTCTAATATTCTGGCAAGCGATGAAGGCAAAGAAATTTCTAAGGGAAATAGTAAAGTTGTCTGTGCTCGTCTTTCCGATGCACTTTATTTTTGGCAAACAGACCAGCATGATTTGCCCGATATTAAAAATTTGAGACCCTCCAGTCAGAAATTTGATCTTGATTTAAAGAAACCTCTCGATCAAAGAATGGCGCGGCTTGATCATTTAAATGTTACTTTTCATGCAAAACTAGGCACACAGGGTGCAAGAGTAGAGCGAATTGCTGCTCTGGCACAAAAAATTGCACCTTTAGTGCAAGCAGAGCCGCTCTTGGCTAAACGTGCAGCAATGCTTGCAAAAGCTGATTTACAAACAGAAGTTGTCGGAGAATTTCCTGAACTGCAAGGAATCATGGGACGAAAATATGCCCTCCTTCAAGGAGAAGATCCTCACGTAGCTGAGGCAATCGAAGACCATTATAAACCTCAAGGACCAAAAGATCGTATTCCACAAGAACCTCTCGCTATAGCAGTTGCTCTGGCGGATAAAATTGACATGCTCGTCGGATTTTGGCTCATTAATGAAAAACCAACCGGTTCAAAAGATCCCTATGCGTTAAGACGAGCAGCATTGGGAATTATCAGGATTGTACTTTCGCGTGACTGGGAAATTAATCTTATGTCACTGTTTAATCTGGCAATGAATTTTTTCTTACAACAAAAAAACAAATATGAAACATCTCAAATGGAATCTGAAAAATCACAGAACCGACTTTTGGATAAAAAAGAATATATTTTATCAGATCTGTTATCCTTTTTTCATGAACGTTTAAAAATCTATCTAAAAGAGGAAGGCGCTCGTTATGATGCTATTGAAGCAGTCTTAAACAAAGATGCTGATGATTTGTTATTAATTGCGCGACGTGTCGAAGCGCTTATCGCTTTTATCAATACAAATGATGGAGGTAGCTTTTTAGGCGCTGTAAAACGTACTATAAACATTCTTGAAAATGAATGTCAAAAAGGCTCAACAATAGCAAATGAAATTGCCTCTGAACTCTTTATCGAAACAGAAGAAAAACAGCTGTATCAAGCAGTCATTGAAATAGAAAAAAAGGTTTGTGACTACATCAATCTTCAAAATGTATCAGGTGCACTCACTACGCTAGCACAACTGAGAGGATTTATCGACACATTTTTCGAAAACGTATTGGTGAATGATAAAAACCCCAATGTGCGCACTAACCGTCTCGCGCTTCTCAAGCGTATCCATAGTATTACACAAGTGGTTGCAGACTTCTCAAAACTTGTGGTCTAAGACTGAAATGCTCTGTGAAATTACTTCACCGTGAAGTGTGCAATAAATTTAGAAAAACTGTAGAATTTTTAGCATAAATAATACTTTATTTATTGAATAAAAAGCAGAATAAATTATCGAATAGAAAAATTGAGAGATATAAAAATCAGAAAATCACCGCTGCTCTCGAAAAAACTCTCCTCCAAAGGATTATCCCCTCTGAACTCATCTAATACCCCTAATTAAGATATGTTTTCATTTTGGTAAGAGATTCTTCAACGAGAGACTCCTTAATAAGTTGATTCGCTTTGTTAGAATCTAACTCCTTTGCAATAAGCGTGCGAGCAGCAGAAACCGCTAAATCAATGGCGGATGAAGAAACCATGCGTACCGCATCAGCTTCGGCTTGAGCAATTTTTTGCTCTGCCAATTTATTGCGATTCTTTACATATTCTTCTGCTTTTGTACGAGCTTCAGAGACAATAGCCTCAACTTCACGCTTAGCTGCTGCAATAATCTCTTGCGCATCCTTTTCTGCTTCCGCATGTTTGCGCTGATATTCAGCTAGAACTTCCTGAGCTTCCTCACGAAGACGAAGAGCCTCATCAAGCTCATCCTTGATACGCTTTGCCCGTGCATCAAGGTGGCGCATAGCCATTTCTGGAACTTTGAAATAAACTAAAAGAATCAGAAAAATAACTAATCCAACAAAAGCCCAAAAAGTATCTGTCATCTTTGTAATCCTCAGTAACCTGCTGTTTTAACAGCTGAACGAACAGATTCTTGGCTAACTTCAACATCAATCAATTTCTTTACAATTTCAAGGGCTACTTCTTCAGCAATTGAACCAACATTTTGCATAGCTTTATCCCGAATTTTT
This sequence comes from Bartonella heixiaziensis, assembly GCF_046245125.2. Lineage (GTDB taxonomy): Bacteria > Pseudomonadota > Alphaproteobacteria > Rhizobiales > Rhizobiaceae > Bartonella > Bartonella heixiaziensis. The sequence goes on along the minus strand of NZ_CP176404.1, from coordinate 329,691 downwards.
GCTATCTGTTTTTCAGCATCTGCTAGCTTTTTCTCTAAACTTGCTTCAATTTCTTTTCGTTCAAGCTCAGCCTTTGCCTTTATCTCCTCACCAGCTGCCTGTGCTATAACATGGGCTTGTGAACGTGCTTCCGCTAATTTTCGCTCATAAGTTTCAACTACACTATCTGCTTCTTGCTTCAGACGCATCGCCTGATCCAAATCAGATGCGATTCGATCTCGACGTGTTTCAATAACACCACCAATACGTGGTACAATTACACGAGAGATGAAAAGATAAAAAAGCCCAAAAGAAATCGCTAACCAAAAAAGATGTGAACCAAAATGCACGAAATCAAAAGGTGGAAACACACGATCCGCATGCTCTGCTGCATTTTTAATATGCCCTACCGGTGTTTCAGTATTCTGTGCATAAGCGCTAGAAATAAGCATTCTATCTCATCCTTCAAACAGCTTACTAAAGCTCTTTAATTGAAAACAAATGATAGTTGATTAACAGTTTCTTCCAATGCAAAGTCCAAAGAGCATGCCCGCCTTTCATCAAGAAAGCAGGTATACCCCTTTTAAAAATGATTAAACCGCAAAAAGAAGCAACAAAGCAACGAGCAATGAAAAAATGCCCAAAGCTTCCGTTACAGCAAAACCAAAAACGAGACGACCAAACTGACTATCTGCTGCCGATGGATTGCGCAATGCACCAGAAAGATAACTACCAAAAATGTTTCCAAGGCCCAAAGCTGTCCCCGCCATACCAAAGCAAGCAAGACCAGCACCAATATATTTTGCTGCAAGCACTAATTCCATATTATTCTCCTTTAAAGCGAAATTGTACAATTTGACGGAAACCCGCCAGTTTTATTAATGTCCCGGATGGACTGCATCGTTAAGATACATACAAGTTAAAACCGTAAACACGTAAGCTTGAAGAAATGCAACCAAAAATTCAAGAGCAGTAATTGCTACGGTCATGATAAGCGGTAAAATTGAACCACCAATGCCCATGATCCCTACTCCAATCATTGAGACAATAAAACCAGAAAATACTTTGAGGGTAATATGACCAGCAAGCATATTAGCAAAAAGACGGAGTGAAAGACTAATAGGGCGAGAAAAAAAAGAAATAACCTCAATCATCGTAACCAGAGGCAAAATCACAACAGGCACACCACTGGGAACGAATAGTTTCAAAAAACCAGCCCCATGCTTATAAAAACCATAACCAATAACCGTCAAAATCACCAACATCGCCAGTGAAAATGTGATCATAATCTGAGAGGTAATCGTATAAAAATAGGGAAAAAGCCCAATAAAATTAGCAACTAAAATAAAAGTAAATAAGGAAAAAACTAAAGGGAAAAATTGCATTCCCTGCACCCCAGATGATTCCCGCAAAGTCGATGCCACAAATTCATAAGCCATCTCTGAAAGAGATTGCATCCTTGTCGGAACTAACCCACGACTTGATGATGAAATGAAGAGGAATACTGAAGTTACAACAACTGTGGCCACTATAAAAAATGATACATTTGTAAACGACAAATCCATATTTCCGATGGAAATATTAATTAGCCGTGTAATCTCAAACTGATGGATAGGATCTGGAGCGTGCGATGTCACTTCAACCTCATTTATCGGACCTCTTATCGGCCCCTTTATCTTTGCGCAATGCGCCTTTTTGCTCTAATTGGCTGGGAGCAATATACCCCACAGACCGAAGAATACTCAATACACCCGCAGCGAATCCAAGAAAAAGAAAAAACACCAAGCCCCATGGCAATGAACCAACTAGCTTATCAAAGCCCAATCCCAAAACAACGCCCACAATAATACTTGCCAAAAACTCACTGGAAAGCTTAACTGCACGGGCTACCATCCCTTGTGGCTCTTCTCCCTCATTCTCGTATCTCCGCTTCTTTAATGCTTTCTTACGCATTAAAGCTAAACCTAAATTCTTACTACGACATTCCAAATCCTCTGAATGAAAACAGTCTTCTTGCCTTTTCTCTTCAGCTTCCTTTTCTGGTACAACGTGTTCGTTGCCCTTCGCCATAATTGGCTCCTTAATCAAAAAGCAGAGTCAAAACGCATCTTACAAGACCGTCAGTAACATATTGTTCTCAAATTTATTCGTCAAGCCACTAAAAGAAATCTATCACAATTTATCGCATAAATAACGTGTCCTTCAATTTTATGAACTCTAGCCATTCATGCACCTTCAAATAATCACCCTCATCTGTATGGTAATATGTTACTGCCTCACCTTAAGTAAAGCTATATGCATCCTCGTATGACAACTCTAGAAACATATTGAGAAAACATCTCCTGAAATAGATCAATTGTCGTACATTCTTATCCATCGTTCATTAATAAAATGAGCCTTAAGGATTATTCGTCTTTTGAACCATGTATTTCTTCCTGTGTTTGAAATGATAAGCTTCGCAAATACTTCTATTCTCTTTATTCAGCATAAACAGCTATAAACAACGGCATTTCTGTCCACCAATATATTCTTACTGGCCGATGGTAAGATGGTAAAAAGATTCTTTTCACAAAAAAGAAATTTTATTTTCCTTATTTATTGAAGATAAAGTCATTATCTTTTGATAATGACCAATTGCTTTTCGATATTAAAACTCAATGATTCATGAAAACGCTTGTTTTTTCACTTGCTTTTCAACGCAGATTTCATGAACTATGATAGGGAGGGATTATTTCTTTTTGGAGCGCGCTGCAAAAGGATTTTCAGATGCCCGTAATGATATGCGAATTGGTATACCTGGCATCTCAAATGTATCGCGTAATCCATTGACAAGATAACGCAAATACGATTGGGGCATTACTTTTGGCCGCGAGCAAGAAATTACAAATCCAGGCGGACGTGTTTTAACCTGTGTTATATATTTTACCTTAAGTCGGCGCCCTGAAACCGCAGGCGGTGGATGATGTGCAATGACAGTTTCAAGCCATCTGTTGAGTTTTCCAGTGGAAATACGGCAATTCCACACACGGTGCATCATCATGATATTTTCCATCAGTTTATCAATCCCTTGGCCATATTGACCCGATAAAGGAACAGCTCTCAAACCACGAACTTGAGGAAGAAGGCGAGCGCATTTTTCATGTAAATCGGCCAATGTTACCTGGCTATTTTCAACAAGATCCCACTTATTGAAAGCAATAAGTGGAACACGCCCTTCACGAATCACAAGATCAGCAATTTGTAAATCCTGCTTTTCAAAAGGCGCAGTTGCATCAAAAACGATCACAACCACTTCTGCAAAACGAATTGCACGTAAAGTATCCGCAACAGAAAGTTTTTCTAATTTTTCTTGAATCTTCGATTTTCGACGCAATCCTGCAGTATCAAAAAGTTTAATATGACGACCACGCCATTCCCAATCCACAGAAATAGAATCACGTGTAAGCCCCGCTTCTGGTCCTGTTAACAAACGATCTTGTCCCAACATCCTATTAATGAGGGTCGATTTTCCTGTGTTTGGGCGACCAACGATTGCAATCCGAAGGGGTTTACTTTCATCATAAACAGAGTCCTCTTCCTCCAAGTCACTTACATAATCATCAATAGATGCCGGCTTTACAATAATAAGTTTTTCTTCGTTTTTGCTTTCAAAAGTTCTCTCTTTACCAAGAGCATCCACAATTGCATCACGAAGATCTGAAAGACCCAAACCATGTTCAGCGGATATTTGACAAGGCTCACCAAAACCTAATGACCACGCCTCATACTCTCCCCCTGTTGCTGATTTTGACTCAGATTTATTGGCAACAAGCACAATCGGTTTTCCCGATTTGCGAACTAATGAAGCAAAATTTAAATCACTCGGTGTTATTCCACTTTTCGCATCAAACACGAACAAAATAAGATCAGCTTCCTCAATGGCAACTTTTGTATGAGAACGCATACGACCTTCAAGTGTGTGATCTCCCGCTTCTTCCAACCCAGCCGTATCAATCACATCAAAACGTAGATCTTGAAGTTTCGCTGCATGAACCCGCCGATCACGTGTCACACCCGGCTTGTCATCAACTAAAGCCAATTTTTGCCCGACCAAACGATTAAAGAGCGTTGACTTCCCAACATTGGGGCGACCAACTATAGCAATGGTAAGGTTCATCAATTTATCCCTTATTTGCTTTGCCCTCAGCTTGAATAAGCTCAAGCATAATTCGCGCCCTCTCTACTATTTTTGATCCTAGAGCACCTTCTTCAGAAATCTTTTTAAAATAATAAACCGCATCATTCATTTTATCTGCTTTATAAGCGGCTAAGCCCAAAGCTTCTCTTGCAGACATACGCATAGGATCAACATCATTTTCCATATCTTTGACGCGTTTTTTCACATCATCCAAGGTCCCTGTATCAACCAAAATATAAGCTGCCCGAATTTTTGCCACTTTTCGCAAAATTTGCGGTGCTTTTTTATCAGCCGCAACAGAATCAAGGGTCTCTACTGATTTAACAGCATCACCTTTTTCCATAAGTAAAGAAGCTTCACGCAAACGAGCAAGAAAAGGATACCCCCCAAAATTAGAAGCTTTAACATTTTCCAATTGCTTCATCGCTTCATCAAAATGACCTGTATCCGCAAAATCAAGGACTTTTACAAATGCATCACCAATACGAGCGGATTTCTTCATTTGCTCATGATGGTAAATTTGATAAGTGACTATCATCAGCACAAAAATAATGGCTGCAACAATAATCGAAAAACCGTAACGTTTCCAAAAAGCAAGAGCCTTTTCCTGACGAAACTCTGCATTTACTTCAGCAATAAAACTATCATACGACATATAATCATACCTTGAAAAAAATTACTTTCTCCGCTTTTACGCATAAATGAAAAAAGATGGTAGCCCTAAAAGTCAAAATCTTAAAATTGCCAGGCTATTCGTTGCAAATCAATGCATACCCGATCAGATTGAAATTTTTCAAATGCATCATCAAAAACAATATTACTGCTTTTTGTTTCACATTACAGCTATTACATATCTTTAGTTTGTAAAAATAGTAAATTTATCACTGCCTTAATATCCACCCTGCATTGTTGCCTATAATCTCGGCAGCGTATTCGTAATCCTCTAATTATATATGTATGGAAACACTTTTTTAAAACCTTAAAAGAAACTGTTGCATTGCATTTTTCAAAATCCTTGGTTGTCGAATTACATTGGGAAGCCAATCCATTAAAAAACTTTAACAAAAAGATACAGTTAAATTTCCATCATTGGAAATAGCTGCAACAAAATAAAAAAGCCTCGTTATCCAGCCTCAAAGAAATGCTGGAGTTTATAATAGAGGCTTGATACAAATCTAAACTCCAAGCAAAACTCTTTGCACAAAATATTCTCTTCAACTTTACTTCATCCGATAAAAAACTTGTGTGACTGATACTTAGAGGTTTTAAAAAGTGTTCTATTATAATGGCCAAATCCACATGAGCATTGGAACCGCAACAAGTACTACTAATACTGCCAACGGAGCGCCAAAGCGTGGATAATCACTAAAACGATAGCCTCCAGGTGCCATCACAAGCATATTACTTTGATGTCCAATAGGTGTGAGAAATTCACATCCCGCACCAATTGCAACAGCCATCAGAAAAGCTTCAGGTTTATAATGAAGAGAATGAGCAAAACTAGATGCAATTGGTGCTACCATCATCACTGTTGCTGCATTATTCAAAAATGGCGTTACCAACATAGCTGTAATCAACATAAGTGCTAATGCACCAGATGGTGGAAAAAACACCGCTAATTGGCTAAGCCACTGACCTATGAGATCCGTGCATCCGGTCTTCTCTAGTGCTTCACTCACCGGAATAAGGGCTGCTAATAACACTAATATTTGGCCATCTAATGCCTGATACAAGTCACGCGCTGGCAAAACTCGAAAAATAACCATTGCAGCAGCTGCAGAAAAGAAAGAAAATGCAACTGGAACGATCTGAAAAGCCGTAAAAATGATCGCTATAAAGAGAATAGCTAAAGATACGAAACCATGTCGTAAATTGCCAAACACAATATTACGTTTTGCTAAAGGCAAACATTTCAGTTCCCTTAACAAAGTTGGAATAACCATATCCTGTCCTTGCAAAACAATCACATCTCCAAGATGGAAAATAATATCACCAAGCCTTCCTCGTGCCCTTTCATGCTGGCGACTTAACGCAAGCAAATTCACATCATAACGATCAAAGAGTGAAAAACTTTTCGCACTGATGCCAATAAGAGGCGAATTATGTGTGATGACTGCTTCAACAATATCAATGTCACTATCCTTATCACCTGTGGAAATAGTGCGATCCGTAGAAAATTCTAAACGAGCAGCACTCATCACACTATCTAGCCCTGTATGAGAGCCTTCCAGTAAAACAATATCTCTTTCAGACAAAACAAAATCTGGAAGTGGCGAAATGGATACTTCGTTTCTGATGATTTGAACAACCATGACATCCCCACCAGACGGCTTAACGAGATCAATAATGGTTTTCCCCACAATCGGTGAATTTGTTGGAATATGCACTTCCGAAACATAATTACGAATATCAATAGCATCATCAAACGAAACACCTGAACGTACACGCACAGGTAAACGCCAAGAAAAAAAGATCAAATATAGAACACCAGCAGTAGCAACAGCTGCACCAACCGGCGTAAAATCAAACATGGTAAAAGGAGCACCTGTCAAACGTTCTTGCATAGCTGAAATAACCACATTAGGGGAAGTCCCTATCTGAGTCATAAGACCGCCCAACAAAGAACCAAATGCCATTGGCATTAAAAAAACAGAGGGTGAAATCTGAGAACGACGAGCAAATTGAAAAGCAATCGGAAGCATAATAGCCAAAGCTCCAATGTTTTTAACAAACATTGATAAAAACACCACAGAAATAACCAAAAAAGCCAATTGAAGGCGCACTGATTTCAGATCTGGCCATGCCCGTTGAATAATAAATTCCATTATACCAGAACGCGATACCGCCGTACTAACAACAAAAACACTCCCCACAATAATAACAATATCATTGCTAAAACCGCTAAATGCCTCCTTCGGGCTGACAAGACCAATGGCGCAAGCAATCAATAATGTACAAATAGCGACAAGATCATAACGAAATCGATCCCAAATAAAAACGACCATCATGAGACCAATGATAGAAAAAGCCATTATTTGATTTTCGGTCATGATACCCATCTCTCCCCATTAAACTACAATGAACAACACGATATCTTTATGTTTTATCTTTTATGTTTTAACTTTATCTTTTATGTTTTAACTGTTCCTACAAATAGCAGCAAGATAAAAGCAAACATAAAGTTGCTTTAGAGCGACTTTAAAGTGATAAAAAATTATAACCAGTATATACTCCCCTCTCTGTTATAAGTTCTTTGTTATAAAATGTTGAATCTAAAGAAAATTGGTGGCAGTTAATAAAAGCGTATTGCAAAAAAAATGAGAATGACTCTACAATTGAAAGAAAATAAAAATAGAGAACTGTTAAACTGGTGCACGCTCTATTTGATCCTTCGTCGTTGCTTAAAGAAATTTGTCTACATTCTTACATAAAATGGTCAATAGCGTTACATAGAATGATAAAAATGAAAGAAGAAATAATGGTCAATCTTAACGGTGAGTACAAAGGGAAGCTAAAATACTGGCTGACATATATTATTGGATTTGCTGCTATTCTGATAGTCGTCATTGTCGGTGTCTTTTATATGGCAAAACCCTACCTTGATAGTTTTGTAAAACAAGAAATAGCCCGCCGTTCCATAAAAGCAGAAACATCTGAAGTTAGCATCATAGGTAAAGTCAATTTGACAAATGTTACTCTGCCAGTCCCTGCAGACATATCACTTAAAATTGGTGCCATTTCGGCCCGTCCTCCCCTTTCTTTTATTCCTGGCACTTTTACACTTTATAATGTTGACTTAAAGCGTAATAATATTCACATTCAAATTCCCAAAATTTCTCTTAACAGCGTATACTTTAAAAAAAAGGATACCACGATCGCATCCCATCTTTTGCAATCAATTATGCGTATTGAGCTTTCCTCAATCGTTGCACCGGATATACTGCTTTCTGTAGAAAAGGAGAACAAATTAACTGAAAAACTTGAAATAAAGGATTTTCAGCTTTCTGGCTTTAAAAATGGTCAGATTGGTTCTGTTGGTTTCAAAAACATGGATCTTACGACAATAGCAGAAAACAGTGCCAAACAAATGCATCTCATCGCCAAGAGCGATACAATAAAAGTACATGATATCGACATTAACTACGCCTATTCTATCATTTTTGGAAAAAGCAATGCTCTCAACGAAGCAAAAACTGTTGCCGGTGCTATTTCTCTGGATAATGTAATGGTCGATGTGTTCCAAGAAAAAGGGAAGAATACTTCTTTCTCTCTTGGCAGATTTAGAACATCTGGTCTAAAAATGGAACCACTCCACCAAACACCTGAGAAATTGGTCAAAGCTTATCTTAACGCAAGAAAAGAAAATAACCAAGAAGCTGAAAAAACCGCGCGAAATGATATTCTTCTAAACGCTCTCCCCGCCATTACCTCAACCAATACTAAAATTGATAACGTCACGATTGATATACCACAGTTAAAGGCAACACTTAAGTCATTCCAATTCAAACCAACTCAATGGGAGCAGCCTATACCCAAAAACTTTCTGCTCTCTCTCGATAACCTTTCTATTGTACCTAAAAAAATGGAAGAAAAAGACTTAGCTTTCCTTAAAAACATGGACCTTGAACGGCTTGATCTTTCAGGAAAATTGAATGTCTCTTATAATGAAAAAAAGCGTACGCTCCTTCTTAATCCAATGTCTTTTGATATAAAAAACATTGGTTCTGGAGAAATATCTGCTAAAGCTGTAGATGTTGATGCAAAATTCTTCTCTGGACAAAAAGAAGCAATGATTGCTGCTTCCCAAGACTTTGGTATAATTGAAATCGATGTACGCTATACGGATGTTGGCTTCATTGATAAGCTTTTCTCTTATCTGGCAAAAAATCTTAATGACAACAGACATGATCTCAAGGAAGAACTTTATAACGATTTCTATCTGATGATGACACAAACCCCCAAAATATTGCTAAAAGATCATGAAAAAGCTGGAAATATTTCAAAGTTTCTTGGAGACTTTGCTAAAAATCCACAAACATTGATCCTTAAAATAACAGCAAAAGATAACAAAGGCCTCACAATGATAGATCTTGAATCCGCACTTCAAAATGATTTGTCTACTGTTCTGAACAAAGTTAATCTGACTGTCAAAAATGAAACATCCCCCTAAAGAACATGCTCCGTTTTAAAGGTGATAATTTTGCACAATAAGAGTTAAGGCTTTATTCCTCTTTTTTCTTTTGTATGATATAAAAAGCACCATACAGAATAGTTTACGTAAAAAATATATCCGTAATATTGTCGATAGTTGGAGTCATTCATGTCTGATTTATCTTCAAATCGCTTGCCTAATCGCGCTTCTCGTGTCACAAATCAAGCGCTTTCTGCTATCGAGCGTTTTCTCCATATTGAAGCTCTCAGCGGTATTATTCTTTTATTAGCTGCTGCTGCTGCACTCATTTTTGCCAATTCTGAATATGCTTCTCTCTACGAATCCTTTTGGCATACACCTTTTGGCTTTAACTTTGGCCATTTTACACTCTCATGGGATTTACATTTCTGGGTTAACGACGCTCTCATGACTGTTTTCTTTCTCGTAGCCGGAATGGAAATTCGCCGAGAAATTTATGAAGGCGCTCTTGCTGATTTTAAACAAGCAATTTTGCCAATTGTTGCAGCAATAGGAGGAGTCTGTCTCCCTGCAATTATTTACCTCAGCTTTAACTTTAGTGGTGGAGAGACACATGGCTGGGCCGTCCCAACAGCAACAGATATTGCCTTTGCACTAGGCATTCTTGCTCTTCTTGGGAAAAAAATCCCTGCTAACCTTCATGTCATTCTTTTATCATTAGCAATTATTGATGATATTATCGCTGTTCTTATCATTGCTTTCTTCTATTCAACAAACATTGATCCTAGTGGTTTAGCCATTGCAGCAGGAGGTATTGCTTTGGTGCTATTTTTTCAATGGATTGGACTCGCATCAGCATGGCTTTACATTCTACCTGGTGCAATCATCTGGTGGGGCTTAATGATAACGGGCGTTCATCCATCACTCGCTGGCGTGATTCTAGGCATGATGACTCCGGTTTTTCCTACCCGTACCCTTGTAGCACCGCTCACCATGTTAAGCAATGCAATGCAAATTCTTCAAGAAAAAAATGTAAAAACAGATCTGCACCATATCTCAACTGCATTGAAAAAAATGCGTAAAGGACAACGTGATATGATTGCACCAGTAATACGTGTTCAGAAAGCATTACATCCATGGGTTGCATACGGTGTGATGCCAATTTTTGCCTTTGCAAACGCTGGTGTTAGTTTTGCAAATTTTGACCTTTCTTCTGAAAAATCATTCTTGGTTGTTCTTGGTGTTATCATTGGTCTTTTTGTAGGGAAACCTTTTGGTATCATCACTGCTAGTTATCTAGCTGTAAAAACAGGGCTCTGTCGCTTGCCCCCTCAGACAACATGGGCAGGTATATTGCTCATTGGATTCTTAGCCGGTATTGGTTTTACAATGTCTATCTTCGTTTCAATGCTTGCTTTTAAAGATATTGTCCTTCTTGATTCAGCAAAAATTGGCGTTCTTTGTGGTTCTGGTTTATCTGCTCTTGTTGGTCTTGGGTATGGACTCATTTATATCAAGCATAATAAGCGCAATACAAAAATGCCTCATAATCCTCAATAAGCTATACGATAATGCACGTTGTTATGTTAACCTTTTAAAAAGCAATTTATTTGATTTATTATGCTGCAGCTGTATCATAATTACAAAAACGAACAAAGAAAAGCGCCCTAACATATTTTGCTTCTTCATAAATGAATAAGTGCATTGCCTTTTTTAAATCTATTCAACTTTACTGTGAAGCTGTATGAAAGAAATCCATCACAATAATGTATGATTTGTAAAATAATGTGTCTTCATCTGATTTCATTATTCAGATCCTAACCGGTTCATGTAGATAAACTGCATATGTAAGATAATCAACAAGTAAGAGATACCAAACAAATTGTCTATCACAGTCTTCTTCTAAAGTTGTCGCTGGCCAGTTTTCGAGTATCTAGATCTTTATCTCTCTTCTAATTATAAAAACTGTTGTTTCCATAACCAAGTGGATTATCATCTGCTTCATTGAGAATTATGGAGCACTTTTTTATTGCGCTTGATCTAAATCAGGACATATCCAAAGCCTACGCAGGTAGATTATAACCCCCAAATTCATATGCAAAGAAAAAAGAAAGCTTTTGCGCATTTCGTAAATTGAGAGTATCCCTTTACAAACAATTGCTCGATAAATCCTTACACTCGATACTTATTCACCCTCGAAAATAATAGAATGCTCCCACGCGATTACACATAAAGTTCTAAGTGGTCATATGGGAAAAGAAAAATATCGATAGAAAATATTTCATAAATTATATTTTGCATAATTGCGTGAATAATCTAATGCAACCAAATTTTGTGAGCGCTCTCATATTAACCTCTGCATTCACAAAGCTCCGCTCACATGATATGCATCTCTCACACAAGAGCGGTACTTCCCCTCTTTGGCTAAACGCGCTTGTAGAGAATTCTCCACGCTCCTACACACATGAAATCTTCTGTTATTCCAAATCCCTTTAGCGCTCAAAAATGCTTATCCCTTATCAAGTCCATAAACAGCATGTAATGTTCTGACCGCAAGTTCAGTGTAAGCACTATCAATCAAAATGGAAATCTTAATCTCTGAAGTCGTAATTGCCTGAATATTAATACCTTTTTCAGACAGAGCCTTAAATGCTGTAGCAGCAACACCGGCATGACTGCGCATTCCAATCCCAATAACAGATACCTTGGCAAGATCGCTTTCAAATTGAATAACGTCAAACCCTATCTCTTGACGATTTTTCTCAAGAAGCGCAACGGCTTTATCTACATCTGTTGATGGTACAGTAAAAGTCATATCGGTTTTTGAGCCATCTTCAGAAATATTTTGCACAATCATATCGACATTAATCCGCTCTTCAGCTAAAGGGCCAAAAATTGCTGCGGAAATCCCTGGGCGATCTGCAAGTCTACGAAGTGAAATTTGCGCTTCATCCTTAGCAAAAGCAATACCAGTAACATTCTGTTGTTCCACGATTTCATCCTCATCGCAAATAAGTGTTCCAGGAGAATTCATTGGATCTCCCATGCCTAAAGCATCAGGATCCTCAAAACTTGAGCGCACAAAGGTACGGACTTTATGAACCATAGCCAGTTCAACAGAACGAACCTGTAAAACCTTTGCCCCAAGAGAAGCCATTTCAAGCATTTCTTCAAAAGCCACTTTGGGTAAACGACGTGCCTTAGGTTCTATACGTGGATCCGTTGTATAAACGCCATCCACATCTGTGTAAATATCACAGCGATCAGCTTGTATAGCCGCCGCTATAGCAACAGCACTCGTATCTGATCCGCCACGCCCTAAAGTAGAAATCCGATTATCCGGAGCTATCCCCTGAAAACCAGCAATAACTGCTACCTGACCTTCTTGAAAACACTGTATTAAAAAAGATCCATCAATATCTGTAATACGTGCACGACTATGCGCACTATCTGTATGGATAGGAATTTGCCAACCGAGCCATGAACGCGCATTCACTCCCATTGCTTGGAGTGTAAGAGCCAATAAACCCGCTGTTACTTGCTCACCAGAAGCAACAATCACATCATATTCGTAATCATCTTTATGCATCGGTGAAGCGTCACGTGTCCATTGAACAAGTTCATCGGTTTTTCCAGCCATCGCAGACACTACAACAGCAACCTCATTGCCTGCTTCCACTTCTCTTTTGACATGCCGTGCAACATTACGAATACGTTCAATGTCTGCCACAGACGTCCCACCGAATTTCATGACAATACGTGCCATCAATAACACTCTCACCTTTACGTTTCTTATCTCAAACGATAATGTAGATAAGATCTTACTGCCGTATCAAAAATTGTTTTTTCACATACCGAATATCTACAATTTGTGCAAGTTTAGTTATGTTTATATTAATTTCTCTTGACTTTATAATAAAATCTACCTGTCTTTATCATAAAAAAGTAAAAGGAAAGCGACATGACAAATGAAATGCGTACCACAATTGATCAGAATGAAATTGATCACTTTTCGCGTATTGCTGCGGAATGGTGGAATCCAAAGGGAAAATTTCGACCACTTCATCAATTTAATCCAACGCGTCTTGCTTATATTAGAGAAAAAATCTGTCTAGCATTTAATCGTGATCCTATTTCACTTACGCCCTTCAAGAATTTAAAAATTCTCGATATTGGTTGTGGAGGAGGTTTGTTATGCGAACCAATGGCACGTCTTGGTGCTACGGTTGTCGGAGCTGATGCTACGCAAACAAATATTGAAGTCGCAAAAATCCATGCAATCCAAAGCGGACTTTCAATTGATTACCGTACTACTACGGCAGAAGCGCTCGCCAATGAAGGAGAGAAATTTGATATCATCCTCAATATGGAAGTTGTTGAACACGTTGCTGATGTCAATCTCTTCATAGAAGCTACAGCAGAAATGCTTAACCCCAAAGGGTTGATGTTTGTTTCAACACTCAACCGCACATTGAAAGCATGGGGGCTAGCTATTATAGGCGCAGAATACATTTTACGTTGGCTTCCTAAAGGAACTCATGATTATAAAAAATTCCTAAAACCTCATGAACTTAAAAATTTCTTATCAAAAAATGCTCTCACTGTCGTTGATGAGATCGGTATTACTTATAATCCATTAAACGACAGCTGGAATCGCTCAAGAGATATGAGCATTAACTATATGCTTCTCGCAAAACGTCCTTCATAGAGCACACAATAACCTACAGCTATTTCGTACCTTCCAGCAAAGAATTGAGCTTCCCCTCATCTTCTAAAGCGTATAGATCATCGCAACCGCCGACATGATAATCACCTATAAAAATTTGTGGAAATGTATTACGTCCATTCGCTCGCTGCACCATTTCTTGGCGAAGAGAAGTTGATGCATCAAGATCTGTATATTTTATCCCTTTTTTATCAAGCAAATCACGCGCTCTTGCGCAATAAGGACAGTTAGGACGTGTATAAAGTATTACTTCTTTCATAGTATTATTCTCCAATGTTTTCAAAATAGTGCCAACCTAAGTCTCTTCTCAAGAATCAGGTAGTATGGAAGCCTCTTTTAGTACACGCGAAAATGTTAGCACATCCACCTGCCGTGCACCTGCACGCTTTAATGTTGCAGCCGCCGCTGTAACAGTTGCACCTGTAGTGAAAACATCATCAATCAACAAAATAGAACGCCCCTTTAGATATTTTTTAACTTTATGCGGCACTTCAAAGGCATTCAACACATTAAGTTTTCGTTCCTTAGCAGATAGACTAACCTGTGGACGTGTATGTCGACAACGTACAAGCCAGCCGGGTTTAAAAATTTTTTTCTGTTTTACCGCAATATAACGAGCAAGCTCAGCAGATTGATTATAACGTCGTTTAAAAAAACGACGAAAATGCAAAGGAATGGAAATAATGACATCACAATCATCAATAATCTCGCGCCCAGCAAAAACCATCCAATTTGCCATAAAAGATGCCAGTTCTATATGATCACCATATTTCAATCGCGTTACCAGAGCTTGCGCCACCCCTTTATGAATAATAGCAGAACGAACACGCGAAAAAGGAGGAGAATTTTGAAGTGCTTCACCACTGAGAAAACCATCTCCCATATCACAAACAAAAGGGATTCCCATAACAGGGCAATAAGGTTTTGTGATAAATTGAAGACCTTTCCAACACTCAGAGCAAATCGTACCACAAGCAGAAACTCTTTGCTTACATCCAGGGCAAATTGGCGGATATAAAATTGTCAGCAAGTGCTCAATGAACTTATTTAATATATTCCTGCCATTTAAAGCCACTTCTTGAAAACATAGCATCGTTAATTCAGGCTTTTATAGCTTCCCTGTATAAAAAAATCTTTTGTATCTTTTAACTTTAATTCCTTTATAGACTCTTACTCTTTATATTTTTTTTCTTTCACATCATAACTTGACAGAGCTTGTGTAAAAATGAACCTTTGAAAATATACTTTGAATCATAGAGCGAAAGACCTCAACGACATGTCATACTCTTTAATTTTTGATCATGCCCGTATTGAACAATTCCGCAAACGTGCTTTCCAAAATGCAAAAGAGGGATACGATTTCTTACTGTCCTCTATGGCTGAGGATCTCTATAAACGTCTCAGTACTGTTGATCGTCGCTTTACATTAGCTCTAGATTTACACAGTCATACAGATCTTGCCGCGCAAGCTTTGATAAAATCTGGAAAAGTCCATTCTATAGAACGCGTCGAAACCGACATGCTCTATCAAAGTCATGACAAAAAATTTCATTTACGTCATCGAGAATTGCTTGATTTTCCTCGACATTATTGTGACCTTATCGTCTCAATTCTTTCATTACAATTGACCAATGATACCCCTGGGGTTCTTAGTCAGATAAAAAATATCCTTAAACCAGATGGCTTATTTCTTGCTGTTATGGCAGGAGCTGGTACGTTAAGAGAATTGCGCGAAAGTTTGCTGCAAGCTGAAACTGAGATTTATGATGGAGTTAGTCCAAGAATTTATCCCTTTGCTGATATTCGTGATGCAGGGGCTCTTTTACAACGTATTGGTTTTGCCTTACCCGTAGCAGATGTTGAAGAGATCACTATACGCTATAATACAATGTTTGATCTTATGCATGATCTTAAAGCTATGGGAATGCAAAACGCACTCATCAATCGCTCACGACGTCCCGTATCCAAGCGTTTTTTCCTTCGCGCTGCTGAAATCTATGCCGAACGATTTAGTGACTCCGATGGCCGTATTCGTGCACATTTCTCTTTCATCTGGCTGTCTGGTTGGGCTCCTGATAAAAATCAACAAAAACCTATGCAACCAGGCCAAGCTCAAATATCTCTTGTAGATATTTTAGAAAAAAACAACCAAAACAAAAATAAGAAAAACGTAACCCCGACATAAACATCATCTCTCAAAAATGTTTTTATCCGTTGTACGCAACATCTGACTGGTTATAGTTCCCGCCACCATTGAATCACTTACGTTTAACGCTGTACGCCCCATATCAATGAGAGGTTCAATAGAAATAAGGACAGCAACCAAAGAAACAGGAAGTCCCATAATTGGTAAAACAATCAATGCAGCAAAAATAGCACCACCACCAACACCAGCAACACCAATAGAACTCAAAGTTACGACACCAACAAGAGTAGCAATCCAAGTAGGATCAAGAGGATTAATACCCATTGAGGGGGCTATCATAGTCGCAAGCATCGCTGGATAAAGACCTGCACAACCATTTTGTCCAATTGTTGCCCCAAAAGAGGCTGCAAAACTTGCAATTGATTGTGGTACACCGATCCACTGCGTTTGTGCCTCAATGTTCAAAGGAATGCTTGCAGCACTTGAACGACTGCTAAAAGCAAATGTCAAAACTGGTAAAACCTTTTTGAAAAAGCGGACTGGATTAATCCCTGATATACCAAGCAATATACCGTGAACTCCAAACATAATGATAATACCAATATAAGAAGCAATGACAAAAACCAATAATTTTAAGATATCTGCAATATTTGAAGTCGCTCCTACCTTAGTCATAAGTGCAAAAATACCATAAGGCGTCAAAGCAATTACAATACGGACTAACCGCATAATCCAAGCTTGTGCGACCTGAATAAATAAAAGCGCTTTTTCCCCTTGTTCTGAATCATCCTTCTTTAAAAGAGTAACAGCAGCTCCTAAAAATGCCGAAAAGATAACAACACCGATAATTGATGTACGCTTGGCTCCACTTAACTCAGCAAATGGATTTTTAGGAATAAAGGATAAAATCATCTTTGGTACGCTCATATCTCCAAGTTGAGAAACACGCGACTCAAGAACAGCAGACACATTTTGCCCTTCATGTACCAAACCGTTCACTGTTAATCCAAAAAAGTTAATTACCAAAACACCAACCAATGCTGAAATAGCTGTTGTAAAAAGTAATATTGAAATCGCCATTACACTAATTTTACCAACAGCATAAACAGAATGCAAATGAGCTACTGCTGAAACGATAGAAATAAAAACCAATGGCATAACAATCATTTGCAGTAACGAAATATAACCATCAGCAACAATATTAAACCATTCGACAGATTTCAACAGAGTCGCTTCCCCTCCCCCGTAAATAACCTGCAAAACAGTTCCAAAAATCAAGCCAAAAACAAGGCCTAGCATGACGCGCAGAGAAAGACTCCATTGCATTTTCTTACTTTGAGCAAGCCATAACAAAAAAATAACAAATAGAAATAAATTGATAAAAAAATTAAATGTCATTGTTTATGCCTATTATCGTTGTGCTTGATATTAAAAAATAACGCATAGCTCAAAACGAATGCGTAAAATCTAAAAATGAAATATAAAGCTTGTGATGCTTTTATAAAATCATTATTTTTTAATTTATAGGCTAGAAGAGAATTTTTTGTCTCTTGATAATTCTTTAAAGAAGATAAAAAATCAAATGAGCTCATTTTCCTACTATCCATAGGGTTTTATTTTAAAATAATTTTTTTAGCAAAAAATAAAATACAAACAGCTACCATTGTATTTCAATACGCCTTATCATTTGAATTATGCTATTATCACTCTTCTATTATTTGAATCGGCAAGAGCTTTCTTAGCAACGATAAATAAGCTACCAAAGAGCCCATGGCTTATTTTTCTTAATACGACGATATCAAAACATCCTTGCCAATTTTATGATCAATATTTTCAGCAGTTTTCATTGCCACCTGCAAAAGAAAACACTACTTTAGGCTGAGAGAGTAGCATGATAATATTGATCTGCTATTTGGTATAAATAAAGATAACAATACCTCATAAACCTTGCATTGTATCCTTCATGAATAAACACTAGGAGACGCAATGTCCCTTGTAAAAGATAGTCCATGAATGGTTAACAATAACGGTACACATTTCTCAATAAGTGCAAAGTGTTTTTCTTGTTTCAAAATCTTAATAGGCGTATTCTAAAAAAACTGGTTCCACAGCCTTTCCCCAAATAGAATGATAATTGGATAAAAGTTTATCAGCATCTGTCTGCCCCATAACAATTACTTCTTCCAAGGGATTCAGAAAATTTGTCTCATCGTACCCATCAACATTACACTTCCGGCGATTTTTTAAGCCTTTGCGCGAAATAGCAATAACTTGACGTGCCAATTCTAAAATGATGGTCTGACGAAAAGGTGTTTTTAAACCTTCTTTTGGGACACGTTTGCGCAGCTCTAAAACTTCTTCAAAACACCAATCTTTTGTCAATGCCTCCGCCTCATTTAGTGCTTCACTATCATAAAGAAGGCCAACCCAAAAAGCAGATAAAGCACAGATACGCTGCAAAGATCCTCCATCAGCACCTCTCATTTCTAAAAATCGTTTTAAGCGTACTTCGGGAAACAAAGTCGATAAATGATTAATCCAATCTCCTATATTTGGAGTTGAATTTACAACCTGCCCTTTTAAAGCCCCATTCATAAATTGGCGAAATGTTACATGTGTACAATCATGATAATGGCCATTGCGGACAATGAAATACATTGGCACATCCAGAGCCCATTCAACATAATCTAAAAAGCCAAAATGCTCAGAAAATATAAAAGGAAGGACTCCAGATCTCTGATTATCAGTATCGCACCAAATTTCAGAACGCCAAGATAAAAAGCCATTTGGACGCCCTTCTGTAAAAGGTGAACTTGCAAATAATGCTGTTGCAATAGACTGTAACTTCATTGATACTTGCATTTTTCGCCGCATATCAGTTTCAGAGGAAAAATCAAGATTAACCTGAACTGTCGATGTTCGATACATCATATCAAGACCACTTGTGCCAACTTTCGGCATATAATCGGTCATAATTTGATAACGTGACTTGGGCATCCGCGGAGTTTCAGCTAATGTCCACTTTGGACTAGCACCAATACCGAGAAAACCAATACCCAATGGCTCTGAAATTTTCTTGAGAAGAGTTAAATGCTCCATCACCTCACAATAAGTATGACCAATTGTCTCCAGCGGTGCACCAGATAATTCAAATTGCCCTCCAGGTTCCAAAGAAATAGCACCTTGACCAATCGATCCTACGAGTCCAATAATATTTCCTTCATCTAAAATGGGGGTCCATCCTAAAACTTCTTGCATCCCCTCTAGAAGCGCACGGATTCCCCTTGTACCATCATAGGGAACAGGACGGAAACCATCTCTATAGAATGGGAATTTTTCATGTTCTGTACCAATACGCCAATCATTTTCTGCTTTACACCCCCCTTGGAAATAGCTAACCAGGGAATCTAAGTTATAAATTTCACTTTCATCAGTTATATCAAGCGCCATAACTTATTTTATCCTATCATTAGTTCCATCATTTCTAAGTGAACCATTTAGAATGATTTTACAAACTTCTCAATCAATTGACCAATCCACTATACTGGCATTAAGAAGAGCTAAAGCGGCAACAGCTGCAGTATCAGCACGCAAAATACGCGGACCTAATGATATAGGAATCACAAAAGGATGTTTTTTTAAAAAACTCCGCTCTTCTTCACTAAACCCACCTTCTGGTCCAATGAGGACGCCCAATGCCGTAACTGCGTGCTTCTTTAAAGCAGGCAGTGGATTATGCAATTTGTGCGCTTCATCACAAAAAAACAAAGGTCGTGTCTGATCCCAATGTGCTAAAAGCTCTGCTAACGACACAGCAGGTACACATTCAGGTAGAGATAAAATACCACACTGTTCAGAAGCCTCAATAACATTAGCTTCCATACGAGCTATATTGATACGAGTAACCTGTGTATGATGTGTTATCACAGGCTGCAAAACTGATCCCCCCATTTCTACAGCTTTTTGCACCATGTAATCCAAACGCGCATTTTTGAGTGGAGCAAAACAATAAATGAGATCCGTATGCGCCGTTTGCAATCTTTCTTGATGTGTAAGCTGAACTACAACAAATTTTTTCCCAATGGTGATGAGTTTAGCAAGCCACTCACCATCCTGTCCATTAAAAAGTAAAATCTCAGCCCCTTCTTGCATACGCAAAACACGTACAAGGTAAGAAGCTTGCGGCCCCTCTATCTTTATTTCTTTATTCAAAGCAAGTGGCTGTCGAATGAACAATCTTTTAAGTTGATAATTTATGCGCATAAAAATTGTGCCAGAGCTAACCATCCTCATCAAAAAATGAACAAAATATATAACAAAAAGAAAAAAATATATCTATAGAACTATAATCTATAAAGGACTATACAGTTTTTTTAGCTTTATGAGATAATGATCGGAACAAACAGGATGCTAAGTGATTCTGCTTTCATACAAGCTCATAACAAAAGATCATTCACCATTGCGTTTTGTGATTGCATGATTGGAGGAAAAATATGTCTGCAAAAAAAGCCACCGTTATTACTATCACCACCTTTCTAGCTTTTATCCTGATTACTGTGGGAATTGGCTCCGTTGGAGCAGATGGAAAACATACAATCACTGAAGATGGCTATGGAATTTCTTCTCAAATCCAATAAATCTAAACTACATATCATTCAAATTTTTATATTAACGCAATATTTTTCAACAATTTTCTGAGATCTGCGTCAATATTGAAGAACAACGATCAATCTATATCGATATTTTTTTCTACCCAAAGATTGCCGTGTTTTTGCCCTTTAGAACTAAGAGAAAAAGCAATAGGCCATGCAAGGCTGTTAGTAAGACACTCGACATCTCTACAGAGAGTTTCTGAGCTATTGCTTTTTCGTAATTGTGCCTGCAATGTAAATTCTTTCTGCCGCTTTCGGGCAATTGCAGCTGCAATCGCCCCCTGAATTGATAAATTCCAGTCTGCCGTACGCATCAATGATTCTGCTATTGTCATTGTGTCGTCTGAATATCTCGTCTGAATATCCCAATGATCAAAGGCTGTAGATAAGGAGTCATTACTCACTAAAAGAAATTGGTCCTTTTCTGAAAGTGTTGCCTGCAAATCATTCAAATCATACCCTAACAGCCAACCAGAAGACATATTCAGTGTTACTTCACCCTGCATTTTCGTAAAAAATTCCGACCAAAAACGAGCAAGCGTGCGTATTGTCATGGTAAAATTAGCTTTGCTTTTTACAAATGGGATAATTCCTAGAGCCTCTGAAGCAGCTTGCGTATCAATGGAAACACCTGAAGCGTGTCCTTCAATACGCACTTTCTTATCAACTGGTGTAATTTGCATGTTACTTTGAAGTGATCCACCAAAAACATCCGCATGTCCAAGGTCAAAAATAATATGCCCATTTCTTATTTG
Organism: Bartonella heixiaziensis; assembly: GCF_046245125.2. Lineage (GTDB taxonomy): Bacteria > Pseudomonadota > Alphaproteobacteria > Rhizobiales > Rhizobiaceae > Bartonella > Bartonella heixiaziensis. The sequence goes on along the minus strand of NZ_CP176404.1, from coordinate 308,125 downwards.
TATCGCAGCAGCTAAATTAGTCAGTGCAATATTACCTACTTTTACTTGAGGAGAAGAAAGGCGTACATCTACCCCAATGCAATCAAAGGTCTTCATATCAAAGAGTGTTTTCTTTTCTTCAACTAAAGAAAAGAGCGATTCCAAGGGATTAAAGTCGAGGCTATCAAATGCTAAAGATCCAATTACGATTGGGACATAATCCTGAAAATCAAGCTCTAAAGCTCCACGTGCGCTTGTTTTACCCATTGTAAATGTCACATTATTCATTTTGATATGCATTGGCTGCGCTAAAAAACGAGACTCCCATACAATAGGTGTTTTCAACCTATGACCCCAAAACTGATTGTTTCCAATCCAATACAATGTCTGATTCCACCCTGGGGAACGCATTGATACCTTGCCGTCAAAAATGTAATATTCAGCTAATCGTGCCTGCCCTGTAAAGGTTATACCACCACGCACAGAATTGACGCTTGCTTTAATCTGGCTTTTCCCTCCTGCTAAAAGCAGCAATGCTTGGTCGGCATCAATCGATAATTTTGTCAACTCTCCACGCCAACGAGCATCCGCACGAAACCGCATTTCCTGCATTGATTCTGGCCAATCTAAAGTTGCATTTAATCCCGTTATTTTTTCTGGCACACCGGTAATACTATCATGATAAACGAGCGTTCCATTTTCAATAACAATCCGCCCAAAAGGTTGGTTCAAAAGACGCTTTATATCTGGCCTGTCAGGGTTATGCTTTAATATTTCACGAGCATTACGTATCGCTAATCCTAAAGCACCTTGTGAGCGAGAAAATCTATCAAAAAAATCAGCTACTGTTTTAACGGGCTTTTCCATAACAAATTGTGGACGCACAATCCGCGTCTCTGAAAAGGAAACATGCCCCCGAAGAAGATCTACCAAAGAAAGATCAACTTCTATCGATTCAGCTTCCATTAACGGTACAACATTATTAATTTTTGATGTAAAAGTAACGCCAGAAAGAAATGCTTTAGGATAAGGAAAAAGATTTAACCTTGGTGGATCACGTAATTGCACATTATAACCCGTCCACGCACTCAAATCTTGTGCCAAACGAACACGAATCACATCTGTTGACACAAGATAAGGTAAAATGAGAATACCAACTCCAAACAAAAAAACAATTGCAATAAAAATCCCGCTCAAAAATTTTATTATTCTGGCGCGCACAATCTTCCTCTATATTTTGCCCCTATAACAGAATTAAAAGCACATCTAAATTATTGTTAAAAAACTTCTTATAGTTCTAAAATCCGTCATATCTCATTTCATAATTTCATTATTCTTGTTCTTATCCAAAGTTTATTGGAACGGCAATATTGCTGCTTCCTAACAAAATAATTATTTTAAAGTCTTCTGAAAACTCTAAAATATACAAAACTAGCGAACCACTTTTAGCATTAACAGATTAATACTGCTACAAAGCTCTATTGTATCGTCAGCAAATGCTTTACAAAAACACTAAACAGCCCTACTGAAAGGACCGCTGCCATGAACAATATTATCGACGGAAAAAAGCTCGCTGAAGAGATTATTGTGAAAGTTAAAGCTGAAACAACAAAATTGCGCAATAACTATAAGATACAACCTGGTATCGCTGTTATCATTGTTGGAGATGACCCCGCAAGTCAGGTATATGTCACATCAAAGAGCAAAAAAGCCGAAGAATGTGGTTTTTTTTCAATTAAACATATAATTTCCAAAGAAGCACAAGAAAAAGAGCTCCTTCAACTCATTGCAGCATTAAATTCTGATCCAAAAATCCATGGTATTTTGGTGCAACTTCCTTTACCTGCTCATATTAACACAAGCCGCATAACACAAGCCATCGCTTTCCAAAAAGATGTTGATGGTTTTCATTATATTAATGTAGGAAAACTTGCAGCAAACGCACTTGACGATGCTATCATTCCCTGCACCCCAGCTGGTGCTATGATGATGATTGAACAACAATGTGGACGAGATTTATCCGGTCTTGATGCTGTTGTTGTTGGACGCTCTAATATTGTTGGCAAACCTATGGCTGCACTCTTAACAGCAGCGAACGCTACTGTGACGATCGCTCATAGTCGTACCCGAGATCTTGATGATGTGTGTCGTAGCGCCGATATTTTAGTCGCAGCTGTAGGCCGCCCAAAAATGATTAAAAAAGACTGGGTTAAAAATGGCGCTGTTGTTATTGATATTGGCATTAATCGCATTGAAGCACCAGAAAAAGGTATAGGAAAAACGCGTCTTGTCGGGGATGTTGATTTTGAAGAAATAAAAGGGAAAACTGCTGCAATTACCCCCGTTCCAGGAGGCGTTGGACCTATGACAATTGCTATGCTGATGGTTAATACGCTCAAAGCCGCTACTCGATTACATAATCTGCCTGTACCCAAATTCTAAGGATTTTACGCGCTTTCATTGCACGTGCATTACTTTTCACCTTTTCGCGCTTTACTGATGCTATAATAACACAGATGCTCCTTGATCTGCACTATTAACTGATTGACGAAAAACACGAAAAAGCTCGCGCCCAATACCATATTCATTCTTTGAAAGATCGGGAGGTATAATCGTTCGTGCATTAAATTTTACCATATCTTCTAAAACAGCTAACTTACCCAAATGAGTGTCAAGACGAACTGTATCACCATCCTGCAAACGTGCAATGGGACCATTATCCAAAGCTTCTGGTGTCACGTGGATTGCAGCAGGAATTTTTCCTGACGCACCTGACATACGACCGTCCGTTACCAATGCCACCTTTTGCCCCCGATCTTGTAAAACACCTAAAATTGTTGTTAATTTATGAAGCTCTGGCATACCGTTCGCTTTGGGTCCTTGGTAGCGAATGACAGCGATAAAATCTTTGTCATTCAACGCGCCAGATTGAAAAGCCTCTTGCAATCCCTCCTGATCATTAAAAACGACAACTGGAGCTTCAATCTGCCAATGCTCAGAGTTAACGGATGAAGTTTTTATAATAGCTGTCCCCAAATCTCCCGATAAAACACGAATACCACCATCAGACTGAAACGGTTTCCTCCACCCCGTTAACACCTTATCATTACCACTTTCATTGAGAGCGGGCTCACGCACCACATTACCATCAGCATAAAGCTTTGCTTCAATTGCATAAGCATTGAGATCTTTACCAAAAACTGTACGGACATCTTCATGAACTAAACCAGCCTCAATGAGCTCGCGAATAACAAATCCCATACCACCAGCTGCATGAAAGTGATTTATATCAGCCAAACCGTTAGGATAAATCCGTACTAAAAGAGGAACAACTGAAGAAATTTCTGCAATGTCATGCCATGTTAAGCGAATACCGCAAGCAGCAGCCATAGCAATCAAATGAATCGCATGATTGGTAGATCCTCCTGTTGCATTTAATCCTACAATAGCGTTTACGAAGGAACGCTCATCAACGATTATACCAACTGGACTATAATCATCGCCAAGAGTTGTCATTTCAAGCACACGCTCAGTAGCTTCCCTTGTTAAAGCATCACGTAACGGGGTATTGGCATTGATGAAAGAGCTTCCCGGCATATGTAGCCCCATCATTTCCAGTATCATCTGATTGGAATTAGCAGTCCCATAAAATGTACATGTTCCAGGTCCATGATAAGAACGGGCTTCTGATTCCAGCAATGTTTGTCGATCTATCTTATTTTCCGCGTAAAGCTGACGTATTCTTGCTTTTTTATCATTCCCTTGACCACTTGTCATAGGACCCGCGGGAATAAAAATTCCTGGTAAATGACCAAATGTTAGTGCTCCAATCACCAAACCAGGTACGATTTTATCACAAACTCCAAGGTACAGCACCGCATCAAACATATTGTGTGATAAGCCTATAGCTGTCGCCATTGCAATCACTTCACGGGAAAAAAGCGAAAGTTCCATCCCCGCATTTCCTTGCGTTACACCATCGCACATTGCAGGTACACCACCTGCCACTTGTGCCACACCACCAACCATACGGGCAGCCTCTTTAATTAAGTGAGGAAAAGTCTCAAAAGGTTGATGTGCTGAAAGGATATCATTATATGCCGTGATAATACCGATGTTCCCAACAATATTACGCTTCAAACGTTTTTTATCTATTGGACTACAGGCAGCAAAACCATGAGCTTGATTGGCACATCCCAAAAAACTCCGCTTTGGACGATTTTCTTGCGCCTTTGCAATACGATCTAGATAAACTTCTCGCGTCGGGAGAGAACGCTCATAAATTCTTCGTGTAACCGTAGCAATTGTTTTTGAAAGTGCCATGTTTATTCCTTGTTTATATGCACGTCTCAACACCTAAAAAGATTAAGTATCAACAGCTTCCCTGTCATGTTCTACTTCATTTATTTCATTTTCTGTAGGCGACCAATAAACCTGAACAAGCTGATTGGCATTGCGTAAAACTGCTCGAACGGGCAGTTCCATTTCAGATCCCTCCTGACAAACTGCTTCAAAACAATCACGTTTCTGAAAACCCTCAAAATGAAGAATAATGCAACGAGATTGCATTATAACCGGTAAAGTTAGCGTGAGTCTTGGCTCAAGAGCACTCTTCGCATGAAGTGGTAAAACAAGTGCCTGTGTTTGAAGATCAAGCGCTTGTTTCAAACGATCAGCATCAGGAAAAAAAGAAGCAGTATGCCCATCCTCCCCCATTCCTAAAACAACAACATCAAAGGGTCTAGGCAAAGTATTGATACGACTAGCTGCTGAAAAAGCCGCAAGCTCGGCAGTAATTGCTTTCTGATAAAGTCCTACAAAACGTGCTTTAGCCGCAAAATTTTGTAATAAATAGCGCCGTACAACATGTTCATTTGAACGCTCATGATGAGAAGGCACAAAACGTTCATCAACCAAAGTGATGATAATATTTTCCCAATCAATATCCGCTTTTGACAAATAATGAAAAAACAATTCTGGTGTTTTTCCACCAGAAACTGCTAAAATTGCTCGCTTACGCTCAAGAATAGATACACTAAGCTCTGCTGCGACTCGATCAGCCAATGCCAAGGCTAAATCTGTGGGCGTTTCAAAATTTAAACGATCGATATTTATTCCATACATACTTATTGCTCTAAACTAAGTTGTTCCATGTGCGCCCATCACGTTCCATCAAAACAGCCGAAGCAGATGGTCCCCATGAACCAGCACTATATCCATGAATAGGCTGCTTTATTGCCTCCCATCCCCCAAGAATTGGATCAATCCAACGCCAAGCAGCCTCAACTTCATCACGACGCATAAACAGTGTTTGATTTCCGCGAACTACATCCATCAATAAGCGTTCATAAGCATCTGGATTACGCTGAGAAAACGCAGATGCAAAACGCATATCCAAGGGAATATGACGAAATCGCATACCACCAGGACCTGGATCCTTAATCATCAACCATTGTTTCACGCCCTCATCAGGCTGGAGACGAATAACTAATCGATTAGAAAAAATTTCACCTAAATCCGTATCAAAAATATTATGAGGGATGGGTTTAAAAACGACAACAATTTCAGACATACGCGTGGACATACGCTTACCTGTTCGTAAATAAAAAGGTGTATTCGCCCAACGCCAGTTATTAATCTTAATCTTAAGCGCCACAAATGTTTCACTCTTACTGACTTTTTTTCCCAAATCATCAAGATAAGATTTTACAGAAATACCATCCGATATACCAGCAAGATACTGCCCACGCACAGTATTTTGCCCTACATTATGAACATCGAGAGGCATTAAAGAATGCAAAACTTTAAGTTTTTCATCACGCACAGCATTCGCACTGTTGGTAAATGGTATTTCCATAGCAACCAAACAAAGCAATTGCAGCATATGATTTTGTACCATATCGCGTAGTGCACCTGCACTCTCATAATATTCTATACGCCCTTCCAATCCTAAAGATTCAGAAACCGTTATCTGAACATGATCAATATAATTAGAGTTCCATAACGGCTCATAAAGTGTATTAACAAACCGCAATGCCATTAAATTTTGAACAGTTTCCTTGCCAAGATAATGATCAATGCGAAAGATTTGATCTTCATCAAATACTCTTGCAAATGTATCATTAAGCTCAACTGCTGTTTTTACACTGCGGCCAATAGGTTTTTCAATGATAATACGTGTTTGCTCCGTCACCAAACCGTTTTGTCCCAATCGCATCGCGATATCACCCAAAAGTGGCGAACCAACTGCTAAATAAAAAGCCCGAATATCAGCAGTTTTTTTTGAGAGCAAGAGAGCTAAATCTCCCCACCCTCGATTCGAGGTAACATCAACAGAAACATAGGTTAAACGTGCAAGAAAACGATTAAGCTCAATTCGGTTGAGGTCTTTGGGATGAACATATTTCTCTAGAGCAGCACAAACAAAATTTTGATACTCTTCACAACTCAATAAAGAACGCGAAACCGCAATAATCCGTGTTGGCTCACTAAATTGTCCAACACACTGACAATGATAGAGAGCAGGTATAAGTTTACGTGATGCCAAATCACCATTACCGCCAAAAACAATACAATCAAAAGGGGAGACTGGAATAATTTTACTAACCATAAACTTGTCTATTTTCCCATTCGATTACAAAAGTTTAAATAGTTTGTAGAAGCTCCACTCATTAAAGCAGACAGATGCTAAACAAGCCATTAATTTTCTTCACTTCAAACGATATCTAATTAAAAACGATCCATCAAGGAAAACCAATGCATTGCTAAAAATACCAATGGATGACGAAAAACTCTTCCCCCCAGAAAAGGAGAAATTTTTAAGTCCTGAAAATACGCAAAACGCTCAAGCTTTCCAGTCAACCATTCAGCATATAATTTCCCTATAAAAGGAGCAAGCATGACCCCGTGTCCTGAATATCCGCCACAATAAGTGATACCTGGCATAAGTTGACGAACATAGGGCATACGTTCAACAGTAATAGCCACCGTTGCACCCCAACAATGAGTGAGATTTATAGACCTTAGTTGAGGATAAATTTCAGCAATCTGCCGTCGTATACGTTCATCTAAATTCGTAGGGTGTTGATTATCGTAACTTTCTACTCCGCCAAATAATAAACGATTATCAATACTTTTGCGAAAATAGCGAACCATAAAACGAGAATCATCCACAGATTCGCCCCCCCCAAGAATCGAACACTGCTTTGGTAATGGTTCCGTTGCTCCAATATAAGAGCGGAGAGAAACAATCTTTTTCTCAACAAAACGCTGAAGTCCAAGCTGATACGCATTGGTCGCTAATAAGACATGCTCAGCCTTTGCGTTGCCTCGCTCTGTTCTTACGACACAATAGCTACCATTACGCTCTACCGCCATTGCTTGTGTCTTCTCATAAAGTTTAGCGCCAGCGTTTTTTGCTTTTCTTGCCAACCAAACAACCAGCTTTAAGGGATTTATATGTCCAGTATCCGCATCATAGATACCACCATAATAAAAAGAGGAACCAAGTCGTTCAGCTGTTGCAGCTTTATCCATAAAAGTAAGTCCCTTATACCCATAACGCTGCATCGCCTCAACATGCCTCTGATACGCACTTATTTTACGTTCTTTATGGATAACTGAAAACTGTCCTGCCATAAAGTCAAGAGAGCAATCAGATAGTGCATCCCAAGATAAAACATCCCTTTTAGCTTCCTCCGCTAAATCAAACAGCACCTTACTCCGTTCAAAACCATACTGTTTTTCTAATGTTTCTATCCATTGACGATGACCTGTCCCTAATTGGCCACCATTGCGTCCCGACGCACCATCGCCAAAACGTGAAGCTTCAAACAAAACAACTCTCACTCCTGCTTTTGCTAAATGATAAGCAGCTGAAAGCCCTGTAAATCCACCTCCAACAATAACCACATCGCACTGTATTTGCTCGTCTAAAAATGGATAAGAGGGGCGCTCTTCTAAAGTATCCTCATACCAAGAAATTCCTGGAGAAATTTGATTATCATCAATCATTGGCATAAAACTTAAACATTAAGCAGAAGATATTCACGCTCCCACGGGCTAATTACTTCCATAAAAGTTTCGAATTCTTGTCGTTTGATAGCAGCGTAAGTACTTACAAATGCATCTCCTAAAATAGCACGTACCGCTGTATCTCGTTCAAACAAATTAACCGCCTCAATCAGTCCACGCGGTAATTCGATATTATCAGCATTCACAGTTTTTGTTGCCGGCTCATCTGGTTCAAGCTTTTGCTGTAAACCAATGAGACCACAAGTCAAAGAAGCTGCGAGAGCTAAATAAGGATTAGCATCTGACGAAGGAAGTCTATTTTCAACACGCCGTCCTTGTGGAGCAGAACGTGGTACTCGAAAAGCTGTTGTACGATTATCATAACCCCATCGCAAATTAACAGGTGCTGAAATATCAGGCATAAGACGTCTATAAGAATTAACATAAGGAGCAAGCATCACAAGAACCCCAGCCATATGTCTTTGTAAGCCACCAATAAAATGGCGAAAACAGACACTTTCGCTCCCATCCCTTTCTGTAAAAATATTAGAACCCGTTTTTTGGTCAACAACCGATTGATGAATATGCATAGCAGAACCGGGCTGCCCCTGGATAGGTTTCGCCATAAACGTTGCATACATATTATGTTTAAGTGCTGCTTCACGAATTGTTCGTTTAAACATAAAAACTTGGTCGGCCAATTCTATAGGATCACCATGACGTAGATTAATTTCAAACTGTCCGGCTCCCTCTTCATGAATGAGCGTATCAATTTCTAATCCTTGCGCCTCTGAAAATTGATAAATATCATCAATGAGCTCATCGAATTCATTAACACCAGCAATAGAGTAGCCCTGTCCACCACCGATTGAGCGGCCAGAACGACCCACTGGAGGAACTAAAGGATAATCAGGATCGGGATTCTTTTCTACCAAATAAAATTCAATTTCTGGTGAAACAACTGGTTTTAGCCCCATTTGCGTGTAAAAATTAATTACTGATCGTAAAACATTTCGTGGCGTATAATCAACAACCTGCCCATTTTGATAAACAAGATCACAAATCACTTGTGCGGTAGGAGCATCTTCCCATGGCACAATGCTTAATGTAGAAAGATCAGGCTCAAGGCGTAAATCACCATCTGTTTTAGGATATTCAAAACCATTGCCATCTTCAGGATAATCTCCTGAAATTGTTGCCATAAAAACTGCTGAAGGCAATGCCAATGATGTCTCTGATATGAATTTTTTAGACAGCATCATCTTACCACGTGCTACACCTGCTTGATCAGGTGTAATACACTCGATGTCTTCTACTTCTCGGAAGGCAAGCCATTGCGAAACTTGTTCCCAATTGTTTACACCGCGTAAGTTTTTTACAAAATCGGCAATAGGCTTACATTTTTTTCTTTTCATTTGTTCACTATTTCTTACAGCCATACAACACCAATTCAGAAAACAATTATCCCCATTTTATAGAATCATTCACGCATAAATACCATGCAAAACCTCATCCCAATTGATTGTTTAAGGATGACATAACCTTTATTAAGATAAAATACACTTTGCGCTCTCTAAAGCCACTTATTCTAAAAAACAAAGTGAAAAAAATGGTACGGTTGGTGGGATTTGAACCTACGACCTCTGGTGCCACAAACCAGCGCTCTAACCAGCTGAGCTACAACCGCATAAAACAAACAGCAAATGGCTCATAATTACTCACTGTTTGATAAATTACTTAACTCTTTATCTTCTGTGACATAAGGAAGATCAAAAGAGTTTGCAAGTCCTTTAAAAAAAATCCTCCATTTTTTATCAAAAAACAATAGTTCTATTCTAAAGAAAGCGCACGTCTTGCCCAATCCTCGGTACTGTGATCACGATAAGCTTTTATAGTATCAACACCATCCTTCTGCATAAGCTGCAAAACTTCTTTCAAAATGGTTACAGCAAGGTGCGGCCCTTCATAAACCATTCCACTATAGAGTTGTATCAAATCTGCACCTGCCTTAACTTTTTCCAAAGCCGTATACGCATCCCGCACACCTCCAACACCAATAATTGCAATTTCTTTACCCAATTTTTGACGCATCTTGGCAAGTACAATAGTAGAACGCTCAAACAGTGGACGCCCTGACAACCCTCCTTCTTCGCTCATAAATACCCTATTCGCAAGTCCTTTTCGTGAAAGAGTGGTATTGGAAATAATCAAACCATCAAAATCAGAAAGTTTTATTTCTTCAGCCACATCATCCAATTCCTTCTCTGACAAATCAGGAGCAATTTTTAAAAAAATCGGAACCAGAAATCCGTGCTTTTCCTTTTGTTCACTGCGCGCTTGCGAAATTGCATTGATCAAAAGCCGTAAACTATCACGCATCTGTAAATCACGTAAACCCGGCGTATTAGGCGAAGAAATATTAACCGTGAAATAATTGGCAACATCATAAAAACAGGCAATACCAGCAGTATAATCATCAATCCTATTAACCGTATCCTTATTCGCTCCAATATTGATCCCTACGACCCCATTCCATTTATAGGAACAAAGTCTGTTGTAAACAATTTGATGCCCATCATTGTTAAAGCCCATTCTATTAATAAGCGCTTCATCTTCTATCAAGCGAAAAAGCCGTGGCTTTTGGTTTCCAACCTGGGGTCTTGGCGTAACTGTACCAATCTCAGTAAAACCAAATCCTAAACGTAAAACAGCCTCTATAACCTCTGCATTCTTATCAAAACCTGCAGCAAGACCAATAAAATTGTCAAACTCAAGGCCTGCAATAGTTACACATAAACGCTTATCAACGATCTTCTGACAACTGTTCAACCCACTTTTAAGACCAATAATTGCTAAACGATGTGCATACTCTGGATCCAACATAAATAAAGCAGGACGACCAATACAACGAAAGAAACTCATAAATCTTTCTCCACACAATAAAAACTGTCCTTTGCATCTTCTGAACACTAAAAACTATAGATCAAGATAACACACTCTCTTCCATGGGAAGACAAATCTCCACAGCAAAAAAAATTACAATGTTATTAACAATCAAATTTATGTTTGCAAATACTATCCCATAAAGGCTTTTTGACTTTGTGATTCTCTTTCTTTTTTGAAATTATCCAGATATTAAAATTGAAAAAAATCCATCAAAAAAATAAAATAGCAACTCAAAAATATATTATAATATATCCCCTTGAAACAATTTTATAAATAAAGAATACATTTGTCTTTTGTATTGGAAAAAAGCTTTTCGTCAGTTTAAGCTCTATAAAATGCTCCACTATTACTCAAAATAAAGCCTCTCACTCAAGTCCTTCAACGTATCATAATACTCTTGGAGAAAAAAAATTAATAGTTTAATATAACACTATAAGAAAATAAAAAAACCGCCCTTTCCTTTTTCATCAAAAGCGATAGTTAAGCTTATCATATGTCGCATACACAAAGGGGAAAACGCAATGCTTAAAGAATTTAAAGAATTTGCCTTAAAAGGTAATATGATTGATCTTGCTATCGGTGTCATTATAGGGGGGGCTTTCGGTGGCTTGGTTAACTCACTTGTCAATGATATTTTTATGCCAATCATTGGTCTTATCACAGGTGGGATTGATTTCTCTAACATGTTTATTCAGCTTGCCGGTGAAAAACAAGCTACATTGAACGCCGCCAAAGAAGCGGGAGCAACCATTAGCTATGGTAACTTTATAACTTTACTTATCAATTTTCTCATTATTGCTTGGGTTCTTTTCCTCTTTGTTAAAGGAATGAATAAACTACGTCGAAAACAAGAAGAAGAAGAAAGCTTAAAAAAAATGTCTCTGGAAGAACAACTTCTGTCAGAAATTAGAGACCTGTTAGCTAAGAAGAAATAATTCATGCTTAGATTTATTCATGCAACACGGGAAAGAACATCTCTACAGTTGTTCCATGATTTGGCTTTGAAAATAATAAAAATTCGCCGCCACTCTCTTCTACCATTGCCTTACACATCGGTAATCCTAAACCCGTTCCAACAAAAACGCTGTTACCAGTTCGACCATCTTTACGCTTTATTTGACCATAAGGTTGCAATGCTTTTACAATTTCTTCGTCACTCATTCCTATACCATTATCACTCACTGAAACCTTCACTCGCTCATTTTCTCCATAAGAAACGTGGACAATAATTTGTCCACCTGATGGTGTAAAACGAATTGCATTGGAAAGAAGATTCCATATAATCTGCCGAAATATCTGTTGCGATACACAAATAAATGGCACATGAACCGGTGCAACAATGCGCATGATAATGCCATTATGATTAGCTTGTGTTTCAAGAAACGCTATACTAGCACGCAAACAAGATGTTACATCAAATGCTTCAGCTATAAGGGGCGTATTGACCTGGTTATTTGAGCCTAAATGATTTGCTTTCGAGCAGTCTAGTAATTGATTGACCAACGATAATATATGTTTTCCAGATGAGATGATATCGCGTAAATATCCACGATAACGCTCATTGTCTATCGAGCCAAAACGTCCATCCCTCATAATTTCTGCAAAACCAATCAGAGCATTCAAAGGTGTTCGCATTTCATGAACAACCCAAATCATTTTGTTTGTTTCTACTTCTTTGTCTAAGGGTAGGATCATTCCTGTCAGATCATTTAGCATAACAGCGTAACTGTCTTGCCGTGCTAAAGGTACAATTATCATGGAAACCGTTATACTCTTACGGCTTTTCGTCACTAAATCAGCTGTCTCTCCACGATTTAAAACCTGATTTTTTCCTTTCAAACGAATTGACTTAAAATATTTTTTAACCAAAGATCGGCTTTGCAAAGTAAATAATGATGATAATGGCTTTGCCAGTAATTCATTTATTTCGTAGTCCATTAATTCCAAAGCAGCACTGCTAACAGATTGGATGCAGCCCTGTCTATCCAACCATAAAACACCATCAGTTGCTGTATCCAACAATGATAAAATCGCTGCTGGTTCTTTGATGAGAGTTTGCTCCATGACATTTCTAGGCAATGTCTGTGCACATGGCAACTGAACCGAAGTTTCTTCAATCAAATGCTCTCCCCCTCCTGCTACATCCATTTCGCCACGCAGCCGTTCTGCAATCTCACGAAAAGCTGAACGTTCTACCTCTGAAAGACTTGACGTTTTTGTATCCGGATTTTCTGCTTTTTCCACTTGTACTTTTTTTTGCATCTTCAAAACAACAAATCCCCGAAACCCTTTAATCTAATATTTGGCATCAAAAATTGGCAAAGCAGATAATTCAACATCAAGCCACTCTAAACAACCATCAACAGACTCCTGAATGATCTGCTTACGCCAAGGTATAAACGCCTCAATAAAACCGCTCAGTTCTCGATACCGATCATCCTTAAATTGATTGGCAACTTCATGAAAATTAGATCCTAAAATAGAAAACAATAGAGAACAAATAATTTGTCCTAAATCTTTTGAAACATTACAAAACCGCCCATGTTTATCCATTTTCTAAGTAAAACGTCGTGACAAAAGTTCTTCTTTATAGTTTAACAACTCTGCCTTTAATGGCGTGCATAAAACTAACAAAATTGCTGGTTTTATCTTCAAGCAAATAATGCTAACTTCTTACGAACACCTCCTATGGATAAAAAGGTCTTGACAGACATCCCATTATCAATTGTCTGTAGCAAAATTTTGACCCTTTTATCAACAAAACAAAAATGAGATGAAGCCCCAGGTTGCGTTTTCCTCAACCCTGCAACAAACGTTTCTGCATCATCCAAACCAGCGATAAAAGAAATATCTTCTTCCCTAGAGACTTGAAAAAACGCTTTGCTTACGCCAATGACAGAAAATTCAGCAGTACGCTTTAAACCATTCAACGCAACATGGCTTGCACATTGCACACTCTTTAGTATCTTGTGCTACTCTACTTGTTCAAAAAAGACAGTTTTTGAATCATAGCCGCTACAGAAGAAAAGCCCCCAAAATACGCCGTTGTATCATTTGACCAAAGAACGTCTCTACAATCGGAAGAGAGAACAAAAATCATCTGTCCTCGCATGAAAGCTTGCTTGATTTCTTCGCATTCCAGATAATTTCAAAATGCTAAAGATATCTCTGACCTTTCTTTGTCTTAATCTGATCTCCCTGCCGGTAATTTTAATATAGGATAGAATTCCTATTCTGTCGCTTCCTATTTAACCTTTTAATATTGCACAATAGAAAATAAGCGCAAGATAGCTCCCGTTTTTAGAAAACAAAATAAAGCCTTAACCTCCGAGATTATTTGGTATTATACACTTTTAAAAGAATCTCAATGATTATAGCATCCCTCAAGCAAAATTTCACGTTTCCCAACATGATTTGCAGCCCCTACAACACCTTCTTCTTCCATCCGCTCAACAAGGGAGGCCGCCTTATTATAACCGATTGCAAGTCGGCGCTGAATATAAGATGTTGAACATTTCTTATCACGCATGACAATTTTCACAGCTTGCACATATAGCTCTTCACTATCCTCACCAGAGTTTTCTGTTGTACCAGTTTTACTAACAGAATCAGCCGCTTCTAAGTCATTATTATTATCTTCACTATCCGTTACTGTTGCTAAATAATGAGGTTTTCCTTGTCTTTTAAGATGCGCAACCACAGATTCCACTTCCTTATCAGAAACAAAAGGTCCATGAACACGTACGATGCGCCCACCACCAGCCATATGAAGCATATCTCCTTGACCCAAAAGCGTTTCAGCACCTTGTTCTCCCAAAATTGTTCGACTATCAATTTTTGAAGTAACCTGGAAAGAAATGCGGGTTGGAAAATTTGCCTTAATCGTCCCCGTAATAACATCAACAGAAGGACGCTGTGTAGCCATAATAAGATGAATACCAGCAGCACGCGCCATTTGTGCTAAACGTTGAATGGCATTCTCAATTTCTTTACCAGCCACCATCATGAGATCAGCCATTTCATCAACAATGACAACAATATAAGGAAGCTGCGTCAAATCCATCGCTTCTTCATGATAAAGCATTTCACCACTTTCTTTATCAAATCCCGACTGTACAGTGCACATAATCGTTTCACCCTTTTTCACGGCCAGTGCAACTCGTGCATTGAAACCATCAATATTACGCACACCTAACTTAGCCATTTTACGGTAACGCTCTTCCATTTCACGCACTACCCACTTTAAAGCTATCACAGCTTTCTTTGGATCAGTTACAACAGGCGTTAGAAGATGTGGAATGCCGTCATAGACAGAAAGCTCCAACATCTTAGGATCAACCATAATGAGGCGGCACTGCTCTGGTGTCATGCGATAAAGGATCGATAAGATCATTGTATTAATCGCAACAGATTTTCCTGACCCTGTGGTTCCTGCAACCAATAAATGGGGCATTTTTGCTAATTCTGCAATTACAGGCTCACCGTTAATCCCCTTCCCTAAGGCAAGCACTAATTTAAAGTGGCTATCACGAAAAGTGTTTGATTGGATTAATTCACGCAAATAAACAGTTTCACGAACTGCATTAGGCAATTCAATTCCGATAACATTGCGTCCAGGAATCACAGCAACACGGGCAGAAATAGCAGACATAGAACGGGCAATATCGTCAGAAAGACCAATAACCCGTGATGATTTTACCCCTGCAGCGGGTTCAAATTCATACATTGTCACCACTGGTCCTGGGCGGACATGAATAATTTCTCCCTTAATCCCAAAATCTTCTAAAACGCTTTCTAAAAGCCCAGCACTGCGCTCTAATATTTCTTGAGAAATAATTGTGTCATCCTGAAAGATAGGTTCCTGTAATAAATCAATCGGAGGAAATTCATACGTTCCATAGTCAAGAGATTGGACATTTTGTGTAGAAGTAGTGCTGGGATTACACAATGGCCCCCTCATAGCTTGCTGTGTATTTTCTCTTTCTTTCATTACAGGCAAATCTAACGAACTCTTTGCTACACTAGCTACTATACAATCAGCAATATTATTAGAATCATTAGCTAACTTAGAAGCTTTACTTGACTGAGGAACAGATAACTTTTTGACCTTCTTAATATCTGTATTGTCCTCAATAATAGGCTTAGAATGATAATTTTGAATCTCTTTAACAATATCATTCTTTGCAGATATTAAATGAGAACTTTGCTTAACTCCCTGACTATCCTCCGTTAGAGCTTCTGATATAATGGAATCGTAAAATTGTGGAAAACGGTATTCAAGAACACGGTAAAGATCAGTAATTGACTCATCAAAAACAGTACCCGTATCCGATGCAACTTCATTACTCGTGAAATCAATCGGTGTTATGTCTTCTTCTGCAATTTTAGTGTCGACCTGTTCTAACATAAAGGATTCACACTCAAAAAATGCGTGATCAGAAAGATGAAAAACAGCTTTTGTTTTTTGCGCCACATTTTCTACTTGTAATGTATGCTCCCCTACACCTTCTTCAAGCGGCGTATTAACAGTTTGCCGTGACAACTGTTCCAAAACTGCTGAATGACAAATGGATGCTTTATTTTCTATCAATCGAGGATTAATCACTCTTTTGGTTGCTGGGAAATTTGTTGTTTTCGTATTACAGTTAATGTTCATAAGATTTTTTTGTTCTTGCTTCGTAAAAACTTTAAACTGTTTCGCAAAAACGGGATCTGTTTCTATACGGCGGCGCAAAATTTCAACTTCTGGTGTTCGCGTAAAACGCACATTCTGTCCGAGTGTAAACGCCTTTTTCCATACTTCCGGATAAGGAAATATTTCAACAATCTTAGTAGATGAATTTCTTTCTGATGCACCTTGTGCTCTCTCATCAGAAAAAGAAGGCATAGATATGAATTTTGTTTTCGAATTATGCATGACACCCAACAAACTTATAGCAATGAGAAAAATTGCTTCTTCAAAAAGAATGCATAGAGATTACAGTACGAAGGTTAATAACCTTTTGCTGGCTGTTATTTTTTTTAAAAAATAACGCTATAATTCTTCTCTATTGTTCCATACTCGCTTACAGCGTAAATTATAAAATTCTTGCTCTTATCCAGCTATATTTCATTGTTTTTAAAGAAAACTCTATGATAAAAAATGTCAGAAAAATTGCCCATCCTTCTCTTTTCTTCCCATTTCACAAAAATAATGAGTGCGAATAATATTAAAGAGTTATGAGATATTTTTTCAACTCTTTATGCCTCGTTGTTATAAAACAGTCCAATTTCTTTATCTTTGATAAGATTATCCTTGTTATCCTTGTTAAAAAAGGTTCAAATAGGACATCACTTAACAACGCAACAATAAAAAGTAAGGGAGTGAACTATGTTTAATAAGCGGAAATTTTATATCAACGGTCTATGGGATGATCCAAGTACTCCTCACGATCTACACGTTATTGATCCGTCAACAGAAGAAGCTTGTGCCGTCATTAGCCTTGGTAGCAGCAAAGATGCAGACAAAGCAATTAATGCTGCTAAAGCAGCTTTTCAAAATTGGAAAACAATTCCACCTAGGGAGCGTCTTAGATTCGTTGAAAAAATTTTAGAAATCTATGAAAAACGCTCCGAAGATATGGCAAAAACCATTTCAATGGAAATGGGGGCACCGATTGATATGGCACTTAATGCGCAAACCGCAACTGGAAGTTCCCATATTCGCAACTTTATCAAAGCCTACAAAGAGTTTTCGTTCCAAAAAATTTTAGTCGAAGGAAACGAGCAAGCGATTCTTCACTATGATCCTATCGGCATCGTAGGGTTGATTACTCCATGGAATTGGCCCATGAACCAAGTAACTCTTAAAGTTATCCCTGCTCTCTTGGCTGGCTGTACTATGGTGTTAAAACCCTCTGAAATTGCTCCTCTTTCTGCTATGCTCTTTGCTGAAATTTTGGATGAAGCTGCTTTACCTGCCGGCGTTTTTAATTTAATAAACGGTGATGGTGCAAATGTCGGCTCTTACCTCTCTGCTCATCCAGATCTGGAAATGATCAGCTTTACCGGATCCACCAGAGCAGGAAAAGACATTTCAAAAAATGCTAGCAATACTTTAAAACGAGTCTGTCTAGAACTTGGAGGAAAAGGCGCTAATATTATCTTTTCTGACGCCGATACAGACGCTATTCAACGTGGTACACGACACTGCTTTTATAATAGTGGACAAAGCTGTAATGCACCAACACGTATGCTTGTGGAACAAACCATCTATGATAAAGCTATTGAAATAGCCAAAGATATTGCCGAAAAAACGAAGGTAGGATCAGCTCACCGAGCAGGAAATCATATTGGTCCTGTAGTTTCAAAACAACAATACGATAAAATTCAAGATCTTATCCAATCTGGAATTGATGAAGGTGCAACACTTGTCGCAGGCGGAACCGGTTTACCGATGGGATTGGAGCGCGGTTATTATGTACGCCCAACAGTCTTTGCCAATGTAAAACCTAATATGCGTATTTTTCGAGAAGAAATCTTCGGTCCAGTCCTCTCTATCCTTCCCTTTAATACAGAAGATGAAGCCGTAGCTTTAGCCAATGATACTGAATATGGTCTCACAAATTATATACAATCGCAAGATCGTGACAAATGTCGCCGTATCGCTGCGCAAGTACGGTCTGGTATGGTAGAAGTGAACGGATATGGATTACCCAATGGAAGTTACTTTGGAGGTGTGAAATTTTCTGGACGTGCCCGTGAAGGCGGTCACTGGGGAATTAAAGAATTTCTTGATACCAAAGCAATTTCATACTGGTAAGAAGGTCTTATTAAAAACTTAATAGGAATCGTATGGTAACACAGCAAATAACGGATGAAGGTGCTCTTGGGCAAAGACTCGATCAGTGGCTTGCTAAACAATATCACAATACGCTGTCACGTTCACGCTTGCAAACCCTCATCCGTGAAGGCTATCTTAAAGTTGATGGTCAACGCGTAAAGGAACCGAAAACAAAATTAAAACCCAACCAAATCATTGAATTGACAATGCCTGTTCTTCGTGATGCAGAACCTAGCGGTGAAGCCATTATCTTGGACATTCTCTTTGAAGATGATCATGTCATTGTCATCAATAAACCAGCTGGTCTCGTTGTTCATCCCGGCAATGGCAATTGGACTGGAACGTTAGTTAACGCCCTTATCCATCACTGTGGTAATAGTTTGTCTGGTATTGGTGGCGTTAAACGTCCCGGCATCGTTCATCGTCTCGATAAAAATACAAGCGGAGTCATGGTTATCGCCAAAAATGACCTTGCTCATCAAAGCTTAAGTGCACAATTTTCTGACCATGGACGTACTAGCGCATTAGATCGACGGTATCACGCCTTGATTTGGGGATCTCCCAGCCGTAATATTTTGACAATTGATGCATCTCTTGGCCGTTCTCCTCATAATCGAACAAAACAAGCTGTCATCCATAATCAAAATCCGCATGCTCGTCACGCTGTGACACATATTTCTCTCCTTGAAAAATATGGAACTCACGCAGATACAACTTCCTTGGCTAGTCTTCTGGAATGTCGTTTGGAAACTGGACGCACGCACCAAATTCGGGTCCACATGGCCCATATAGGACATCCACTCGTAGGTGATACTGTTTATGGAAATGCTTTTAAAACAAAATCGAACACCCTTAGTCCCATCATTAAAAATGTAATCGATCAATTCAACCGACAAGCACTCCATGCAATCAGTCTTACTTTTGAACATCCCGCTACAGGTAAAATTATGTCTTTTTCTTCCCCTCTCCCGCAAGATATGGCTGAACTTATCAAGCATTTTAAAAAAATGAATTGAAACTTTTAGCCTTCTCATGATTTCACAATAAAATATCTCTTTTTGAACAAAATTAAAAATTATGGTAAGGTGTTAGAGATATTTGTAATGTCTAGAAATGGAATTTGCCTTATCAGGGAATTCGTACAAAAGGAGGGTGCTATATGGCCCATATGAATATGCTATCAGTGACGACAGGTGACGGAGGATTGAATCGTTATCTAGAGGAAGTGCGTCGTTTTCCAATGCTTGAGCCAAAAGAAGAGTACATGCTGGCTCAACGTTATCGTAAATATAATGATCTAAAAGCTGCACATAGGTTGGTAACCAGTCATTTGCGCCTCGTGGCCAAAATCGCAATGGGATATCGGGGCTATGGTCTCCCCATTGGGGAAGTCATTTCAGAAGGCAATGTTGGACTTATGCAAGCTGTTAAGCGTTTCGAGCCAGAACGCGGATTTCGTCTCGCAACCTATGCAATATGGTGGATTAAAGCATCAATCCAAGAATATGTATTGCGATCTTGGAGTTTGGTGAAAATAGGGACAACTGCCAATCAAAAACGCTTATTTTTCAACCTTCGTAAGTTAAAAAGTAGGCTTCGGGCACTTGACAGTGGTGATCTCAATGCAGAGCAAGTAAAAGAAATTGCAACCCAATTGAATGTCACAGAAGATGAAGTCGTATCGATGAATCGTCGACTTAGTGGTGATACTTCGCTTAATGCACCTTTTCGCACAAAAGAAGGTGAAAGTAGCCAGTGGCAGGATTGGTTGGTGGATGACTCCAACAATCAGGAGCAAACTTTAATCGAACAAAATGAATTGGAAAGTCGTCGTTCCATGCTTACACACGCCATGGATAATTTGAATGAGCGAGAAAGACGTATATTCAAAGCACGTCGTTTAAGCGATAACCCCTTGACACTGGAAGAACTCTCAAGTGAATTTGGCATTAGTCGGGAGCGTGTAAGACAAATTGAAATGCGTGCATTTGAAAAAGTACAAAATTCTATCAAGGCTTTTGCTTTATCCCAAAGTCAGGTATAAAGCTCTAAAGGCTTAGTATAAGCCAATTATTTGCACATTCTTAATATGAGAAAGAGCTAACATACGTTAGCTCTCTTTTTTTGCGATAGACTGAAAAGCAATTTTTATGATGAAATTCTCTTTATAGTCTTCTACCTCTCTCGCGTCGGTAGTTTATTCTTTCTGACCAAGAACTGTTGGCTTCTCTGATTTTGCAAGCCATTGTCCGATGACTTCATTAAAAATAGACTCACCTTTTGCCCCTTTTGCGAAAGTCAATTCATTTATACGTCCGTTTTTATCAGTCAATACCAAACGCACCCAATCCAATTCCCGCATCAATTGTAAATTTCGGTTAAGAAACGGATGATTGCCACTTAATGCAACAAGAAAAAAATCATCGTGTATCTTCGCTGCAACAGCTCTTGTTAAAGCCTGCCCAATGGATTGTTCACTTGCTTTAAAAGTTAATGCCTGAACATTGCTTATAGATTGACCTGAAAATTTATCAGAAAGAATAAAAATAAGATCCATAATATACGCAGCAGGAAAAGACAGATCTGTATTACGACGTAAAATTAACCGTAATGATAACCCTTCATCTGGAATTGTTATATCACCTTGAATAGCCGACTCTTCCGGGGATCCCTTCCCGCGAGACTCTTTTATAAGCGTCCAGCGCGCACTCCCCGTTGCTACTTTTTCTGCATCATAATCCGTACGCGCTTGATAAAAAACAGCCTCACCTAGTTGTTCACTTGACTGCAAATTGCTGGCAACAATTGTTGAGGTTCGTTCTTCATTTGAAGAACCTGCCGTTTGATCTAAGCCAACATCAATTTCGCTCCCATCCTCTAACAAGCGTTTTGTTAACTTTCTGTTAACCGAAAGTGTCCTTGGCAATGCATGAGAAACTTGAATATTTTCCCCTGACAATTGATGATCACTTGATACAAATACACGTTCACAAACAAAAAAAATACCTATAACTAAGGTGATAAAACTGGCAACAACAGCAGCACTTATCACAATACGCTTTTGCGTCGACGACCGATTAGCACGACGCAAAGCTTGAGAAAAAATATGCGAAACAATATGGGTATTATCTCCTTGCGCAGAAGAAGCTAAAGGTGAAGCCTTTAACGTATTGTTATCAACATGCTGAGAGGACAAATAAGCCTCCATACTGACAAGCTCTGCATCTGGCACACCTGACACAGAAAGCTCACCAGCAGCCCCATCGTCTTTTAGACTTTCAACAGAGCTTTGTCTTCCTTCTGTTTTTACTACTGAAGTTTCATTACCTAGTGGCAATATAAAACTCTGTGTATGCTTCTCATCTTCAGCTATCCCTGTAGAACTCCACCCAATAACTGAAGAAAGCAGCTTCTTTTCAACCGCTAAATATTCTTCTTCAACAGTTGCAATAGCACTTTGCAAAACCTTTCTCTGCTCATCTGCTATTACTTGTGGTATTGTCGCTGCTATAAATTGATGTTCTAGTGTTTCGACAGCTCGTTGATAGATCCGCTTGCGCACTTGTGGTGTAATATTATTTTGCGCATTGATTGCCTTTTTTAAGATTCCAACGAAATCCACCATATTCTCTATAATCTCTCTCAAACTGAGAAGAAAAATTCCAGCCCTCAGGCCAGCTCTTATTTTAGCCTTCTAAATTGATCGTCATTTATATTGATGCAACTATCCTTGCAGTTTAAAGTGAATAGGAAAAATAAACAATGTTATTTTGCACCGTTCTCTCACTCTCTCTTATAAGTAGCTCTTCGTAAGAAAAACACAGAGCCAAAACGAAAATCAATATGGAAATCTAAAAATAATAATTAATCTGCAAAGGGATCTCTAACAAGAATGGTATCGTCACGCTCAGGGCTGGTGGATAATAAAGCCACCCGCGTATTGATCAATTTTTCAATATAGCGTATATATTTAACAGCTTGAACCGGTAAATCTTCCCACCTCAATGCATGTGCTGTTGCGTCCTTCCAGCCTTCCAACGTCTTGTACACAGGCGTTACGCGAGCTTGAGCTCCCATGGAAGAGGGAAAATAATCAATTTTTTTTCCATCAAGTTCATAACCAACACAAATTTTAATTTCATCCAAACCATCCAAAACATCAAGCTTTGTCAGTGCTATACCCTGAACACCGCAAATCGCTACCATCTGACGTACTAAGACAGCATCAAACCAGCCACATCGACGTTTTCGACCAGTCACGACCCCAAATTCTTTGCCACGAACTCCAATAAATTCGCCAATATCATTTATCTGCTCTGTCGGGAATGGTCCTTCTCCAACTCGTGTTGTATAAGCTTTTGCAATACCTAAAACATAGTGAATTGAGCTAGGTCCCATACCTGAACCAGTACATGCTTGCCCAGCAATTGTATTGGATGACGTCACATAAGGGTAAGTCCCAAAATCATTATCTAATAAAGCACCTTGTGCACCTTCAAAAAGAATGCGCTTTCCCATACGATAACTTTCATTTAAAAGGCGCCACGTACAATCTATAAAGGGTAGAATTTCATCCGCTACTTGCATTAATTCATCATAAAGTGCTTGAGAATCAATCTCTGCAACCCCCATCCCGCGACGCAAAGCATTATGATGTCCCAAAAGTCGTTCAATCTTAGCCATAAGTGTATCAGGCTCCGCCAAATCTATCACTCGGATAGCACGACGACCTACCTTATCTTCATAAGCAGGACCAATACCACGTTTTGTCGTACCAATTTTCAAACCCGATAGGCCACTTTCTCGAGTTGCATCAAGATCGCGATGCAAAGAGAGAATCAATGGAGCATTTTCAGCAATACGTAAAATTTCCGGTGTAATTTTCACGCCCTGATCACGTAGCTTTTTTAACTCTGCTACAAAATGATGGGGATCAACTACAACACCATTCCCAATAATTGATAACTTCCCACGAACTAAACCCGATGGTAAAAGCGATAATTTATAACTCACCCCATCAATAACCAACGTGTGACCTGCATTGTGCCCCCCCTGATATCTCACCACAACATCTGCTCGCTCAGACAACCAATCTACAATTTTTCCCTTGCCCTCATCGCCCCATTGTGTACCAACAACTACTACATTGGCCATAACTTTCTCCATCGTGTTTGGTCAAACAAAACCAACATTCAAAAACAAACGCTCCTTTATAACGAAACCTTAGAGAAAGTGCGACTCCTCATTTTAGCTTTTTCCCAATCTTCCGATGATTTAAATCTTAAGCTTCATAATAATAAAGCAAAACAGTACTAAGATATATCTTTCTTCTAAATCAGTCACTTTTTCTGTAAAAAGTAGAAAAATTTATAACTTTTGGTTGTTACTTTTGCCAATATCTGAGAAATTATTCATGGTTCCCCTGTCATTCTTTACAATCTGCACAATATTTAAAGATTTTTTTATCTTATGTAATAATACAAGAGATCATCATGATCTCCCGTATTATTCTGAAAAAGCCACGTTATAAAATCGCCATCAGTACTTTTAAAGTCGAGCTTTTTCGACCTGAAATGCCCATTCAAGCCATTGTGTTAAAATTTCAAGATCGGAAGCCTCAATGGTTATACCTGTCCAAATCCGAAGTCCTGGAGGAGCACTTCGATACGAACCAATATCATAAGCAGCACCTTCCTCTTCAAGGCGATTTACTACTGCTTTTATAAAAGATGCTCGCTTTTCAACATCCAAATCAGTGATAATTGGATCGACAATGTCTAAACAAACAGATGTATTAGAACGCACTCGAGGATCCTTTGCCAAATATTCTAACCACGGTGTTTTGCAAACAAAAGCATCAAGTACAGAAAAGTTTTTATCAACTCGCGCCCTTAATGCCTGCACACCTCCCTGCGCCTTTGCCCATTTCAACGCATCAAGATAATCTTCAACACATAATAGTGAGGGTGTATTAATTATCTGCCCATTAAAAATACTTTCGTTCAATTTGCCATCTTTTGTCATACAGAAAATTTGGGGCATAGGCCAAGCCGGAACGTAACTTTCAAGCCGTTCAACAGCACGAGGACTTAAAATCAACATACCATGCGCCGCCTCACCTCCTAAAACTTTTTGCCATGAAAAAGTCACAACATCTAATTTTAAAAAATCAAGATTTTGCGCAAAAGCTGCTGATGTTGCATCACAAATTGTTAATCCAGCCCGCCTCTCTGGAATGAAATCTGCATTAGGAATACGCACACCAGAAGTCGTCCCATTCCATGTAAAAACAACATCACGATCAAAATCTATTTGTGTTAAGTCTGGCAATTCGCCATAAGGCGCTTCAAAACGACGTACATCAGAAAGTTTTAATTGCTCAACAACATCAGCGATCCACCCTGAACCAAAACTTTCCCAAGCAGCCATATCGATGCCACGTTCGCCTAATAAAGACCATAGAGCTGCCTCAACAGCACCAGTATCTGAAGCAGGAACAATTCCGATACGATAATCAGAAGGCACTTCAAGAACCTCACGGGTTAAACCAACAACCTCAGCCAGTCTTAATTCTGCTGCTCTAGATCGATGCGAACGCCCAACTAATGCCTTCTTAAGGATTTCAAAAGTCCAGCCAGGTCTTTTGCTACAAGGTCCTGAAGAAAAATTAGGATTATTTGGACGACAACTTGGTTTTTCTAACATTATCATGTTTCTCCCCTTTTATATGGCTTGTCTTTCTTTAAAGAAAAACAAATTATTATAAAGACTGTGCCAATAGTCCCCTGAGACAAAAATCAAAAATATTCTCTATTGATTTCGTAAGCTTAAAATACGTGGAAACCTTGTGAAAAACATTCCTCTCAACTATGTTTTTAGGTTAACCGTTTAAAAAGATTTCCTTGCGTCATCACCACGTTAAGACAACATTCCGATGACGATACACTAACGTATCGCAATATACCTATCAAGTTGATTTTATGGAAAGGCGATTATAATTGCCCAGAATAAGAGAATAAACTTATAAAAAATCAATTATTTTTCTTTTGATGGCTGGACAGAAAAAATTTTAATGTTATAACCGCACACGTTTCACGTGTTTTGTGAAACGTGCCCAGATAGCTCAGTTGGTAGAGCAGCGGACTGAAAATCCGCGTGTCCGTGGTTCGAATCCGCGTCTGGGCACCATTTTGTATATACTACATTACAATATCTTGTTATAAAAGATTAACAGACACTGTATCTTGTAATTTCTCTGTATGTTGTTCTTAATACGCTCCATAAATATTTTACACAAAACCGCTAAGTTTCAAGCAGCATTTTGAATATTAATAGTGACCTCTTTTCCAAGAGCAATGAGAGTAGATTCTAAGGAATCTAATTTTGTTGCGTGGTTTAAATCCAACAGTCGGTCAATTTGTATTGGATGAAGTTTTAAAAGACGTACGAGATCAGCTTTGCGTAAGTTTTTTTCAATCATAGCGTTATGTATTGCAATTTTTAAAGTCATCAATGAAGATATTTCAACAAAAGGATAGGTGATATCACGATGTCCAAAGGGAATAGGTTCACGATTTTGAAAACGTCCCATAATGACTGTTAAAAGTGCATTTTTAGCCTTTTCTAAAGCTTCTTTTTCGTCGTTACCGTAGGTAATAAATTCCTGAAAGTCTTTGGAGACGACAAGAAGAGTATCATTATCATCTTTGATAAATTTGATTGCATATTTCATTTACACCTCCATATTCAGGCTTATTTCAGGTCAAGATCTTTAAGAATCTTCTGAACTAATCCTGTTTCGTACCATGCATAGGTAAAACGGATTTTTTAGAACCACGTTTTACAAGCAAGTGCCCCCCCTTTCCCTGAAGCAAAACTGCAATCATGTTTTAAGATATCTTTTCAATGCTTGACTATTCATTTCATTATAACAATATAACAACATAAATGTTTTAATAAAACATTTATGTTGTGCATAATGGAAATAATCAGAGAGTCTTTCAAAATATCAAGTTTTGATCAAAAAAACAAAAAAAATACAAGACTATGATTTTTCTGTTGACATGATGTAAAAAATCGTATTTAATGACGATACGGCACTGGTTGTATTGTGTCTAAAATTCAATAAAATCAATGCAAAATGTAATTCCCAGCGGGTTGGGTCTGTTGTGGGGCGAGCTATCGCTAGCGACAGAATTTTTAAATTGACTGTACATTATACACTTAACGCATTGATAAATAATGAATTTAATATGTATACTGTAAAGTATGTGATTATTTTTAGATGGAAATTATTTTTATTTTTGACATTGTTGCGTCAATGCGTACTTCCAAATCATGTGCCTGAAAACACCTTAAAACCATACACAGATGGCATTGCTGAAACAATATTTTTCCGTACATTGAAGGCTTTGACTCATTATATGCAACATATGCAACAATTGTATAATAACCCTATCGGGTGTGGTTATGCTATAGAATATCCTTGCGGGGAAAGCATAACGACAGACTTATGGCCATGTTTTCAGCGTCCGATACTTTTCTAAGGTATCAATGAAAACATCTAACCATAAGGAGTTCATTATGAATACTCTTATAAAAATTAGAGAACAGGTTCTTGATCAAGAGACTGTTCAAACTGTTAACGCGCGTGATTTGCATACATTTTTAGAGATAAAACGGGACTTTTCAAATTGAATTAAGGACCGTATTATCAAATACAATTTAGAAGAGGGAATAGATTATATTTTAACGCTTACCAAAACTAGTGAACTTCAAAATGTGATATTAAAAGAATATTATTTTACACTAAATGTAGCTAAAGAGCTCTCTATGCTTGAAAACAATAAGAAAAGTAGAAAGGCTCGTTCATACTTTATAAAATGTGAACGGCTTTTGAAACAAGTAGCGACACCGAAAATCGATTACTCCAAGCCCGAAGCATTACTTGGCATCTTGAATCACCTACAAAATCAAATCGAGCAGAAAGATCATGTTATTGTAGAATAGCACCAAAAGCAGAAGCTTTGGAAGATTTAAAGCGCTCTGATGGTTTGTTTGGTCTTATTGAAGCAACAAAGATGCTTGAAGTACGACCAAAGGACTTAACCGATTACTTACGTAAACATGATTGGGTATATCGTCGTTCTCCAAGTGGTCCATTGTTACCTTATCAGGACAGAATCAAGAAAGGATTTATGAACTGTTCTGCTATCACCATTCAAAGACCAGATGGTACAGAAAAGGTGTTGCCTTCAACAAAAATTATATCAAAAGAATTGGCTTGTTTGAGAGAACAAATCTACGGAGGTTTACAATGAAGGTAAATACTAACTTCTTATGCGATTTGTGGATAACGTTGTTTCAGTTTGTCAATTGTGAAGATATTGAAGACAAAGACTGTAGTGCTCTGATTGACATCATGGACGTGGTAGAAAAAGCTTTGATTTTAAAACTTCAAGATGAAGTACCAAATATTACAAAAATTCTAGAGGTTCTGATAGATTTCGGAGATTCAGAGTTTCCTACGGTTATGGAGCCTTTATTGAAAGCTTACGAGATAGATTTAAAGCATTCCATTAAAAAGATTGCTTAACTTTAACAACACGACTTCCCTTCCCGCCTTAAAAAATGGGGGATTTGTTAATACAAACCATCTTTTAGCCAAAAAAATACTATCCTATCTCTATTTTAACATGGAGATTAATTATGCCAAAATCAAAAAATAAAGCTAACCAAGCAAGTGGCCCGTTAAAAGAAGACGATATAGCAAATGAACCTTTAGAAAGTCTTCTTGCACGTTTAGAAGATACCCCTACCGAAGAGGGACAAAGTATCCTATACAGTAATAAATCCTTAAAAAGCATTGTTGCAGATTTAGAGAAGGACATCGCCAGTGGTGCTTTCACAAAAACCATTTATACACATACAGATATTACAATGATGCCTGCTCTAGTCGAAAAAGCAAATAATCGACATACAGCAATGAATATTCAACTCGCTATGAATCCTCAAAGCCTTGTCGAATTAATAAAAAAAGCAGTAAGCAGTGAAGCTGAATCTGCTAGGTTTATAGTTGGCACAGAGGGTGAAGACGCCCATTTTGGGGTAATAGATTATAGAAGCTTCTTTAGCAAAAAATCCTTGGTATTTTTTGAATCTACGAACTTTAAAAATCCAGCTGCACAAACACTAGCGTTAATGAGCAAATCAGCCATTGAAGATTCTCAGTTACTTGATTGTTGTTTTTCCATGGCAGAAATGAATATTCAAAAAAGTTCTTCCGGAAGTGGGATTGTTAGTTTGGCTTTAGCCAAAAAACTTTATTTCGAATATCCTAAATTACTAAGAATGCACATCGATAATATTAATGGTGATTTATGTAAAGAGGGCATCCCTTTATCTTCTGATAAGGTGGATAGATATCTTCCAGCCAGTTTTTACAAACACGCGCACCGTGAAGAACGTGTCAGGCAATATGTAAAAGAAAATCCAGAGGCTTTACATGAAATCGTTAATAAAAAAGGTGAAAGTCTTTTCGAAAGGGCTCATAAAAACTTAACTCTTGTAGAGGGTGAGCCCTTCTCTGTTTCAACGCACAAGAAAAGGATTCAGGAATATAAATCCCTGATGAAATGAATGTAAATATCTGTTTAGGTTGTGATTAATTCTTTAACATTGAGGTTTGATATGATTGAGAATTAAGTGGTGTGTTCAAATTTTTAAATGTTTTCATAAAAATTAATTTTCCTTTGGTGTATATAGATTTTTCAACGCTTCAAAGTGTAGAGGAAATGTGCCTGTTTAAACTCACACCATTTTCAGCAGCTTGTATTGCAAGTTTTCTATGGAGTTCTGGTGGTATTCTTAATCGAAACTTACCACTATATTTACCGTGTGACAAAGGCAGGAACTTCTTCTCCGTTGTGTTGCATGTCCTCAACAACTTCTAAAACGAGGTCCATAATGCCTTTTAAAGCTTTCTCTGCTTGAGCGTCTAACCATGAAATGGATGGGAATTCTGCACACAATCAGACATATTCCTCATCTTCTTGCGACCACAAAACACGATATGTATAATAATTATTGTTCATGTTTCATTCTTTCTAGTACTCTCTACAAAGAATAAAAGGTCAATTACGATGGCTTTTTCGTAAATCTCGTTCGATAAGATGCCGGACATAGCGTGTGTAAGGGATAGATTGATTTTTAGCTTTTTCCTTTAAAGCCTTCATAAGCGCTTGAGGCAAACGAATATTCATAGAGGCTTCTTTAGGTAAGAACTCAAAATGAACGAGTTCAAAACCAGTTAAGTCATAATCCGTGAGATCAGCAATATCAACAAAATTTTCTGCTTCTTCATCCGTCTTTAAAACGGGCATTTGTTTTAATTTAGAGGTTTTCATAAAAATCAATCTCCTTTTGGAGCATATAACGAGCGTTAATAGGACACACAAACAGTTCGTTCTTTATTGTTCTTAAGGTAAAGACTAAAAAAAATATATCGTTCATTATAGCTTCGTCCAATGGCTCTGAAACGCTCTTCTTTAACATTGGGGTCATGCTTTATGACGAGATTTCCAGAATTGGTGAATAAATATTCATTTTTTTTTAGAAACTCCATGTTTGATGTTTGGCACATTTGGACCAGTCACCGTAGAATACTTCACTGTTACAGATGTCTAAGCCTCAAAATCCGGAATGTATAAGCTTATTTTGCGGGAGCTAAAACAATGAGGCATCTTTGTCTAACTCACCGTAAAACAGCATTTTGATTATCCGTTACACTGTAAAACCTCATCCTTTAGGGCGAAGAGGAAGTCAAAGTAAAGATGGCATCAACTAAATAGGAACACTCATGCATCCGAGAGAGAAGATCAGGGAAAGTTTTGTTGCTTTGATAAAGGCAGCAAAAACGGCAGCTGGTGACAATGTTTTCAATATGCGCGATTTCAACTTTTCCCCTGAGAATACGCCTGCAATTAATATCTCAACGCAAAGTGAAACAATTAAAGATGGCTATGATTATGGAGTAAGGCGGCGTGTTTTAACGCTAGATGTTGAATGCTATGCAACATGTGAAGATGGAGCGCGTTTTGTTGACCAACTAGCATGGGAAGTGGAGGAGATTTTCTACGCTAATCCCAATCTCAACAACACAGTTGAGACATGCCGCCTGCAAAATATTGCTTTTGCCTTTGACGATAATGGTACTCTAGCGCTCCATGGTGCAATTTTAACCTTTGAAGTCATTTATGTGACAAATATCCCCAACATGGATGAAGAAGAAGGCAGTGTAACAGCAAGACTCGTTGAACATTTCTTAAGCTTTGAACCAGAAACAGGCGTGAGAAATAAAGATAAATACCATAAAATCGAGGTTACTCATGTTAGAGCGGCGCGATAAAGAAATCACAGATCTAAAGAGACGTGTAGCCAATATGGTTGTGGTGGGGAAGATTAGCCATGTCGACCATAAAAACGCACGCTATCGGGTAAAAAGTGGCAATCTTGTCAGTGACTGGATTCCAGACACACAAGCCCGCGCCGGTAAAACACGCTCTTATGAAGGACGCGATGTTGGAGAACAAGTGATTGTTGTTTCATCATCAGGAGATTTATCACAAGGGGTGATTGTGGGTTCCATTCACACCGATGCTAATCAAGCAGCCGATAAAGGCAGCATTCACCGAACTATATACCCTGATGGAACCAGCCTTGAATATGATGATGAACAAAACACTTATGGAATTCACATCAAATCCGGCGGAAAGTTTATCCTGACGATTGCTGATGGTGTGTCACTAAAAGGTGATGGGGGCAAGCTAGAGCTTACCGCACCGGAAGGCATAAAGATTGTTTCAGAAAGCGATATAAATTTAAACGCAAAGGGCGGCATCTCTTTGAAGGCTGGTGGTGGCATTTCACTGAATTCGAATGATAGTCTCTCTCTTCATTCTGGAAATAATGTTTCCATTCATTCAAGTGGACTAAAGCATAACGGCACCAATGTAGGAGCAACACATGTTCATGGCGGTGTTACTTCTGGTGGCTCTATGACAGGAGGTCCCAATTGAACAGTGGAATGGACTGCACAACGGGAAAGTCATTGACCGGCATTGATCATTTACGCCAATCAATCCTTGATATTTTGTCAACGCGGATTGGTTCGCGTGTAATGCGTCGTGATTATGGTTCACGCGTTGCTGAACTCATTGATGCACCGGTTAATAATGCTTTTGCTGTTGCTCTTTATGCTGCTGTTGCTGAGGCTTTAGACAAGTGGGAACCACGTTTTAAATTGAAAAAAATTGATTTTAAATGGAGTGAGGCTGGGCAAGTTTCTTTGTCCTTTGAAGGCATTTATTTGCCTTCAGGCAAGCCCATTACCATGGAAGGATTATTGATAAAATGAATGGAGCACTTGCAAAACCCGAAATCATCACAGAACTTTCTTTTGAGGAAATACGCGCTGCTGCTCTTGCCCATTTAAAAGAGCTTTTGCCTGAATATACCGTTCTTGAAAGTGATCCGGCTGTAAAAGTCATTGAGGCTTTTAGCTATCGAGAATTGCTGTTAAGACAACGTATTAACGAAGCGGCACGCAACAACATTCTTGATTTTGCAACCGGTGAATCTCTTGACGCTTTGGGAAACTGGCATGGTCTTGCCCGCATGGAGGGTGAAAGTGACGAGAGATATCGTGAACGCATTCAACTTCATGTCCGTGGTGGCAATGGTAGCGGGACAGAGCCATATTACAAGCTTATCGCTCTCTCAAGCGATAGTCGTGTTAAGGATGCGATTGTTTACCGTAAAGGCAAAGACCCAACTATCTATGTTGCTCTTTTTGGTAACAATGAAGAAGGAACAGCATCTGAAGATCTCATACAAATAGTTTCAGAAGCTCTTCACAGAAAAAATATCATCATGACCAATGATACAATCATTGTTCACGCTGCTGTCAAAAAAGTGGTGGATTTAGAAGCAGATGTTTGGCTGTTACCAGAAACATCTTTAAAAATTCTCACAACAATGGAAACAAATTTAAGAGCAGCGTGGAGACAAGAACAAGCCATTGGTCGTGAATTAAGTTTGTCGTGGTGGATTTCAAAATTAATGATTGCTGGTGTCCAAAAAGTGATCGCCATTACACCAAAACAAGACAGTACGGTTTGTGATGAAGAAGTTTTATCTATTGGAAAAATCACCTTAAACTTCAAAGGGCGTGCGCGCTAATGGTTGGCTCCCTCCTCCCCACACATGCAACAGAATTTGAAAAGCGTCTTGCCGATGTTTGCGACTTTCATCAAGATGTTGATGGTTCTGTTTTGGGGATTTCACGTTCTAAACTGATCACACGCCCTCCCCGTTTCTTGCCGTGGTTGATTGAAGAATACGGGCTTGGAGAGCTTACGCCTTATGTTCCAAACCTCTATGATTTGATTGATCAAGGGCTTCAATGGCAGCGCTTACGTGGCTCACTTGCGGCAATAGAGATGGGGCTTGAATGGCTCCAGATTACAGCACGCTTTCAACCCGCCTGGACGGGTCGGGTATGGTGGAACTCCTTTCAACTCTACTTTGATCAGTTGCCTGAACGAACACAGCTTGAAGCCATTGAAGCGATTACCGACCTCTCCAAAAGTTTGCGCTCTGATTTTCGTCGAGGGGCCTATGGCTATGATGTTCAAGCCATGGAAGGCAATATGTCACGCCTTGATGACAGCATGTTGGAGTATGAAAGCGGTGTTCACTTAACAGCTGGAGGCACTTTGTTTTCCTTTGGGCGCACGACAGAGATCAATCACACACTGAAAGAAGAAGAAGGCAGGCTTATTGGCAATTGGATAAATGATGGGGATGAAGAATTAAGCTGGAACCAAATCGATTACCCATGGGACATGGCAAACTTTCCGTGGTGTTCGGTCAAAAAACATGAACGCGATATACTCATGGCAGAGTGGTTTAACAACCGCACGCTTTATCTCGTGTTAAGAGACACTCAAAATGCCGTGATTGGGTATCGCAGATGCTATGCTGTAGCGCCTGTCGAACAGGCTTTGGATGGCGTTTACAGCCATTCAGGCGGCAGATTCCAGCCCTCCCCGATGGGTAGCGCACTTTTTCTGGCAGCACGAACAGATTTTCACGATATTGACCGCAAACAAGCAGCATTTGTTTCCATTCTCGTTCATGCCTCTCCAAAACAAGATGTCCCTCTTGGCAAGCTTTGGTGTGACGCCAATGAACTGAATGGTGGTGTCGAGATACTCAAAACAGCTGTCAATATTCCTTTGCGTGCCGATGTTCGCGAACAATTCAAGATTTTATTGAGGTTTTAATATGAAGCATGAAAGTGGTTTACCCTTTGCAATTGACAGATCTCGCGGCAAAGAGGAACAACAAAGCGTTGTCTTTTATGGCACGCGTCCCTTTATTCAAAGTGGTGAACTGAATGAGGTTCAAACCATCATAAGGGGACGGCATGACCGTTTGGGACGCCTTGTTGCCAAAGAAGGAGACCGCATTGAACGAGCTGATGCTTTTGTCAACAAAGACACGAGGACCATCACTTTAACGGATGGCAAGATTTATATTGCAGGTGATATCTTTCCAGTCTCTGAAGCTGTACTCAACAATGTTGCCATGATTGGACGCATTGAAATTGGTGTGAAGCTACAAAAAAAATGGATTACCCATGAAGATGATCCAGAGCTGTTGGGGCAAGTCCCTGGCTCATTGGCAGAAGGAGAGCCTGGTGCCGCACGCGAAACAGCTCAGCTTGTTTGGGCTCTGAAAGAAGATACACAGCAAGGCACTTTCTTTCCGGTTTATATCTTACAAGATGGTGTTCTGATTGATCAAAAGTCCCCATCACTGCTTGAACCCGCCATGCAAGCTATTGCTACTTATGACAGAGCCCATGGGCATTATATCGTGAGTGGCTGCCGTGTGACAGCATTAGGACCAAACAACGGTTGCCAAGTGTTTAGTATTCAAGAAGGAGAAGCCAATATCAATGGCTTTAAACGCAAACGCCTTGCTGCTTTGCGCCATGAAGAGCCAGAGGATTTTTCGACAAGCGTTGTTCCAAGCGAAACGCATATTTTTGCGCCTCCAAAAGGGAAAACAAGTTTTACCTTTAAACCCTATTATTTTCCTATTGCTGATATTCAGTCTCTTTTGTTGACAAAAGAAAAAACCGTTAACGTCACCCGTGGTGCAGTTGCCGCTGGGCGTGATGGTGTTCCTGATAAAAGCATCACTTCTTTTATTAAAGTCGTTCAAGGAAGCAAGGAATTTAAAGAAGGCACAGATTTTAAAAAAACAGGAGACACCATTGATTGGGCTCCCGGGGGGGATGAACCTGCTAGTGGGAGCACTTATAAAGTCACTTACCGTTATCGTGCACAAGTGACAGCCGATAAGGTAACAGCACAGGAAATTACCGTCTCAGGTGGTGCTGATGGCGGTGATATTATTGTCAGCTACACTTACAAATTGCCACGTATTGACCGTATAGGTCTCAACACAGTGGGCAATGTGGTTTATATCAAGGGGATTTCGTCAGACGATCCCATGGCACCCAGTGTTCCTGATGATGTCTTATCCCTTGCAACCATCACTAACAATTGGCTTGAAACGCCGAGTGTGGCCAATGATGGCACACGGGTTGCGCCCTATGATGAGATGTGGCGCTATTTTCAACGGGTGCTCTCCCTTGACCGGTTGATGCAATTAGAACGCATTAAAAGCAATGTCGACTCTAAAGAACCTGTTGCCAAAAAAGGCATGTTTGCCGACCCTTTTCTAGATGACTCTTACAGAGATGAAGGTTTTCAACAAACGGGGGCTGTAGGCAATGGCATTTTGCAGCTCGCCATTGACCCAACCTTTTACACCGCTCATCTGAACGCGCCTGTCACGCTTGACTGGACAAATGAAGTGATCATTGCGCAAGAATTGAAAACGGCTTGTGAAAAAATCAACCCTTATCAAAATTTTGCACCTCTCCCTGGTACAGTAACCCTCACACCCGCGACAGACTTTTGGCATGAACAGCGCACCGATTGGCTCTCGGGTATCACCAATCAAATCATTATGGGAAAACATCATGGCAGAACCATACGTAGAACAGAAGTAAGGGATAATTTTATCAACACATACCAAGAACAAAGCGACTTTTTAAGACAAATTACCCTTTCCTTCAAAATTGAAGGCTTTGGCAATTGGGAAATCTTAAAAAGCCTTACCTTTGATGGTGTGGATGTCTTGCAAAATTCTTTCTTTTCTGCCGATAGACAAGGCACCGTTAAGGGCAATTTTAAGATTCCTAAAAACATTATCGCTGGCACAAAAAATGTTGTGGCACGGGGAATGGGTGGAACAATTGCAACGGGGCTTTTTACCGGTCAAGGTGTGATTGATGTGAAAGTCATGCGGCGCACCACAACGGTGAAAATATGGGAAAATGACGATCCACAAGCACAAGTCTTCACCCCTGATGAAACACGGCAAATCACAGGTGTTGACTTTCATCTTTGCAAAATCGGTAATCAGAACCATGATCTGGTGATTGATTTGGTTAGCACAGAAAACGGTTATCCGACCGCTGATATTCAAGCACAAAGCTTTTATTCTATGAAGGGCGCAAAGCTAGGTTGGGCAGAAGCACGCTATGATGTGCCACTCCTTGTACCTAATGACCGCTTAACGGCTTTCGTTATTAAGACAGATGATAGTAATCATTCTATCTCCTTGGCAAAGCTTGGGGATTTTGATGCAGAACACCAGAGATATGTCTCGAGCCACCCTTACGTGACCGGTCCACGCTTTTCTTCTGTCAATGCGCAAAGCTGGACTGCCCATCAAAATGAAGCCTTAGCCTTTCGTGTGCTGGCAGCACGCTACACACAAACAGAAAAAACCATTAATCTTGGCACTTTTGATCTTGTTGATTGTTCTGATTTGCAAATACGCGCGGCCATTGAATTGCCTTCAAGCGATTGTTCTGTCATCTTTGAAATTGAACGAAACAATGGCACAATTTATCAACTCCTTCCCTTTCAATTACTCAGCCTTACCGAATATATCAGTGAAAAAGTAAAGCTTCGCGCTATTCTCAAAGGGACAGACAAACTCTCACCTGTTTTGTTTGCTCCTGTTCAATTGATTGCGGGGAAAATTCATAAAACAGCCACTTATGTCACCCGTGCTTTTGCCTTTGGCGAAAAGGCAAGGTTGACCAGCTATATCAAAACCTTTTTACCAGGTGGCGCAACCTTCTCACTCGAGATGCAACTGGATGATGGTGCTTTCACCCCTTTGAAACTCGACGAAACAGAACAACTCGCTGAACCACTTTGGACAGAGCGCAAATTTATCAGTGGTGATAAAACAGCCAAACAAGCGCGCTTGAAACTCACGCTTACCGGCGGACCAGCAGCACGGTCTATGGTGAGCGATTTTGGCGCCGGTATATTGTGATGGGAGAACAGAGATGACCAAAACCAAAAAACTCGACATGGAATTGCCTAAAGAAGGTCGTTTTATCAGTTCTGAATTCCCAATCTTGCGCGAAAACTTGACGAAAATTGATCAAGCCATTGCGGATGTTGAGGAAAAGGTAGAGGGAAAAGCGCCTTCAAAACACACGCATACAATAAGTGATGTCGCAGATCTTGAAACGACCCTTAAGGCCAAGATGGCAGCGGATAAAACTTTCACTTTAAAAGATTTAGGCGATATCGATGGTGCACAAGATGCCGCCAACAATTATGTTCTCTACAAAGCAAGCAACAATCATTTTACCTTTGGCAGTGCTGTCTCACTGTTAGGAACGCACCAACATAAAACAGAAGATATTGTTGGATTGGATGAATTTAGAGCCAAGATTAATCAAGATCTCACAAGCTATGGGCGCCTAAAACAAGCCAATGAATGGCAAGATTATAATAAATTTACCAGCAAAGTCACCATGAGTGGTGATGTGGAGCTCATAGGCAACTCATCGTTTAGCCTCGCCCATAATGGTGAAGTGGTGACACGTTTAAATGCAAGTGGAAGCACCTTGAAAGGACCGCTTAAAGTGGATGGTGATGTTGTTTATACGAAATCACAAGTGGATGCAACCATCTTGGCACAAATAAAGAGTCTTAAAAAAGATTTGACCGATAAAATCACGAATTGGGCTGCCCTTGCCGATGCTGAATTGCTCTATACACAAAATGGAAAAATTCAATGGCCAGATTGGGTAACGGATAAAACTAAAGTTGAGATCCAAGCATGGGGCGGCGGAGGTAGTGGTGGTGGTGCGGATACACCAAGATTAGGCGGCGGAGGCGGAGGCGGAGGTTGTTCCGTGTGGTATGGCTACAAAATCAGTTTAAATGGGCATGAGGATATCGTGATTGGTAAAGGAGGGGCTTCTATTGCAAAACGCTATGCAACAGGAAATTCTGGAGGAACAACAGTTGTTGGTAAAAATTTCATGACTGCTACAGGGGGACATGGTGGTGGGGGTGCTTATTACGATAACTCTCGCGCAAATTTTGTTGGTGGTACTACTTACTACTATTCAGGATCTGGCGGTGCTGGAGGTACAGGTGGAAACTTTGGTTTAGCAACAGACGAACATCCAGGAATCGCCAAAGGCGGAAATGGTTGTTCAGGAACAAGTGGAATTACTAGCAAGACAAGCGGTAATGGAGGTGATGCTGGGGGTGATACATCAAGGGGTGGCGCTGGAGGAGTAGGAAAAGGTTCCTATAGTTCAGGAAAAGAAGGGCGTGGTTTTGGAGGTGGTGGTGCTGGTGCTCATTCAGATTCTTCTTCAAGTGGTGCTGGAGCTGATGGTGCCGTTCTTATAAGATTATGGAGAGATTCTTCTGATCCTTTAGAGCAAAAAAAGGATCAAGGAATATCAATTAATTCAGTAATAGCAGGTGTTCAATTAACAGATTTTATGATAGGAGTACCAAAAGAGCTATTAGTAGACAGTAAGATAGAAGAAAAACAAACAGGTCACAGGGGAAAAAATCCCTTATCCTCTTTTTTGCTTCGATAAAAACTTTTTAAAGTCCTTTTTGACTGACAGTGTCAAGCTTATGAGAGAGTGTAGATGATTGTTATGGTCTCTTCATTAATTTGGAGAGCAAAATGACAATAGAATTTAAACTTCGTATTCGCTTTATTAAGAATGGCAAGGGATCTAAGTTTTTAGCAATATTTGATCAGACAGCCGTTGGTATGGTCGTAAAATCCTTGATGTTAACGTGCAAATTTATCCCCTCCATGCGCCTATTCTTCTCTTTACGCATGAGGTGGAGAAAAGAAAAACAAGTCTAAGCTATTAGGCTTTCCAGTGGGATATTAAACTGTTGGTGCAAATTTTTAATCATGCGCAGTGTTAATTTTCTTTTACCACTCAATATCTCGTAAACGCGATTTAAATGACCAATCGCAGGAACAAGATCTTTAGCACTTAAGTTCATTTGTTCCATTCTAAATTTAATAGCTTCAATTGGATGAGGAGGAGAAACAGGATAGTGTTCCGCTTCATACGCTTCAATTAACAAAACAAGAACCTCCATTTGATCAAATTCTGGAGTATTCTCTTTAGGTTGCTTGTCAAACATTGCAGACACAATTTCTAAAGCTTCTTGATAATCTTTTTCAGTACGAATGGGCTTGATATTCATTTCTTAAATTCCTTTAGTTCTACAGTATTGGCATCAATCGCATCATACTGTTTATGCGTTCCTATAAATTTTATATAAAGCCAACCTGCCGGATAAAAGATTGAAACAATTAAACGATAGTCATTACCTCTAATATTAAAAACAACACGATTATTTTTTAATATGCTTGCATTTTTATATTTCTCTTTAATGTCATGAGGAGAACGCCATTGTGCGTTTTTAGCTTCATCTAACCATGCTTTTAATGGTTGTTCAGCATCAGGATATCGAGTCCAAAAAGTTTGAAGTGTGGAGATTTTAACAATTTTCATAAGTATATCCTGATTTTTATTAGCTGTAGTCCCATTTTGGTACCAAGTCAAGATATTTATAAAAAGAAAGTGCTTGTTGAAAACAAACCTTTCTCAAGAGCGGTTTTTAACCTCTCATTTTTCTCATTCATTTTAATTTACCAATCATTTAAAGGAGCATAAAATATGGCAACAGGTTTTCTACATGGTGTTGAAATTGTCGAAGTTGACGATGGCACCCGACCCCTTCGCGCGGTTCAATCGGCAGTTATCGGGATTGTTGGCACGGCGCCCGATGCAGATGAACAAGCATTTCCTCTTAACACACCCGTTTTGGTAACAGGTTCTCTTTCACAAGCAGCTAAACTGGATAAAACAGGCAAGCGTCAAGGCACCCTACCCAATGCCCTTGATCTCATTTTCAAGCAAGTGGGTGCCATTGTTGTTGTCGTGCGCGTGAACGAGGGTGACAATGAAAATGCAACACTCACCAATGTTCTAGGTGGTGTAAATGCAAATGGCGCTTATGAAGGCGTCCATGCTTTGATTGGAGCACAATCCATTGTGGGACAAACACCACGCATTCTCATTGCTCCAAGCTTTACACATCAACGCCCTATCAGTCTTAGCAAGATTGATGTGATAAAACAAGGCAGTGGTTACACCAAAGCAACTGTTAAAATTGCCGGCGGTGCAGAAGCAGAAGCAATCCTGAAAGATGGAAAAGTAACTTCTGTTGTCATTAAGGACAGTGGCTTTGATTATCAAACCGCCCCAAATGTGACGATTGAAGGAGATGGCACTGGTGCGACAGCCAAAGCCGAAATCAGTACAACCTCTAATCCTGTAGCGGCAGAACTCATTGGCATTGCAGAGCGTCTGCGTGCTATTGTGGTGCTTGATGCACCAAACAGCACAGATGAAGCATCCCTTGCCGCAGCAAAGGATTTTGATTCAAAGCGCGCCATCATAGTTGACCCTTTTGTAAAGGTGAATCGTGATGGAAAAACTATAGAACAGCCATCAAGTGCAGCGGTTGCAGGTGTCATTGCCAAAACTGATTTTACACATGGTTTTTGGCATTCTCCTTCAAACAAAGTGATTAATGGCATTGTTGGCACTGCGCGTCCCATTGATTTTTCCATTGGTGATAGATCAAGCCGCGCCAACCTTCTTAACGAACAAAACATCACAACAATTATCCGCGAAAATGGTTATCGTCTTTGGGGTAATCGCACCCTTTCAAGCGATACAAAATTTGCTTTCTTATCGGTGGTGAGAACCGCAGATATGATCAATGACGCCATTTTGCGCGGGCATCTATGGGCTGTCGACCGCAATATCAAAAAAACCTACATGAGTGACGTGAGTGAAAGCGTCAATGCCTATTTGCGTGATTTAAAAGCACAAGGCGCCATTCTTGGGGGGCGTTGTACGCCTGATCCAGAGTTGAATACAGCAAGTGCTATTGAAAGCGGCAGAGTCTATTTCAATGTCGAATTCACACCAACAACACCAGCAGAACACATCACATTCCGTTCACGCATTGTGAATGATTATTTAGAGGAGATTTTTTAATGGCCATACCTGTTTTACCAAGAGTTTTGAAATATTTTAACATTTTTGTCGACGGCATTCCCTATCAAGCAAAATGTGAAAGCGTAACATTGCCGAATTTGAATTTGGT
This sequence comes from Bartonella heixiaziensis, assembly GCF_046245125.2. Lineage (GTDB taxonomy): Bacteria > Pseudomonadota > Alphaproteobacteria > Rhizobiales > Rhizobiaceae > Bartonella > Bartonella heixiaziensis. The sequence goes on along the minus strand of NZ_CP176404.1, from coordinate 266,686 downwards.
TGTTGAAAGTTATCGCGGCGGAGGCATGGATAGCTCTATTGAGGTTGATCTTGGTCTTGAAACCCTCACGCTTAGCATGACCATTTCTGATTGCTCTCCAGAGTTGATGACACTGTTGGGGCGCACTGATGTCGACATTTCATTACGAAGTTCAATGCAAGCTCAAGGCACACCAGCAGAAGGTGTTGTCATTACCATGAGAGGACTATGCAAAGGATTTGAAATGGCAGAATGGCAACCGGGGAGCAAAGCAACATCCACGGCTACATTTACATTGCAATATTTCAAATATGTCCAGAAAGATGTGGAAATTGTTGAGATAGATGTCCTCAACTTGGTGAGAAAATTTAATGGCGTTAATCAGTTAGCAGACCATAGAGAAAATATAGGATTATAAAATGGCAGTCCAAACAAGCATTACGCATAAATTACTTATCCCTGTTACCTTTGAAGGAAAAGAGCACACCGAAATTACCTTACGGCGCATCAAAGTAAAAGACATGCAAGCCATTGATAAAAAGGAAGGCACTGATCAGGTGGTAACTATGATCGCACGCCTTTCTGGATGGCCACATGAAGCTGTTGGGGAACTTGATGGCGGCGACATGGCAAGTCTTGGAGAAATTTTGGAGTCTTTTACCAAACGGCGGGAAACCTCGAATGGGAAACCGCCGCTAAACTCATAGCCGATATTGCCATTGTTTTTCATTGGTCTCTTCCAGACATGATGGAAATGGAACCGCAAGAATTAATATTCTGGCGCAATCAAGCAGCAGAAAGGTATAAAACAAAATGAGTGAAAAGACTAAAGTTGCCGATGCAAAGGTAAAATTGTCCCTTGAAGACAAACTCACCGCGCCTCTCAAACATCTTCAAAAAAAAATCGATACATTGTCAAAAACACTCTCACGTAAATTGAGTATTCCTCGCTTTTCTGCTGCTGTAAAAAATATGACGTCAAGTTTGAAAGGTGTTCAAAGTGCTCTTAGCACGGCGGCAAGCCGTGCTTCGGTCTTTACCAATGCTTTAGGGCTCACTGATGATGGTCTTGTGGCAAGCTTGATCTCTGTCACCATGAAAACCATGCATCTGGGGGATAGTCTTCACCACGCATCAAGGCATTTGGGGATGAGCGTTGCATCGCTTCAGTTATGGGGCGATGCAGCCGATAACTCAGGCATTTCTGCCGAACTCTTTCAACAATCCTTAGCCACTTTAAATAGGCGTTCAGCACAAGCCTATGCTGGACAAAAAAAAGGCATTATGGGCTTTGAGGCACTTGGTATTTCTGTAAAAGACGCCTCTGGAAAACTCAAATCAAATTCGACTTTGTTGGAAGAAATTACCGACAAGATGAGTAAGATGAAAAATCAAGCGAAACGACAGCATATTGCCGCTCTGTTGTTTGGTGGTGATGGTAAGGAAATGGCCGCTATGCTTGCGCAAGGGATGGCGCCAATCAAAGAGCTGTTTGCAAAGGCGCGGAAAGGAAAATGGCTAATAGGTGCCGATGTCGCACGCTATGCAGCGGACTTAAGTGACAAAATGGGAGCCTTTAAGAAAAAAATAGGCGGCATCGCTAGTTTTATTGGCGCACGTTTCATGCCCGTGATCAACGACATGATTGACGGTTTTTCTCGCCTGATTGATGAAAACCGCGACCTCATTCAAACCACCGTTGCTGGATGGGCTAAAAGCGTAAAAAAAGTCTTTAATGATTTGCTTAATCCTACCTCTGATTTGAGAAAAGGCATCAGCGATCTTACAGAGAGAATTAAAGGCTGGTTTCAATGGATGGAACCACTAATCGGTGAAATAACCCTCTTTAAGGTAGGGCTTGTAGCACTTGGTTCATTCATTTTTGGTCCACTTATTACGTCATTAGCTGTAGCGGGAGCAGCGTTTGTCACACTTGGCTATACTATTATGACGACACCTATCGGTTGGCTAATTGGCGGCATCGCAGCACTTGTTGTACTCTATAAATATTGGGACAAACTCAATGGTTTGGTGGCTGCATCTTTAGCTGTAGTTGGAGCAGTTCTTACTGGGGCATTCATTTCGGCAATGGCACCGGCTGCTTCCGCAATTGCTGGTCTTGCTGTAACTCTTGTAGCTTCACTCATTCCAGCAATAACTGCCGTTGGTTCTGCTTTTATATCGCTTGGTATCGCAATCATGACCACTCCTATCGGCTGGATAATGGCTGGTATTGCTGCCCTTGTTGGAGTTGGATATCTGCTCTACAAAAATTGGGATACGGTAGTAAGCTTCATAAGCAACTTGTGGAATTCTTTTGCGAGCTTATGTAGTAGTGTTTTCAATAAACTCCTTACCCTCTTTAAAAACTTTTCACCGTTCTCTTGGATTGCAAAAAAAATCAATGCATTGATTGAGTGGCTGTTTGGCGTCGATTTAATGGGAGCAGGTTCCAATCTCATTGGTAGCTTGTGGGACGGCATCAAAAGCCAATGGAATGCTCTGTCTGATTGGTTCGGCAACAAGATTAATCAATTAACCAGCTGGATACCTGGCTGGGGAGGAAAAAAGTCGGAATTTAAGGCTACAATCAACAAAACGTCAACCCAAACAATAAAAACCCTTACCGATGAAACCAATGCACGCGCAAAAAGAGTGGTTGATACAGCAGTTGTCACCAAAACTCCTTCTGAAGAACGCATGGGTGGTTTTAATACAGGAACAGTCGAAACAAGGTATATGGAACCTCCAAAGACACAAGTGGATGCCTTCAAAGTTTCAAAGCCAATTACAGTTCATAAACCTGTTGAAGTAGACGCCAGCGTAACCATTACAAATTTAAATATTTCAGTACCAAATGGTCTCAAAAACGAAATTAGAGACGCTATCAATCAAGCACTTGAACGCTATGCAAAACAGCAACGTTTAGCCATAGCCTCTAGCCTTTCGGATTAAATACCATGATGTTAGCTTTGGGTGGTTTTATTTTTTCGATTGAAACAGCAGCTTATCAAACACTTGATATGTCTTATGGGGTTCCATGGGTGGAGCAAGGGCGATTGGGACGAAAGGCGGCTCTTCAATTGCCAGCTGTTGCAAATGCGGAATTTTCTTTAGCAGGCGTGATTTATCCAGATTTCAAAGGTGATCACAGACAGCTCGAATATTTGCGACAAATGACACATGAAGGACCTCACATTCTTGTGACCGGTCAAGGCAAAATCTTAGGTAAGTTTGTCATTCTTTCTGTAGAGGAAAAACAAAGCGTTTTTCATCATAACGGTACCCCAAAAAAACAAGAATTTACGATAAAGTTGAGAGAATATGGTGAAGACCTATGAGTGACCTTTATATGACCAAAGATGGCGATATGGTGGATGCCATTTGCTGGAAATACTATGCCAAAGGTCAACAAGCACTTGCTGTTGAACGCGTCTATGCAGCGAATTTGGGGCTTGCAGACTATGGACCCATTTTAAAAGCAGGTATCACGATACTCTTGCCGTCCCTCCCCTATCCGAAAGCCACACCAGTGATCAGGATTTGGGGTAGCAAATCATGAAACCTTTTTGCATGGTTCTGGCAAATGGAGAAGACATCACCAAAACGCTCATGGATTATGTTTTATCAATTGAAATTACCGATGAAGCAGAAAACAAAAGTGATCGTATCACTATAGAGCTTGATGACCGCGCACGTGAAAGTGATAACGGCTTTCTTGATATTCCTCTTATCGGGACAGTTATTTCCATAACACTTGGCTATGAAGGCGGGAAAAACCGCGATATGGGAGCCTATCTGATAGACGAAATCTCTGTGAGCAGCCCACCACAAAGCTTAAGTGTTACAGGGCGCGCCGCATCAATGAACACGTCTTACAGAACTCCAAAAAGCCAATCCTATCACCAACAAACCCTTGGCAGTATTGTTCAAGAGATAGCGCAGCGTAATGGCTATACGCCAAAGGTTGATCCTTCTCTTGCAAAAATCGTTGTGCGTCACATTGATCAAACAGCTGAAAGCGATATGGCTTTTGCCGCACGCCTTGCAGAAGAATATGATGCGGTAGCAAAGCCCGTTGATGGCAAACTTGTGCTCGCCAAACGGGGTGAAGGCAAAGCCATCACCGGTGAAACACTCCCTATTGTTGTTATTCATGAGGAACATTGCACCTCTTGGGATTTTAAATACAGCGCACGGGATGAAGCAGGTGCAGCAAATGGCTTAGAAACGGATGTAGGAAACGACCAAAAAGCTGCAGCTGATGCACGAGCACCAGAAGAGATAGATGATGATGAAAACTTTATCCATATGGATGACAGTGACAGAGCACTATCATCATCATTTGAATCGGAAAAAGCAGAAAAAGAATCTGAGAAGAGAAAAGAAGAGAAAAAAGGTGGTGTTCTTGCAACCCATCATAATATCCGCAGTGGTGAAAAAAAAGAAGTCAAAGTTGGTAACCCACCATTTCATGAACTCAAATATACTTACCACAATCAATCAGAGGCTGTTGCGGCCATTGCCGCTTATCGCAATAAATCATCACGCGGTAAGTCTTCTTTCTCATGTGAGATCGGTGGTGATCCGTTTGTGCAAGCAGAAGCAAAGCTTGTTCAGGAGCCCCCTTTCCGCCCCTATATTCCAGCAGAATGGCGCATCAAAAGTGTTAAACACAAACTTGATAAAACGGGTGGTTACACCACAAAAATAGAGTGTGAACTTTTTGATGAAGCACAAGAAGATGCGGCTGGAAACGTTGCAAATACGACACCAGACAAAGATGATACCCTTGATCCAAATGCTCCACCAGACGCTTCATATGACGAAGGTGAAGGCGTCATCCATATGGATAAAGAGCATACATGATAGATTATAAATCAGATGTAGAGCCCCTCATTAAAAAGGTTGCTTAAGTACCTTCCTTCCCCATCTTTAAAGGTGGGGAGGGGTTAATACACTAAAGTTATACGTGTGGAACTGGTCGTTCAAGAGGCTGTACTGCCAAACGAAACCCCATGGTACGCAGTAAAGCATTCAAGCTGCGAAACTCTGGATTGCCTTTTTCTGAAAGTGTACGGTAAAGTTGTGTTGGATTCAGGTTGGCTGCTTTAGCCACAGCTTGAACACCACCATAAGCTTTGGCCATTTGGCGGAGCGTTACAAGCAGTTCACCCTGATCACCATCTGCTAGGATTGCATCAAGGGTAGCTGCTGCCAACTCAGGGTCATCACGGAATATTTCTGCCATTGCATCATTATGGTTACGGTCTTTCATTTTTGCACTCCTTTAATCTTCACGGTTTTGCCAATCACGCCAGCAAGCACATACGCGAGTGATATCAGTCTCTTGTGTTTTTTTGCTGCCACCGCATAATAGCAACAATACGGTCCTTCCAGATTGGACATAATAAACTCGGTAGCTAGGACCAACATTAATACGCAATTCATGAACACCATAACGAAGCGGCTTGAAATCGCCAAAGTTTCCCTGCTCTAAACGATTAAGGCGGCGAATAATTGCAGTTTTAGCCTGCATATCACGGAGCTTTCGCAGCCAATCGGCTATCAAGTCTTTGCCATCAGAGGTAAGGTAGTGACGTATTTCAAACATGATGTGTATTCGTTTATAAACGAATATTTGTCAAGAGAGAAATTAAAAGTTGAGAAAAAATCTTCTTTTATTCCAATGAAAAAGCGACATGAAGCTTAACCAAGCTATCTTTCCGAATGAGAAAGATGTCAATTTTTTAATCCAGCTCTGCTTTTTGCGGAGCTTTTTTATGGAGCAACACATGCGAAAAATATCATCAGAAGGACTTGCACTTATTAAACAATGGGAAGGATTGCGTTTGAACGCCTATAAAGATGCCATTGGGGTGTGGACAATTGGTTATGGACATACAAACAGTGCTGGAAAACCTTTTATTTACGAAGGCATGACAATTACTGAAAAGCAAGCAGAAGAACTTCTTTGCCAAGATTTAAGACAATTTGAGAATGCTGTTGAACGCGCTGTTACAGTTTCATTAACGGATGAACAATTCGCGGCGTTAGTGTCCTTTTGCTATAATGTAGGAACAGGAGCCTTTTGTAACTCGACACTGTTAAAAAAGCTTAATAGTGGTGAATATGAAGCTGTCCCTGCAGAGCTACAGAAATGGACCAAAGCAGGCGGTAAGCGTCTTGAAGGTCTAGCACACCGGCGTGCGGCAGAAACAGGCTTATGGGCAAAAGGGGCTTATGTTTCCTCCAATTATCAAACAGTAGAAACGCAAGCACCAACGGGATTTTTCAAAGCAGAAGCTCTTGCACCGATTATTGGCTCTTTTTCAGGTCTTGGCGGTTTGTTAGCAGGCAATGGCCCCATCCAATGGGCTTTGGCAACCATCATGGTTTTAGCCGCATGTACTGGTATTTTCTTTGTTGCTAAACGCTTTCAGGAGCACCGTCTATGATCTTATGGATGAAAAGAAATCTGATGGTAACAGGTGCGGCTTTAGCCGCTTTTTTTATTGCCTTAGCTAGAGCCTTTACTCTTGGGAAAAAAGCAGCGCAACAAAAGCAAACAGAAAAAGCTTTAAAAGCAGCCACAACACGGCTGGAGGTGGAAAATGAAGTTAATCAAAAAAGTGATGCTGATGTGCGTGCTGCTCTCTCTGACTGGTTGCGCGACAAATAAATATGCTTCTTCTTGTGTTGGCTGGTTGCCAATTTATTTAGACAAGAAAGATCTGAACGCCATCAGTTCAAACTTAGCAAGAGAGATCTTAAAGCACAATAATCTAGGTGAACGCGTGTGTGGGTGGAAACATGGCTAGAAAAAAAACACAAGACGATATAGAGCTTACAGAAGCAGAAAAAGAAATCCTTCAAGAAATCATCATAACCTACAAAAGTGTAAAAGTGATGTCTCGTTATACAAAATGGATTGTACTCATTATACTCTTATTAGCGCTTGATTTTTCACGTATTATGGATGCGTTTGTAAGTATTTTTACACAAAAACCAAATATCCGACTCTAAACATACTCTGAGACACGCGAAATTCTTTAGAAAATGATTTCTTAATTTTGCTCGTCTCATGGGGGCTATCAATAATAGCTTTACACATTTAAAACAGTGGCTAACCAAAAACTGAAAGCTTTATCCCCTCTCCGCTTTTGAAACGGGGAGATGAATCATATTTTTAAACTAAGCAGCTCTCATTACAAATCTTGCTAAGACCTGTTTTGCCTTTTTGATTAAGGCTTTATATTTTCTGTTTTCTTCATCCACTCTAAAAGCGTCAACAAGACAAATCTAACAGAACGTAAAAGATACAAAGCTTTTATCACCAGCATTCATACCTTCTCAATGACTTGGGTAAATCAAAGCGCCTATAACTATCATAATCAACAGACTGGCTTTCTTGGAGAGATGCATCACGTCAATTTGGGAAAGTTCAAAAAACAACTGTCTCGAGCAAACAAACCACTCCAGTTGTTTGGCTAGTTCGTCAAAATGATTTTGAACACATTGAAACAGGTTTGTAATCTCGCCATCTAGATCATTAATGACAGAATATTTTGCTGGTCGTTTGTTCAGGAAAATAACACCAGAACCTAAAAATGGTTCAACATAAGTTTGATGTTCAATGCTCTTTAAAATCGGTATAATTTTCTTACGCAGATAGTGTTTACCACAAATCCACGCAAAATGAGTCAAAACCCTTAATGTGCAGAAAAAAGATTGTATCAGCAATCTATCCGCTATCGATTTAAAGTGTTTTCTAGGCACCTGATTTGGCAATAGACATACTGCCGTAACACTGTCAAGCAGCTTCTGATGATTTTTTGATCTCTCTGTTGATCTCATCTATGATGAGGTTAAATATTCAGAACGCTTTTAAGACAATTATACTGAATTTCTTTCAGTTTTTTGGCTTCAATATAACGGTCAATTTCAACAAGATCCCATTTTAAATAACGTTCTTCTTGTATAGGCTTAGGAAAAGCTCCGATTTTTACAAGATTTCTAATGTAAGTTATTGACATTCCGAGATAAATTGAGAGATCTTGTATATTGACAAACCGTTGCAAGCGCATCGACAGTAAAGCCTGTTCGAATAAGCTTATTTTTTCTATTGAGGCAGTTAATTTTTCTTCGTTCATTTGAAGCTTTCCTTATTATCGACGTGTTAAGAATAATTATAAAGGGTGTGGATGCTGGAGAGCGTTGGAACACCCCCAATTTAAAAATTTACAAGGTTTATTTTTCAGATGTGTTTAATTTCATATTTCCAATCAGGAAATTGAGTAAGAGCTAATGCGAGTTGTCCTCTATGACAAATGCATACATTGGCTTCAAAACAGGTGATTGCAACGCGCTTTTTGTTTAAAAAAATTTGATATAATTTGTTTATTGCACAAGAATTATTCTTGAGAGTTGTATTTTGATAATCTTCAAAAAGGCGGTCATAATCTTTTTGTGTTTTCAAATTTCTTCGTTTTTCAGAAGTAATTCCAAGTTCAGGCATATGCATATATTCAATATCAATGTTGCTTACAGCTTGCTCTAATTGTCTTTTTGAAAATCCGTGTTTTCTACTTATTGGATTTTTACGAACATCACATAAAGTTTTGATATTGTTTTCTATGAGACAATTAAGATAATTCTCAAGAGACCTACCTTCATAGCCAATGGTAAAAAAACAAGCTTTTTCATCTTTAGCAGGCTGTATGATAATATGTTTGATGTTACACACGTTTAATTTCCTTAGTAAATGGGTGGGGGTACTGGGAGGAAGCACCCCCATAGTGTTAAGCGGCTTTTGTCAAGATTTGCTTCATGTTTTGCTCTATTTCTGCTAAAAAGGCTTCAACAGCTTTATTAATCTCTTCAATGTATCCTTCATCACGATAGACGCGTTTGATTTTCATTCTCAAGCTAGTAGATCTGCCTAAAAATTGCGGATTATAGCTAATGAAATGACACCATTTGCGTCCTGTGCATGCCATTTGGAATTGCATCTGCGCGATGTATTCAGGCTTAATTTCGTCATACATAAAAAAACGAAGATGAGTCGTTGATTGTGGACATTTGACTTCGATTAAACCGTCCTCTCCAACAAACCCATCAGGACTAGCCCCCGCCATTTCCATTTTTGGGTGTGGGATAAACCCGCATCTTGTGACATTGGTGTCATAAATGAATTCATATTCTCTCAAGGCGTCCTCTTCATGTTCAATGCCCCATTGCATAGCCGGTGTTGTATAAGATTGGCTTATTTCCCCTGTTAAGCGCTCTGTCATGAGTTTCATTTTGTAATCTTCATATTTGCTTGTAGGCAAACCTTTTGCTGTCTTACTGAGCACGTTGTAAACATTAGATGCGGTGACTTTTCCTAGCCTTGCTTGAAACCATTCTGCTGTTCTTTGTTCCATCTCATACCGCCGTTTGTTGCTCTTGTGGTGGGAGCGATTGTAGAGCTTTTTCTTTTTGAATATTTTTTCTTCTTTCTAAATGCCCCAAAACCAATTCTGCTTTTTCACAAGACATATCTGTTAGTTCTTCTGCTTCTGCAAAATAGAGAAGACTACTTTCATTTGTCCCTGTTTCTTTAATTAATTCTTCGATTTGCTTTATCTGTTTAGAGGAAACTTTTTGATTATTTGTATCGCCTTCTTTGGTTTGCGTTTGACCATCTGTATCGTCTTCTTTACTTGCTACATTAAGAAGCATGCCTAACAGGTATCTGCGTGCGTAGGTAAGTGTGGAACCAACTGATTGTATGCTATTTTTAGAGCCTGTACTGTCAATTGGAAATGTTCCTTCTGTTGAGATTTGATTGCCTGAAGGATGAGACAGAATTATTTCTATGGTAACGTTTGTTGCGGTTTGACTTTTAATACGAGAAAACAAAGCAAAGTTGTATGTTGCAAGCGCGTCCTTTACAGCATCAATGTACTGATCAAGCGTAGCATATTTGCTGTTTGTATGGGTGTTTGTAGAGTTTTTTTCAATATCTTGACATTCCGTTTGCATAGCCGAAAGATCACGGACAAAGTTTTGATAGTTTTGCCGTTTTATTTCTTGATCTCTTAAATCAAGAAGACGTTGTAGGCGGTCAATACCGACGTCATTTTCTAAGGCTCTATTTAAAATGCGTTCCATAGCAGTTTGTTCGACGACTAAATGATGTGTTTCTTCAACTTCTGTTAGGTTAGTGTTTTGTTCACTCATCTTAATTTCCTCCATTTGCGCGCAATTCACCCGTGGCGTGAATCACGCTTGTTTTGAAAAATGGTTGTTTGGTTGTTAAATTTTTATGTCTGCTGAGATTCTTGTGTTTCCGCGAATATGGGCTAATCCACAAACCTCGGCATTTCTAAAAATCTTGACTTCGTCATAAATGTATGCGCTATCATAAACTTTTACATTGTTATAAATGCACGCACTACCAGACACATTAGCATTGCCATAAACATATGCATAACTGCAAACTTGCACGTTTCCATAAACCTTAGCACTTTCATAAACCTTGGCAAAATCTACAACCCAACAATTGCCCTTATGTGATAAGTTGCTTTCATTTTCAATATAGCCGCCTAAATCACCTTTCTTGACGTCTCAAAAGTCTTGTAATGCACGAATGCGGTGAGCCTTACGCTTATAAACTATATCGATTTCATCAGTAAATTCGTATTTCTTTTCCATTATTGCGTTTCCTTAATTAATGCATGCATTGTCTTTTAAGTTGAGAAAGCACACCCATACCTTTTGTTGCGATTTTTGCTGAAGGAATGACTTTTTTTATTCCATCAGAGGTTTGAATAGTGATGGTAGGACAATCCATAAGCCCTTTTCTGATTTTGTCTTGGTAAGATAACAAGGGACTGCTTGGAGCATGGCGATAAACCCAACCTTTTTCCTGTAAGAAGAGAATGAACTGTTTTAGTTGTAACTCTAATATTTTAGCAGCTTCGGTAAAACCAAAAAGCCCATCATGACGCTGTAAGCTTTCAAGAGCCATTGCTTTTGGTTTAAGAGTACTCATTTCACTTTTTAAGTTTTCTAATTGTCTGACGCTTTCTAAAAGCAGTTTTTTCACAAACAGAGGGTATTCTAAAGCGTTTGCAAGGTCTAAAGGTTTCTTTGCACACCGTTCACATTCAATAAAATATTGACGGGCTTGTTTACCTTTTTCATTACGCTCTACCATAGCAAGCTCTTTTGCCATATCTAATGTGAAGTGATAGTCTATAGCTACAACAGCTCTAGATTTTACGCTCCCAAATTTTGGGGAGCGTAAATCTTGTGTTTTTATGAAATCATTTCCCTCTTCAAACTCGTATTGATGAATACGGTCCTTAATCCAAGTGGAAAAATCTTTTCCTATTTCTAAAAATGCATGCAATTCACGTGCGTTGACTGTTTGAACCCTTGTGTTATTAACAGTACTTTCTGATATTGTAATGAGATTACTCATAATAAATTCCGTTTTCTATTATGATGATATTGTTTGCAAAGGGGCTTAAGCGCCCCCCCCTTTTTAAAGCACATCACATGGGCGCAAACGGTGTTGCTGTTCATAGGTACCGAATATCTTATCCTTATATTTTTCGTCTACGATATCGTCTAAAAGCCTATGGTAAGCATTGCTTTCACAGATATAAGGATCAACCTTGCTGTCCTCATCTAGAAACTCGAAGTTTTCTTTTATATATGCCTCTGCAATATCTTCAGAGATATCTTCGCAACTTTTCTCAAAAGGATTTATACGAAAGATTTGTACGGTATCATCTGCTTCATCAACAATCTCTAGAATTTGGCTTTCATCTAGTGGACCTGCCTCTCCAATGTGTTGATCATCATCGTAGACAACTAATAAAATTTCATTGGAATTAATAAGAATTGGCTTATCCATAATTACCCCCCTCTAACGCCTTTTGGCGATTGTTTGTTTGTGGTTTATGGAATATATGTAATACGCATAATGCATACATGTCAATAATAAAGTATGCTTTATGTGTATTTTATGTTGACGGTATAAAAATCTTCTTACAAGATTTTTTCTAGATGACGATTCTCATGAAAGGGGAAAGTGAATGGTTATGAAAACAATAAAAAGTGATATAGAATTAGAAAATAAAATAATGCAGCTAGTTTCTACTTTTAGTAATGAAAGAAAAAAAGCTTTTATTTTTTTTCTTTTGCATGCAGGCGATTTAAAAGGTGAAGAATTGTTTCTTTATCTGGTTGAGTTGTTTTTTGTAGTAGATCAATAATTTGCTCATCGACAGTTTGTTTTGTGGCGGGGGTTGGAAAGGAAGGGCCATCTCCCTCTCCGGTTAATAACCATCCTTCACTAATTCTAAATGCTTTTGCATATTTCGCAGATGCCCGTGATATTCCTCTTAGTCCTTGTTCGTGCTGTATATAGCTAGAATAGTTCCAGCCAAAATATCTAGCTGCTTCTTTAGCACTTCTAAAACCACGCGCTAAACGCGCTTTTATTAATCTAGCAGATTGGTCTATCGTGTTACTAAGCATTTTTATCTCCTTAATGTATTCATATTGCATATAATTGGTATGCGTTTCGACTTGACTTTTAAGTACTCATAATGCATATTCGCGTTTATGGGAAAAATAGCAGCAAAACAATTACGTAAAAATCTGAATTTAACTCTAAAAGAAATGGCAACACGGTTAGGCGTCAACAAATCAACAGTATGGCGTTGGGAAAAATATGGTGTTCCTTCAAGAGGAGCCGTTGCATATCTTCTGGAAGCGTTATGGAATGAACAATCTCCTCCAACGCCTTCTTTTGTCAACGGTTCCGCTATTTGCATGAAGCCGTGCAAACAAAATGAAATGACGAAGCTCCAATATGGAGAAAAGAACGAACACCAACAGCACCATACTCCCTCCTCTTAAAGAAGAAAGATCAGAAATGATAGATGCATCACAGATCACCATAAGTAAAGACCAGATGATCACTCTCATGGAGAGTGTTGGATAGAAATATATGGGTGGCATTTCTTTACTCGCATATTCAGATTATGAAATAATCAGAGAGTGTCCGTCTAAATTCTTTATTCTCTCTACGAAACAATGGTTTTCATCTGTCTTTATGCAAGCTTTTAATGTTTGGTTTGATAATCATTTTTCTGAAGATCTATCATCCTTTGATCATCTTAGTAGTCTAACCTTTTTTATATTTTTGGTGAAAAAAGAGCTTGAAAACTTGAGAGAGACTCTTTTCAAAAAAGAGAAGAAAAAATCGAATTAATAGATGATACGCGCAGTGTGTGTCTGAATTGAGTTAATCCACTGTTCTAAAATATATGGCATGTGTTTTTGTACTCACTATCATTTTTGTTTCTGGTTCTAAAGGAGATGTATGGGTAATGATTAAAGTAACTCGCTATTTTATCATATTTTCTTCGCGTGCCGCTATAAAAATGGGAATGATAGTGGGAGAGTCCTTAGTAGGAAGTACAGGAATATCAACATCTATTTCTTTTCCTGTACAGAAATCATCTACTTTTAGAATGAAGCGTATGCCTTCTTCTCGTCCACGCAAAGTATACGATTTAACATACTTTTCTTTGCATTTTCGTAGGTTAGTTCCATATCCTAGAATGCAGGGAGAATCATCCTTTAACTTTATATTTAGAACGTGTATCATGGATACTGTAGGGTTGGTTGCCCTTAAAGCAAAGCGTGCTCAATTACCTAGTGTCGGCAAATGTACACCAGTTGGACATATAGAAAGCTTTGAACCCAACTCCCGTGCTTTCTTGTCATCTAACAAAATTTCAATATGTTGCTTTGACCATTCGGCAAGGTCTTTTGTCGATTCAGCTTGTTTTTTAAGAGCTGCAGTTTGTTTTTGGCTTTCTGCAAATTGTTTGGTCACCCATTCTCTATCCTCTTCTCGTTTTTTTGCAGCTTTTTCTAAATCATCTTTGCAGATTCTGGCTGTTTCTTTACGGTCTTTGTATCTTAAAATAAACGCTACCGAAAGCGACACAGTAAATGATACAAAACCTGTAAGAAATATCTTTATCCATTCTTGCATCTTTCCCCTTCCCACTTTTTTAAAATCGCTGGGAGGTTACTTTTTCAAAAACATTTTTTCAATACAGGCAATTTCTAAGCGCTCTATCATAGCACACATATAAACACGCAACAGCCTTAATGGGGAGAGTAATGATAATTAATTCAAAAACCATTCTCTGCCTTGATCTAGGTACCAAGACAGGCTGGGCGATATGCGGTGCGGATGGTCGTATAACAAGTGATACAGAACATTTTCAATCACACCGTTTTGAAGGCGGTGGTATGCGTTATCTGCGCTTTAAACGGTGGCTTACTGAATTAAAGAGATCTGTTAATGAAATTGACGCAGTGTACTTTGAAGAGGTGCGCCGGCATGTGGGTACAGATGCTTCTCATACTTATGGGGGCTTTCTAGCAACCTTAACAGCGTGGTGTGAACATCATCAGATACCATATGAAGGCATTCCTGTTGGCACAATTAAGAAGGCAACGACAGGAAAAGGCAATGCCTCAAAAGAAGAAATGATTAAGGCGATATGTTCCAAAGGGCATGTGCCTAAAGACGACAACGAAGCAGATGCTTTGGCAATTTTATATTTAATGAAAGAAGGGGATGCGCATGTCCAGTAAAATACCATGGACAAGGCTTTTTGCCGATAAATGGATTCTTGATCTCACTTGTTTGTCTTCTATTGAAGGCAATATATACATGAGGTTACGGTTGCAAATGCTTCACACAGGTGAACCTCTTTTAAATAGCATTAAGGTTTGGGCTAATTATACTGGCTATTCAGTAAAAGCATTTGTAAAAGCATTAGACGTTTTACAGAGTACTGGCCATATTATTCGTTTAGAAGATGGTCGTTTATGGAATCTAGATGTTGAAGCAGAATTAAATGATAGCGTGAGGAAATCGGAAGCTTCATCAAAAGCTGTTAGTGCTAGATGGAAAAAATCTAAAGAAAAAGATATAAAGTGTAATACGGAAGCTATACAAACTAAATACGGAAGTGATACGCAATCGATACCATATAACAATAACATTAACAGTTATAATAAAAAAACTAATACTATCGTATTAGCAAAAAAAGAAATCGATTCTGAAAATTCAAAAACGAGCGATTTGGTTGACAAGCCAACTGAGGTTCATGCTTGCGAAAGCCAACCAGAGCAAATCGAAACGGTAGTAGAAAACCAACCTTCCATTCACGAGCAAGAGAATATTCCCCAAAAAGCAAAACGAGCGAAAGCTAATCAAGCTAATCGTGGTTGTCGATTGCCTGAGGATTTCGAACTCGATTACGATTTTGCGATTAGAGAGGGGTTATCTCCAGAGCGCGTGAAAGTCGAAATCGCAAAATTTAGAGATTATTGGAAAGCCAAGACTGGGAAGGATGCTACCAAGCATGATTGGCAAGCAACATGGAGAA
Organism: Bartonella heixiaziensis; assembly: GCF_046245125.2. Taxonomy (GTDB): domain Bacteria; phylum Pseudomonadota; class Alphaproteobacteria; order Rhizobiales; family Rhizobiaceae; genus Bartonella; species Bartonella heixiaziensis. Next base: position 251,231 of record NZ_CP176404.1, on the reverse strand, counting down.
ACTGGGTGCGAAAAGCTATCGAGGATTTAGAGAAAGGAAAAAACTATGGAAATCACTCTCAAAGGCAAAAAAGCGTTGGTGAACGCATCTCAGATAGTATCCTTAATATCGGGTCTCGAGGTCACTTTGAAACACATTCACGAGAGGATAGCTCCGGAGTTTCCTTTGATTTTGAAGAGTGGCAGTGCATTGACACAACAGCAGGAAGCGATTGCCTTAAATGCTTGTGATCAACTTCACGAATTGTTTTCAGTGAAAGCGAGCAAAGAGGACATAGCCAAGGCAATTCGGATGCTTTCGTGTGGTTTGAAAATTTCGCAACAGGCAGATCATGAAGGTATGGCGCTTACCTACGGAATGGTTTTGGAAAGTGTTTCTGCGTGGTCACTGATGAAAACGGTTAAACGAATTTTATGCGATGAGGTAGAAGGTTTATCGGATACGTTTTTTCCAAGCACTCGTGAGTTAGTAAGATTATGTCGTGATTTGGAAAATAGTCTTTTGACGAAAGCCAATCTTGTACGCAAGGCTGTTTTGAACACCCGTGAAAAAAGGCTGAAAGAAAAGGCAATGAGAGAGAATTCAAGACCACTCACGTTGGTTGAAAAGCAAAAGCTTGAAGGGATTTTAAATGGTCTTGGAGGAACAGTGAAAAACATTGCAGGTTAGTAAACTAGTGAAAAGTGCTGATCATTTTGGGATTAGATATGTATTTAAATCAATAAAAGGCACCATACAAAGCGATTTGAAGTTTTTTTGAAAAAATATTAGAAATGCAAAACGCTCTGTATGGTCAAATTTGAGGCAATTAGATCTATAGGTAAAATTAAGGTTTTAAACATGCGAATTTTACAACACCTGTTCTTAAAAAAACGTAAACAGCCCATGCAAAAAAAGTTTGTTGCAACTGCTGTTGGTTATGTTCCTTGGGGGGACGGAGCAGCTGAGTATTTTTACAATCTCTACGAATATGAAGATGGCACAAGAGAGTGTGAAAAGTTTGATGGCGGTCAGTATTACACCATACCAGAAAATGCAGATTTTAGTACCAAAGCGCAAGTGAACGCGTGGGTTTATGGTAGTAATCTTCCTAAAAGCGTTCTGAATATTGAACCTCTCATAGATGAAATCAACAAAGGCATAAAAAACTATCGGAAGCCGCTTGATATTGGGAAAGCATAATGAGGAACTAAGCACCGTGTTTTTAGCACACATAGCTCTTTAATTGAGTGTTGTGATTTTAGAATTCCTCAGAAAAAATTTTAAAAATTGAGATCATAATTTTTCTACAGGGAATGAATATGTTTACAGATAAGTGGCAAAAAGCCTTGTTTGACATTATAACTTTTATATTTTTATGTTTTTCAGGAATTAAAAAAATCTTGCCTTTATTCATAGTATTTTGACATTCGCGTCTGTTTCTTTGGTAATAGTAACAACTGTTTTTGCCATTTTATGCAATTCTAATATTCCTTCTGTGTTGCAGAGCAACCCAAAATACAAACTCGGCAATACAACAGGTTGAAAGATATTAACACGTGATTTACAACAGTATATGCACCGATTTTTAAAGCTAATAAGTTTAGCGCTTGTCGTTTTAACTTTCCCAAGTATTTATAAAGAAACTGTTTTTTTGCCTGTCATCTCTAATTACGTGGAGCATAAGCTTTCTTTTCCATTGGATACTGTACTTTGGTACTCAGATATTTCTCTTTGGTACTCTTTTTTATTCTGTGTATTGTTTCTTATGTTACGTACATGCAGTTTAATAAATATATCTATTTACACACTACAGTGCTCCATTAAAAAGCCATAGTAAAATTTCCGATTTTATAAAACTGTTTAGATTAAATGGCGTTGCCTCTTCTCAACGTTCATAGATGAAATCAACAAAAACATCAAAAAAATCATTGAAAAAGGCGCATAACAATCACTCATGTCTGCTCACCATTGAGATATCTAGGCGGTAAGGCTGCGCTGTATGGAAAAGTCAAAGAAATATTTGAGAAAAATGCATTAAATGGCTGTTCTTATACAGAGTCATTTGCTGGCGGGTGCGGATTTGCTCTAAAGCTTCTTTTAAATGGTGATGTTAAAGATATTCACATTAACGATATTGACCTGTTCATTTGGAGCTTTTGGTATTGCGTTTTGCACAAGACAGAAGAATTAATAGAAAAAATCAATACGACTACTATTAACTTAGAAGAATGGTACATACAAAAAGAAATTTTTCCTGAAAGTGCAGATGTGCTTAGCGCAGAACTTGCAGCACTCTTTTTGAATCGCACAAATAGATCTGGAATTATTAAAAATGCTGGACCAATTGGAGGAAAAAGACAAAGCGGCACTTATAAAATAGATTGCCGATTTAACAAAGAGAATATAATTGAACACATTCTTCGCATAAGTGAACAAAAAGATAGGATACATTTAACTCGTTTAAATGCACGAGAATTTTTGCTGCGTTATTAAACTGATGAAAATACCTTTTTATATGGACCCTCCTTATTTTAAAAAAGAAAAAAGGCTTTACACTTGGTTTTGCAAAGCTAATGATCACCACAATTTAGAGAATGTCACCTCCTAACATGTGACGGCGTATTGGCTAATTACTTATGATAACGTTGAAGAAATTAAATTTTTGCATAGGCAATATCCCTCAATAGAAGTTAGCTTACAATATTCTCTACAAGAGAAAAGGCAAGCTATCTAACTGATGATTTTTTCACCTAAAATCAAAGTCCCTCAATTCTTAGAAAAGAATATAGGTCCGCTTCTCAAAGCAGCTTAATTACAGATTGCATCAATAGGAGCTTTAATCAAATGCTTACACCATTTGGCAAAACCTTACGTAAAATTCGTATTGATCGGACAGAACGTCTTTTAAAGATAGCTGAAAATTAGGTGTGTCTATAGCGTTTTTATCTTCTGTGGAAATTGGCAAAAAACCTATACTTGCTGGCATGGGAAAAAGATCATTGAGAAATATGCTTTAGATGAAGAAACTGCTTCTATCTTGAGAAGAGAAGCAAATATTTGTAGTAAGAATTTTACAATAAAATAAATGCTTCTGATCTACTTAACCATGAAATTGCTGGAACGTTTGTTGGACTTTTGAAGTCTCTTTCACAACAAAATCTGATAGAGTTCAAGGAACTCATGGAGAAAGTAGAAAAAAAACGGTGCTTGCAGAATGGAATACCTTGATCTTTTTATTTTATACACCGTATAACATAATTTTATATGTTAAAAAACAATATTATCCTTTTGAAATAATTGAAAAAACGTGCAAATCATGCTAAGATTTTTTACGTATTAAAATACAAATTCAAGGTAGTAAAAACATGCTAAATAAAGTGACGTTAATCGGACGCCTTGGTGCTGACCCCGAAAGCAAAACAATGACGTCTGGAGCAGACGTGGTCAATTTTCGTATGGCAACTTCTGAAAGCTATACAGATAAAAAGACCAATCAAAAAATAGAAAAAACTGAATGGCATTCAGTTGTGGTTTTCAATCCACATTTGGCAAAAATTGCACTTCAGTATCTCAACAAAGGTTCAAAAGTTTACGTAGAAGGCAAATTACAAACACGCAAATGGCAAGATAAAAACGGTGGTGAACATTATACAACAGAGATTATCTTGCCACAATTCAAAGGCGAATTACATTTGCTTGATGCCAAGAAAGAGCAATCTGCATCCTCTACCCCTTCACCCATCACCTCCCAAAGTTATGCTGCCGCTTCAGGTGTAGCTGATTATGCCACATCTTTTAATGATGGCATGCCATTCTGATTGAAAAAAATATGACAAAAAGAAAAAAACGTGCAAAACGTGGACGTCCACGGATTAAGGGATGTGCCAGAGAACCAAATGGACGCATCTCACGAGCAAAAACACCGCGTGAACCTGTTAATCAATTGGCAATAGAAATGCGTGCTAAGCGTTTTGGCTTGACCATAGAAGAGGCCAAAAATCCACTTGCTGCTACTTATATCGGGCGGCTTTATTTGCAAGGCGAAATCAATCAAGACCAATATGATGCTGCGCAAAAATATCTTGAAGTGAGAAACAATTACCTATGTGCAAAAGGATTGCCTAGTGCAATTTATGATGACTTTACTCCTTCATCAAATGAAGAAGCACAAAAACGGTGGATTGAAAGAGCAACTCATTGTTATGAAGAGACTAAAAGCCTTATCAAAGAAGCACAACAACTGCATCACCAACATAATTTTTATGCGGCATTACAATATCTTGTTATAGAAGATCAATCACTGACACATCTTGTTAGTTCTTTGCGTATTGTTCTTAATGCGCTTCATAAGCATTTTAGCCGTTAAAAAAAGGATTGACATCAAATGAAAAATCCTTAAATTGTGTATATATTTACGCATTATTGGCTTAGCTAATGGAACAAGATAGCCGGAAAATCATTGCAAAATTAAAGCGTGATGGCTTTGAACTTGTCAAAGTAAAAGGTTCTCATCATAAATTAAAAAAAGATGGTAAGGTTGTTATTGTTCCACATCCTAAAAAAAATCTTCCGATTGGTACAGCACGTTCTATCGCACAACAAGCAGGCTGGTTAAAAAAAGGAGAAGAAGAATGAAAAGATTTTTTGCTCTTGTTCATAAAGATGAAGATTCTGCTTTTGGTGTTCAGTTTCCTGATTTTGAGGGGCTTTTTTCTGCTGCTGATCAAGAAGAAAAATTAATCGCAAATGCAACAGAAGCACTTCAACTTTATTGTGAAGATATAGATACAGTGCCTGTTCCTTCAAAATTTGAAGAAGTCATACAACGGAAATCTGTCAAAATAGCTTTGTCAGAAGGAGCTTTTTTAATACAAGTCCCCTTTATTGAAAATGATGCAGAAGTGGTACGTACGAATATATCTATTGAACGAGGGCTCTTACGTGCAATTGATGATTGCGCACAAGAAAGAGGTTTAACAAGATCTGCTTTTTTGGCAACAGCAGCGCGTCACGAGCTTAATATTTAGATTTTCTTCTTTTTTGGATGTGTCAATACATGCCATTTTGTTTCTAAAACAGCAGATTTAAGTGAAAAAAACAAAAAAGACACAAGACTATGATTTTTCTGTTGACATGATGTAAAAAATCGTATTTAATGACAGTACGGCGCTGGTTGTGTTGTGTCTAAAATTCAAAAACATCCCTTAAAAATTCAATAAAATGTGTGCCTGAAATGCGGCTGAAAAGTTCAGTTTTCTTGAATAAAACTGGTTAATCTATTTTTCAAATAACAAAGACCAATAATTGACTAATTATGTCATTGATTATGACTCAAAAGGAGCAATGATGAAAGCTGTCATCACTAAGCCAATGTGTGTTGTTGGCGACAATAAAAGCACTGTTCGTTTTGAACCTTCAGCACAAACTTCCCCCATTTGTTAAAGTTTCCAATAAGATCTACGCACGTCTCAAGCGCGCCAATGCTGCAAAACCTTTTGTTGAGGTTAAGACAATAGCAAAACCTAACAAGGCAGTTGGACAAATTAAGCAGATAGAACAAAAAGCCGTACAAACATTAATTGAATCAGCAGCAGAAGAAACTCCACTCGAACAGCCCAAAGCATCTAAAGTTTCTAAGTCATCAACACCTGCTCCAAAAAAGGCTTAGAAATTAAAGTTAATCATCCGCCAAAAATGGTATCCTTCTCTAGTCTTCAAGTACCAGGCCTTAATTGAGCTTTGCGTAATGCTGTAAACACCGCAGCAAAACAAGTGGAACGCTTTGCAGAAAAACAAATTGCCGATGTTACATCAGCCCAATCAAAGCGTGTCACTCAAGGAGTTTATATTAAAGAAAAAGCTACAGCAAAGTTTCTTGAGACAGATATCATTGGTTCTGGAACACCTATACCTCTTAAATCTTTTGCAGCAAGAGAAATAAAACGTGGCGTAACTTACAAAATGTTTGGGAAAAAATAAATCTTGCCTCATAGTTTTATTAAGGGTGAGAGTTTTCCAAAGCGTGTTGATTAAAAAAAGATGAAGGGTAATGTTTTTCAAAGAGTAGACGGAGGTAAATTCCCCATTGCAAAACAAGAGGAACCCTCAATTGCTGGAGTAATGTCCAAACCAGAGATTACAAGTGCTATTGTAAAAGAAGCCAATGAAAGATTAATCAAAAACATACAGCACCAACTTGCTCGTCACGAATATGCTGCCAATAAGAAAGCTAAATAATGTTCTTAGACTATGTCAACACACTACTCACTTTAATTGTAATTTTTAAAGCAGATTATCACTGGCGCTTTGGTATTTTCCAGAAAACCTTTGCCCTTGATGAAAGCTTGGATTTTGCCAACACGGTTGGAAAGCCTCTTTACACTATGCTGATCGTCGACCACGACCGTATAATACATGGGTGAAATCTGAAGTGTACAGCTATCCGCTTTACATTTGCACACGCCCTGAAATGCTGTTTAAACCGTGATTGGAGCGAAATAAGATGCGATAGTATGGGCTGCTAAACAAAATGGTTAAAGATGTTCGCAACACCTTTGGGCAGCCCATCATCTACATGCGAAAGGACAACCAGCAATCTTTTCGTATCATAGCGATTTATGCCATTAAGTATTCAGAATCGGACGCTGGTGGTAGAATCCCGACCACAATTGCAAGAAAGGAACTTTATCTTTGTATAAATGATATTGGGGGGTTGCCACCAAAACCGGAAGATAGTGTTATTGTGATGGCTCCTGAAAACAGCAAAGCCCCCTCTCAAGAATACTTCACTGTTACAGATGTCTAAGCCTCAAAATCCGGAATGTATAAGCTTATTTTGCGGGAGCTAAAACAATGAGGCATCTTTGTCTAACTCACCGTAAAACAGCATTTTGATTATCCGTTACACTGTAAAACCTCATCCTTTAGGGCGAAGAGGAAGTCAAAGTAAAGATGGCATCAACTAAATAGGAACACTCATGCATCCGAGAGAGAAGATCAGGGAAAGTTTTGTTGCTTTGATAAAGGCAGCAAAAACGGCAGCTGGTGACAATGTTTTCAATATGCGCGATTTCAACTTTTCCCCTGAGAATACGCCTGCAATTAATATCTCAACGCAAAGTGAAACAATTAAAGATGGCTATGATTATGGAGTAAGGCGGCGTGTTTTAACGCTAGATGTTGAATGCTATGCAACATGTGAAGATGGAGCGCGTTTTGTTGACCAACTAGCATGGGAAGTGGAGGAGATTTTCTACGCTAATCCCAATCTCAACAACACAGTTGAGACATGCCGCCTGCAAAATATTGCTTTTGCCTTTGACGATAATGGTACTCTAGCGCTCCATGGTGCAATTTTAACCTTTGAAGTCATTTATGTGACAAATATCCCCAACATGGATGAAGAAGAAGGCAGTGTAACAGCAAGACTCGTTGAACATTTCTTAAGCTTTGAACCAGAAACAGGCGTGAGAAATAAAGATAAATACCATAAAATCGAGGTTACTCATGTTAGAGCGGCGCGATAAAGAAATCACAGATCTAAAGAGACGTGTAGCCAATATGGTTGTGGTGGGGAAGATTAGCCATGTCGACCATAAAAACGCACGCTATCGGGTAAAAAGTGGCAATCTTGTCAGTGACTGGATTCCAGACACACAAGCCCGCGCCGGTAAAACACGCTCTTATGAAGGACGCGATGTTGGAGAACAAGTGATTGTTGTTTCATCATCAGGAGATTTATCACAAGGGGTGATTGTGGGTTCCATTCACACCGATGCTAATCAAGCAGCCGATAAAGGCAGCATTCACCGAACTATATACCCTGATGGAACCAGCCTTGAATATGATGATGAACAAAACACTTATGGAATTCACATCAAATCCGGCGGAAAGTTTATCCTGACGATTGCTGATGGTGTGTCACTAAAAGGTGATGGGGGCAAGCTAGAGCTTACCGCACCGGAAGGCATAAAGATTGTTTCAGAAAGCGATATAAATTTAAACGCAAAGGGCGGCATCTCTTTGAAGGCTGGTGGTGGCATTTCACTGAATTCGAATGATAGTCTCTCTCTTCATTCTGGAAATAATGTTTCCATTCATTCAAGTGGACTAAAGCATAACGGCACCAATGTAGGAGCAACACATGTTCATGGCGGTGTTACTTCTGGTGGCTCTATGACAGGAGGTCCCAATTGAACAGTGGAATGGACTGCACAACGGGAAAGTCATTGACCGGCATTGATCATTTACGCCAATCAATCCTTGATATTTTGTCAACGCGGATTGGTTCGCGTGTAATGCGTCGTGATTATGGTTCACGCGTTGCTGAACTCATTGATGCACCGGTTAATAATGCTTTTGCTGTTGCTCTTTATGCTGCTGTTGCTGAGGCTTTAGACAAGTGGGAACCACGTTTTAAATTGAAAAAAATTGATTTTAAATGGAGTGAGGCTGGGCAAGTTTCTTTGTCCTTTGAAGGCATTTATTTGCCTTCAGGCAAGCCCATTACCATGGAAGGATTATTGATAAAATGAATGGAGCACTTGCAAAACCCGAAATCATCACAGAACTTTCTTTTGAGGAAATACGCGCTGCTGCTCTTGCCCATTTAAAAGAGCTTTTGCCTGAATATACCGTTCTTGAAAGTGATCCGGCTGTAAAAGTCATTGAGGCTTTTAGCTATCGAGAATTGCTGTTAAGACAACGTATTAACGAAGCGGCACGCAACAACATTCTTGATTTTGCAACCGGTGAATCTCTTGACGCTTTGGGAAACTGGCATGGTCTTGCCCGCATGGAGGGTGAAAGTGACGAGAGATATCGTGAACGCATTCAACTTCATGTCCGTGGTGGCAATGGTAGCGGGACAGAGCCATATTACAAGCTTATCGCTCTCTCAAGCGATAGTCGTGTTAAGGATGCGATTGTTTACCGTAAAGGCAAAGACCCAACTATCTATGTTGCTCTTTTTGGTAACAATGAAGAAGGAACAGCATCTGAAGATCTCATACAAATAGTTTCAGAAGCTCTTCACAGAAAAAATATCATCATGACCAATGATACAATCATTGTTCACGCTGCTGTCAAAAAAGTGGTGGATTTAGAAGCAGATGTTTGGCTGTTACCAGAAACATCTTTAAAAATTCTCACAACAATGGAAACAAATTTAAGAGCAGCGTGGAGACAAGAACAAGCCATTGGTCGTGAATTAAGTTTGTCGTGGTGGATTTCAAAATTAATGATTGCTGGTGTCCAAAAAGTGATCGCCATTACACCAAAACAAGACAGTACGGTTTGTGATGAAGAAGTTTTATCTATTGGAAAAATCACCTTAAACTTCAAAGGGCGTGCGCGCTAATGGTTGGCTCCCTCCTCCCCACACATGCAACAGAATTTGAAAAGCGTCTTGCCGATGTTTGCGACTTTCATCAAGATGTTGATGGTTCTGTTTTGGGGATTTCACGTTCTAAACTGATCACACGCCCTCCCCGTTTCTTGCCGTGGTTGATTGAAGAATACGGGCTTGGAGAGCTTACGCCTTATGTTCCAAACCTCTATGATTTGATTGATCAAGGGCTTCAATGGCAGCGCTTACGTGGCTCACTTGCGGCAATAGAGATGGGGCTTGAATGGCTCCAGATTACAGCACGCTTTCAACCCGCCTGGACGGGTCGGGTATGGTGGAACTCCTTTCAACTCTACTTTGATCAGTTGCCTGAACGAACACAGCTTGAAGCCATTGAAGCGATTACCGACCTCTCCAAAAGTTTGCGCTCTGATTTTCGTCGAGGGGCCTATGGCTATGATGTTCAAGCCATGGAAGGCAATATGTCACGCCTTGATGACAGCATGTTGGAGTATGAAAGCGGTGTTCACTTAACAGCTGGAGGCACTTTGTTTTCCTTTGGGCGCACGACAGAGATCAATCACACACTGAAAGAAGAAGAAGGCAGGCTTATTGGCAATTGGATAAATGATGGGGATGAAGAATTAAGCTGGAACCAAATCGATTACCCATGGGACATGGCAAACTTTCCGTGGTGTTCGGTCAAAAAACATGAACGCGATATACTCATGGCAGAGTGGTTTAACAACCGCACGCTTTATCTCGTGTTAAGAGACACTCAAAATGCCGTGATTGGGTATCGCAGATGCTATGCTGTAGCGCCTGTCGAACAGGCTTTGGATGGCGTTTACAGCCATTCAGGCGGCAGATTCCAGCCCTCCCCGATGGGTAGCGCACTTTTTCTGGCAGCACGAACAGATTTTCACGATATTGACCGCAAACAAGCAGCATTTGTTTCCATTCTCGTTCATGCCTCTCCAAAACAAGATGTCCCTCTTGGCAAGCTTTGGTGTGACGCCAATGAACTGAATGGTGGTGTCGAGATACTCAAAACAGCTGTCAATATTCCTTTGCGTGCCGATGTTCGCGAACAATTCAAGATTTTATTGAGGTTTTAATATGAAGCATGAAAGTGGTTTACCCTTTGCAATTGACAGATCTCGCGGCAAAGAGGAACAACAAAGCGTTGTCTTTTATGGCACGCGTCCCTTTATTCAAAGTGGTGAACTGAATGAGGTTCAAACCATCATAAGGGGACGGCATGACCGTTTGGGACGCCTTGTTGCCAAAGAAGGAGACCGCATTGAACGAGCTGATGCTTTTGTCAACAAAGACACGAGGACCATCACTTTAACGGATGGCAAGATTTATATTGCAGGTGATATCTTTCCAGTCTCTGAAGCTGTACTCAACAATGTTGCCATGATTGGACGCATTGAAATTGGTGTGAAGCTACAAAAAAAATGGATTACCCATGAAGATGATCCAGAGCTGTTGGGGCAAGTCCCTGGCTCATTGGCAGAAGGAGAGCCTGGTGCCGCACGCGAAACAGCTCAGCTTGTTTGGGCTCTGAAAGAAGATACACAGCAAGGCACTTTCTTTCCGGTTTATATCTTACAAGATGGTGTTCTGATTGATCAAAAGTCCCCATCACTGCTTGAACCCGCCATGCAAGCTATTGCTACTTATGACAGAGCCCATGGGCATTATATCGTGAGTGGCTGCCGTGTGACAGCATTAGGACCAAACAACGGTTGCCAAGTGTTTAGTATTCAAGAAGGAGAAGCCAATATCAATGGCTTTAAACGCAAACGCCTTGCTGCTTTGCGCCATGAAGAGCCAGAGGATTTTTCGACAAGCGTTGTTCCAAGCGAAACGCATATTTTTGCGCCTCCAAAAGGGAAAACAAGTTTTACCTTTAAACCCTATTATTTTCCTATTGCTGATATTCAGTCTCTTTTGTTGACAAAAGAAAAAACCGTTAACGTCACCCGTGGTGCAGTTGCCGCTGGGCGTGATGGTGTTCCTGATAAAAGCATCACTTCTTTTATTAAAGTCGTTCAAGGAAGCAAGGAATTTAAAGAAGGCACAGATTTTAAAAAAACAGGAGACACCATTGATTGGGCTCCCGGGGGGGATGAACCTGCTAGTGGGAGCACTTATAAAGTCACTTACCGTTATCGTGCACAAGTGACAGCCGATAAGGTAACAGCACAGGAAATTACCGTCTCAGGTGGTGCTGATGGCGGTGATATTATTGTCAGCTACACTTACAAATTGCCACGTATTGACCGTATAGGTCTCAACACAGTGGGCAATGTGGTTTATATCAAGGGGATTTCGTCAGACGATCCCATGGCACCCAGTGTTCCTGATGATGTCTTATCCCTTGCAACCATCACTAACAATTGGCTTGAAACGCCGAGTGTGGCCAATGATGGCACACGGGTTGCGCCCTATGATGAGATGTGGCGCTATTTTCAACGGGTGCTCTCCCTTGACCGGTTGATGCAATTAGAACGCATTAAAAGCAATGTCGACTCTAAAGAACCTGTTGCCAAAAAAGGCATGTTTGCCGACCCTTTTCTAGATGACTCTTACAGAGATGAAGGTTTTCAACAAACGGGGGCTGTAGGCAATGGCATTTTGCAGCTCGCCATTGACCCAACCTTTTACACCGCTCATCTGAACGCGCCTGTCACGCTTGACTGGACAAATGAAGTGATCATTGCGCAAGAATTGAAAACGGCTTGTGAAAAAATCAACCCTTATCAAAATTTTGCACCTCTCCCTGGTACAGTAACCCTCACACCCGCGACAGACTTTTGGCATGAACAGCGCACCGATTGGCTCTCGGGTATCACCAATCAAATCATTATGGGAAAACATCATGGCAGAACCATACGTAGAACAGAAGTAAGGGATAATTTTATCAACACATACCAAGAACAAAGCGACTTTTTAAGACAAATTACCCTTTCCTTCAAAATTGAAGGCTTTGGCAATTGGGAAATCTTAAAAAGCCTTACCTTTGATGGTGTGGATGTCTTGCAAAATTCTTTCTTTTCTGCCGATAGACAAGGCACCGTTAAGGGCAATTTTAAGATTCCTAAAAACATTATCGCTGGCACAAAAAATGTTGTGGCACGGGGAATGGGTGGAACAATTGCAACGGGGCTTTTTACCGGTCAAGGTGTGATTGATGTGAAAGTCATGCGGCGCACCACAACGGTGAAAATATGGGAAAATGACGATCCACAAGCACAAGTCTTCACCCCTGATGAAACACGGCAAATCACAGGTGTTGACTTTCATCTTTGCAAAATCGGTAATCAGAACCATGATCTGGTGATTGATTTGGTTAGCACAGAAAACGGTTATCCGACCGCTGATATTCAAGCACAAAGCTTTTATTCTATGAAGGGCGCAAAGCTAGGTTGGGCAGAAGCACGCTATGATGTGCCACTCCTTGTACCTAATGACCGCTTAACGGCTTTCGTTATTAAGACAGATGATAGTAATCATTCTATCTCCTTGGCAAAGCTTGGGGATTTTGATGCAGAACACCAGAGATATGTCTCGAGCCACCCTTACGTGACCGGTCCACGCTTTTCTTCTGTCAATGCGCAAAGCTGGACTGCCCATCAAAATGAAGCCTTAGCCTTTCGTGTGCTGGCAGCACGCTACACACAAACAGAAAAAACCATTAATCTTGGCACTTTTGATCTTGTTGATTGTTCTGATTTGCAAATACGCGCGGCCATTGAATTGCCTTCAAGCGATTGTTCTGTCATCTTTGAAATTGAACGAAACAATGGCACAATTTATCAACTCCTTCCCTTTCAATTACTCAGCCTTACCGAATATATCAGTGAAAAAGTAAAGCTTCGCGCTATTCTCAAAGGGACAGACAAACTCTCACCTGTTTTGTTTGCTCCTGTTCAATTGATTGCGGGGAAAATTCATAAAACAGCCACTTATGTCACCCGTGCTTTTGCCTTTGGCGAAAAGGCAAGGTTGACCAGCTATATCAAAACCTTTTTACCAGGTGGCGCAACCTTCTCACTCGAGATGCAACTGGATGATGGTGCTTTCACCCCTTTGAAACTCGACGAAACAGAACAACTCGCTGAACCACTTTGGACAGAGCGCAAATTTATCAGTGGTGATAAAACAGCCAAACAAGCGCGCTTGAAACTCACGCTTACCGGCGGACCAGCAGCACGGTCTATGGTGAGCGATTTTGGCGCCGGTATATTGTGATGGGAGAACAGAGATGACCAAAACCAAAAAACTCGACATGGAATTGCCTAAAGAAGGTCGTTTTATCAGTTCTGAATTCCCAATCTTGCGCGAAAACTTGACGAAAATTGATCAAGCCATTGCGGATGTTGAGGAAAAGGTAGAGGGAAAAGCGCCTTCAAAACACACGCATACAATAAGTGATGTCGCAGATCTTGAAACGACCCTTAAAGCCAAGATGGCAGCGGATAAAACCTTCACATTGACCGATTTAAGCGATATCGATGGGGCTAAGGACGCAGCCAACAATTATGTTCTCTATAAATCAAGCAACAATCATTTTACCTTTGGCAGCGCTATCTCCCTGTTAGGCGCACACAAACATAAAACAGAAGATATCGTGGGGCTTGACGATTTTAGAGCCAAGATTAATCAAGATCTCACAAGCTATGGGCGCCTAACCAGCCAAAATGAATGGCAGAATTACAACACATTTAACAGAAAAGTCACCATGAATGACGGCTTGGAGATCTTTGGCATATCATCTGATTTCTTCAGTCTTCGGAGAAGGAAAGTGGTTACCCGTTTAAGCGCAAATGAAAGTATGCTTAAAGGACCGCTTAAAGTTGATGGTGATCTTGTCTATACCAAGAGAGAAATTGATGCTTTGCTGGACGCGCTAAACAATAGCATGCCAGTAGGAACTGTAATTTATTATCCTGCACTAACAGTTCCAAAGGGATGGTTAAAAGCAAATGGTGCGCTCATTTCACGGAGCGACTATGCACAACTTTTTGCGGTTATAGGCACGACTTATGGTGCTGGCGACGGCGAAACTACCTTTCGCTTGCCAGATTTAAGAGGGGAGTTCCTACGAGGAGTTGATGATGAACGTAATATTGACCCTAATAGAACCATTGGATCACAGCAAGGCGACGCTATCCGTAACATTACAGGCGAATTGAATTTTGATGCCAAGGCTAACGTTGCAAGTGGCGCTTTTCAATATGGTGGGGGTTCTAATAGCAGCCATACCTCTTCTGGTTCATCCTCAACCATAAAATTTGACGCATCTAGAAGCGTACCAACCGCAAATGAAAATCGTCCTCGGAATATAGCGCTGTTAGCGCTTATTCGCTATTAAAGCATGCTGAACGTGAAACAGATGTTAGCAAAGTTCCGGTACTTCACACTGTTTAATTGTATCACTCAGTCTCTAGAAACTTTTCTAAGTGGTTTTATTGCTTTAACTTCTTTAATTTTAAGTGCAATTTTACGAACGAAAGCAAGACTAAAGCGCCCTTGTGGTTCTAAATCTTCAAAGTCAAACAAAGATTCGCAAGGAACAACATTAAATTCATCAACACGCACCCAAGATTGCTTTTGCAACCCCGCACGTCTACATTCTATCTCAGGTATTTTTAAGCTAAATTGCAAATTAATAGGTTCTTGAGAAGTGATAGGAAACAAAAAGAAATGGCTTTCAGTTTTAACCATAACACAGGAAGGACGCGCTTTACGTCTTGAATGTTCACCTTTTTGCGCTTGTTCGTGCCATAAATAATAATATTGAACAACATCCCCTGCTTTAAACATGTTCATCACTATTCAAAATGTCATCTAAACCACGATCTAAATCGTCTAATATATTTTGCGGTGCATCTGCATAAACAAAAGATTGTGCACCAGAACGCGCTTTTATTAATTCATGATATAAATCAACAGGAAGCATAATGATTTTTTCACGCCCTCGCTTTGTTAAAGCTACAGGTGTAGACATAGCCTCGTCTAAAATATCGCCTGCCCCACGGTTTACATCTGTAAAACTATATTTTTTCATATGCACATCCTATCTTTAATGCATAATACGTATTATACGTATAATGTGTATTATGTAAAGATATTTTATGCTGTTAACCACCTCCCTGCCTAAAAGAGGAGGAGATAAAATCATATTTTAAGTCTAAGCTACTTTTGCAACAGGGCTTGCTAAAATATGCTTAGCTTCTTTTGTAACTGATTTGTAATGATCAAGATCTTTTTCGAAGTCATTTGCATCCAACAAACGCCTCATCATCAATCTTAAGATTCCTCTAACACCGGAAGTTTTTTAACACTCATAAGAAAACAATTCATTATCAATCAACTGGTTTTTTAAATCATAGAAAACTTTAACAAGTGCTTTTTTGAATGCACGCACCATATCATTGTTAGGCATATAGGTCATACGTAGAGTTGCTTGTAGTTCATTGAGGATAGCAACTTCTCTTCTTTGTCTTCCGCCTTTGTTTCCAAAGGGTAGCATTTCAAATGCGAGCCTTCCAAATTCTTCAAAGTCTTCAATATTTTGACGAACCAGCTGTATAATTGTTTTATGCGTATTGCCCACACCCTCGGCAATTTTCAAAGAGGTTGTAACAACAATACCAGCACTCTTTATTGTTACTACATTGTTCATGATGAACTCCTTACTATTTAGACGTCTTCTATTAACACCCTAGAGAGGTATCGGGTGCTAGAAAACACGGTAGTAAGTCCGTCGTTACACCTTCCCCATGAGGGTATTGTATAGCGTAACCACACCCGACCTCACTATTATACGCGCGTAGCATATAATGAGCAAAGCATTCAATGTACGGAAAAAAGACTGTTTCGGCAATCTACCCGCTTACTATTAAGGTGTTTTCTAGGCACCTTCGTACGAAGCTAACGGTTTTGAATATTTTGTCAAGTTGTTCTCAAGAGCGGTTTTTAACCTCTCATTTTTCTCATTCATTTTAATTTACCAATCATTTAAAGGAGCATAAAATATGGCAACAGGTTTTCTACATGGTGTTGAAATTGTCGAAGTTGACGATGGCACCCGACCCCTTCGCGCGGTTCAATCGGCAGTTATCGGGATTGTTGGCACGGCGCCCGATGCAGATGAACAAGCATTTCCTCTTAACACACCCGTTTTGGTAACAGGTTCTCTTTCACAAGCAGCTAAACTGGATAAAACAGGCAAGCGTCAAGGCACCCTACCCAATGCCCTTGATCTCATTTTCAAGCAAGTGGGTGCCATTGTTGTTGTCGTGCGCGTGAACGAGGGTGACAATGAAAATGCAACACTCACCAATGTTCTAGGTGGTGTAAATGCAAATGGCGCTTATGAAGGCGTCCATGCTTTGATTGGAGCACAATCCATTGTGGGACAAACACCACGCATTCTCATTGCTCCAAGCTTTACACATCAACGCCCTATCAGTCTTAGCAAGATTGATGTGATAAAACAAGGCAGTGGTTACACCAAAGCAACTGTTAAAATTGCCGGCGGTGCAGAAGCAGAAGCAATCCTGAAAGATGGAAAAGTAACTTCTGTTGTCATTAAGGACAGTGGCTTTGATTATCAAACCGCCCCAAATGTGACGATTGAAGGAGATGGCACTGGTGCGACAGCCAAAGCCGAAATCAGTACAACCTCTAATCCTGTAGCGGCAGAACTCATTGGCATTGCAGAGCGTCTGCGTGCTATTGTGGTGCTTGATGCACCAAACAGCACAGATGAAGCATCCCTTGCCGCAGCAAAGGATTTTGATTCAAAGCGCGCCATCATAGTTGACCCTTTTGTAAAGGTGAATCGTGATGGAAAAACTATAGAACAGCCATCAAGTGCAGCGGTTGCAGGTGTCATTGCCAAAACTGATTTTACACATGGTTTTTGGCATTCTCCTTCAAACAAAGTGATTAATGGCATTGTTGGCACTGCGCGTCCCATTGATTTTTCCATTGGTGATAGATCAAGCCGCGCCAACCTTCTTAACGAACAAAACATCACAACAATTATCCGCGAAAATGGTTATCGTCTTTGGGGTAATCGCACCCTTTCAAGCGATACAAAATTTGCTTTCTTATCGGTGGTGAGAACCGCAGATATGATCAATGACGCCATTTTGCGCGGGCATCTATGGGCTGTCGACCGCAATATCAAAAAAACCTACATGAGTGACGTGAGTGAAAGCGTCAATGCCTATTTGCGTGATTTAAAAGCACAAGGCGCCATTCTTGGGGGGCGTTGTACGCCTGATCCAGAGTTGAATACAGCAAGTGCTATTGAAAGCGGCAGAGTCTATTTCAATGTCGAATTCACACCAACAACACCAGCAGAACACATCACATTCCGTTCACGCATTGTGAATGATTATTTAGAGGAGATTTTTTAATGGCCATACCTGTTTTACCAAGAGTTTTGAAATATTTTAACATTTTTGTCGACGGCATTCCCTATCAAGCAAAATGTGAAAGCGTAACATTGCCGAATTTGAATTTGGTTGTTGAAAGTTATCGCGGCGGAGGCATGGATAGCTCTATTGAGGTTGATCTTGGTCTTGAAACCCTCACGCTTAGCATGACCATTTCTGATTGCTCTCCAGAGTTGATGACACTGTTGGGGCGCACTGATGTCGACATTTCATTACGAAGTTCAATGCAAGCTCAAGGCACACCAGCAGAAGGTGTTGTCATTACCATGAGAGGACTATGCAAAGGATTTGAAATGGCAGAATGGCAACCGGGGAGCAAAGCAACATCCACGGCTACATTTACATTGCAATATTTCAAATATGTCCAGAAAGATGTGGAAATTGTTGAGATAGATGTCCTCAACTTGGTGAGAAAATTTAATGGCGTTAATCAGTTAGCAGACCATAGAGAAAATATAGGATTATAAAATGGCAGTCCAAACAAGCATTACGCATAAATTACTTATCCCTGTTACCTTTGAAGGAAAAGAGCACACCGAAATTACCTTACGGCGCATCAAAGTAAAAGACATGCAAGCCATTGATAAAAAGGAAGGCACTGATCAGGTGGTAACTATGATCGCACGCCTTTCTGGATGGCCACATGAAGCTGTTGGGGAACTTGATGGCGGCGACATGGCAAGTCTTGGAGAAATTTTGGAGTCTTTTACCAAACGGCGGGAAACCTCGAATGGGAAACCGCCGCTAAACTCATAGCCGATATTGCCATTGTTTTTCATTGGTCTCTTCCAGACATGATGGAAATGGAACCGCAAGAATTAATATTCTGGCGCAATCAAGCAGCAGAAAGGTATAAAACAAAATGAGTGAAAAGACTAAAGTTGCCGATGCAAAGGTAAAATTGTCCCTTGAAGACAAACTCACCGCGCCTCTCAAACATCTTCAAAAAAAAATCGATACATTGTCAAAAACACTCTCACGTAAATTGAGTATTCCTCGCTTTTCTGCTGCTGTAAAAAATATGACGTCAAGTTTGAAAGGTGTTCAAAGTGCTCTTAGCACGGCGGCAAGCCGTGCTTCGGTCTTTACCAATGCTTTAGGGCTCACTGATGATGGTCTTGTGGCAAGCTTGATCTCTGTCACCATGAAAACCATGCATCTGGGGGATAGTCTTCACCACGCATCAAGGCATTTGGGGATGAGCGTTGCATCGCTTCAGTTATGGGGCGATGCAGCCGATAACTCAGGCATTTCTGCCGAACTCTTTCAACAATCCTTAGCCACTTTAAATAGGCGTTCAGCACAAGCCTATGCTGGACAAAAAAAAGGCATTATGGGCTTTGAGGCACTTGGTATTTCTGTAAAAGACGCCTCTGGAAAACTCAAATCAAATTCGACTTTGTTGGAAGAAATTACCGACAAGATGAGTAAGATGAAAAATCAAGCGAAACGACAGCATATTGCCGCTCTGTTGTTTGGTGGTGATGGTAAGGAAATGGCCGCTATGCTTGCGCAAGGGATGGCGCCAATCAAAGAGCTGTTTGCAAAGGCGCGGAAAGGAAAATGGCTAATAGGTGCCGATGTCGCACGCTATGCAGCGGACTTAAGTGACAAAATGGGAGCCTTTAAGAAAAAAATAGGCGGCATCGCTAGTTTTATTGGCGCACGTTTCATGCCCGTGATCAACGACATGATTGACGGTTTTTCTCGCCTGATTGATGAAAACCGCGACCTCATTCAAACCACCGTTGCTGGATGGGCTAAAAGCGTAAAAAAAGTCTTTAATGATTTGCTTAATCCTACCTCTGATTTGAGAAAAGGCATCAGCGATCTTACAGAGAGAATTAAAGGCTGGTTTCAATGGATGGAACCACTAATCGGTGAAATAACCCTCTTTAAGGTAGGGCTTGTAGCACTTGGTTCATTCATTTTTGGTCCACTTATTACGTCATTAGCTGTAGCGGGAGCAGCGTTTGTCACACTTGGCTATACTATTATGACGACACCTATCGGTTGGCTAATTGGCGGCATCGCAGCACTTGTTGTACTCTATAAATATTGGGACAAACTCAATGGTTTGGTGGCTGCATCTTTAGCTGTAGTTGGAGCAGTTCTTACTGGGGCATTCATTTCGGCAATGGCACCGGCTGCTTCCGCAATTGCTGGTCTTGCTGTAACTCTTGTAGCTTCACTCATTCCAGCAATAACTGCCGTTGGTTCTGCTTTTATATCGCTTGGTATCGCAATCATGACCACTCCTATCGGCTGGATAATGGCTGGTATTGCTGCCCTTGTTGGAGTTGGATATCTGCTCTACAAAAATTGGGATACGGTAGTAAGCTTCATAAGCAACTTGTGGAATTCTTTTGCGAGCTTATGTAGTAGTGTTTTCAATAAACTCCTTACCCTCTTTAAAAACTTTTCACCGTTCTCTTGGATTGCAAAAAAAATCAATGCATTGATTGAGTGGCTGTTTGGCGTCGATTTAATGGGAGCAGGTTCCAATCTCATTGGTAGCTTGTGGGACGGCATCAAAAGCCAATGGAATGCTCTGTCTGATTGGTTCGGCAACAAGATTAATCAATTAACCAGCTGGATACCTGGCTGGGGAGGAAAAAAGTCGGAATTTAAGGCTACAATCAACAAAACGTCAACCCAAACAATAAAAACCCTTACCGATGAAACCAATGCACGCGCAAAAAGAGTGGTTGATACAGCAGTTGTCACCAAAACTCCTTCTGAAGAACGCATGGGTGGTTTTAATACAGGAACAGTCGAAACAAGGTATATGGAACCTCCAAAGACACAAGTGGATGCCTTCAAAGTTTCAAAGCCAATTACAGTTCATAAACCTGTTGAAGTAGACGCCAGCGTAACCATTACAAATTTAAATATTTCAGTACCAAATGGTCTCAAAAACGAAATTAGAGACGCTATCAATCAAGCACTTGAACGCTATGCAAAACAGCAACGTTTAGCCATAGCCTCTAGCCTTTCGGATTAAATACCATGATGTTAGCTTTGGGTGGTTTTATTTTTTCGATTGAAACAGCAGCTTATCAAACACTTGATATGTCTTATGGGGTTCCATGGGTGGAGCAAGGGCGATTGGGACGAAAGGCGGCTCTTCAATTGCCAGCTGTTGCAAATGCGGAATTTTCTTTAGCAGGCGTGATTTATCCAGATTTCAAAGGTGATCACAGACAGCTCGAATATTTGCGACAAATGACACATGAAGGACCTCACATTCTTGTGACCGGTCAAGGCAAAATCTTAGGTAAGTTTGTCATTCTTTCTGTAGAGGAAAAACAAAGCGTTTTTCATCATAACGGTACCCCAAAAAAACAAGAATTTACGATAAAGTTGAGAGAATATGGTGAAGACCTATGAGTGACCTTTATATGACCAAAGATGGCGATATGGTGGATGCCATTTGCTGGAAATACTATGCCAAAGGTCAACAAGCACTTGCTGTTGAACGCGTCTATGCAGCGAATTTGGGGCTTGCAGACTATGGACCCATTTTAAAAGCAGGTATCACGATACTCTTGCCGTCCCTCCCCTATCCGAAAGCCACACCAGTGATCAGGATTTGGGGTAGCAAATCATGAAACCTTTTTGCATGGTTCTGGCAAATGGAGAAGACATCACCAAAACGCTCATGGATTATGTTTTATCAATTGAAATTACCGATGAAGCAGAAAACAAAAGTGATCGTATCACTATAGAGCTTGATGACCGCGCACGTGAAAGTGATAACGGCTTTCTTGATATTCCTCTTATCGGGACAGTTATTTCCATAACACTTGGCTATGAAGGCGGGAAAAACCGCGATATGGGAGCCTATCTGATAGACGAAATCTCTGTGAGCAGCCCACCACAAAGCTTAAGTGTTACAGGGCGCGCCGCATCAATGAACACGTCTTACAGAACTCCAAAAAGCCAATCCTATCACCAACAAACCCTTGGCAGTATTGTTCAAGAGATAGCGCAGCGTAATGGCTATACGCCAAAGGTTGATCCTTCTCTTGCAAAAATCGTTGTGCGTCACATTGATCAAACAGCTGAAAGCGATATGGCTTTTGCCGCACGCCTTGCAGAAGAATATGATGCGGTAGCAAAGCCCGTTGATGGCAAACTTGTGCTCGCCAAACGGGGTGAAGGCAAAGCCATCACCGGTGAAACACTCCCTATTGTTGTTATTCATGAGGAACATTGCACCTCTTGGGATTTTAAATACAGCGCACGGGATGAAGCAGGTGCAGCAAATGGCTTAGAAACGGATGTAGGAAACGACCAAAAAGCTGCAGCTGATGCACGAGCACCAGAAGAGATAGATGATGATGAAAACTTTATCCATATGGATGACAGTGACAGAGCACTATCATCATCATTTGAATCGGAAAAAGCAGAAAAAGAATCTGAGAAGAGAAAAGAAGAGAAAAAAGGTGGTGTTCTTGCAACCCATCATAATATCCGCAGTGGTGAAAAAAAAGAAGTCAAAGTTGGTAACCCACCATTTCATGAACTCAAATATACTTACCACAATCAATCAGAGGCTGTTGCGGCCATTGCCGCTTATCGCAATAAATCATCACGCGGTAAGTCTTCTTTCTCATGTGAGATCGGTGGTGATCCGTTTGTGCAAGCAGAAGCAAAGCTTGTTCAGGAGCCCCCTTTCCGCCCCTATATTCCAGCAGAATGGCGCATCAAAAGTGTTAAACACAAACTTGATAAAACGGGTGGTTACACCACAAAAATAGAGTGTGAACTTTTTGATGAAGCACAAGAAGATGCGGCTGGAAACGTTGCAAATACGACACCAGACAAAGATGATACCCTTGATCCAAATGCTCCACCAGACGCTTCATATGACGAAGGTGAAGGCGTCATCCATATGGATAAAGAGCATACATGATAGATTATAAATCAGATGTAGAGCCCCTCATTAAAAAGGTTGCTTAAGTACCTTCCTTCCCCATCTTTAAAGGTGGGGAGGGGTTAATACACTAAAGTTATACGTGTGGAACTGGTCGTTCAAGAGGCTGTACTGCCAAACGAAACCCCATGGTACGCAGTAAAGCATTCAAGCTGCGAAACTCTGGATTGCCTTTTTCTGAAAGTGTACGGTAAAGTTGTGTTGGATTCAGGTTGGCTGCTTTAGCCACAGCTTGAACACCACCATAAGCTTTGGCCATTTGGCGGAGCGTTACAAGCAGTTCACCCTGATCACCATCTGCTAGGATTGCATCAAGGGTAGCTGCTGCCAACTCAGGGTCATCACGGAATATTTCTGCCATTGCATCATTATGGTTACGGTCTTTCATTTTTGCACTCCTTTAATCTTCACGGTTTTGCCAATCACGCCAGCAAGCACATACGCGAGTGATATCAGTCTCTTGTGTTTTTTTGCTGCCACCGCATAATAGCAACAATACGGTCCTTCCAGATTGGACATAATAAACTCGGTAGCTAGGACCAACATTAATACGCAATTCATGAACACCATAACGAAGCGGCTTGAAATCGCCAAAGTTTCCCTGCTCTAAACGATTAAGGCGGCGAATAATTGCAGTTTTAGCCTGCATATCACGGAGCTTTCGCAGCCAATCGGCTATCAAGTCTTTGCCATCAGAGGTAAGGTAGTGACGTATTTCAAACATGATGTGTATTCGTTTATAAACGAATATTTGTCAAGAGAGAAATTAAAAGTTGAGAAAAAATCTTCTTTTATTCCAATGAAAAAGCGACATGAAGCTTAACCAAGCTATCTTTCCGAATGAGAAAGATGTCAATTTTTTAATCCAGCTCTGCTTTTTGCGGAGCTTTTTTATGGAGCAACACATGCGAAAAATATCATCAGAAGGACTTGCACTTATTAAACAATGGGAAGGATTGCGTTTGAACGCCTATAAAGATGCCATTGGGGTGTGGACAATTGGTTATGGACATACAAACAGTGCTGGAAAACCTTTTATTTACGAAGGCATGACAATTACTGAAAAGCAAGCAGAAGAACTTCTTTGCCAAGATTTAAGACAATTTGAGAATGCTGTTGAACGCGCTGTTACAGTTTCATTAACGGATGAACAATTCGCGGCGTTAGTGTCCTTTTGCTATAATGTAGGAACAGGAGCCTTTTGTAACTCGACACTGTTAAAAAAGCTTAATAGTGGTGAATATGAAGCTGTCCCTGCAGAGCTACAGAAATGGACCAAAGCAGGCGGTAAGCGTCTTGAAGGTCTAGCACACCGGCGTGCGGCAGAAACAGGCTTATGGGCAAAAGGGGCTTATGTTTCCTCCAATTATCAAACAGTAGAAACGCAAGCACCAACGGGATTTTTCAAAGCAGAAGCTCTTGCACCGATTATTGGCTCTTTTTCAGGTCTTGGCGGTTTGTTAGCAGGCAATGGCCCCATCCAATGGGCTTTGGCAACCATCATGGTTTTAGCCGCATGTACTGGTATTTTCTTTGTTGCTAAACGCTTTCAGGAGCACCGTCTATGATCTTATGGATGAAAAGAAATCTGATGGTAACAGGTGCGGCTTTAGCCGCTTTTTTTATTGCCTTAGCTAGAGCCTTTACTCTTGGGAAAAAAGCAGCGCAACAAAAGCAAACAGAAAAAGCTTTAAAAGCAGCCACAACACGGCTGGAGGTGGAAAATGAAGTTAATCAAAAAAGTGATGCTGATGTGCGTGCTGCTCTCTCTGACTGGTTGCGCGACAAATAAATATGCTTCTTCTTGTGTTGGCTGGTTGCCAATTTATTTAGACAAGAAAGATCTGAACGCCATCAGTTCAAACTTAGCAAGAGAGATCTTAAAGCACAATAATCTAGGTGAACGCGTGTGTGGGTGGAAACATGGCTAGAAAAAAAACACAAGACGATATAGAGCTTACAGAAGCAGAAAAAGAAATCCTTCAAGAAATCATCATAACCTACAAAAGTGTAAAAGTGATGTCTCGTTATACAAAATGGATTGTACTCATTATACTCTTATTAGCGCTTGATTTTTCACGTATTATGGATGCGTTTGTAAGTATTTTTACACAAAAACCAAATATCCGACTCTAAACATACTCTGAGACACGCGAAATTCTTTAGAAAATGATTTCTTAATTTTGCTCGTCTCATGGGGGCTATCAATAATAGCTTTACACATTTAAAACAGTGGCTAACCAAAAACTGAAAGCTTTATCCCCTCTCCGCTTTTGAAACGGGGAGATGAATCATATTTTTAAACTAAGCAGCTCTCATTACAAATCTTGCTAAGACCTGTTTTGCCTTTTTGATTAAGGCTTTATATTTTCTGTTTTCTTCATCCACTCTAAAAGCGTCAACAAGACAAATCTAACAGAACGTAAAAGATACAAAGCTTTTATCACCAGCATTCATACCTTCTCAATGACTTGGGTAAATCAAAGCGCCTATAACTATCATAATCAACAGACTGGCTTTCTTGGAGAGATGCATCACGTCAATTTGGGAAAGTTCAAAAAACAACTGTCTCGAGCAAACAAACCACTCCAGTTGTTTGGCTAGTTCGTCAAAATGATTTTGAACACATTGAAACAGGTTTGTAATCTCGCCATCTAGATCATTAATGACAGAATATTTTGCTGGTCGTTTGTTCAGGAAAATAACACCAGAACCTAAAAATGGTTCAACATAAGTTTGATGTTCAATGCTCTTTAAAATCGGTATAATTTTCTTACGCAGATAGTGTTTACCACAAATCCACGCAAACAGTGTTTGTGTAAATTCTTGTTTCATCATCTTTTAAGGAGAGGTTTTGTGTGTTTTAACTCTTGGTTATCCACTTTTTGAGGTGTGAGAAGATATTCTCGAGTGCATCCATGAGACGGGCAAAATCGATAATAAACATAAAGACAATGAATGCTAACCACTTCATGAAACATGACATCATCTTCAAACCTTGGTAGGTCTCAATCATCTCGTGAAGCAGCTGTTGTTCTTTTTCCGTGAGATCTTGATCTTTGTTGCTTCGTTTCTTGACCATCTTTCCAACCGCATAAATGAGCTCCCTGCTTGTTATGCTTCAAAATATCTCTTGCGAGATTGGAACTGATGACCGAAACATCTTGCTTATCCAGATAAATTGGCAACCAACCATCACAAGAAACAGACCTATTTTCCACGCACCCAACGAGAAAGTTCAGTGCACACACCAGCATCACTTTTTTGATTAACTTCATTTTCCACCTCAAGCCGCGTTGTTGCTGTCTTTAAAGCATTCTCTGTTTGCTTTTGCCGTTCGCTTTGCTTGCCAAGGTGAAACGCCTTGGCTAAAGCCATAAAAAAAACGGCTAAAGCCGCACCTGTTACCATCAAGTTTCTTTTCATCCATAAGATCATAGGCGGTGCTCCTGAAAGCGTTTAGCAACAAAGAAAATGCCAGTACATGCGGCTAAAACCATAATGCCTGCTAAAGCCCATTGTACCGGACCATTGCCTGCTAACAAGCCTCCTAGACCTGAACAGGAACCTATAATCGGGGCGAGCGCTTCTATTTTAAGAAGTCCGGTTGCCGTTTTCGTTTCTACCCTTTGATAATTCGAAGAAACATAAGCCCCTTTTGCCCATAATCCCGCTTCTGCTGCTCGACGGTTGGCTAAACCAGCAAGAGGCTTCCCACCCACCTTATTCCATTTCTGTAATTCAACAGGAACGGCTTCATAATCCCCTTGATTAAGCTTCTTCAATAATGTTGACTTGCGAAAAGCAGCTGTTCCTACGTTATAGCAAAACGAGACCAATGCCGCGAATTGGCAATCCGTTAATGAAACACGCACCGATTCCTCTACCGTCTTCTCAAATTGCTTTAAGTCTTCACAAAGGATTTCTTCTGCTTGCTCTTGTGTGATACACATGCCTTTTTTGACGAGGGGGTGACCCGCATTGCTGGTGTGACCATAACCAATCGTCCAAACACATGCCGTATCTCTATAAGCCTCTAAATGTAAACCTTCCCATTGTTTGATAAGTTCTAATCCTTCTTTCGATATCTTTCTCATCTGACGCTCCATAAAAAAAGCCCCACAAAAGTGAGGCTGGATAAAAATGTTTTTTTATGATCTCTATTGACTATGCTCTTTGATCAGTTGCTCGACTTCTTCAACACGAAAGCCAAGTTGAAAAAGCGGCGCATATTCGCTTTCCTGTAATTCATATTGAGTGCGCTTTGCTACAAAATCACCATTTAAATCAAACGGCATTTCTGTTACCATACAAACCCTATGTGTATCATCTTCAATCCACTCTTCTCCCTCTCCAAGCTCCTTTATCGCAACCCAATAAAAACGCGTCTCTAAAAGCTGCCCTAGCCGTCTTACCGTCTCAACCTTATCAAATTCAAGCATATTCAGATAATCTTGCTTCGTATTTAAATGCTCTGGATACTCTCTCATCTCCTCCCCCTCTAAACAAAACGCCGTGGTTGGCTACAGCCTCGAGCTTCTAGTTTTTCATCAGAAGACGTACGAGAATACAAACCATTACGAAAAAACGGACCGCTATTCGTATCGTCCTGCCAAGTTCCTCCACCTACCAAAACATTTATCTCTGTCTTAAAACTTGACCACAATGTTGAACTGGACTGTATTTGCATTGCAAAAGCTCCAGATAAAAATTGACAAAGATATCCGCAACCATCTTCACAACCGATATGTGAGATCATACGACGATTTGCTGTATCAACGTGACCGCCGGAATGTTTGAGTGTAGGTGCCTGTTTGCCTTGAATGCTGGTCTTTTCATTGCTCCCATACATCGCAGAGACAAATTCCTCATCATTCAATAAGGACTTCTTAACACGCTGCATATCTGATACATGATCAGTATACATACGGTTCGTCGTGATAGGAACACCATACGCCGAGCGCGTATTTTCACCAGTGCCTGACTGAAGATAAATATCAACCCAAATGTTTTGTAACGAGTTACAATATACAATGCATTGATTTATAATGATAAGTTATCGTTTTATAACTTGAATGAGAGCCCGAATATCGTAAGATTCTCTTATTCCAAACCTGTTTATATTGTATCAACCAAAACCATTCGCTTGCATGTTACAAGCAGAATTGCCGTGTGGATGAAAACACTCAAAGAAAGGAGTAAAGTTGAATTAAAAGGAGATGGTAAATATAGGTGCTAGTTTTTACCTTTACGCCTTCATATTCTCCCTAAATTAGGTTGTGTTCCTGTTTCAGAAATTACGCAAACAGATATATACAACACGCTCGCCCCCCATCTAGAGTGCAAAAGCTGGAACAGCTTATAAAGCGCTAAATCATTTTAATATTTATCTCAAACATGCAGCTGCAATGGGATTAGATGTTGATTTATAGGCAACAACTAAAGCACAAGCCTTATTAGAAAAACAACGCCATAAAACTATTAATAGACCGGCAATGGATTAGAGAGATATTTCAGCTTTTTATAAAACATTTTGCAAAACAATACCCATACACATCTGGCTTTGCATCTTCTTATTCTTACAGGGGTTCGTACACGTCCTTTTCGTCATATGCGTGAAGATCAGATTGATGGTGATATATATGGACTATCCTTGCTGAAAATATGAAAGGTCGGCGTGACACTACAACAGAGTTTCGTATACCTTTGCACTAAAGGGATTGTGAGGGCTTTAAAGAAGCAGATCGTAGCAAACTTATTATGGCGTATGAAACGGAGAAAACCTTCACCAACCTTAAAATAGCAGAAATACTTGCGGGAAAAGGCAAGCGCGTTTTGTTTCTGGTACCTTCTTCTCTTGCTTTAATATGGAGGCACTTTCTACATACACTTTATCAAAGTCTGCATTTTAAAACTCACTTAAAATGCTTAGATAACTTTAGTCCCTGTGCTTGATAATGTGAGCCAACATCGTGCCCATAAAGTGCTAACGGTCGATTAAGCATGTGCTCATACACTAGACGACCAATAATTTGACCATGCTCTAAGATAAATGGAACCTCATGGCTGCGTACTTCCAAAACTGCCTTTGCCCCTTTTCCACCCGCCTCCATATGTCCAAATCCTGGATCAAAAAAACCTGCATAATGCACCCTAAATTCACCAACCAATGGGTCAAAAGGTGTCATTTCAGCTGCATAAAGCGGAGGAACATGAATAGCTTCTCGAGAAACTAAAATATAAAACTCATCAGGATCAAGTACCAGTTCTCTTTGACCACGATCAAAAAGAGGTTCCCAAAAATCTAAAATGTCGGCAACAGCACGCTTATCAATATCAATAACACTTGTATGACGTTTACCACGATACCCCACAAGCCCGTCTTCGTTTCCTTCCAAATTAATGGAAAGCCCAATACCACCATCGCTAATATTAGGAAAATCATCCGATATAAGCGTTTCATCCTTATGCAAAGCGTGTAGCTCAATTTCATTTAAATAACTTTGCCCCTTGCGAAATCGAAGCTGAGATAAATGTGAACCGGTGCGTACTAAAATTGGAAATGTACGTGGACTAATTTCAAGATAAAGTGGGCCATGATAACCTGCGCAAATTTTATCAAACTCCTGTGCATTATCCGTAATCACACGTGTAAAAATATCTAACCGTCCCGTAGAACTTTTTGGATTGGCAACAGCAGATAAAATTTCTGGTAAAGCCAAACTTTCCAAAAGAGGCACAACATAAACACAACCCGTTTCCAAAACTGCCCCCTCCTGCAAATCAAATTCGTGCAACTTTAACCGTTCGAGTTTATCTAAAACTTTTGCATCAGATCCCGGCATAAAAGAAGCACGGATACGATAGGCTTTTTCCCCTAAACGCAAATCAAGACTTGCAGGTTGTATTTGGGCTGCATTAAATGACCAACGAGCCTTAAGAACACCATCGTTAATTAAAGCCTGTATATCACTATCTGCCAAAATACCACTCATACGTACCATAGGATCTTACCTTCCTCTTTACTTTGCCTCTTTTTTGACCCAGATTATCGATTGGCGCAAAC
Organism: Bartonella heixiaziensis; assembly: GCF_046245125.2. Taxonomy (GTDB): domain Bacteria; phylum Pseudomonadota; class Alphaproteobacteria; order Rhizobiales; family Rhizobiaceae; genus Bartonella; species Bartonella heixiaziensis. The sequence goes on along the minus strand of NZ_CP176404.1, from coordinate 221,415 downwards.
TACTTTAGGGAAATAAAAATTATTCCCCTCTGATCTTTCCAGTCAATTTGCTTCCATAATCAATAATGAAATCCCACAAACAATGAAACAGTGCTTGGTAAAACATTCTTTGAAAGTAAATACAACTTTTGAGAATCATACCTTAACACTTTCTCATCCTTGAATGTTGCATAAATGATGTTATCATGATTCAAAGCTTCTTTAGAGTCCGCAGAAATTCTGCTACAATTTATTATGATTATACGCCATCTTAGCGAAAATATTATTAATCAGATTGCCGCCGGTGAAGTTATTGAACGACCGGCAAATGTCGTCAAAGAGCTTGTTGAAAATGCTATTGACGCTGGAGCGAATCGGATCGAAATTGTTACAGCAAACGGGGGGAAAAACTTTATAAAAGTGAGTGATAATGGCTGCGGTATTCCTGCAGATCAGTTAACTTTAGCAGTTTCTCGCCATTGTACGTCAAAAATTACGGATGACGTACACAATATCTGCTTCCTAGGGTTTAGAGGGGAAGCTTTACCCTCTATTGGTTCTGTTGCTAAACTTAAATTAATCTCACGCACGCAGCACGCTGAAAATGCTACTGAAATTACTGTCACAGCAGGAAAAATTTCAGGACCCAAACCAGCTGCTGCCAATCTTGGAACTATCGTTGAAGTTCGTGATCTTTTCTTTGTTACACCAGCACGGCTAAAATTTATGAAAACCGATCGTGCTGAAACGAATGCTATCACTGATATGATTAAACGAATTGCTATCGCATTTCCACATATCCGTTTTTCTCTGTCTGGCCCAGACCGAACTTCTCTAGAATTACCTTCCACAGAAAATAATACCCAAGGACATTTACAACGTATTACGCAAATTATGGGAAAAGAATTCGCTCCCAACAGCATCACACTTGATGCTGAACGCGAGGCCGTTCGTTTGACTGGATTTACTTGCTTGCCATCTTTCAACCGTAACAATAGCCTTTACCAATTTGCTTATGTTAATGGGCGTCCAGTGCGCGATAAATTACTCTGGGGTGCAATTCGAGGAGCCTATGCCGATGTTATGGCTCGAGATCGCCATCCTGTATCCATTCTTTTCATTGATTTGCCACCTGCTGATGTGGACGTCAATGTACACCCGGCAAAAGCTGATGTTCGATTCCGTGATCCAAGCTTAATCCGCGGCTTAATCATTGGGGCCATTCGTGAAGCCGTGAATCAAACTGGAATTCGTCCTACTTCAACAGCCTCTGAAGCAATGCTGACTGCATTTCAAACACAACCGTTGGAAACTTTTAAGAGTACACACCGTCCTTTTTCTTACAGCCCACAGCACCATCGTCTTGCATCGGGATCAATGGTTCACCAACCATTAGACGACACTATGAGCTCATTTAATTTAAGAGAAGAAAGCACCCCGCTTATGGAGTGCCTAGATACACCCAGCGGTGATGTATGCACCGCAAGCACTACACCATCAACAGAAGAATTATCTTATCCATTAGGAGCTGCTAGAGCACAAATCCATAAAAACTACATTATTGCTCAAACCCAAGATAGTTTGATCATTGTCGATCAACATGCTGCTCATGAACGATTGGTTTATGAAGCGCTCAAGAATGCACTCTATTCCAAACCGCTTCCTTCACAATTGCTACTTATCCCTGAAATTGTAGAGCTCTGCGAAGAAGATGCAGCATGTCTTTTAATGCATAAAGATGCTTTGCAGAAATTTGGTTTAGGCATAGAACCATTTGGACCTGGTGCAATTGTTGTGCGCGAAACACCTTCCATGTTAGGTGAAATTAATGTGCAAGCCCTTATTAAAGATCTTGCAGATGAAGCAGCTGAATATGATACGACAGACAATCTCAAAGCAATGCTCGATTATGTTGCTGCAACTATGGCCTGTCACGGCTCAATACGGTCGGGTCGTCTTTTACGCCCTGAAGAAATGAATGCGCTGTTACGACAAATAGAAGCAACACCCAATACAGGCACGTGTAACCATGGTCGTCCTACCTATATTGAACTTAAACTCACTGATATAGAACGGCTTTTTGGAAGAAAATAAGCTCTGTTGTTTTGGCGAAAAAGAAATATTTTTAAATTCACTCTCGACTTTATAATGTATCTTATGGCACTTTATTTCAGTCATTTTTCATAAAGATAAAAAAAGGGATTATAAAGAATGTTTTCCAATGATGAACGCGAAGCAAAAGTCCATTATTCTAATAATGGATATAAAATCGTAGAATATGGAACCTATACCTTTTGTGCCGTCAGTGGACAAAAAATACCCCTAGATGATCTAAAATATTGGAATCATCACCGCCAAGAAGCATATGCGAGTTGTGAAATTTCCTATCATCGCGAACTTGAATGCAATCCCTATCTCAGCGAATTGTTAAGCACGCAGAAAAAATAACCAATTGAAAACTATAAATCTAGCCCTCATATTAAAAATGTAATTTAAAGGGGGTGTTTGCGTTCTCTAAAACGGCTCATAACCTCCCCAAGGAGCATATGGCAAAAATCTTTTTGAGCAAAAACAACTTCAACATCAAAGACAATAAGATTTTCTAAATCTTTTTGCACACTACTTGTCTGTATCCGTGTATAATCCTTAGCCGTTGTCGCCAACCATAAATTTTGCATTTTAGCCCTTTGTGCAAGATTTTTTAAATCATTATCAGTAAAAAAATAGTGATCAGGATAGGAGTAAGCTTGCACAATATGCCCAGACAATTCTTTAATGGACTGAAAAAATTTATCTGGATTGCCAATGCCTGAAAATGCCAAAAATGATTTTCCCGCAACCTCATCAGTTACTAATGATTTAAGATGAGCATGATACAAAGGTTTTCCAGTATAGGTAAAAAGAAAAGCAACATTATCACACGCATCCTGACGACCAATCAATAAAACACTGTCCATCAAGGAAAACTGTGTTTTTAACGGTACACGCAAAGGACCTGCTGGAAAAACAGCCCCATTCCCCAAACCACGCATTGCATCGACAACGAGCAATGCATAATCTATGTAAAGACGACGGCTTTGAAATCCGTCATCCATTAAAATAAGATTACATCCTTCTTGTTTGAGCCGTTGTGCCGCCATATAACGATCTGGCGATATAGCAACAAAAGCATGCCTTGCTAGTAAAAGTGCCTCATCACCAACATCGCACGCATTATCACATTTCTCATTTACAAGATGTACCCCCTTAACTGCTCCACCATAACCACGCGATACAACACCAGGCACAAAACCAAGCTCTTTAGCTATTTGCGCAAAAGCAATGACAACAGGCGTTTTTCCCGCACCACCCAGTGTAAAATTTCCAATACATAAAACCGGAAGATCAATAATAAGAGGTCGTCTTGCCATACGGCAACGAGAAAAATAACCATATCCCCACGAAACTGGAGCTAATAAAAAACGTAAAAAGCTTCTCTCTTTCCACCAGAAATGAGGTGTGCTAATACGCATATCTACCTCGATGCTGGCTTAAACTTGTTTGTATTACAAGAGGTTGCAAAAATGGATCAAGAACTTTTAGTGTGCGCTCAAGTGCTCCTGCCATATCTGTCGCTACTTCATGAGCCTTATCAACCATTTCTTGCCGTAATGCTTCATTTGTTAAAAGCCTATACACCTGAATAGCAAGCTGTTTTGTATCTTGAACCATACATGCTGCATCACGCTTTAAAAATTGTTCAAACATTTCTTGGAAATTTGAGACATGAGGTCCTGTTAAAATAGCTGAACCTAGCAAAGCCAACTCCAATGGATTGTGTCCACCGTATCCACATAACGACTTCCCAAGGAAAGCAACTTTTGATAAGCGAAGGAAAAGTCCCATCTCTCCAATCGTATCTCCCCACAAAACCTCTGTCTTCGCATCTGGAACAGCGTTGTGACTTCTACGAATAAAACGCAAATTATTGTCACATTTCTTGATAAGATCTTTTAAACGTTCAGGATGACGAGGCACAATGATTGTCAATAAATCTGGCAAATAATTTTTAAGAATCTTATGAACCTCAAAAGCTATTTGCTCTTCCCCTTCATGGGTTGAAACAGCCGCCCAAACTGGACGGTTACCAATAGCATCCCGATAACGCGCAAACACTGTTTTATCTTCAACCAGAAAAACATCAGCCTTCAGATTGCCAGAAAGCACAACAGATTTTACCCCAAGCGCATGGAAATAAGCTACATCCCTTTCGTTCTGAGCAATAGCCAGATCAATATGCTTAAAAATATGTCTAGCAATAACACGCCGTTTTTGCCAAGCTTCAAAAGAACGTGCAGACATATGAGCATTAACTAGAATCTGTGGAATACGCATTTTGGCAAGTTCTCTAATACGTAAAGGCCAAATTTCCGATTCACAAATCAGTGCTAAATCAGGTTTCCAATGGCTTATAAAACGGTGTACTGCCAAGTCTAAATCCAACGGAGCATATTGATGAATTAACCGACTACCAAAATGCTTTTTTACAAGCAAAGAAGATGTTACAGTACAAGTTGTGAGTAATATATTGATTTTCAATGATAAAATATAATTAATGAGTGGTACAAGAGCAAGTGTTTCTCCAACGCTTGCTGCGTGTAACCAAATTAATGGACTTGGAGGACGCATTTTATGGCTTTTACCCAAACGCTCTTTTTGGCGTCCCCGCTCTTCTTTTCCACGGATAGCACGAAAAAATAAATAAAAAGGGATCACAGGACGTAAACAAACACCAATTATCCGATAGAGTAAAAGAGCTGCCCGTGCCTTTAGTTCCATCATTAAATCACCCCATATATCTGTTTTGAAACATTTATAAGCTTTTTTTGTTAAACAATTCATCAACTCTGTTTTGTTCACTGTGTTTATTTTTTCTCGTAAAACACTCTTCGCATTTTTGTCGGAAAGAAATTCCTTACCTATAAAATCAATTTGATATCTAAAAAGAAATCACTATTTTATTCCATATTTTTTCAAGAAACTTTCCCCATAAAAGTGCATGTACACAACATATGATAGAGCAGGTAAATAATTTGGCTAATAAAATAATTTTTCTCCTTCTTTTACACGTTTTGCCATGTGAAATATCCGCAATTATAGTTATATTTTGCCAGATTTTAAAAGCATTTTAGTTAATAGCGCCTTTTCCCATTTTTATTCATATCATATGTTTTATCTCTTCCCTACAAACCATACACACAAATTTAAATCCTCACTTTTTTGCAAATTGCGGCTTTATTCCTTAGATTAGCAGAATGAAAAAACACGGGAACAACTTCTTCATCTTGAGAACGAAGAAAAGGCCTTACTATATAACACTTATGCAAAAAAATGATAATAAACTGATTATATAAATACTCTGTGACTTCGCAACATTATATGAGCTTCTCAATCGCAAATTTATCCAATAAACAAAATGCAGATAAGCCACCCATACAAAAAACTTTGCAAACCATGCCTTTATTGACGAATGCGTCTCTCGCCAAAAGCACTTTAAAGCTGCTGCTTCTTTTTTTGAATTATTTCACTTATCCTGATATTAACTCTAGAAAATTCAATTTTGCTGCACTCGCATAAACAGAGAAAATAACAATCGAATATTTAAATTTTACTCTTTAGCATCCATTTCAAGGTCAAGAATCTTATGCAAATCTATGATGTAATAACGTTGTAATGCATTATCTACACTGCTTTGCGCTTTTGCCTGCCATGCTTCTTGCGCTGATTGGTAATCTGGAAAAATACCAACAACATCTAAATCACTGGGATTCTTAAACTGATTACTACTAAGATTTTTCAATTCTCCACCAAATACAAGATGCAAGTATTGTTTTTTTTCATTGGTTTCAATCATGTGTGCCTCCATATCACTCAGAGATTTTAGCGCGCTTTTATGTGATTAAACTAACTTTGCTTGACGAACAACATCTATAATATCTTGACAGCAATTATTTTTACCAGCAACTAACAGCCCATATTGATAAGGTTCAATCCCATAAGATATAAAAGGCGCATCCAGTGGTAGAAAACATCCCCCGCATTCCTGTAAAATAAGATCAGCAGCAGCAATATCCCATTCATGACAATTCGGACGAACAAACACGATATCGATCTCATCTTGAGCAACCAAAACAATACGATACGCGAGAGAGGGAATGTATTGGTAAAAAATAACCTGATTAAGAAAATCATCTGGCAATTTTTGCGCTAGCGATTTATCAAGCGAAACCTTATATTTGCGATTAACTTGAGATGCCAACAGAGGAAGCTTTATGCCATTTAATGTCGCCCCTCCACCAGTAACAGCTGCATAAACATCCCCCTGAGCCGGACACTGTAAAACACCCACAATAGGACGCCCATTTTCAATAATGGCAATAGAAATACACCAATAGATACTGCCAGAAAGAAAACCTCGAGTCCCATCAATAGGGTCAACCACAAAATAGCGTTCATAAACACGTTGCCCACGATTATCTTTTGTTTCTTCTGAAATCCATCCATAATTTGGGCGTGCTTCAAGAAGCTTTTCCTTTAAAAAATGATCAACTGCAAAATCCGCCTCACTGACTGGTGAATTGCCATCTTTGATCCATACATCCAATTCACATCCAAAATACTTCATTGCTAAATCCCCTGCCTCTCGACAAACATCAAGCAAAAGATTTAGGTCAGAAGAATGCTGCACATTATTTTCCTGCAAGTGTCATTCCTTCAATTAACAAGGTAGGAGCAGCTGTACCATAACGCCGATCAATATCACTCGCAGGTGTTAAATGCGCTAACATATGGAGCAAATCAGAACCTAGCGTTACTTCGTTCACCGGATAAGCAATTTCACCGTTTTCAATCCAAAAACCGGAAGCACCACGACTATATTGACCAGTAACAAAATCAATGCCGTGCCCAAATAATTCTGTCACATAAAAACCACTCCGCAAATTTTTTATCATATCATGAGGCGATAACAAACTTGGTTCAATAGCAAAATTTGTACTCGCCGGCTGAACTAACGACGCCGAACGCACACCATGCCCATTGGTTTTAAGACCCAGTTCAAGCGCTGAAGACGAGGAAAGAAGCCAGTTTTTTAAGATACCATTTTCTATAATATTTAATGTTTGCCCCTCAACTCCCTCTCCATCAAAAGGACGAGATGCATTCCCACGCAATCGCAAAGGTTGATCTGTCACATTAACATCCGGTTTCATCACGGCTTTGCCTAAGGAATTTTGTAGAAGACTCGTCTTACGAGCCACGAATGCTCCATTCACCATAGATGCAATATGCCCAGCGATTCCACGAGCCGTACGCGGATCAAAAATAACATCAACACTCCCAGTAGCGGCACGAACTGCTCCTAAACGCCGAACCGCCCTTATCCCTGCATTTCTCCCTACATTTTCTGCAGCTTCCAAATCAGAAAAATGCAAAGCTGTTGTATAATCATAATCCCGCTCCATCGCAGTCCCCTCACCAGAAAGAGCACTACAAGAACGTGAAAAATAACTAGAGCGATAAGCCCCACAAAAACCATCGCTTGTAACAAGAATAAATCCACTACGTCCATAAGCTGTCGCTGCTCCACCAGAATTGCTTACCCCTTTAACATCAAGAGCTGCTGCTTCCATTTTCAAAGCATCTTCTGTTAAAAAATGACTGTCCGGAATGAAATTATCAAAAAGATCAAGATCTTTAGGATTCGTCACTAAATACTCTTTCTCTGCCAAACCTTCAAATAAACTGTCTGGAGAAGCTTTAGCCATCGCAACAGCACGTTCTGCTAGTTTCTGCGGATAAGCCGCTAAATTAGCAGAAACACTTGCTACTTTCTTGCCAACAAAAACCCTCAATACAAAATCATCGCTCTCTGAAGATTCTGTCGATTCAACTTTTCCCAAACGAACCGATACACGGGTAGAATGCGCGCGAACAATAACAGCATCAGCAGCATCCGCTCCAAAGCGCTTTGCTGCCTCAACCAATGATGCGGCTTTATCAATCTGACTCTTGTCAGTCATCATAGCTCCCTCAAATATTAATCGTTTATATTGATAAACAATTTGGCAAATCTATACAAAAATATAACATTCATATGCTCATTGATAAAAATTACGCACCATGCATGCATTCTTTTCTTTCAATGAAACGAGATTTTTCCCTTTATAATTTCTTTTTGAAAAAGCACAATATGTTGTATTCTTTTTGGCTTTAACCTTTTCAATTCGCTTTTGTCACTCCACAAGTCAAATCTGTGTACAATCGGATCAATAGAAGATCATGCAATGATGCCAGCTTTAAGCCTAATTTCTCAAGTGCTCAAATCACCAAAGAATGATCTAAACCCCTTCTCAATCCGCTACTGAGTACTAAACCAACTTTTATATTAATCTGCCCAATAGTATTCTCTAATTTGCAAGCAAGCATGAAAAAATACTTTACTCTCTGGCACACTCCTTTGCTTTTATGAACCCTCTTATCATGAACATGAACCTTGTGAAGGAAGTAAACCTTATAGACCGAACAAAAAATATCTCTCTTCATTATGATTTTACCAAAATCAAAAGTCACAAGTTTCTTTAACTCCAAATGGGTATGAATAATGCCATTGCTGATTCTTCCTTTTATATCTGTCGAAAATAACTTATGATTGTAGCATTCTTTCTTGGTGCTACTCGGTATAAACGATAGGATATTGTCTTTTCTTATGCATCATAGTGAATTATCCACTTTGTTATTAAATAGAAAAAGTCTGATCAACTGCCTCTTCTCGAAAGACAAATCTGAGATTACTGGAAAAATCTTGATTTAAAATTTGACACGTTTTCCCTTAGCCTTTTACTGAAATAATGGTCGTAGTACTATATTGTTATAAGCTGATGCCATCATACTATTTACCAGCGCTCAATGCTGCAACAGCTCTTGCATTGTGATGATCCACAAGAAGCATATTCACTCCTTTCATAAACGGTTTTTTTCCTTGTAACGTGCAAGAGAATGGTTGTTATTGATTCAAACATAAAAGGGTTTAAAATGAGAGAAGCTTACGATATTTGGAAGCTAATTTAATATGAAAATGACCAATTATAAATCAATGTGTTGCAATAAATGGACGATAGTGAACTGAAACTTTTAGAAGAATCTCAAATATTTTCTCTCTCACCCTCAATTCAGTTTACAAATAAGAGCTCCACCCAACTAATTTCGGAAAAATCATAGTCCATAATCTTTCTAGCAAGCTACAGAGATATTCGCTATTAAAAAAATTTGTACGCGTAAAAACAATCCTTTTTTGAAAAAATGTATCTATTGGAGTTAGGTTAAGCTTTATGGTATAGTTCTTTAGCTTGTTTTATCAGTTGGAATCTTTTAAATTGTACTTTTTAAAAACAGCCAAAGAAGAAATTATTTAGCTTTATATGATAAGATAGAATTCAATGATTTCTATAAGAGCTTTAGTGTAGAATTAATTCCATACCATAATCTCATTAGATTTTAACGAGTCATTGAAAATACTCATTCTAACGTGGGCTATAGTTCTTGCATCATCTCTTTTTGAAAAAATCAATTTTCTTCGTAAATGAATATAACTATAGAGGCGTTTTATTTTCAGTAAGAGCACGGCGGCTCATTTCCATCATTGCATCACGAAGATGCAATTTAATTTTTGATCCAATAATGACTCCAAATAAAGGGGGAAATAAGCCAGACATCGTTACCGTATGACGAATTTTATTGTTCGAAGAATTAGATTTCGTTGAACTAATGTACTCATGATCGAAAACCATGCGTGTAAAAAGAAGTCTAGCATAATCAGAAAAGCAAACATTTTTTATAACTTTATCAAGTGTAAAAGTTACTTTCGGCCCTTTTTTAGGCTTCATTTTTCCTACAGCCCCTGCTTTGAAAGCACCAGAAAGTTCTACCCACTCAAGTTCATGATCCCAACAAGGCCATGTTGACACATCTTCCCACATAGCCCAAATTTGCTCAGCACTTGCTTCTGTATTAATTTCTTCACTATGTATCCATTTAAACATTTCAAACCCTCTTCGTTTACAAATAATTCCTGTTTAGATACACTAAAAGATAATGTCAAAGTCACCCTTAAAGCTACACTAACAGCAAGAAATCAAGTCCATCAAAAACTTATTTGCACCTGTAGTGATTAAACTAACAAATGATACTCCTAGATTTAATGTATAAATATTTAGTACAATGAGAAATTTTAAATAGTTGATCAACAATAAAATGAATCTTAGCTATTAGATTCCCATTGCTTCGCGAATTCGAGCAGCATCATAAGCTGTAATTTCAAAAAAACCTCGTCGCGCTAACATCCCCCACTGAGGGTTGGTGAGAAATTTAAGTCCTTGAATCTCTTTTAAAACGATAGGTTGTGCTTGTTTATTAAAAATAACATTTTTTCGAAAAGGTGCAAATTGAAGCGCTTGTTCCACTTGATAAACGTGGTTATCTTTAAATATACACTGAAACTCTATTGTTTGAAGTACCTTCCCAGAGCGCATTTCGCACCGTGGGCAGTAAATGAAGGCTTCATCTCCCTTAGATGTTTTTCGAAGAGGTCCAGCTTTGCCGTGACAGACTTGAAGAAAACCAAATTCAGCTGCAAGCCGCGCATGATCTCTAGAAATCACCGCTATCCAATGTTTCATTTTATATTCACTCTTTCATAAAATAAGCAATATTTTCTACAATACGTGAAATATCTCTTTCAAGTTATCCAACAATGAAGGCAAGAACGCTGCACTGTTGAAAATACAAAGACATGAGGAAATCATTTCATCCGAAATGGTTGGGATCCCCCTTGATAAAAAGATAAGTTTTTATGATTTCTTGCTCTGTAACTTACGTTCACAAAGCAAACCACTCTAAGAAAGGCGTACGTGAAAAAAATCTGTATAAAAAATTATCCTATTGGATGAAAACGAGAGCTTTTTCAAAATCAAAGCTATGCTCGCAGTTTATAGAAACGTATTGCCGTATCACCATAAAAACGCTCATCATCTAGATAAAACACATCAGGTAAATGAATAATCGCGTCTTTCTTTTCTTCAAGAACAAAGAGGGCATCAGATTTTGCCCATCCTCCGTTTAGAACCTGAGCAAAAGCACGTTCACCTAAACAATGGCCATAGGGAGGGTCTGCACAGATAACATCAAACGGAAGCATCGTCCCAATACTACCAAGTTTGGTTGCATCACGACGTAAAATCCGTCCAATCCCTTGCAATTCAAACGATTCAATGTTTTTTTGAATTAATCCGCGCCCCTCAACCGAATTTTCAACAAAAACAGCAGCTTTTGCACCACGCGAAAGCGCCTCAATGCCTAAAGCACCCGTACCAGCAAAAAGATCAAGAACACGCTTATCTGCCCAAAATTGTTCTTCTCGGCTCGCAAGAATATTAAAAAGGCTTTCACGCGTACGATCACTCGTCGGGCGAATCGATTGATTAGTAGGCGCAAACAAAACGCGCCCAGCAAATTTACCGCCGATGACCCGCACGCGGTCCTCCAAATGGCTTCGATGCTTTTGCATCGCCGCTATATGGTTTGGATTTTTTCATGGCACCATTAAATGATTTCGTTTTTCGCTTATTCTCAAAAGAACACTCATCATGACCGCCTTTCATAAACTTTCCTGCTTTACTAGAAAAACGATCATTCTTGCCAGAAACACGCGCCTCACCGTAAGATGTTTTGCCTCGTTTTTGATCAAACCTTACCCCCCTCTCTTTTCGCAATTGTTCTTCTGGTAGCTTTTCCTTACCTCTATCGAAAGACCTCTTACCAACCGAACTTCTCTTATGGTCATGAGGATTATCCTCACTATAGAAAAGCTTCTTACGCGTACTCTGTGGGCGCGCACCAGGGGCCATCCAAACATTAGAACGGCGAGAGCGCGGCAAAGAACGCTCTGTTTTTTCACCCTCGTTTTTATCCTTGCGCATAAGTTTCTCATCAGGTTTTGTGCTCAACCATGACCGACTATGTCCTGTAGAACCGCCTCGCTGTTTGCGCTGTGTATCTCTCCCACTTGAACAAATCCAGCCATCATTTACGGCAGAAAAATCTTTATGACTTTGCTTTTCTGCAACAACTGTAGAATTTGAAAATGGCTTAAGAATAGGAGCATCAAAATCAGCATTGGCTTGCATAATCAAACGCTCCCCCAATTGCTCACGTAACATCCGTCCTTTTAGCTCACGAACTGCCCCTTCTTCTAAGTCAGAGAGCTGAAATGGGCCGTAAGATACACGAATTAAACGATTAACCGATAATCCTAATGCGCCAAAAACGTTCTTTATTTCACGATTTTTTCCTTCACGCAAAGCTACAGAAAGCCATACATTCGACCCCTGTTCACGTTCAATCGATGCCTCTATCGAACCATAGAAAATACCATCAATTGCAATGCCATTTTTCAGCTTATCAAGCGCACTTTGTTTTACTCTTCCATGAGCACGAACCCTATATTTTCGTACCCACCCCGTTAACGGAAGCTCTAATACACGTGCTAAACCACCGTCATTGGTTAACAACAAAAGCCCCTCTGTGTTAATATCAAGCCTACCCACAGAAAGGACACGAGGCATTCCTTTTGGCAAATTATCAAATACTGTCGGCCTACCTTCAGGATCACGGTTAGTGGTAACAAGGCCTGCCGGCTTGTGGTAGAGCCATAACCGCGTCCGTTCTATAGGAGACAAAGGTTTACCATCAACTGTAATAACATCAGAGCGTGTAACATTAAAAGCAGGCGTCGTCACAACTCTACCATTAACAACAATACGACCTGCAACAATCATCATTTCTGCGTCACGCCGCGACGCAACACCAGCACGCGCTAATCTTTTGGCAATCCGCTCACTCTCACTATTTTCGTTCATTTGCTTTCACACCAATCTCTTCCAGCACGCTCAGCAAATTTTTCACACGCACCACATCGCTTATCCTGAAAAGATGAAGTAGCACAATCATTTATCATTTTCTATCCTTTGACAGCAATAATCTACCTATTTACTTGCAAGCCATTTTTAAACACTTTAAAAAGCAATAGTGTTCTCTGTGCACAATAATAGCTTACTCATTTTACAAGCATCTCTCTATAAGAAAGAGGCTTCTGGCTCTTTAGGTTTCAGTAGAAAAAATACTATGATTTTGACTCCCATGGAAATAGCTCTTTTAGAAGCGCAATTGGCAGAAAAAAAAGACGAAGTCCCTGTAGGAGCAGTCATAATACGCGAAGCAACAATCATTGCACGCGCTGGTAATTATATAAAAAACCCACATGATCCTACAGGACACGCAGAAATGCGCGTTATCCGTATGGCCTGTGAAACGCTCCAAAGCGAAAGGCTTCCTGATTGCGACCTTTATGTAACGCTTGAACCTTGTGCTATGTGTGCAACAGCTATTTCATTTGCACGCATACGGCGCCTCTATTACGCAACAAGCGACCCCAAAGGTGGTGCCATCGAACATGGTCCACGCCTCTATCAACAGCCAACTTGTCATCATAAACCTGAGGTCTATTCTGGTTTCAAAGAAAAAGAAGCTGCTCAGCTGCTTAAAGATTTTTTTGCACAAAAGCGCCATTAAAAAGAATTGCTCTTTCTATTCAAAAGATCTTAAACAAGATAAAGTCTTCTTAAAAAGGCCACCAACTTTTCTTACCAGCACTCTTTTTCAAAGCACTTTTTCTCTCACGTTCTTTTAATGCTTCGTCTTTACCCTGTTGACCAACAGGTGCAGTCCTTGCCGGCTGACGATAACTTAAAGGCGGTTCAGTGAGATACCGACGATACTCCGCACTCCCAACGCGTGCTCTTTGACGACGTAAATATTCCTGCCGTTGCTTCGCATTCACCCGTGAAACATTTTCTGAACCATCAATAGATGTTACTTTTTTTGGAAAAACAGGAACTCTGCCTCTATCAGGATGTTGTTTTAGGCCATCCTGCGCTACGTCTTGTTGAGGTAGTGGTAAAACCGCACGCGAGCTAGAGCTTGGCACCACAAGTTTTGGACGGGATTTCATAACAAGCTGACTAGTATTGTTTGTCGGTGTTAAAGAGGTAATATTAGCGACATCTTCAAAAAATTGTAACGAAGCCGGCTTACCTGTACCATAGGTAGGAGCAGATAAACCACATCCCGTTAAGACAAGGCACATGCCCAAAATGCTCGTTGAAAATACTTTTGATTCACGTTTTTTCACTGCTTATCCATTTTTCTAAGTATCTAGCTGATAGATATTCCCGCGATTTATTGGGAGACCAACCCCATACAAAAATTACTCCCCAAAGACAAAATAACGAGGTTTACCCCTACCATAAAAAACTCTCCGCATCAATGACAGAATTCAAACGCTAACAACGCCGTTTACAATCTCGGATTTCTCCCCCTCTGATCCAAAATTTTTTAAATTTTGCCAAGCATCTGTAATTCCCGCAAAGCAGCCGCATCGCGAGCAGATACATCAGGATAAGCAGGATCACTCCCAACATCTTGCGTATAACGCCATGATCGAGCACATTTTGTACCTAAAGCCTTCCTCGGATATACCCCAACGCCTTCAACATCGCTTAGAGTAAAAGCATCTGACGGCGATACATCCTGAGTAATTGTGAGAGCACTGGTGATACAAATTTCCGCCATATCTAAATTTTCTAACGCCTCTAGTAAAACCGGATTAGAAATAAAAACAATAGGTGCTGCTTCTAAAGATGATCCAATACGCTTGTCAGCGCGTTCAAGCTCTAAAGCACCCGTCACAACTTTACGAACCTGCCGAACTTTTTTCCAGCGTTCAGCCAAAGATTCATTCTGCCATTCCCTTGGAACAAAACGGAATTGTTCCAAATGCACTGAACGACTTTCTGGATAACGCTCCAACCAAGCTTCTTCCATGGTAAAAGGCAACATCGGAGCAAGCCACGTTACCATTCGCTCAAAAATCTCCCGGACAACCTGCAAAGAAGCCTTGCGTTTTTTTGATGAAGGCGCATCGCAATAAAGAGAGTCTTTACGGATATCAAAATAAAATGCCGATAACTCAATGATTGAAAAATCTAACAATGCACGCATAATCTTTTTGAAATCAAACTCGTCATAGGCTCGATTAATCAATTGATCGAGTTCAAAAAGCCGATGTAATATAAGTTTTTCAAGATCTGGTAATGCGCAATAAGATATTTCTTCTCTTTCATCATGCGCCAACGTCCCAAGCATCCAACGAATCGCATTACGCAATTTACGATATGAATCCACATTCGTCTGAAGAATTTTTTTACCTAAACGCTGATCTTCCCAATAATCGGTTGTCATGACCCAAAGACGAAAAATATCAGCACCGGATGTTTTAATGATCTCTTGCGGAACAACCGTGTTTCCCAAAGATTTAGACATTTTTTTGCCATTCTCATCCAAAGTAAAACCGTGTGTAACCACCGTCTTGTAAGGAGAACAAGCGCGCGTACCACAGCTTTCCAAAAGAGAAGACTGAAACCATCCACGATGTTGATCAGACCCTTCAAAATAAACATCGGCAGGCCATTTTAAATCAGCCCGATCTTCTAGTACAAAACTATGACTTGCTCCAGAATCAAACCAAACATCAAGAATATCATGAACCTGAATCCAAGACTCATGTGCACGGTCACCTAAAAAACGCTCACGCGCTCCCTCAGTAAACCATGCATCCGCCCCTTCTGCTTCAAAAGCCCGCAAAATACGCTCATTCACGCACTCATCTTTCAGAACAACACCATCTTCATTGGCAAAAATACAAATTGGAACACCCCAAGACCGCTGGCGAGAAAGAACCCAATCAGGACGATCTGCTATCATAGAAGCTAAACGGTTTTGACCAGAAGAAGGAACAAAACACGTCTTCGAAACAGCCTCTAAAGCTCGACTGCGTAAAGTTGAACCATCGCCAAGATCTTTATCCATTGAAATAAACCATTGCGGTGTATTGCGGAAAATGACCGGCTTTTTTGAACGCCAACTATGAGGGTAGGAGTGTTTTAAGCGACCGCGTGCAAACAATCGATCCGCTTTAATTAAAGCGTTAATAACCTCTTTATTAGCATCACCCATTTTTCCATTATCATCAATAACGCGCACAGCCCCTTCTTTACGGTCTGGTCCAAAACCGGGAACATCCTTCGTATAAAAACCAGCATCATCAACGGGGAAAGGTATAGAAGAATCAATACCCACCTGCTCCAAGAGAGGCTTATAAGCGTTCCAAATTTCAAAATCTTCACGCCCATGGCTTGGCGCTGTATGAACAAAACCTGTACCAGCACTCTCTGTTACGTGCGAACCGTCAAGCAATGGAATTTTAAAGTTATACCCCCCAGCCAAACCTTTGAGTGGATGAGAAAGAACAAGCGTTTTAAGCTCATCAGGAAAAACAACGCGTAAACGCTTCAAAACAAGTTTCGCTTTTTCCGCACAGCTCATAGCTAACGCATCAGCAAAGAGAAGTTTTTCCCCAGCTTGAGGACCAAAATCATTTTCTGCGCTTTCAACTTCATAAATACCGTAAGGAATCTGCGACGAATAACTTACCGCACGGTTACCAGGAATTGTCCACGGAGTCGTTGTCCAAATCACAACATAAGCACCATATAAGTCATTAGAATCGGCTTCAATAACAGGAAATTTAACCCAAATAACCTCTGATTCATGATCGTGATATTCAATCTCTGCCTCAGCCAAAGCCGTGCGCTCAACTACAGACCACATTACAGGCTTTGAACCTCGATAAATCTGATCTGACATGGCAAATTTCATCAATTCACTGGCGATGCGTGCTTCTGCATGAAAAGCCATCGTAGTGTAGGGCGTGTTAAAATCTCCGACAACGCCAAGACGTTTAAATTCTTCACTTTGAATAGTTATCCAATGTTGTGCAAATTCACGGCATTCTTGACGAAATTCGTTAAGGGGTACATCGTCCTTGTTTTTCCCTCGCGCACGATATTTTTCTTCAATTTTCCATTCAATCGGGAGTCCATGACAATCCCAGCCTGGAACATAATTTGCGTTAAAACCACGCATTTGAAATGAACGAACAATTACATCCTTTAAAACCTTGTTCAGCGCATGTCCGATATGAATATGACCATTTGCATAAGGAGGACCATCATGAAGAATATAAAGTGGGCGGTCTTTTGCTTGCTGGCGCAATTTAGCATAAAGCCCGATATCTTCCCATCGCTCCATCAGCTCAAGCTCTTTTTGTGGCAGCCCCGCACGCATAGGAAAATTAGTTTGTGGTAAATAAAGAGTTTTCGAATAATCTATTGTTTCATTTTTCACAGTCATTGTGAAATATTCCCGTCCACTTTTACGATTTCATTTTTGCATAACTTCCCTGAACCCTGCAACTCTGGTTTTTCGATCTATGGGGAAAGCCAAGCCAATCATTCGTATTAGGCAGCGATCAAGAAGATATACCATCACGTTTCATGGGCTTTATCATGAAACTATCAAGAAAGGAAACCCAAAAATGATTCTCTAAAAAAATAAAGGCTCCACCACTGGCAGAGCCTTGTAATAACTTAATCTTACAACAAATCAGAATTTGTAAGCTACACCAACACGGAAATCATTGACTTTGTAGCTAATTTCAAGGTTTTCCTTTGCAAATTTCTTTTTACCAAAGTCTGAGTAACGATATTCTGCACGTACCAAAACGTTGTCGGTCATTGCAAAGTCAATACCACCACCAAGAGTATAACCAACCATCGTCTTTGTTTCGTCAGTTAAGTTCTTAGAAGAAGCTTCTTTACCACCCTGTTTCTTAAGTGTTATTGATATAGTGTCGTGAAACTGCGCATAAGCAATACCACCAGCAACATAGGGCATAATGCGATCAGCAGCAAAACCGATACGCACTCGTGCAGCCCCACCCCAATTTTGTTTAAAAGTATGGCTTATAGTTTCAACATCTCCCTCTTGGTTCAAACCAAGACCAGAGATCTCCTTCTTCAATTGCTCTATACCATATCCACTCGCACCGTTTTCATCTGTAGTTTGTGTACCTTGCGCACTGCGTCCAGCCACATTCTGCGCACCATGAGGATTAGAAACATGTGGATGATTCCTATACGGATTAGCACCACTACCATGTGGATTAGAACCAGCACTGTGTCCAGCTCCATGATGCGCACCATGCGAATGAGCACCATGTCCACCACCGTTAGATGCACCATTATGACCAGAATTGACAACTGGTTCTGCTGATTCATCTGATGACGCGGATCGTGCCAATACTAGTTGAGATTTCGCTGCTGGTGCTGACTGCACTGCTGGCTTTGCTGATACTGTTGCTGACTTCGCTGGTACTGCTGCTGGCTTCACTGATGCAGAGGATGCTGGTGCTACTGACACTGATGCGGATCTCACACCTGAATTGGATACCGTCCCTGCTGACTGTACTCTGCCTCTTACCCCTGAATCTGTCGATACTCCTGATCTTCCTACTCCAGAGGATGTGGGCGTTGACTTCCCTGATGTGGGTATTGTTCTTGCTAACCCTTCTCCACTTCTTGCACCTGAACCTCCAGTTCTAATTGACTCCGTTGATGCGGATCCCTCTGCTGACCTTACTGTGCCTCCTCTCTCTGACGTCGATACTTCTGACCTCCCTACTTCAGAGGATGTGGAATTTGGCTTAGCCGGCCCCGTTGATGCTGTTGGATTCACTGCTGGTGCTGATGGCACTGCTGCTGGTGTTGGTGATGATGACCCAGTTGGTGTTGATTGTGATGGCGTTGTAGTTAATCCTGATGAATTTCCTGGTGATAGCTTCTTCGGTGTTCGTGAATCCGTTGATGTTGGTGTTGATGGTAGTGCTCTTTCTGCTGTTCTGCGAGATCTTGTTACCACATTGTCTACTGAAGCATTACCAGACGCGCTTAAAGTAATCGTTTTTGTGTGTTTTTGTCCAGCCCAATTTAAATCCGTATCGATACTAAAGATAAAATTATCGCCAAGATCAATATTAGAACCTATGTAAAGACCACCTTCAAAACCTGATAGCTTAGGCAACCAATCCTTACTCAGTGGAATGTCTTTGTCTTCACCGACAAAACTCATATTGGTTTTACCAGAAAAACCACCAACTTGGCCACCGAGATAAAAACCTGCCCATGTGAAAGCCGGAACTACAATAGCTGGCTGAACAGCTCGAGCTGGCTGATGAGGAACCATAACATCCGCCGCTTGTGCCGCAGAAGCTGATATTAAAGCAAAAATAGAAGCTGATATTAAACGTTTCGTGCTCATAAATTATCTCCAAATATACAAAACGTATTGTATATAGGACATCTATTTAAAAATATCTGTAGCAAAAATGACACATTTACAAAAAATCACAAAAAAGAAGCCCCGTCAAAGACGGGGCTTCTTAGTAATCTCATTTTATACTAATAAGTTAGCTTTGTGCTCAATTAAAATTTGTAAGCTACACCAACACGGAAATCATTGGTTTTGAAATTATATTCTTTTTCTTCTGTTCCAAAAAATTTCTTTTTACCATAATCTGAGTAACGGTATTCCGCACGCAACAGAACATTGTCAGTCATTGCGAAATCAACACCACCACCAATGGTGAAACCAACCATGGTTGCTGTTTCACTAGACGCTGTTTTACCAAAAGATGAACCATCTACCTTCACCATTCCATAAGTAGCTTCTAGCTGCGTATAAGCAACACCCCCAGCTACATAAGGCATAACACGATCAGCAACAGCAAAACCAATACGTACCCGCGTAGCACCAGCCCATTTTTGTTTAAAACCAACACCTTCTGCCTCCGTCGCAGAAATCTTTACAGCTCTAGGAGTAGCAGCTCCCGTTGGAGGAGTAGTTTCTGTTGGAGGAGTAGTTTCTGTTGGAGGAGTAGTTTCTGTTGGAGGAGTAGTTTCTGTTGGAGGAGTAGTTTCTGTTGGAGGAGTAGTTTCTGTTGGAGGAGTAGTTTCTGTTGGAGGAGTAGTTCCTGTTGGAGGAGTGGTTTCTGTTGGAGGAGTAGTTCCTGTTGGAGGAGTAGTTCCTGTTGGAGGAGTAGTTCCTGCTGGAGGAGTTACAGCTGGTGCTGCAGCTGTTCTTATATCCTTTTTACCAGACCAAATTATATCTGTTTCAACACCCAAAACAAGACCATTTCCAAGATCAAAGTTAGACCCTGCATAAATACCACCAATCAAACCTGAAAGTTTAGGCGATAAATCTTTATAAATTGAAGTATCTCTATCCTTATCTTTCAAGTCAAATTTACTAGAAAAACCACCAATCTGGGCACCGAGATAAAAACCTGTCCAAGAGAAAGTAGGGGCAGTAATAACTGGCGTTACTTCATGTGGAACGATAACATCAGCAGCCTGTGCCGCAGAAGCTGAAATCAAGGCGATAACAGAGGTCGTCATTAAAGATTTTATATTCATAAATTTTGCTCCTTTATTTTATAACGCAATGCTATACACCTAAGCAAAAAAAATCTGTAGTAAAAATGACACAGTTGTACAAAATAGAGACTCCATTCGAAGACAAAACCTCTTAATAATTCTGTTTTGTACTAGAACTTGTAAGTTATATTACTGAAATCATTGGTTTTACAGTTAAGTTCCTGCTTTTCATTTAGGAATTTCCTTTTACCAAAATCTACGAACAACAACATCCTGCATGCATAATAATATGAGCCATGTGATAATAAGGCAACACTAAACAAAGGAAGCTCCGTTTTTGGCGGAGCTTCTTCGTAATTTAAGCTTATAATATATTAAAATTTGTAAGCTACACCAACGCGAAAATCATTAGTCTTATAGTTAAATTCAGCCTCATCATCTTTGAATTTCTTTTTACCAAAATCCGAGTAACGATATTCCGCACGTAACAAAATGTTATCAGTCATTGCAAAATCGATGCCACCACCAAGGGTAAAGCCCACCATCGTTTTTGTTTTATCACCCACAGTACCAGAAACTGTTTTACTTGGTTTATTATCTACTGATTTCTTTGTTCCCGAAACCATAGCGATACCTTGCATCTGCGCATAAGCAATGCCACCAGCAACATAAGGCATAATGCGTTCAGCAGCAAAACCTATACGTACTCGTGTAGCACCAGACCATTTTTCTTTATAAGTAAAGGTATATGATCCAGTATCGCCTACTCTAAATTTTTCAGCTTCGCTCAACTTAATGCCGGCCTTTGTAAGTGCCTCGTTAAAATCCTCAAGATCATCAACCTCAAGCTCTTTCGTAAAGAACGTTTTTGTATCTCCTCTATCAGCCCAAACTGCATCTGTTTCAATCCCTAGAATAAGACCATTCCCAAGATCTATATTGGAACCTCCATAAAGACCACCCATGAAACCTGAAGGTTTGGGTGTATTATCTTTAGTGAAAAGTTTATTTTTTGTATCCGGATCAGTTACTTCAACCTTACTTGAAAAATTTCCAACTTGAGCACCAATATAAAAACCTGTCCAAGAAAATGTAGGAGCAGTGACAATGGAAGTTTCTCTATGAGAGGATGCCTCATTTGGCACTACAATATCAGCAGCCTGTGCCGTAGAAGCTGAAATCAAAGAGATAACAGAGGTCATCATTAAATATTTTATATGCATAAATTTTTCTCCTAAATCTAAATAATGCAATGCTGCGTAACCATGCAAAAAAATCTACAATAAAAATGATACAGTCTTACAAATGGAACCTCTACCTAAAGATAGAACGGCTTAATAAGTTCGTTGTACATTACTGTCTGTCAATTACAGACACGAACCTTATTGGTGTTGTAAGAAGTTCATCTTTGTCCTTCAAAAAGTTTATCCAAAACAATGAATAACGATATTTCGCATGTGCAACTATGAGGGATGTAACAATATAGTCACAGAAAACAACAGAAGTTCCATCAAGGACAGAACCTCTGAATAATTTAGCTTACAAATACGTTAAAATTTGTAAGCTACACCAACGCGAAAATCATTGGTTTTGTAAGAAGTTTCATATTTATCGTTTGAGAATTTCTTTTTACCAAAGTCTGAGTAACGATATTCCGCACGCACAATAACATTATTGGTCATTGCTAAATCAACACCCGCACCAAGAGTGTAGCCAAAAAATGTCTTTGATTCATCAGACAAATTACCAGAAGCAATTACTTTACCTGTATCCTTGTCTGTTATTGATATTGATGTGATATCTTGAAGCTGTGTATAAGCAATACCACCAGCAACATAAGGCATAATGCGTTCAGCAGCAAAACCGATACGTACCCGCGTAGCACCAGCCCACTTTTCTTTAAAAGTGAAACTGCCTACGCGTTTATCACCAACTTTAAGTTTATCTGCATTAATCTTAATCCCAGATTCGTTCAGCAATTTCGTAACATATGCTATGTGATTTGGCTCAATCGCATATTTTTTTCCCATCTTAGTATCATTTTTATCGACCCAAATGATATCTGTATCAACACCTAGAATAAGACCATTGCCAAGATCAATATTGGAACCAGCATAAAGACCACCCATGAAACCTGATAGTTTAGGCAAAAAGTCATCAGGCACCGGAATGTTTTTTCCATTACTGAGAATATCCATTTTCGTTTTACTCGAAAAACTCCCAATCTGACCACCAATATAAAAACCTGTCCAAGAAAAAGTAGAAGGAACTATAACCGGAGTAACTGGTGTAGGCTGAGGGGGAACAATAACATCTGCTGCCTGCGCTGCTGAAGCTGAAACAAAAGCGAAAGCAGAAGCCGTTATTAACCATTTTATATTCATAATTTTTCTCCATAGCTGATATTTGAACACGCTGTCTCATATAGAGCCCCAACTATAGATATCTGTAGCAAAAGTGACACACTCATAAAAAAAACAAGAAATCTGTTAAAGATCTCCTCTTTTAGTCATCTGAACTGTAATAAATGAGAATTTGCAAGCTATGCTGATGTAAGAATTATAACCAAGCATCAAATGTAATACTGTTTTCTTTATTTCACAAAAAGCCTCAATCTCCCTCCCCTCTCCGTGAAAAAACAGTTGAGTTATTGCAAAAATGCAATCTCCCTCACATGTCCAGCAATACTAGCTTTGGCTTTAATCATGGCATGACCCAATGCAATGACTTGACCTGTTAAACTTCTCTTCTAGAAACTGAAAAAGAAAATCCATCTCTACGCATAAACTCTATCACTAAAAATACCAAACACCACAGAAATCACCGCCCCCCAATCCAACCCATTAAAAAATTAGGACTCTTTACGCATTTATTATTTTTGAAATACTTTCACATCATTTTATTTTCTGCTTCTTGCAAAACGTTCAAAAATCTTTTCTAAGAGCGTCTGCACAGTCTTACCTAATAGGTTTTCCACCTCTTTTGTGGTCGTCTTCTATTCTATTGGACAAACCGTTCCTAAGACACAACTCTTACTGAGATAAACGCTTATCTTCACATAAAAACTCTCTCTGAAGCCTAAAACTGAGTATAAACTCTGCACTAAATAGAAAACTCTTCCTGAAATCTTTAACTTAAATGTTGTTCAAAAATCATCACTCTGTTCCCAAAAACAACTTACGCCCTCCCCTTAAACTTCCGTAGTAAAAATAACACAACTCAATATAAAAAATTAAAACCCATTTAAAATGCAACTTTGTAACATGTTAAATTACACAAGCCAAAATCTATAAATTACTCGTCTACAAACGCACAAATTTTATATTCCGCGTTGCCATTATCCTCATTTATTATTCCTAATTACGATGCCTGCAACTCACAAGCACGACACCCCCACAATCATCACAAAACAGCCATCAAAACTAATAGCACAAATAAACAGCACTTCTCACTTTTAAGCTAGCCAAAACACTTATATTCCACGAATCTTACTGATGACCGAGAGTAAACTACACATTTTGATACTGCTTCTTTTCCTACTTAAAACTCATCGGACTTCGCCAAAACAGTTTTGGTCGTCCTTTTCCTCTACAAGATTTTCTCCCTTTTTCAGCCCGATACGTTACAGGTACCAACTGAGCAGCCTGCCCCTGTTGATTATTAATAATAGGAGAGAATTTTGTTCGGAAAGGTTCACCTAAAGGATTGCCAATCTGTGTATGTGCATCAGAAAGTAAACTTTTAGAAGAAGAAACTCCCTCTACGAGCTTTTGAGCAACTATAAAACTAGCGGACTGAGCCACAGAAATTGAAGCGAAAGTAGCATAAGCTGTAATAAAATATATCATTTTCATAGACCCATCTCCATAATAAATATCCATAATGTATTTTATGTAGCGCGCTCCCTTTAAACTTCCATAGAAAAAAGTGATGGGCTTATATATGAATAGAAATTTTAAGCTATGCCAACACAAAAATCATTCGTTTTGTATTCTCAGTAGAACACCATGCACCAATCAGAGATACAACAAACTAAACAGGTATTTATCACTATACTTCTCTAGCAAAACCATTTACCAAATAGCAAAATCACATTGATTTATAATCATAATTCATTGTTTTGTATATTGAAGAAAATAAAATCACTTGCTTGCACCTCACAAGCGAGACTAGTGTATGAGTAAAAATCGTTTAAGAAAGAAATAAAAACACCTCGTATGAATCGTCTTAATTCTAGAACTTTCGCAATTTTAGGACTAGCAAAGAGTATCAGGGGCCAGCTTACACCTTCACAAGCGTAAATATGGTGGTGCCAATGGCTTTGCCGTTATACCATCCACGGACGCTATCGTGAAATGGGCTTAATTGCCTTGAGAAATATTTCTTTAAAAAAATCCCGTGAATATGTAACACAATGGCGTTCTGTTTTGCATGAAGGGTGTGATCCCATTAAAGAAAGTGAGAAACAAAAGCGTGAGGCAATGCAAAATCTCTATTGTTTAAAAGATATTGCTTTGGACACTTTTAAAAGCAGTAAAGCAGAATTAAAAAATGGTGGTAAAAATGGGAACTGGTTTTCGCCTTTAAAACTTTATATTCTCCCTAAATTAGATTGTATTCCCATTTCAGAGATTATCCAAATAGAAATACGCAATACTCTTGCTCCCATCTGGCATACAAAAGCTGTTACAACTGCGAAAGCACTTATCCGTCTTCAATCTTTGTCTTAAACATGCTTCTGCCTTAGGGCTGGACGTTGATCTACAGATGACAGAAAAAACATGCGCTTTCTTAGTAAATAACGCCATAAAACGCAAAATATGCCGACTATGGATTGGAAAAAGATTTCAACTTTTTATAAAATACTTTGCGAAAAAAAACATAACACAACTGACTTTACATCTGCTTATCCTTGTACACATTCCTTGCATCATATCCATAAATATCAAATGCATGGGATATATAGACAATTCCTGCTGAGAATTGAAAGGTTTACGTAATGCTACAACAGAATTTCACGTGCCCTTATCATTAGAAGTATTGGAAATTCTGAAACAAGCACGCCTACTTTCTTGCAATGATTGTTTTTCTGCTACCAGTCGCGATCCCCTTAATGTGAATTCTCTGTCACAATATATGAAAGAGACTGGTTTAAAGTATATCCCCATAGTTTTCGTTCTAGTCTATGCGATTGGCTAGTCGATACAATTTTCGACAGATATTCCTATAGAGAATTTTCTATGTGCTATCATTACCTCGTGCTACCATCACCTATAAAACTATCTGTATCTTTTTTGTTTAACTAAAAAAAACAAAGACAATTATAAACACAAACAAGCACGTACACATATATGTGCTCTTATTGCGCAACCCTCAAATTAAAGAGCATTACTCTATAAAAATTTTGTCATAAAACGTGAGAATCAAGACAGATGAGAAAAGAAAAAATGAAAATGCCCATAGATTATGGGCATTTTGCTCTGTTACATCACTCATTCTTCTCGCTTTGGATAAAAAGTAAATTTTAAAACTTAACTATGCGCGAAAATATCAACCTCTGACCATCCTAAAAGATCAAGCTTTGCCCTCATCGGCAAAAACTCAAAACACGCCTTCGCAACATTTTCCCGCTCTTCACGCCTTAAGCGCTCTTCAAATATATCTCTTAAACGGTGCAAATATAAAACATCCGATGCAGCATATTCGATTTGCGCACGCGATAAAACTTCTGCTGCCCAATCTGAAGACTGTTGCTGCTTAGAAATATTAACATTTAGCAGTTCACTACAAATCTCTTTTAATCCATGACGATCCGTGTAGGTCCGCGTGAGTTTTGAAGCAATCTTTGTACAAAAAACAACATTTGGCATAACACCAAATGTATGCGCTAAAATAGCAAGATCAAAACGCCCAAAATGGAATATTTTAGTAATCGCCTTATCCTGAAGCAATTTTATCAAATTGGGCGCACTCTTCTGTCCTTTGGCAATCTGTATAACATCAGCAGTACCATCTCCAGAAGAAAGCTGAACAACACATAAACGATCGCGATGAGGTTGTAATCCTAAAGTCTCGGTATCAATCGCAACAGCATCAATTTGATAATTGTCTAAGTTTGGTAAATCACCCTGATGAACACGAATTTCAGTCATCTATTCTCCTGTTTTTGCTAAAGCTGCAAGAATACGCGCCCACGACCGCTGCCCTTTATGAAATGATTTTAAATTATATTTTTCATTAGGTGAATGAATACGGTCATCAGCCAATGCAAAACCAACCAAAATACTTTCCATATCAAGAATTGATTGAAAGTCTGCTACAACTGGAATCGAACCCCCCATAGCTGTTAATACAGCAGGAACTTCCCACTCTTGTGATAAAGCATCCCTTGCCAACTTGATAAAAGATGAATCATAGGGAAGCCGCATTGCCGGAGAAGAACCGTGATTCTTAAATGTCACTGTACAGTCAGCAGGAATCAAGCTGCGAACATAATCACGAAAGGCTTGACGTATTTTCTCTGGATCTTGTTTATGTACTAAACGACACGATATTTTTGCGCTTGCCTGAGAAGCAATAACCGTTTTAACCCCTTCTCCTTCATAGCCTCCACTAATACCATTAATTTCTGCTGTAGGACGCGCCCATACTTGTTCTAGAATGCTCCGCCCTTTTTCCCCAAAAGGAATGGAAAGGCCTATAGGACCAAGAAAGTTTTCAGCAGTGCAATTAAGCTCATTCCATGATTGCAAAATATGTGGTGGTGTTTCTTCTACGCCATCATAAAAACCAGGAATTGTTACCCTATTATTTTCGTCATGAAGTCCTGCTAAAACCTTAGCTAAAATACGAATGGGATTAGCTGCTACTCCTCCAAAATAACCAGAATGCAAATCACGATTAGCTGCTGTGATAATAATCTCTTCTGCCATAATTCCCCGAAGAGAAAGAGCAATAGATGGTGTATCTGCATCCCACATCGACGTGTCACAAACCAGTGCGCAATCAGCCTTAAGTTCATCTTTATTTGCTTTTAAAAAAGGAACAAGCGAAGGAGAAGCACTTTCTTCTTCACCTTCACATAAAATAGTAACTTTAACAGGAAGCTGTCCTGTTTCTTTCTTATATGCACGACACGCTTCAACAAACGTCATGAATTGACCTTTGTCATCTGAAGCCCCACGAGCACAAATAACTTTCTTTCCATCTCTCTCTTTTAAAGAAGGTGTAAATGGATCATCCTCCCATAAACTCAGAGGATCGACAGGTTGAACATCGTAATGTCCGTAAAACAAAACGTGCAGACAGTCCTCTGAAGGTCCTGGATGATGCCCTACGACCACTGGATGACCTAGTGTATCACGACGTGAAGCCTCAAAACCAATGCTTTTTAAATCTTCTACTAGCCAATCAGCTGCTTTACGACATTCACCCTTATAAGCCGAGTCTGTTGAAATCGATTGAAAACGCAAAAGAGAAAAAAGGCGTTCAAGGCTCTTTTCTATATTCTCATCAAGATGTGTTAGTACATTATTCAGCATAAAAACCTCTCAAGCCTCGTGTAATTGTAGATATGACTTTAAGCTTCTTGTAAGATTTTGCAAGACACCTTATTCATTTTTGACACTGCGGACAGTAAAAACTTGAACGTCCAGATTGTAAAATACGCATAATAGACGTCCCGCATTGCAAACAATCCTTTCCTTCTCGCCCATAAACCGAAAAAGAGTGTTGAAAATAACCAAGTGAACCATCCGCATGCACATAATCACGTAAAGAAGATCCACCAGAGAAAATCGCTTCAGCAATCACATTGCGTATATTGTATGCAAGGCACTTTGCAAATTCGCGTGCACGTACACCTTTTAATGCCAATGTAAATGCACTACGTTGTGGTGATAGTTGACTACGCCACAGTGCTTCACAAACATAAATATTTCCAAGACCGGCAATAATAGACTGATCAAGCAAAGCCGTTTTAAGAGATGTTTTTTTATTGGCAAAAGCCTTTTGTAAATAAGGACCAGAAAACGCATTACTCGTGGGCTCGAGCCCTAGCTTCTTTAAAAGTGGATGCTCATAAAGTCTTACTGTATCTGCTAAATGCATAAACCCAAAACGACGAGGATCATTATAGGTAAGACGATAAACTTGACCACTCACCGCTTGAATCTTCATAATAAAGTGATCATGCGCAACCAATTTGCCCACGGGAAAATATTGTTTTCCTAAAAGTTCATCCTCTATGCGCCACGATCCTGACATTCCTAAATGACTCAAAATCGTTGCATCCTGTGAAAGATGAAACAATAAGTATTTCGCACGCCGACCAAGTTCTAAGACTGTCCTCCCCACAATTCGCTCAGAAAACGCCTCTGGGAAAGGAAATCGTAAATCTCTACGATTAAGCGTAACAGATAGTATCTTTGCACCAGCTACGACCGGTTCAAGTCCACGACGAATTGTTTCTACTTCAGGAAGCTCAGGCATCACTCTTCTTAAATAAATTATGTGCTTTCCAATAAAGTACTCTTAAAAAATAATATTAAGCCCATTCACCCTTACGAAATACAGGAATTTTCGCACCATCCTGCGTAATACCATCTATGTCAATTTCACCCGATCCAATCATCCAGTCAATATGAATCACACTTTTATTACCGCCACGCGCTGCAATTTCTTCTGCCGTCAAGGATGCTCCATCTAAAAAGCACTTGGAATAACACTGCCCTAAAGCAATATGACATGCGGCATTTTCATCAAATAATGTATTATAAAAAAGAAGGTCACTCTTAGAAATTGGTGAAGAATGCGGAACGAGAGCAACTTCGCCCAATCGACTAGCACCCTCATCACTTTGCAAAACCTGTTGCAAAACTTCTTGGCCCACTGAAGCACGTGCATCAACAATACGCCCCGCCTCAAACCGTACCTCAATATTATCAATTAGTGCTCCTTGATAAGAAAGAGGCTTCGTTGAACGAACAAAACCTTCAACCTTATGAGCATGAGGCGTGGTAAAGACTTCTTCTGTCGGAATATTAGGATTGCAGACAACACCATTTTGAGCGGCTGATGCACCGCCATGCCATTCATGATCATCTGCCAAACCAACCATTAAATCAGTCCCTGGCCCTGTAAAATGCAAAGCAGAAAAGCGCATCCCATTAAGCCAAGATGACCGTTGCTTCAAAGTTGCATTATGTATAGCCCACGCATGCACCGGATCCTCTTCCGTAACACGTGAAGCAGCAAAAATTGCATCTGCTAATTTTTTAACTGCTTCATGAAGCGGCAAAGAAGGGAACATCGCCTCAGCCCACCCTGTCGTTGGATAAGCAACAATTGACCAGTTCATAGCAAAATTTGATATTTTCTTGAGAGCTGGCTGGTAAGCCATTGAAGTAGCCTTATTTAAACGCGCTACCTTATTCGAATCTTGATTGGAAAGAAGAAAAGGATTATCACCAACAATAGCTAAACGTGCTGCCCCATTTCCAAAAGCTTTCGCCATTCCCTCATAAAGCCAAGAAGGTGCACAATCAAAACTAGCAGTATGCGCATTTTCAAAGCGCGTAAGTGATAACACATCATCACTAAAAAGCGGTGTAATCACACCAGCACCAACTTTATAGGCATGATATGCAATACGCCTTACAAAAGGTAATGCTGAAACTGGAGCAGTCAAAACAAGATCTTGCCCCTCTTGTAGATTCAACCCGACTTTTACTGTAATTTCTGCAAGACGATTAAGTTTTTCAGGTGAAATTGTTTCATGAATATCAAAGTACATTACCAATATCCTTCCTTGATTATGAAAAAATTACCGGCTTCTGTACCGTTCTTCTAATACTGCAACAATTGCATTTAACTGATCTGATGAGGGCATAGTATACGCCACAAAGGGTTTTGTTTCCTCTTTCTTATCTATACGATTAGGCGCATATTTGGGAATCGGAACTTTATCAAGCTTTGCCATAACAAAAGGCGTGGTATGTTTCCTGTTTGCCTGTACTACCTCTATTGAAGCAGATGCGTTTTGCCTTTTCTCTACTTTTATTTCCTTACTTACTAAGCCTGTTGCATCCATGAAACTCGGCGCATTGCCAAGACGTTCTTGGGCAAACGCATACGCAACATCATAAGGGCGATTATTAGCAGGAACTTGAAGCGATCCATCACGCGCGCGCTTTTCATAAAAGGCATTACCTCCCGCAACACGAACATAGTACATATTTTTATAGGGGAAAGATAAACCGGCAGTATGAAAAAACATAGCATTTTTAATTTTCTTATCCCGTTCACCGCGTAAAACAGCATCAGCTGCCTCTTTAACACGAGCAACAGATGCCGGTTCCGTCATAGGACGCGTTAAAACACCGGGAGCAAACTGCTTATACTGACCAACAACACCACAAATCGTCTTTGGATAGGCAGTCGAATTAACACGATTCATAACAACGGTTCCAACAGCAATCATACCTTCACGACTTGTACGATTCGACTCAAAATACATTGCACGCATGAGACATTGTCGCTCTGTTAATGGATATATCCCTGTTTTGGTCTTCTTATTATCATTCAACTTTCCAGCATCAAAATGATTTAAAGCACATCCCACAATAACCAACGGCGCGACACAACAAGTAACAAAAACAGTCCAACGATTTTTTTTCATCTTATGCAATACATTTCCATATCTTTGAAGTATTTAGAATTTGAATAAGTTTTAAAGGTATCTTTACAGAAAGTATACGGTTAATTGTTATCACTTAGTAAAATTTTAATACAAGCAGTAATTTAAAGGCATTTATGCAAAATAAAAAATAAAAAACTCTTAATTTAAAGAATGAATGAATTCAGAAACTGTACAAATTAAATCAATATTGCCCTTCATTAATAATCAAATGTAACCGTACAATACCCTCCCTCACGCTTCGCTTGCAATAAATACTATACATTAAAAAAATAGCCAACGACTATACACATGAAAAAGATTGGGATACTATAACTATCTGCATTCATATTGAAGCTCTTAACAAAACATTCCCTTCCCTTGCTACGAATTTTACAAAATAATCAGAATGAAGATTTCCCTACGACTAAAAGAGTAAATAATGAAACCACTCGAGATAAGAATATCTCAAACCAACCAATAAAAATCTGCACTCTCAGCTTTTAAAAAACTCTTTGTTTTTTGCCATTGTTTAGGATGCACAAATTACACCCCTCCTCCGATTATCCCGATTATCCCGATTATCCCGATTATCCCGATTATCCCGATTATATTGAAAAAAACACCCAATGTTTCTTCGCTTCAATAACAAAAGCATCTTATGCGTCTGAGAGAAAATTTTAATTTATTTTCTTCTCATCTATCCCAACCTCATATGTAAGATCATCACGAGGGCGATCAGAAGACATATGGCAACCTGTTATGATATAGTGCAGTGTCTCAGCAATATTGGTGACATGATCACCAATTCGTTCAATGTTTTTTATACAAAAAAGTAAATGCGTACAAACCGTAATATTGCGCATATCTTCCATCATATAAGTTAAAAGTTCACGAAAAAGAGACGTATACAGAGCATCAATTTTACCATCTCGTTCGCGTACGGCATCAACACGATCTAATAAGTGGTTCGTGTAAGCATTCAATATCTCCTTTAATTGATTGAGCGCTAAAGCTGTAATCGTTTCAAACCCACAATAAAAAGCTTTCGGTTGACGTATTTCTGAAAGTGCAACCGTCCGCTTAGCAATGTTCTTGGCCATGTCTCCAATCCGTTCAAGATCAGAAGAAATGCGGATAGCACCAACAATTTCACGCAGATCAACAGCCATCGGTTGACGTTTGCAAATAATGGTAATCGCTTTTTCATTGATGTCGCGTTCCGCTTCATCTAAAAATAAATCATCAGCAATAACTGTAGTAGCGAGCTGTAGATCATTACACACTATCGATGCTACAGAACGTTTAATCATGCTTTCTGCGTGACATCCCATTTCTGTAACTTTTCTTTCCAAATAGTTTAGTTCTTTATCATAAGAACGGACAGTATGGTTCATAGACATATCCTATACTCCTCAATTCGCCTATCCAAAACGTCCCGTAATATAATCTTGCGTACGCTGTTCTTTAGGTGAAGTAAATATCATTTCAGTTACACCAACTTCTACCAAATGCCCCATATGAAACATGGCTGTATATTGAGAAACACGCGCTGCCTGCTGCATTGAATGTGTTACAATAACAATTGTATAATCTTTTCGTAACGCATCGATAAGTTCTTCAATACGTGCCGTTGCAATTGGGTCAAGAGCTGAGCAGGGCTCATCCATCAAAATAACTTCAGGACTAACGGCAATAGCACGCGCAATACATAAACGTTGCTGCTGTCCTCCTGATAAACTTGTGCCTGCCTCATGAAGACGATCTTTTACTTCTTCAAATAAACCTGCTTGTCTCAAACTCTTTTCAACCACATCATGCAATTCGGCACGCGATTTGACCAAACCGTGAATGCGTGGCCCATAGGCAACATTCTCAAATATAGATTTTGGAAAAGGACTAGGCTTTTGAAAAACCATTCCTACACGAGCACGCAATTCTACAACATCAATCCTCTGGTCATAAATATTCTCTCCATCTAAGGTAATAAGACCTGTTATTTTAGCGCCTTCAATCGTATCATTCATACGATTAAAACAACGCAAAAAGGTTGACTTTCCGCATCCTGAAGGACCTATCAAAGCTGTGACCTGATGTTCGGGGATATCAAGAGTAATACCATGGAGCGCTTCTTTATCTCCATAAAAAACTTTCACATCCTGTCCACGCATTTTAATCTTCATTACAGACTTTACCTTACTTTAGAATCCAAACTTTATCGAAGCAGCTGATTTATCCAAACTATTGGCGCCGTTCAAATCGTCGTCGTAAAAAAACAGCAGAAATGTTCATGACAGCAAGAAACATCATTAATACAATAATAGCACCTGATGTCTTTTCAACAAAAGCACGCTCTGCTTCACCTGCCCACATGAAAATTTGAACCGGCAAAGCTGTTGCTGGATCCATGGGGGTAGCAGGAATATTGACAACAAAAGCAACCATTCCAATCAAAAGCAAAGGTGCCGTTTCACCTAGAGCCTGAGCTACACCAATAATCGTACCAGTCAAAATACCAGGCGCTGCTAAAGGTACAACATGATGAAAAACCATTTGTGTTTTCGATGCTCCTAACCCTAAAGCTGCTGCGCGAATAGACAGAGGAACTGCACGCAAAGCAGAACGCGTTGCAATAATAATTGTTGGGAGAGTCATAAGAGCTAAAACAAGCCCACCAACGAAAGAGGCCGAACGGGGGAACCCAAAAAAATTAACAAAAACAGCAAGTCCTAAAAGACCAAAAACAATCGAAGGAACAGCAGCAAGATTATTGATATTAACCTCAATAAAATCTGTAAATTTATTTTTGCGAGCATATTCTTCTAAATAAAGGGCCGTTGCTATCCCTATTGGAAGCGAAATCATTAAAACTATGGCTATCATGTAAAGCGAGCCAATTATAGCAACTCCTAATCCCGCAGTTTCGGCGCGACTTGAAGCACCAAATGTAAAAAAACCAAAATTGAATGTTTTATAAAGCGTACCATCATGCACTAAGCGTTTCATCCATTCTACTTGGCGATTGGAGACTTTGCGGTTTTTTTCTGCTACATGCAAATCGATCTGTCCTTTATAGGCGGAATCAATATCTGCCGCCACTAACACTTTGATTTTTTGCGTTGTTCCAATTAGCTTTGGGTTCTTTGTCACCATTTCACGGAGTTGAATGCGTACACTGTTTGAAAACATGCGGTTAATATCCCGCAGAGATGCGCGATCATTTTGATCTATATCAAGCTTTTTTGCCAAAGCATTGCGTACAAGAAGAGGATAATTAGCAGTTATGAGTACCTGCGAACTTGTCTCACGTTGACCACTTGGATCGATTACCTTTTCATCTAAATAAACCGATAACGCCATTTCACTTTGAAAAAAAGCTGTATAACCTTGGCTAATAATAGACCATAAAAGCGCAAATAAAAAAAACAAACCAATAAAAATAGCAATAAGACCATACGCTCGGAAACGACGCTCAGCCCAATATCGGCGTTTAAGACCAATATTGCGACGAGGAAAAAGAAAATCTTTATTCATTCATATTGTTCCCGATATTTACGCACAATGTAAAGAGCAAGAATATTCATCAAAAGAGTCATAACAAAGAGTGTCATCCCTAAAGCAAACGCAACAAGAGTTTGTGGAGAATTAAACTCAAAATCACCTGTCAATTGATTAACAATCTTAACTGTCATCGTGGTCATTGCTTCAAATGGATTAAACGTTAAGTTCGCTGCAACACCTGCCGCCAAAACCACAATCATCGTCTCCCCAATTGCACGTGACGCTGTCAATAAAATGGCTCCCATAATACCTGGAAGCGCTGCCGGCAGAACAACTTTTTTAATCGTTTCAGATTGCGTTGCTCCTAACCCATAAGAGCCTTCGCGCAAAAAACGTGGAACAGCCGTAATAACATCATCGGATAAAGAAGAAACAAAAGGAATCAACATAATTCCCATTACAACTCCAGCCGTTAAAACACTTTGAGCCATAATAAAACCAACACCATCTGAGAGAGAAACAGAAAGATCTTGTAGAAACGGTCCTACGACCTTCAAAGCAAAAAAACCGTAAACAATGGTTGGGATACCAGCAAGCACTTCCAACAAGGGCTTCACAATTGACCGCAATCGAGTAGAAGCATATTCAGCCATATAAATGGCAGAAAATAATCCTATAGGAACAGCAAAAAACATTGCTACAAACGCAATATAAAGCGTGCCAGCAAGGAGTGGTATGAGACCAAATTGCCCCACTTCATTGCCCGAACCGCTGGCTGAAAAACGCGGATCCCAAACCGTTCCCAAAAAGAAATTCGACAAAGGTACAGACTGAAAAAAACTCATCGTTTGAAAGAACATGGAAAGTGCTATGGCTGCTGTTGTTAGGACCGCAACTATAGATGCACAAATCAATCCAATAACAATCAAACACTCCACCTTATTGCGTGCACGTTGACGCGGAGCAATTTGTATAATTCCAAAAATAAAACCAAGAGATGCAATGATAAAAAGGAAACTATGACCAATTAACTGTAGCTTTCGAGAAGAAGAGACCCATGACTGTGCTATCCTTAACACATCATCTGAGGCCCCAGGAGGTAAAACAAATCCCTTTGCAAATAATTGTGACCTCACTTCTTCATACGAAGCAGTAACAAAATCACCATCAAAGCGATAAATCATTTTGACCAAACTTCGAATAGTCCCCAAAATAAGATCATGATTCACAAGCTCTGTCACACGCGCACTATACGCTCCAACCTCTCGAGAAGCGCTATATTCTAAGTAAATTGCACTCCCACTCTTCCAAAAAATTAAAAAAATAAGCGCTGGAATAACAGTTAACAAAAATGTCCACCAGCCGTAATAATACGCACGAGAGTGCATTTTATATTGTGCGTATTCAAGAGTGCGAGCCCGCATATAAGAAATACAAAAGCCAATAAAACCAAGAGAAAATAGGAGAAAAATAATGAAGGAAATACGCATATTGTCTTTCAATTTTTACAAAAAAGCACCACAGAAAACTCCTATACCGCAAATTCAGAGAATTATTCCAAACTCATCGCTCTACCAGAAGAAAAATCTGAACGCTGTGCTTGTCTTTCTTTTTCAGAAGCAACAACCAAACCATATTCAGCCAATGGACCATCTGGACCAATCATTTGATCAGAAAGAAAAAAGTTAACATATTCCCGCAAACCTGGAACAATATCTAAATGGGCTTTCTTAACATAGAAAAAAAGTGGACGAGAAACTGGATATTCGCCACGAGAAATTGTTTCAACGGTTGGCGCAAAACCATTAATATCTGCAACCTTTAGCTTATCAGCATTATTTTCATAAAAAGACAAACCCAAAACTCCAACTCCTGTTTTATTAGAAATCAACCGCGCAAAAGTTTCAGAATAATCCCCGTCAATATCAATGGCTTTTCCATCTCTACGTACAGCAACACAAGCAGCATGAATCGCTTTATCATCCATCCCTAAAGTTTTCATTACCTCAACCGCTCCACTAGCTTTACAGCCTTCAGCTAGCAATTTTTCTTCAAAAACTTCACGTGTTCCATGCTTTTCTCCAGGAATATAAGCTGCTATCGTCCAATCAGGAAAAACACTATTGACAGCATTCCATTTTGAAACGTTATTGGACTGTAATTTTCCGTCTATAATAACCTGAGCAGCAAGTGCCTTATAAACATCTATTGGCTGCAACTTCCAATCAGGACCATTAATATTTGTTGCAAAAACAATGCCATCGTACCCGATGCGTATTTCCTCCACATCTTTTACACCAGCATCAAAACAAGACTGCAATTCACTTGGCTTTATTGCCCGTGAAGCATTAACGATATCTATTGTGTTCTCCCCAATACCACGGCAAAATTCCTTAATCCCAGCACCTGAACCACCTGATTCGATAACAGGGACTTTAAAATGAGGATAAGTTTCTCCAAATATTTCAGCAACAATTTTTTGATAAGGTAAAACTGTAGATGAACCAGCAATCTGAATGTGATCGCGTGCATAGCCAACATTCACTGACAACAAAACCGCGAAAACCAGTCCCACTCCAACTGATAACAATCTGCTCATCCATAAACTCCCTAGAATGTGAACAAAAATTTTCTTGTTTCTATCATACGATAATCTGAATTTTAATTCACAATTGCAGTATAACAAATATAAAAAAGCAATATTTATAATTTTTCTAAAAAACGATATTGCTTTCTTCAAACAAATTTAATTTGAGCGTTTAAATTCAACAACATCCCAGAAAAGGTGAGCAATATCTGTACCACCAAAACGCTTAATTTCACGAATTCCAGTAGGGGATGTAACATTGATTTCGGTTATATAATTTCCAATTACATCAATCCCTACAAGAAGAAGACCACGTTCGCGCAAAGCGGGAGCAATGCGTTCGCAAATTTCATGATCACGTTCGGTTAAATCAACAGTTTTTGCCTGCCCTCCAACATGCATATTAGAGCGTGCATCCATTTCTACCGGAACACGATTAATCGCTCCAACAGGGGTACCATCAAGCAAAATAATCCGTTTATCCCCTTTTCGTACTGCATCTAAATAGCGCTGAACAATAAAAGGTTCATGATAAATTTGTGCAAACATTTCCAAGAGCGATGCTAAATTGCGATCATCCTTTTTTAAATGAAAAACACCAGCTCCTCCATTGCCATAGAGTGGTTTAATAATGATATCGCCAAACGTAGTTCTAAAATCCGTTATTTCTTCAATATCTTTTGTAATCAATGTTTCTGGCATCAAATCAGGAAATTCAGTAACAAAAATTTTTTCTGGGCTATTGCGCACCCATGCTGGATCATTCACAACCAATGTCTTAGGGTGAATACGTTCTAACAAATACGTTGTGGTGATATAATTAAGATCAAAAGGGGGATCTTGGCGCAAAAGAACCACATCCATATCCGTCAACTGCGTACGGAAAGACTTCCCTAATTGATAATGATGTCCCTCTTCATCGCGAACACTCAACGGCTCTAATCGTGTAATCACACAACCATCGCGCATCGATAAGCAATCTGGTGTATAATGAAAAAGTGAGTGTCCACGTTCTTGTGCTGCTAATGCGAGCGCAAATGTTGTATCTCCTTTAATACGAAGTGTTGAAATATGATCCATCTGAATGGCAATTTTCATGAATAAAACCTCCTATGTGACTCACAGAGATTGGTCTATGTGCCATCATTTTAGTAAACAATAAAAGAACTATGACAAGAGAACGCCTATGATACAAGAAGCTGATAAAAAATTAAGCGATAAAGAAATTGAACGTTATGCACGCCATATCCTTTTGCCTGAAATTGGAGGTGCGGGTCAACAAAAGCTCAAAGCTGCACGTGTCCTTGTCGTTGGTGCAGGTGGTCTTGGCGCTCCTGTCCTAACCTATTTGGCTGCAGCAGGTGTTGGAACACTTGGAATTGTTGACGATGACATCGTTTCGCTTTCCAATTTACAACGCCAAGTTATTCATAAAACAAGCACAATTAATCAATTCAAAATTGATAGCGCTAAAGCCACTATAAAAGAAATAAACCCTTATATTACGGTTGAAAAATATAATCTACGATTGGATAAAAGCAATGTGGATAAATTATTAAATGCCTACGACATCATTGTTGATGGCAGTGATAATTTTGCCACACACTACCTGCTTGCTGATCACGCTGCCCAATGCGCAAAACCTTTAATAAGCGGTGCTGTAGAACGTTTCGACGGCTCACTAACAGTGCTCATGCCTTATAAAGATAATAATCCTCACTATCGCGATTTATTCCCCAATCCACCAGCTCCCGGTACTATTCCGACATGTGCTGAAATCGGAATCATAGGTGCTTTACCTGGGGTCATCGGAACACTGCAAGCAATGGAAGCCATTAAACTTATCACAAATATTGGTGAACCCTTAGTAGGAAAAATTCTTCTCTACAATGGATTATTAGCGCAATTTCGTGTCATTACCTATAAGCGGTCAGATTCTAATGCAAGTGCAGAAACCACAAAGGTTTGCGTATAAGATTTTTTGAGGACGAGAAAAATACGCCAAGCAAAACCATACTCAACTATCTCTCCCCCACGCTTAACAATCACTTCATGTGTCAGTACTTTAACAACCTTCAAATCATGACTGATAAACAGATAACCCAAATTATATCTTTGCTGTAAGTGATGTAAAAGATCAATACTCTATTCCTGCACACTCACATCAAGAGAAAAGGTTGGCTTATCAAGCATGATAAAGCACAACGTGGAGAAAATGAGAGTACGTAGAAGAACAATGTTCTGTCTCTGTCCACCACGAGAAAACGCCTGTGGATAATGTAGCGGAGAAAAGGTACAAGACCAACCTCATGCAAAGATTCAATATATTAACAACCTCTTCTTTTCCATATCCTCACGACTTCTGAGAAAGTTTTTTCCTCCACACTCTTGAATAAAAGCAAAGTTGCATTTTTTCAAAGAAATCTCAAAAACTGTGTTCGATGAAATAAACCAGATTTAGCAGTACAAAATTCTGTATGATTTCAGTGTGCTTCATTCAGTGATTTACGATATACAAACGTTTGTTGTCGCAGATTGTCCTGTTTCTTCAGGAAAACATCCTGATCGTTTTCTTGATCTATATATAAAACTTCAAAAACAATCACTTTAATTGTATTTGTCATATAGTTTTTTTCAAAATAGATTTACCAGAGAGTGACATCCACCTGATTGTGACCAAACCACACAGAAAAAAAGTTAAAGTTGGTAATACAAGGTAATAGGAT
Source organism: Bartonella heixiaziensis (assembly GCF_046245125.2). Classification (GTDB taxonomy): domain Bacteria; phylum Pseudomonadota; class Alphaproteobacteria; order Rhizobiales; family Rhizobiaceae; genus Bartonella; species Bartonella heixiaziensis. The sequence continues at coordinate 181,461 of NZ_CP176404.1, read as the reverse complement.
AGTGAAATTTTTGCAGGAAGAAAAGAGATGGCGCTTAACACCGCTATTGAAAATATTCCTCCGCTAAAAGATACAGAACCGATGATGCCAGAAATATGTTGGGGTTGTTTTTGGTTAAGCTCTGAGAAAAAAAACTCTTTGCACCTATAGGTACAGTGCAAATAAATCCATGAATTAACGAAAATGCGATAACTGACGCAGCAATGTGATTGCTCTGAACGAAAAAATAAAGAGCCATACACATAAAAGCAGAGAAGAATGAAAAATACTTTATAGAATTCTTATATTTTTTATCAAATACGTGATATTTACACATCAGTGAATTAGAAAAATATTGCGCTGAGAAGGCTTCGATATGGCAGAACATGAGAACCAGCATCTGTGAACTGTTGAGATGGTCAATCTTTCCACCAGAGAGTATTATTGGTTGCCAAAAGTGATAAACAACCTGAATACCAGCGCTGAAAAGACACATCAGCAAAATAAACCATGCTCCTCCTACGGTGTTCTGAAATATCCAGAGCGTTTTCTTAGCATTTTGCAAGATCGTCTTTGTTTTTGTCCCTTCATTCACAAATGTTTTTTTCTTCAGAAACAATGAGAAATATAAAGAAAATTATTCCCATCATCAGACATGAGATAATATATCCCATAAAATATTGTTTGGTATAATATATCGTTGCAATTCCTATGATACCGCTGATAATGCTACCAAAAGAGTTTATCTGATGAGAGAGATGCGCATAATGTGAAAAGCGATCGTGTCTGTTGCCTAGAGAATGGTAAATCCAGCCGTCAACGGCACTAGCAAATTGACATAACCGGACTTTATATAAGCTTGTTGATTTTTTACACACCATTCATTTATCCATGGTACCAGATGGTCAGGTTCATCAGCAGAAATGATCCACAAATCAGCTCTGGGCAATTTGTTAATATCTTCTTTCGCAGTGATCGACATTTGTAATTCACTAACCTATATTTGGTTGGACAGACTCTAGATCCGTACCGTAACTTTGATAATGGAGATGATTTCTGGAATACCTATTATTGAAGATATTGTCTGGTGTCTCTGCTAAAACAAGGAAATGGTTAGAAAAAAGAAAGTCAAATGTGCTGTTCAATCCTTCTCTCAACATGGTGGATGATAGCGCAGTGTGAGCCTCTGACACCGTCTTTTTCTCGATCCATTGTGCGGCGAGAAGTCAAAATTTTCCTAGTCTTTTTTCTCAAATAACAAACTGCTTTGAATCAGCGCCGAAAATTGAAACTTCTTCATAGACAAGAGCACGGGTGTATTTTCCTGAAACATACTTCTGTTCCATCGACCCCCACCTATTCATTAAATCAACTTTTCCCTGAAAAGTTACCCTAGGGAAAAGGATTGTTCATATCAAGAACAACCTATATGATCCATGATATCCCCCTTATACTTATATGTTTCCGTTATTCATCACTCATGAATATTTTTACACAAATACTCATGGCGCTATTTAGAAAACAGAAAATACCCCAATGCATGTTAAAACTCTCTTTTGCATTTAGAAGATAAGCGAAGGTTAGTTTTATCGAGCTTTATCTTCTATCGCACTTAATTTGCTAACTTCAATAAAATTCAAATAACGCACCACACAACTATTTATTCACTTTCTTTGATAGAGCGCTAACTGGAGATGGAAGCAATTTTATTTTCAATCGAAATTCTCAATGCAATTTTGTCTGATGCTTGTATTTTCCAACTTCAATTGAATTGTTTTGATTCAATCAATCATAGGCATATTTTGTTTCATTGCCAACAAGAGAGAAAAAAGGAATACAGACAAAACCTTTGTTACCAATGCACAATTTTAAGTGGTTATCGAACTCAACGCATTCCCCCACCTCTTTACCGAATAAATTTTGGATAATAAGTTTTTACTCTTGAGAATGAAAATCTGCTTATGCAGCAATACTTTCCCTCCGCATCATTAATTGCATAAATCTCAAAGTTTTAATGGAATACCCTTTAATATAAAAAACTACCGTGTGCCAATGATAAACCAACGCGTTAAGGACAAATACCTACATAGTTTTGTGTTATGCAGTGGATTCCACTATGCAACAAACAATAAAATGATTGAGTGAATTAAAAACACATTGAAACTCCAATTACATCTCTTTCTAGAATGCTTTACTTCTCAAATAGTTTATCTTTGGTCTGACTTGGTTTGCCTTCTTTATCATCCATTGGCAAAGGAACAGGATGATCAGATAAACTGCGTAAATAAAGTAAAAGATCGGCACGATCTTGATCATTTTTGATTCCACGAAAAGACATAATTGTTCCTGGAAATGCTTCACGCGGTGATCGCAAATAACGATCCAAAGTAATAAAATCCCATTTTTGATCAGAATTCGCACGCAACGCCCTTGAATAGGCAAAACCTTTTCCAGACGCCAAAGGGCGGTTAACTATCTCCCAAAGTGGTGGACCAACACGACTAGATACATTGCGTCCAGAGGTATGGCATATAGCGCATTGGTGAAAAATTTTACGCCCATTTTCAAGATTGCCTTGTTGAAGACGATCTTTTAGTGACAAAGAATTATCAGATACTTTCTGTTTTTCTGATAATGCATCATTTTTTACCACTGTATGGGAAGGTTGAACTGATGTAGAATTATCGTAAATCATATCGCTGAGTGTGGAAATTCCCACCAAAATAATCAGCACAAAGAGACAAGCAAAAACAAAATAGACGACTGTCGAGCGATTCATAAAAATTCAAACATTTATATTTTTATTACCGCTTTTAGTTTAAGCTTTTTCCATATAATACACAACATTATAAACGCAGCACACACGGCATTTGGAACTTTGCAATGGCACTTGAACCGATTATTCTTATTCCCGCCCGTATAGGCTCAACTCGTCTACCTCAAAAAGCTCTCGCTGAAATCGCTGGAAAGCCGATGATTGTTCATGTTGCGGAACGAGCAAAAAAAGCCGCATTAGGTCGGACCATCATTGCAACAGATCATCATGATATCGCTAAAGCCGTTACAGCTTATGGACATGAATGCATCATGACATCTTGTGATCATAAATCTGGCTCTGATCGCATTTATGAAGCTTTAACGCGTATTGATCCTGAACGACGCTATAATGCTATTTTGAATCTACAAGGTGACCTGCCAACGATAACGCCTCATGAAATCATCAGTGCCTTACGCCCCTTAGAAAATAGCTTCACTGATATTGCAACTTTGGGCGCTAAAATTGTTGAGGAAGATGAAAAAATAAATCCAAATGTCGTCAAAATTATTGGTACACCGCTTTCTCAAAATCGCCTTCGTACTCTTTATTTTACCCGTGCAACAGCGCCTTATGGAGATGGTCCTCTTTACCACCATATTGGAATCTATGCCTACCGCCGTGAAGCGCTTGAGCAATTTGTAGCACTCAAACCCTCACCACTTGAGCAACGTGAAAAACTTGAACAATTACGCGCATTAGAGCATAACATGCGTATTGATGTAGAAATAGTGGGCACAATTCCCTTAAGCGTCGATACACAACGTGATCTTGAAAGGGTACGAAAAATTTTAGCATGAAGACACTTAAAAAAAACAATAAAATTTCCTTCCAAGGAGAATACGGCGCCAATTCTCATACAGCGTGCCTCAATATGTTTCCAAATATGGATGCTGTACCCTCTGCCACTTTTGAAGATGCGCTCAACTTAGTGGAAAACGAGCAAGCTGATCTTGCTATGATTCCTATTGAAAATACTCTTGCTGGCCGTGTTGCGGATATTCATCACCTCTTACCGCAATCTTCCCTTTATATCATTGGTGAGTATTTTTTGCCCATCCATTTTCAACTCATGGTTCTACCAGGTGTTACACATGACGAAATTAAAACCGTTCACAGCCATACACATGCTCTGGCACAATGCCGAAAAATCATACGTAAAAATGGCTGGATACCTGTCACTTCTGCTGACACAGCTGGAGCCGCAAAATTTATTAAAAAAGATGCAAAACGTTCACAAGCAGCCTTAGCACCTCTGATTGCAGCAGAACTCTACGGACTTGATATTCTTGAAAAAAATGTTGAAGATAGTCCTCATAATATTACTCGTTTTGTCATCCTTTCGCGTTCTCAAAAACACGTGCCAAAACCCAAAAATGGTGAAAAAATCATCACAAGTCTTCTGTTTCGCGTACGCAATGTCCCTGCAGCCCTTTATAAAACACTGGGAGGATTTGCTACAAATGGTATTAATATGACAAAATTAGAAAGCTACCAAATTGGCGGAAATTTCAATGCAACACAGTTTTTGGTTGATATTGAGGGGCATCCTGAAGATCCCATGATGAAACTCGCCCTAGAAGAGCTCGCTTTCTTTTCTGCTGAATTACGCATTATCGGTATTTATCCTGCTAAAAACGATCGAATGCCACATGTATAAAGAATAATTAAATTGCACAACTTTTTTCATAATAGACGCTGAAGAAGAAAATGAGTGACAACATCTACTCATGGAAGCCTTTCATATCCAGAGAGCATTTCTTCGTGAATTTACAGAATAATGAATCCGAGTTTAACTAACAAAAAATAACGCAAATATTGGAAACAAAGGTTTCCTTTCGCCATTATACCACTCATATAAGAGTGGATTTTCTGAGAATACATCTTCCGTAGTGATTTATCCCAAAGGAATAAATGTAAAGCTTTAAAATGAGGATAAAGACTATTAGATTACCATATGAGAATATCAAATAAGAGTGCTTTCAAGTGCCACAGTTTAGGTAATTCTCAAAATATTTTTATAAAACTAAAAAGTGTAGTTTAACTCTGTATGTCTGATTTAAATTCAACTTTTTATATTTATCAAAACTGATTTATAATCGGTCTCGTTGTAGGCTAAAAAGGGAAACCATAATGAAAAAAATTTTTACTCAAGGGTTATTAGCTGCAAATATTCTTACTTACTCCACTGTTGCATTTGCCGGATTTGGTGAAAGAGAATGGAATTTTACGCTAGGTGAAAGCGTTACAATTGGCGCGTCTGATACATTGCATCAAGGCGTTGAGTATGCTTGTCATACATTTAAACCTGAGAAAGTAACATTTACTTTATCATATTCCGCCCCTTCTGACTTAAACAGATTACAAATTGTTGTTGATGATGAAAGTAAAATTACGCATGATAAAGAAAATAAGATCTTTACGCTTAAAGATATAAAATCCCTTGATATAAGCTTCCCTTCGTCGGGAACCTATACTTTTAAAAATATTACCGAGCAAAGAGTTATTGGAACAGATTGCGATACTGGGGATTATTGATTGATCTTATTTTCAAGAGTACGAAAATTTGAATAAGCAGTCTTAATTACGAAGGTAGACTTTCTTTCAAAAATGGACGTTTAAAGTATCGTAATTTGATTCTTGTCCTGCAAAACTCAAACATTGAGAAACTTTTGTGACAAATTGAATTACTCTGTTCTTTGTAAGAAAAGCTATTAAGAATAAGGGTCGAGCACTCACTTTTGCAGTTGGAGCATCTAAAAATTGCTACAAAGCTAACAGAAAGCTTCTCTTTAACATCTGCGAATATGTTCCACATCTTGCCAAATACAGCAATACTATAAAAAGAGCCGGCAGTATTTTAGCTTATTAACAGTGAAATTAATGCTACAGCACTCACTAACAAATCTCACCTTAATTTTGCTCCATACTAGTGCTAGAAACTGAAATACATTTCAAACTTAATCAAAGAAAGATGAACTTTATTTTTTCACTCACTGCTAAAGAACTTATTAACCGTTCAAAGCGATAAAATTTGCATTACATCTTGCTATTTTGCAACAATCTTTTCTCAGATTTTCTAACTTCCGCTAATTGAATAACTTGTATGCTTTCTGCTTCTCTTTTTTGCTACTGTAAACTTCTACCACTAAACCTCTAAAAACTTTTCTTAACCAACAAAAATCTCCTTATAACCTATCATTATATCAAACCCACATACCAAATAAATGTGAAATGATTTTTAAATGGAAATTGATACCCCTCCTCAGCATACTTGTAGTTCATAGTGTGAGAATTAAGCCCTAAGGAAAAAATTTAGTTATTCTTTCCATATTTTTCGTTTCTTAGCTTGATTTTCTATTTTAAATCGACAATATGCAACTGGGAGGTTGGTGGTGGACGAACCGCTCGCCAACTGGGTCAGGTCTGGAAAGAAGCAGCCCCAACGAGTTTTGGTACGGGTCATCGTACCGGCCTCCTATTTCGCTAGATAGCTTATGTTTCTTTCGTTTTTCAGTATAAAATCCTTAATCTTCATAGTGGCGTTTGCATAAAGTGAGTAGAGAGTTCTTTGATCAACTTTAGACAAATGATCCCATTCTTTTTAAAAATAAATTGATTGAGAGAAAATCCTTTTATATTAGAGTGTAGTGTTAGTCTATCCTCTCGTGTTATTGAAATATATTCAAAAGAACTTCAAAGTTGGAATCATTGATGAAAAATATGCCGGTAGAAACGACCTATCGCGTTCTTGCTCGCAAATATCGTCCTCAAAATTTCTCCGACCTCATCGGTCAAGAAGCTATGGTGCGCACTCTCACGAATGCTTTTGAAAAAGGACGCATTGCACAAGCATGGATGCTAACCGGAATTCGTGGAGTGGGTAAAACCACAACAGCGCGTATTTTGGCACGTGCGCTTAACTACAAAACAAAAGATATTGACCAACCAACAACCGTATTGAACACAATTGGTGAGCATTGCACAGAAATCATTGAAGGACGCCATATCGATGTTATAGAAATGGATGCAGCTTCACATACAGGTATTGATGATATTCGTGAAATTATTGAACAAATACGCTACCGTCCTGTTTCGGCACGCTATAAGGTTTATATTATTGATGAAGTGCATATGCTTTCAACACAGGCATTTAATGGTTTATTGAAAACACTCGAAGAACCTCCTCCTCATGTAAAATTTATTTTTGCAACAACAGAAATTCGCAAAGTTCCGATTACAATCCTTTCCCGCTGCCAACGTTTTGACCTACGGCGTATTGAAGCAGCGGTTTTGGTCGCTCATTTGCGCCAAATTGCTCAACATGAAAACGTGGAAGTAGAAGATAAAGCGCTCTTTATGATCGCACGTTCTGCAGAAGGCTCTGTACGTGATGCACTGTCCATTTTTGATCAAGCGATTGCTCATAGCAATGGCAACGTCAGCGCTGTAGCAGTGCGCACAATGCTGGGATTAGCTGATCAAGCACGTATTATTGATCTCTTTGAATTCATCATGAAGGGCAATATTGTAAATGCACTGCATGAATTGCGCAGCCAATATGATGCAGGTGCTGATCCCTTCACTATATTGACAGAGTTGGCTGATTTCAACCATTTGGTCACACGTTTGCGTTTCACACCAGAGATAGCTGAAGATCTCTCTCTTACTGAAGAGGAACGTTTGAGAAGCCTAGATTTTTCACAAAAACTTTCTGTCCCTGTTTTGTCCAGAAATTGGCAAATGTTGCTCAAAGGCTTACAGGAAGTTAGTCAAACCGCGCGTCCTCTTCAAGCTGCCGAAATGCTCTTGATTCGTCTTGCTCATACTTCAGATCTTCCAACTCTTGATGAAGCTTTAAAAAAGTTTGAGCAAGAAAAAACTTCTCTTACAATTATCGAAAATTCTTCTCATCAACAATTCACAAGTGCAAATAGTACAACAAAAACGGCAGCTGTAGATACCCGTCCTTTCACAAAGGTTTCAAATACATCAACAAATCAACCAGATTTTAAAACACCCTTGACAAACCAATTGGACCACTCCTTACAATCACAAGATTCATTGAAGGTTCAAACCACCAAAAACACCCTAACCCCTAAAATGACAGAAATTCTTGAAGTTTCTCCGTCTGTTGTCCCATCTGAACATATTGCAAATTTACCGCATTCTTCTCAGCAAACAGCAGAGCAAATCACTAGACAAAAAACTGTAGTTATTGATTCTCTCCATGATATTATTAAATTAGCTGAAGAACATAATGAAGTCTCTTTTAAACTCCTTGTTAAGGAGTTTATCCATCCTGTCTCTTTTGAACCAGAGCATATCACTTTAAGGCTTGCTAAAGATGCTCCACGTTCACTTGCCACTGATATCAAAAAAATGCTGTCTCAATGGACTGGAAAACGCTTGACTATAACCTTTGTCAACGAAGGAGGAGGACCAACCTTACAGGAAGAAAATGTAGCTTTCCAAAAAACTCTTTTTTCTAATGCAGAGGCAGATCCTGATATAGTCAAAATTCTCAATTATTTTCCTGAAGCAAAAATTGTCGATATTCGCCTGAATAAACAAGAAAACACTCTTGATTTACTTCCCGATACCTTTAAAAATGCCGATACCTTTAAAAATGAAAGTGATATCAATGATGAATAAGGATACCTATTCCTATGCGTGATATGATGAGCATGATGAAAAAAGCCAAAGAAGTGCAAGAAAAAATGCAGAAAATTCAAGAAGAAATGGCGAATTTGCAAATAAGTGGTGTTTCCGGTGGTGGACTTGTCAGCGTTACATTAAACGGCAAGAATACCATAACCGCAATCAAAATTGACCCTTCATTACTCAAACCTGAGGAAGCTGAAATTCTTGAAGATCTCGTCATGGCAGCCCATAATGAAGCCAAAACAAAAATTGAAATAGCTATGGAAGAAAAAACCAAAAGCATGACTGAAGGGCTACCTCTCCCGTCAGGTTTCAAACTTCCGTTCTAATGAACTGGATTTACCCAATCCCTTGGAATAAGAGTATGTCTAAACACATTGCAGGACCTGAGATTGAGCGTCTTATTCAGCTTTTAGCGCGGATACCAGGCCTTGGTCCACGTTCGGCACGCCGTGCTGCGCTTCATCTCATCAAAAAAAAAGAGATATTGCTGGAACCTTTAGGAGCAGCAATACAAGCAGCTATAGACAAAGTCTGCATCTGTTCGGTTTGTGGAAATGTAGATACAACTGACCCTTGTTCGATTTGTACAGATCCTCGTCGTGATGATACAACGATTATTGTCGTTGAAGATATTGCTGATCTTTGGGCCCTTGAGCGCGCAAGAATTTTAGCCGCACGTTATCATGTCTTAGGTGGCCGGCTCTCCCCATTAGATGGGATAGGACCTGATGAGCTCAATATCACCTCTTTAATACAGCGTGTTGTGCAAAATCCAATTACAGAGATTATTCTAGCCGTGAATGCTACGGTTGAAGGACAAACAACAGCTCACTACATCACTGATCAGCTCACCAATTGTTCAGTTAAAATTACGCGGCTTGCCCATGGAGTACCCGTGGGAGGCGAACTGGATTATCTTGATGATGGAACTTTGGCAGCCGCTTTACAGGCAAGAACCAATCTTTAAAACTCGCTTCTAATGCCCGTTGTTTCTTCTTACTTGCTATTGTTTCTTTTTATGGGGGAATATTAAAATGGCAAAGAAAAAACTTTCACTTGTGAATAATTTTGGTCCAGGTGTTCTAGTATGCCTGCTCATATCTGCCTTAGCTTATGGTTTAGAAGTGATAGAAAAACAGTTTTTCGCAGAAGCGTGGCTTGAAAGTCTTGTTTTGGCAATTCTCTTAGGATCAATTACCCGTAGCTGTTTTAATCTGCCAAAATATTTCCAAAAAGGTATAAACTTTTGTGCAAAAACACTTCTTGAAATTGCTATTGTTCTTTTAGGGACAAGCATTAGCATCCATGCTGTTCTTTCAGCCGGTTGGAATTTGCTTGCAAGCATCGTATTCGTTATATTTATAACGATCCTCATTAGTTTTGTTATAGGCAGACTTTTTGGACTTTCTGCAAATTTAGCAATGCTGGTCGCTTGTGGTAATGCCATTTGTGGCAATTCAGCAATTGTTGCAACTGCTCCTGTCATTCATGCCAAACATGAAGATGTAGCGGCAGCAATTGCTTTTACCGCTCTTTTAGGGGTTCTCATTATTTTATTTCTCCCTTTTTTACATCCACTTTTGAATTTATCATTTAACCAATACGGTGTGCTTGCAGGCATGGTTGTTTATGCTGTACCACAGGTCTTAGCAGCAACAGCGCCAATATCTTTCGCGAGCGTTCAAATTGCAACAATTGTCAAGTTGGTGCGGGTTTTAATGTTGGGCCCTGTTATTTTTATCCTATCCATCATTTATCGTCGATCAGCACAAACCCATTTTCGTCTACACACTCTCATCCCATGGTTTATCATCGGTTTTATTATCATGATGCTTATTCGTTCAAGCGAGCTTATTCCTGAAACGGCTATAAACCCGATCAGACTTATTGCTCAACTGTTCACAGTCATTTCAATGGCAGCTTTAGGATTAGGTGTTGATATCCGCTCATTGAAAAAAGCAGGAGGGCGCGTTATTTTAGCTTCAACTTCCTCCATACTTCTTCTCGGCGTTTTTAGCCTTATCATGATAGGATTGATTGATCTGAACCAGATAATATTTTGAAATAGCAATCTTAAATAGTTTCTCTTTTTTCAACGTGGCATACAATGAGCCAAAAGATTTGCCAATATTGGCGCCATCTTTTTCCTAAATTAGGTCGAAATACTAAGAAATTCTCTCTCATTCTATTAAAAAATCGAATGCATTTTAATATGGGGTAGAAAACTATCAAATTACTTTTTCAACTGGTTTTTTTTATACGCAATCGCTTGCAGCTCAGCAACATATTGCTTACCTAACTCATCAACAAACCCTATTCTAAACAAAATCAAGTTTTTACAAAAGATTAATGGAGTATGCTCTTATTGATATTGAGAAAAAATGAATATAACCTCATGATTTTTTCTCTTCAAGTGGTTGTTATTTACTCTGCTCTTGCAACAGAGCATAATGAAAATTAAATACCTCACATTAAATAAAAAAGAGTAAAAAATACAGCAGGCCTTTTGTTTATCATATTATTCAACTACAATATTTTCATGCTTATCCTTGCTATAGACACAGCTTCAATCTATTGCGCCGTTGCGCTCATTCGTCATAAAACTGTCATTGCACGGGTCAGCGAACATATGAACAAAGGACATGCTGAAAAACTTATTGGATACATTACACAAGTAACTGACCAAGCAAATATTACTCTTAATCAAGTTGATCGTATTGCTGTCAACATTGGACCTGGATCATTCACCGGTGTGCGCGTAGGTGTTTCAACAGCAAGAGCTTTAGCACTAGCACTAGAAATACCAGCTATTGGAGTCAGTGCACTGGAAGCATTAGCAGCACAAGCAGAAAATAAAAACACTACATTAGCAATCACCGTTGTCATAGAAGCCGGTAGAGAGATGTTTTACCATCAAGATTTCAACGAAGATCTCATCCCTTTGGGGGCGCCTAGTTTAAAAACAATCGAAAATATCATCGAAGATTTACCTCAGCAAACGAGGCTCACCGGTCCGGCTGCTCATGTCGTTGCGCTGTATATTAAAAACAATCAGATAAACAAAAAAGTTGTACTAGATCAAAGCTTATGCGAAACAGCTGATATTGTCAGCTATGCTCATCTTGCTGCAAACAAACAACCACAAAAACGCCCCCATCCGCTCTATCTACGCAATGCTGATGCCAAACAACAAACCGCTTTTGCTTTACCACGAAAAAAATAATGTCCAAATTTGCATTAACAAAAAAGCATTTTCTGATTGCTCAGTTACAAGCAGATGACAGCGCTTCCCTTACTCAAATTCATCAGCATTGTTTTATCCCTGCTTGGGAAAAACAGGCATTTGATCATTTCTTACAAGATCACTCTATCTTCGGATACAAAGCCTCTCTCATTCAGAAACCTGATACAATCTTAGGCTTTTGCCTCTGCCGTCTCATTCTTGACGAAGCAGAAATCATCACAATTGCTGTTCAACCTCATTATCGTCGACAAGGAATTGGACACCTGCTTATCGATAGTACACTTCACCATCTTCAGCACAAAAACGCTATAAAACTCTTCCTAGAAGTAGAAGAAACGAATGTTTCTGCTTTAAACCTTTATCAATGTTTCAAATTTCAAAAAATTTCCAAACGTCCTGCATACTACAAGTCTAAAAACAGCCGCATAGATGCAATCATCATGCAAAAAACTTTTAAGCAAACAGATTGAGATTTGCATAAAAAACATTTAGATATGCGTTATGAAACAAGAAAATCCTAAAAATACGCCCCCTGTTGCTCCTAAAAAGGTTTTTATCAAAACCTATGGGTGTCAAATGAATGTTTATGACAGCCAACGAATGACTGATAGTCTCAGTTCACAAGGTTATATCACTACACAAACGCCAAATGATGCTGACCTTATTCTTGTCAATACCTGCCATATCCGTGAAAAAGCAGCAGAAAAACTCTATTCTGATCTTGGACGCTTGCGGGTCATGCGTCAAGAACGTACGCCTGATAACCCCTTGATGGTTGGTGTGACCGGTTGTGTTGCACAAGCGGAGGGACGTGAAATTTTGCGTCGTTCTCCAATAGTGGATCTTGTCATTGGCCCGCAGATGTATCATCGCTTGCCGGACTTATTAGAACAAAGCAAACAAGGGAAAAAAATTGTTGCAACAGACTATGCTGTTGAGGATAAATTTGCTCATTTTCCCCCTCATAATAAACGTGCTGTAAGAAAACGAGGTGTTAGTGCATTTTTAACAGTACAGGAAGGCTGTGATAAATTTTGTACTTTTTGTGTTGTTCCCTACACACGGGGTGCCGAAATATCGCGATCTGTCGAGCAAATTACCGAAGAAGCCCGTCAACTCATTGAAGCTGGCGTCAAGGAAATTACACTCTTGGGACAAAATGTAAATGGTTGGCATGGACAAAGTGCTAATGGTAAGACTTGGCGTCTTGGTGATCTTCTCTATCATCTCGCCAAACTGGACGGTTTAAAGCGTCTACGTTACACAACAAGCCATCCACGTGATATGGATGACAGTCTTATTGCTGCACACAGAGATCTTGATATCTTAATGCCTTATCTGCATCTCCCTGTTCAATCGGGTTCGGATCGCATCTTAAAAGCAATGAACCGCCAACACAAAAGCGTTCATTATCTTCATCTTATCGAAAAAATTCGTACCGCACGACCCGATATTGCTTTTTCAGGCGATTTTATTGTAGGATTTCCGGGAGAAACAGATGAAGATTTTGAAGAGACCATTAAACTTATTAAACAAGTGCAATACAGTTCAGCCTATTCTTTCAAATATTCACCTCGACCTGGAACAATTGGTGCAACAATGAAAAATCATGTTGATGAAGCTGTAAAAGATGCTCGGCTTCAACATTTACAAATCCTTCTCCTCGAACAGCAAAATGCATTTTTGCGCTCTAAAATTGGTCAAACAACAGATGTTCTCATCGAAAAAGCCGGCCGTCATTCCGGACAAATGGTAGGTCGCTCACCTTGGCTTTTACCTGTAGTTGTAGATACAGAGGCCTCTACAGGAACTGTAATGCCAATTCATATTAAAAATGCAAGCTCAAATAGTTTTGTCGGTGAAACAGCAAATGCGGCAAATGTGTAGATATATCTCTGATATCTTATTTAAAATAGAGATTTTAGAAAACTTTTTTATTTTTGAAATAAAATGATCACACTTCAAATTTACACTCTATACTAAAGAGTAGTTGTTTTTTATAAAATTTACTCAAAAAGTGTACAACGTTTAGCAGATATGGGAGAATAGGTTGAAAGATTCAACCGAAAAATTAAAGCACGTTAAAGAGAAAATGAGTGTTTTCCCTGAAGATACCGTTATCTCAGAAAAAGCAACCGCATCAGATATTCATCATATTATTTTAATTTTTGAAAATAATAAATATGCGAAAGCAGTATTTGGTAAATTCGATGAAAATCTTGCTTATATCGAACAAAAACTCGGGCTTAGTATCCATCCACGCGGCAATGAAGTTTTAATCCATGGAAAAACTACCGCCACAAAACACGCCCAATATGTGTTACAGCAACTTTATGAACGCGTTAAAACACATCAAGAGCTCACTTTATCGGATATAGAAGGAGCTCTTGCCATGGCAAACTTACCACACAAACAACAAGAATTGCCAACAAAAAAACAACCTGCAACAAAGCGTATACTAGCGCGGTTGGGTACCCATAAAAAAACTATCCATGCTCGAACTCCAACACAAGATGCTTACATACACGCAATGGAACGCACTGAACTTGTTTTTGGCATAGGACCGGCAGGAACAGGCAAAACATATCTTGCTGTTGCTCATGCTGCAATGCTTTTAGAGCGTGGTATCATTGAACGAATTATCCTTTCACGTCCAGCCGTTGAAGCTGGAGAACATCTTGGTTTTCTCCCCGGTGATCTCAAAGAAAAAGTCGATCCATATTTACGTCCACTTTATGACGCCCTCTATGATATGATGCCCGTCGAAAAAGTAGAACGTATTTTAGCTTCTGGTGTCATAGAAATTGCTCCTCTTGCTTTCATGCGTGGACGAACACTTACTCATGCAGCTATTATTCTTGATGAGGCGCAAAATACTACGCCCATGCAAATGAAAATGTTTCTCACACGTCTTGGGGAAGGAGCACGCATGATCGTTACCGGTGATGTAAGCCAAATTGATTTGCCTACAGGACAAAAATCAGGTTTAATCGAAGCAATACGCATTCTTTCAAATGTAGAAAATATCGCAATTATTCGTTTTGATGAAAAAGATGTTGTGCGCCATCCTCTTGTTACCGCTATTGTCCATGCTTATGCTCGTGATTCTGGAGCACAAAACAAAGAAATGCCACTTTCACACGGTGCATCAAAAAAGTGAATTTGATTTGTCATGATTACTATTGATATAACTGTTGAAGGCACGGAGTGGAATGATAAAAAAATGCTTTATAATATCACTGAAAAAGCATTAAAAACGACAATGCATCATGTTTCATTGGAAAATGTTGTAAGCGAAATCAGCCTGCTTTTTACAGATGACAAACATATGGCAAAGATCAATGCACTCTGGCGCAATAAAAATAACCCCACAAATGTGTTATCTTTTCCTGCTTTTCCCCTTAAAGCTGGAGATCCTCCTCAAAACATGCTTGGTGATATTATTATTGCGCGAGAAACTGTTGTTCTTGAAGCAGAAAAAGAAGGAAAATCATTTCAGGACCACTTAACGCATATGATTGTCCATGGCGTCCTCCATCTTCTTGGCTATAATCATGAAACAGATGATGAAGCATATCACATGGAAACACTCGAAAGAGAAATTCTGCAAAAACTTTCCATAAAGGATCCTTATGCTGAATTGTCTTAACAATATCATAATCCTAAAATTTAAAGCACCTTATGCCTCTATTATAAAAGAAGTCTAGAAAATTTAAAAACCATGGCACACAAAGTAAATGCACCCAATAATAATCAACCATCCTCTCATATTGAAGAACATCCCTCTCCAAAAACAAATCATACGGAAAAAAATTCTTTGATGAGTCATTTGTTTTCATTTTTACGTGGACGCAATTATACGTCACTACGCGATGATCTTACCGTTGCGCTCACAGCTGATAATGAAAAGGACACCGCCCTCTTCTCACCTGAAGAACGTACTATGCTGCAAAATATTTTACGCTTGCGTGAAGCACGCATTGATGATGTTATGATCCCACGTTCTGAAATCGAGGCATTGGAAATAAACACCCCTCTTGGGGAAGCCCTTAAATGTTTTGCAAAAATTGGACATTCTCGCATCCCTGTTTATGCTGAAACCTTAGATGATCCGCGAGGAATGATCCATATCCGCGATATCCTTAATTATATAACGCGCTTTATTATACAATCAGTCCAAACAGAGAAAACGTTCGATTCATTGCAGTTAAACCACGCAGATTTACATACTCCAATCGGTGAGTTAGACCTAATTCGAACAGTTCTCTTCGTTCCTAGCTCCATGCTTGCAAACCAATTACTGACACGAATGCAGGCCACACGAACACAAATGGCCTTGGTAATTGATGAACATGGGGGAACAGATGGTTTAGTTTCTATGGAAGATATTGTCGAATTGGTCGTTGGTGATATCGAAGATGAACATGATAACGTCGATAACGCTATCGTACGTGAACCCAACAATAAATGGCTCGTTGACGCAAGAACCGAACTAGAAGATGTGGAAAAAGCTCTTGGTCCTGATTTTATAGTAGGGGAATATGGTGATGAAGTCGATACTATCGGTGGTTTGATTGTCTCCATTCTTGATCGTATTCCTGCAAAAGGTGAAATTATTGAGGCAGTACCAGGCTATCGATTTCGTATTCTAGAAGCTGATAAACGTCGAATTAAGCGATTGCGTATTTTTCGTATCTCGGAGAATGAAAATTTCAAATAAAATGTCATCTCACAAGAATAGCCTCGTGTTTTCAAAAAATTTCATATTTGGTTTACTTTCCGTTACTGGTTGGAAACGACAAGCCGTGCTATTTCTGTGTGGTGCATTTACATCTTTTGCACTTCCTCCCTTTTTTTTGACGCCTCTCTGTTTTTTAACTTTTCCCATCTTCATTGTTTTGCTTGATAAAATAAATACCATCAAAAACAATAACAAACGCCTTCTGACTTACGCTTTAAGCTGTGGAGCCTTTGGCTTCGGTTATTTTCTTTGCGGACTTTGGTGGCTATGCAATGCGTTATTGACAGATCCCATTGCTTTTGGTTGGGCAGTGCCATTTGCTATTTTTTTCCCTCCCCTCTATCTTTCTCTTTATTGGTTTTTTGCCGGTTTCATTGTTGGTTGGTTATGGACAAAAGGAATAACACGCTTCTTTGTCCTAGCTTTTGTGCTGGGGCTAGCAGAATGGTTACGCGCACTCTTGTTTACAGGATTTCCTTGGAATGCCCTTGGTTATACAGCCATGCCGACTCCAATGTTCATGCAATTAGATGCAATCGTGGGACTTTATGGAATGAATATTCTTGCCGTCTTAGTCTACAGTTTGCCCACTGTTTTATTAACAAATGAAAAAAAGAAATTTGCTCTTTCTCTTTGCTTAGCGCTTATATTCCTTCACAGTGGTTTTGGATTTTATCGTCTCAATACCGCACCCAACATAGCTGATTACCAAAAAAGTAATTATTGGGTACGCATTGTTCAGCCTTCTATCCCACAACACACAAAATTGAGCAATACTATGCGAGAAGCCATACTTGCAGCGCATATGAATCTGACTGCAACATCAACAGCAGATCATAATCCAGATCCCGACTTTATCATATGGCCAGAAGCATCCATTCCTTACCTTCTCGATGAGAACTCTGATATCACAATGCACATTGCCTCTCTTCTTAAGCCCAAACAATGGGCTATTATTGGTGCTATACGTGCCAGTAATGATCCTGCCAATGCACAAACGCAATATTTTAATACCATTGCAGTCATTAACGCTAAGGGTGATATTTTAAACACTTCTGATAAACTTCACTTGGTTCCTTTTGGTGAATATCTTCCCTATCAGAATTTATTGAAAAAAATTGGATTGCACGCCCTTGCTGATAATATTGGTGGGTACAGTGCTGCAAGTGTGCGTAAAACCGTCATTATGCCGAACGGATTTTCTTATCTTCCGCTGATTTGTTATGAAGCAATATTTCCCAATGAAATGACTTTTAAAGGCTCCTCTCCTCGAGCAATCATTAATGTTACAAATGATGGATGGTTTGGCGTAACACCCGGCCCATACCAACATTTACACCAAGCGCAACTTCGTGCAGTTGAACTGGGAATCCCCCTCATACGAGCAGCAAATAATGGAATATCGGCTGTTATTGATTCTTATGGACGAATCGTTGTAGCTCTCAAACAGAATGCTGTTGGTATTATTGATTCGCCAATTCCACCATCAATCACCACCCCATAAAAAGCAATGAATACGGAATATTCTCTACTTTTATCTTATTCATTCTTATGCTATTGTGTCTCGTTTGTTTTGGTTCTACAAGACAGCTTAAATGATCGAATGCCCATGTACGGTATCATATTATACGTGCCATTAGCGTTGGGAAAAAGTGTTACATATTATTTTATTGTATGATAAATCAACCTCACATAAATCTGATGTTGATTTAGAAGTGAAGTGTTTGGAAATTTAAAGAGTTGCATTATGACCGAAACTAGAAAAAAACCCGATCCTATAGATATCTATGTCGGAACCCGCATTCGTTTACGTCGTAATATTTTAGGACTCACCCAAGAAAAACTAGGGGAAAAATTAGGCATCACTTTCCAGCAAATCCAAAAATATGAAAAAGGTACAAACCGCATTGGTGCAAGTCGCCTTCAAGCGATTGCAGAGATTATGGATGTACCTGTTTCTTATTTTTTTGATAAAGGTCTTAATACCGAACAAGTAGAAGGTTTTGCTGAAAGCGATAACAGTTTTATGGACTTCTGTTCTAGCAGTGAAGGAATTCAACTCATGCGTGCTTTCACTAATATATCTGACGCTAAAGTGCGTCGAAAAATCATTGATTTGGCAAAAGCTCTTTCTGAGGAAGATCTGACAAACAAGCTATAATAAAATATATCCTTTCTCTCACTTCTCATAAATCAGCATTGACGATTTGTCATGGGATTGGCAAATAAGGGCAACTTTAATAGAGAGTGTTGATTTTCTTTTTTGAAGGAGTTCCTATGCCGCATCAAGATTATCTTTTTACAAGTGAATCAGTATCGGAAGGGCATCCTGACAAAATTTGCGATCGTATTTCCGATGAAATCGTTGATATGATCTATCACGAAGCTCAAAAAACTGGTACCGACCCATGGCTCGTGCGAATCGCTTGTGAGACTCTCGTTAGTGTAAACCGCGTTGTTATTGCCGGTGAGGTACGTGTTCCTGATACACTTTTAAAAAAGGATAAAAATAAACAATTTATCTATGATGAAGCTGGGTTCCCACTCATTAATCCTACTCGTTTTCGTTTAGCAGCGCGCCGTGCTATTCGTGCAATTGGTTATGAACAAGTAGGCTTCCATTGGAAAACCGCTAAAATTGATGTTCTTTTGCGCCCCCAATCAGCTGACATTGCACGGGGAGTTGACAATGCTGCAGATCGACATGGCGAAGAAGGTGCTGGCGATCAGGGTATCATGTTTGGATATGCTTGTCGTGAAACACCAGATCTCATGCCCGCACCAATTTATTATGCACATAAGATTCTCAAACTTCTTGCTGAAGCCCGCCATAAAAAGGAAGGTGAAACCGGAAAATTAGGACCAGATGCTAAAAGCCAAATAACAATACGGTATAAAAATGGAAAGCCGATAGAAGTAACATCTATCGTTCTTTCAACACAGCATTTAGATGAGAGTTGGGATTCCGATAAAGTGCGTGCGGTGGTTGAGCCTTATATTCGTCAGGCTTTGCATGATATTCCTATTTCGGATCAATGCAGTTGGTACATTAACCCAACAGGAAAATTTGTTATAGGTGGCCCTCAAAGCGATGCAGGACTAACAGGACGCAAAATCATTGTTGATACTTATGGAGGCGCAGCACCCCATGGTGGAGGTGCTTTTTCAGGCAAAGATACGACAAAAGTTGATCGTGCTGCAGCTTATGCTGCACGCTATCTCGCTAAGAATATTGTTGCTGCTGATTTAGCAGAACGATGCACTATTCAACTCTCCTATGCAATTGGTGTTGCACAACCCTTGTCCATTTATCTTAATCTCCACGGAACGGGAAAAGTCGATGAAAGTGTTCTTGAAGCAGCAATCCGTAAAATAATGGACCTTTCACCAACAGGTATCCGAAAACATCTTAACCTCAATAAACCGATTTATGCAAAAACAGCTGCTTATGGTCATTTTGGACGCAAACCAAAACATGATGGTTCATTTTCATGGGAAAAAACCGACCTCATTCAAACACTTCAAACAATGATTAAAATACCATGATTTTAAAAAACGCGCGTACACGTGAAGCCTTTTTTGGTCGTCGGCACGGAAAACGGTTACGAAACTGTCAGCTTATGCGTATAAAAACGCTTCTCCCAACTCTTAACATTGATTTAAATATCCCTCCGCCTTTAAATTTGACGTCCTTATTTTTTGATAAAGTAAGAGAAATTCGGCTTGAAATTGGCTTCGGCGGAGGTGAACATTTGCTCCATGAAATGGAACATTTTCCACAAACCGGTTTTATTGGCATCGAGCCCTTCATTAATGGCATGGCAAAAATGTTAATGTCTCTTGAACAGCATGCACAGCATCAAAATCATCTCCGACTCTATGATGATGATGCCACACGCCTCCTTGATTGGCTCCCAAATGCATCACTCGATGGAATAGACCTTTTCTACCCTGATCCATGGCCTAAAAAAAAGCATTGGAAACGACGCTTCATCAACATAAAAAATCTTAATCGTTTTGCGCGCGTTCTTAAAAAAGGTAAAAAATTCCGCTTTGCCAGCGATATAGAGAGTTATGTAAACTGGACACTATACCATTTTACACACCATCACAGTTTTGAGTGGGAAGCAGAAAGCCCTCAAGATTGGACAACACCTTATCCGCTATGGACAAGCACCCGTTATGAAGCAAAAGCTCTCCGCGAAGGACGAACACCTGCCTATCTTACTTTTATCAAAAAATAAATGATGAAAGGCTTTTATTATAAACAACTTGAAAAACTTTGAATTTAAGAGTATCAATAGGTAAATTCTTGGTCTTATGATGAGGAGTGGGCCGTTCGGACCCGCTCTTTTTTATGTCATAAAACTTGATGAAGCTAACTTGGATAAAGTGTATGAGCGAAACTGGAAGAATAAGCGATATTGATGAACCTCGTCTATTTGAAGAAAACGGTATCGAAGCACAGGTTACTGCTCTTGTTACACCATTGCTTAAGCCTTTAGGTTTTCGTTTGGTTCGCGTAAAGCTCCTTGGGCAAAATGGTTCAACACTTCAAATTATGGCTGAACGCACTGACGGATCCATGACAATAGAAGATTGCGAAATTGTTAGTCGAACTGTTTCACCTCTTCTTGATGTACAAAATGTTATTGAACGCAAATATCATTTAGAAATTTCATCTCCTGGTATTGATCGTCCACTGGTAAGAAAATCTGACTTTTTTCATTGGCAAGGGCATCTTGCAAAAATTGAAACTAAAATAACAATTGATGGACGCCGAAAATTTCGTGGGATACTCGCAAATATTACGCAAGATGGCTTTACCTTAAACACCGATAAAGCGGCCTATGGAGAAGCCATGTATATTCCTATTCTTTTTGATGACATCATCGATGCACACTTGGTGCTTACAGATGAACTTATTCGCGATGCGTTGAAAAAAAATAAAGATTTAAGTCAACAATTCATTCCAGAAGATAATCTTAGTATCTCAAAACAGGCACAAAATCATAAGAAGTAATATCACTGGATATCAATGCCCATCGTGTGGCACAAAGAAGGAGAGAATCGATGGCTACAAGCGCTAACAGGCTTGAAATTCTGCAAATTGCAGATGCTGTTGCACGTGAAAAGTCGATTGACCGTGAAATTGTCATTTCTGCGATGGCTGATGCTATTCAGAAAGCGGCGCGTTCTCGTTATGGTCAAGAAACCAATATCCGTGCTGAGATCAATTCAAAAACAGGCGAGATTAAGTTACAACGTTTGCTTAAAATTGTTGATATCGTTGAAGATTATACAACAGAAATTACTTTATCTGATGCGCTTAAACGCCAAGCGGATGCAAAAATTGGTGAGTTTTTTTTCGACCTTTTGCCTCCCATGGATTTTGGACGCATTGCAGCGCAATCTGCTAAACAAGTTATTGTCCAAAAGGTGCGTGATGCAGAGCGTGATCAACAATACGAAGAATTCAAAAATAAAATTGGTGAAATTATTTCCGGTACAGTAAAACGTGTGGAATATGGCAATGTTATCGTCGATTTAGGACGGGGTGAAGCTATTGTGCGACGTGATGAATTAATTCCACGTGAATCCTTCCGCTATGGAGATCGTATTCGTGCTTTTGTTAATGATGTGCACCGCGAATCGCGAGGTCCGCAAATTTTTCTTTCACGTACGCATCCGCAATTTATGGTAAAACTTTTTACCATGGAAGTGCCAGAAATCTACGATGGTATTATAGAAATTAAATCTGTTGCCCGTGATCCAGGTTCACGTGCTAAAATCGCTGTTGTCTCACGTGATGGTTCAATTGATCCCGTTGGAGCATGTGTTGGAATGCGCGGAAGTCGCGTTCAGGCTGTTGTTGCAGAATTACAAGGCGAAAAAATTGATATTATTCCTTGGTCCCCTGATGCTGCAACTTTTATCGTCAATGCACTCCAACCTGCTGAAGTTTCCAAAGTCGTCCTCGATGAAGATGCAGAGCGTATCGAAGTTGTCGTCCCTAATGATCAGCTCAGTCTTGCTATTGGTCGGCGTGGGCAAAATGTTCGTTTAGCTTCGCAACTAACAGGCTGGAATATTGATATTTTAACGGAACAAGAAGAATCTGAAAACCGTCAAAAAGAATTTACTGAACGTAGTAAGCTGTTTATGGAATCTTTAGATGTTGACGAAATGATCGGCCAGGTTATGGCATCAGAAGGTTTCTCTTCCATTGAAGAAGTCGCCTATATTGATCTTGAAGAAATCGCTTCCATTGATGGTTTTGATCATGAAACTGCAACTGAAATCCAAAGCCGTGCGCGTGAATATCTAGAACGCAAAGAAAAAGAACTTGATGAAAAACGCAAAAAACTCGGTGTCTCTGATGAATTGCGAATACTTCCTGGAATGACAAGTGCTATGTTGGTTGCTATTGGTGAAGATGGTGTGAAAACTATGGAAGATTTTGCGGGCTATGCAGTCGATGACTTGGTTGGCTGGAGAGAACGTAAGGAAGGTCAAACACAGAGTTTTTCCGGTATCTTTACCCCATTTGAGATTACACGAGCAGATGCAGAAGCTATGGTTTTAGCTGCACGTGTACAAGCAGGCTGGATAGATAAAGCTGATCTTATTCCAGAAAATCCTGCAGAAAGTGAAAGTTCTGTAGAGAACAAAAAAATAGATAATTTGGATGTGGATACACTTTAAATGAATGAACGGACCTGCATTGTAACAAGAAAAAATGCTTCAGCTAAAACGCTGATCCGTTTTGTTATTGGTCCCAATAATCAAATTGTCCCTGACCTTAAATCCAATCTGCCTGGGCGCGGTGTCTGGGTTTTATCACACCGCTCTGTAATTGAGGAAGCGATCAAACGGAAAGCTTTTAACAAAAGTTTTAAAACAGATGTTGAAGTTGCGTCAAATCTTGCGCATATTGTGGATACACTTTTGTTAAAAGCGGCTCTTGGAAGCCTTTCCATAGCACGAAAAGCAGGTGCTGTTGTAATGGGAGCAACAAAAGTTGATGCAGCTATCCGCTCTGGTCAAGTCATCCTTGTGCTTCATGCCAAAGAAGCTACAGAAAATGGAAAGCAGAAAATTTCACAAGCCATCCATACAATACAGAAACAAACAAATCAGACCATAGAAACCATATCTTTATTTACAAGTGATGACATGAGCGTGGCTTTTGGAGCTAATCCTGTGATACACGCGGCCTTATTAAATATGAAGGCTGCAGAAGGGTTTCTCAAAACAGTACACAAGCTGATCGCATACCGTGATGACAAACACTATAAGCCTGGTGATAGGACGGCACAAGCCGTGAAGGAAATACAATGAGTGAAAATGATAACGACAAAATAACAGTCAAGAGGACATTAACCTTAAAGCGGTCAGTGCTAGAAACCAGCACGGTCAAGCAAAATTTTAGTCATGGCCGTACAAAGGCTGTCGTCGTCGAAACTAAGCGGCGCAAAATTACGCGGCCTGATGAAAGACCTGAAATATCACAACCAATTACTAAGCCACATGTAGCTCCCCAACGCACTAAACCACGATTTGAAGAAGCTAAGCCAAGTGAGACTATGGCCAAAAGTAGTCTTTCATCGGCTGAAATGGAAGCAAGACTTCGCGCGTTAGAAGAAGCACATATCCAAGAAAGAATAACGCGTGAAAAAGCCGAAGAGCAAGCAAGACTCGCCAAAGAGCGTGAAGAAAATTTGCAGCAGGCAATTCAAGAAACTGAAATACATCAGGAAGAAGAAAACCAAAGCCCTACAGTACAAACTTCACCTCTTCCCCCTGCTCACTCTCAAATAGAACAGATAGATATCCCTATCACACCTAAAAATATAACTGGAATTGAAAAACGTAAAACAGATGAACCTAAAGATGACGATCGACATAGCCGACGCGCTAATCCTGCTAAGTCAGAAGTACGTACACCCAAAGTGATAAAAGGTGCCGATGAGCGACGTCGTGGAAAACTCACCCTTAATAGTGCATTAGACGAAGAAGGAAGTGCACGTGGGCGTTCAATGGCTGCAATGCGCCGTAGGCAAGAAAAATTTAAACGCGCGCAAAACCAAGAACCAAAAGAAAAAATTTCTCGCGAGGTTATTCTTCCTGAAACCATCACCATTCAAGAACTCGCACAGCGCATGACTGAACGTTCCGTTGATGTGATTAAATTTCTGATGAAACAGGGACAAATGATGAAACCCGGAGACGTTATTGATGCAGATGTTGCCGAGCTTATCGCTGTTGAATTCGGCCATACTGTTAAACGTGTCTTAGAATCTGATGTAGAAGAAGGCATCTTTAATATAACTGATAATCCTGAAAAAATGCAGCAACGTCCACCGGTTGTAACAATTATGGGCCATGTTGACCACGGAAAAACTTCTCTTCTCGATGCTATTCGAAAAGCGAATGTTGTTTCTGGTGAAGCTGGGGGCATTACACAACATATTGGTGCTTATCAAGTAGAACAAAACGGTCAAAAGATTACCTTTATTGATACACCTGGGCATGCCGCCTTTACAGCTATGCGTGCTCGTGGAGCTCGTGTTACGGATATTGCCGTTCTGGTTGTAGCCGCAGACGACAGTGTCATGCCGCAAACGATTGAATCAATTAATCATGCTAAAGCTGCTGGTGTGCCCATTATTGTTGCTATCAATAAAATTGATAAACCCGCTGCTGATGCTCAAAAAGTGCGTACAGAACTTCTACAACATGAAGTGTTTGTTGAAACCATGGGTGGAGAAACTCTGGAAGTTGAAGTCTCCGCTAAAACGGGACAAAACCTTGACAAACTTCTCGAAGCTATTCTCCTTCAAGCTGAAATTCTTGATCTGAAAGCAGATCCAAAACGAACTGCAGAAGGCGTTGTTATTGAAGCTAAACTGGATCGAGGACGTGGATCTGTTGCAACAGTTCTTGTTCAAAAAGGCACATTGCATCCTTCTGATATTATCGTTGCAGGCAATGAATGGGGCCGCGTACGTGCCTTGATTGATGATCATGGTCGCCATATTAAAGAAGCGCTCCCCTCTACACCCATAGAAATTTTGGGCATGCAGGGAACACCTCAAGCTGGTGACCGTTTTGCTGTTGTTACGCATGAAGCAAAGGCACGGGAAATTTCTGAATATCGTCAGCGATTAGCACGTGATAAAGCTGTAGCTCGCCAAACGAGTTCTCGCGGTTCTCTTGAACAGATGATGACCAAATTACAAACTTCAGGTGTTAAAGAGTTTCCTCTTATTATTAAAGGAGATGTGCAGGGATCAATTGAAGCAATTGCCTCAGCATTAGAAAAAATGGGGAATGAAGAGGTGCGTGCGCGCATTGTACATTCTGGTGCTGGAGGTATTACTGAAAGTGATATTTCTCTTGCTGAAGCTTCTAACTCAGCTGTGATTGGCTTTAATGTTCGAGCCAATAAACAAGCGCGTGATTTTGCTAAAACACAAGGAATTGAAATTCGCTATTATAATATCATTTAT
This sequence comes from Bartonella heixiaziensis, assembly GCF_046245125.2. Lineage (GTDB taxonomy): Bacteria > Pseudomonadota > Alphaproteobacteria > Rhizobiales > Rhizobiaceae > Bartonella > Bartonella heixiaziensis. The sequence continues at coordinate 155,503 of NZ_CP176404.1, read as the reverse complement.
GATCTTGTTGATGATATAAAAGCTGCCATGTCAGGATTACTCTCACCAGAGCAGCGCGAAACTTTCCTTGGTAATGCCGAAATTTTGGAAGTCTTTAACATTACAAAAATTGGAAAAGTCGCTGGGTGCCGCGTTACAGAAGGTAAGATAGAAAGAGGAGCGGGTGTCCGCCTTATCCGCGATAATATTGTCATTCACGAAGGAAAGCTTAAAACACTCAAGCGCTTCAAAGATGAAGTTAATGAGGTACAAAGTGGTCAAGAATGTGGAATCGCATTCGAAAACTATGAAGATATGCGTGCAGGAGACATTATTGAAATCTTCCGTGTCGAACATATTAATCGCACATTATAAAATAATCCAATGCCTTTATTCGTTCGTAAAATGAAAAAAGTTGGAGTATGGGCAATTGTTCTTTCTTATCCTTTAAAGTGATAAAGGAAAGAGGAGTTGTAACAAGGTAAGGCTTTCATGAAAAATGCAAATCCATCACAACGGCAATTAAGAGTCGGAGAACAAGTACGCCACGCGTTAGCTCATACGCTACAGCGAGGTATTTTACTTGACGATACCTTGAAAAATATTGTGATTTCTATCTCTGAAGTACGCATGTCACCAGATTTGAAAATTGCTACCTGCTTTGTTTCTCCTCTCAGCACTCTTGAACATGCTTCTCACGTTGATGTTATTAATGTCCTCAATAAACATAGTCGCTTTATCCGTGGAGAAATAAGTCATTCGTTGCGACAAATGAAATACATGCCTGAACTGCGTTTTCGACTTGATAGCAGTTTTGATAATTTTTCAAAAATTGACACCCTGCTCCGCTCTCCTGAGGTAGTACGTGATCTTCATCGTACTGATGAACATGAGGATTGAAAAAACATGACACGGCAACGCAAAAAAAAAGGGCGGTCTGTTTCTGGCTGGGTCATATTTGATAAACCAAAAGGAATGAGATCAACAGAAGCTGTCTCACAAATCAAATGGCTCTTTCATGCACAAAAAGCAGGACACGCTGGTACACTTGATCCACTTGCTTCTGGTCTCCTACCAATTGCATTAGGCGAAGCAACCAAAACTGTTCCCTACGTTATGCAAGGTACAAAAACCTATCGTTTTCAAATCGCTTGGGGAGAAGAGCGCTCAACAGACGATCTAGAGGGTGAAATAACGAAAACATCTCTCAAACGTCCAACTCAAGAAGAGATATTCGCCCTTCTGCCTAAATATACAGGTGTTATTGTGCAAACACCTCCACAATTTTCAGCAATCAAAATTGCTGGTAATCGTGCCTACGATCTAGCGCGTGAAGGTCAAGTTGTTGAAATTTCCCCACGTCAAGTGGAAATAGAAACTTTCAAATTGATCGAAAGCACTAGCAAAGAATATTCCGTCTTTGAAATAACCTGCGGAAAAGGAACCTATGTACGCTCCTTAGCACGCGATATGGGACGTGATCTCGGTTGTTATGGGTATATTGCTGATTTAAGGCGTATTGCAGTAGCACCTTTTTATGAAAATGATCTCATTACATGGGATACGCTAGAAGCAGTAATACTAGATAAAAGTACAACAAATGAAAATAGTGTTCCTTCCCAAAAAGATTTTACAATACTTGATGAATTCTTAATTGAAACAGGTGCTGCTCTGGATTGTCTCTCTCATTATACCCTTAGTGAAACTCAAGCACAGCGAGTCATGAGAGGTAACTCAGTGTTTCTCTGTGATCACAATGCCCCCATTGATGAAGATGAGGTTTGTGTAACCTACAAAAGCAAACTTCTTGCCATAGGGACTCTTGATAAAAGTCAGTTCAAACCAAAGCGTATTTTTACAATTTAATCCGTTATTTCTCACAAAAATCTCTTGTAGAAAGATCTTTTCCTATATCGATAAAGAGAATGAAGCTCTTCTCATTTCTTTACTTTAACCTCTTATCATCAAGGTAACTGGTCAGCAGAGGGCTTTAAATGCATCTCATTGGCATGCGGTATCGTCTGCCGCTCAATCATACGGTGTATTCTTATACCGTTAGGTGCACGATTTAAGTGACGCAAAAGCTTATTCACTTCTGCATCTGCTTTTATGCGACGGTGATTATGACGCAAGTAATCTACCCATGTTGGCATATGATAAGCTTCTGTCCAATATTCAGGTCTTTCAAGATCACGTAAAAGAACCCATTGACGAGCACCATCACGTAAACGAATATGGCGACGACGTGTCATCACTTTGAGAAATTCTTCGAGATCATTTTCATGAATTTGATAATCGATCATAATCATGATCGGACCGCTTTGCGCTTTTAAATCTAGTAAAAGCTCTGGTTCTCTGAAATGATCAAGAGGATCCAAATCTATCTGAGGAATTTCTTGAATTCTAAACTTTACCCCCGCAAGAGCCCCAAAAATGAGAAATAGAGAGCAAAGACTCAAAGCAACTGTTGGAGAATAACCATCAGCCAGCCCCCCCCAAATTGCGCTTCCAACAGCCATTCCCCCATAAGATGCCGTTTGATAAAGGGCTAAGGCACGCGCAACAACCCAGCGTGGTGTAGAAAGTTGTACGGATGTATTAAACAGTGACAACGCCAAAACCCAACATAAACCAGCTGGGAATAAAGCAATATGACTTACAATTAGCGAACGGCTGATTGCTAAAAAAAAGCAGGAAAAAGCAAAACCAATAAACGCACTTGCAATAATCGTCTCTAAACGAAAATAATGCCGTACAGATGAGTTAATAATACCAGCGGTCATTGCTCCTAGGCCAAAACAACCGAGTAATGTACCATAAAGAAGTGCACTGCCCTCGAGAACTTTATGCACAACAATTGGTAAGAGTGCTAAAATCGAAATCGCCCCAATACCAAACAGGAACGCCCTCACCATAATATTAAGAAGATTAGGCGACATCGCAACATAACGCAAACCATCCGAGACAGCCCCTAAAAGTCTCTCCCGCGGCAATGTATTGTTTTTATAGCTCTGTTTCCATAAAAACAAAGCACCAATTAAAGGAATGTAACTTATCGCATTGAATAAAAAAGCTGCGGCTGCACCTAAAGTGGCAATGACGGCACCACCAATAGCAGGACCTACACTACGCATCAAATTAAAACCGACACTATTCAGACTAACGGCAGCAGGAATATTCTCCCTGCTCACAATATCTCCTATTGTTGCTTGCCAAGAAGGATTATAAAATGCAGTGCCGCACCCAATCAAAAAAGTAAAGCATAACAAAAGCCAAGGTGTTAACCCCCCCAGATAGGCTAAAACAGCCAGAATCATTGATATAATCATCATTATAATCTGCGCGCACAACATAATTTGACGCCGATTAAAATTGTCAGCTAATGCCCCTGCCATAAGAGAAAAGATAACAAGTGGTAACGTTGTAGCACTTTGAACGAGCCCAACCATAGAATGCGAAGAACTAATCAACGCCATTAACCAACCTGCTCCTACTGCCTGTATGAGCCCTCCTAAATTAGAAATGAGAGTGGACGTCCATAAATTTCGAAATACCGAATTACGAAAAAGCTTTAATATTGAAATGCTTTGCATTTTTTGCCTCCAAATCGGTATTCTATCGCTTTTTGTTACCAAATACATTCTGTAAAACAGCAATCTTTGTGTCAAAAGGATGCATAATTCTTTAAAAAATTCCCATAAAACATCCTTAAAATCAATCTTTCAAAACATAACCCTTTATAAAGAAGCTCTTCAAGTTGCTTTCGAGGACTAGCATTTTAACCTTCTTTCCTATATAAATGCTAGAGCAGGCGAGAGTCTTTGACTCTTCTTGTTTTATCATAGACCCTTGCTGAACGACATCTCGGCTATGGGTGGCTTTTGTTTCTTCGTTTTTTTGAAAGGATAATACGATGTCGATTACAGCTGAACGTAAACAAGCTCTTGTCGCGGAATACGCAAATAAGGTTGGTGATACAGGATCACCGGAAGTGCAGGTTGCTGTACTTTCTGAACGTATTTCTAATTTGACTAACCATTTCAAATCTCACAAAAAGGATAATCATTCTCGTCGTGGTCTTTTGAAGATGGTGTCTCAGCGCCGTCGCCTGCTTGATTACCTTAAAGGAATTGACCAAAATCGTTACCAAACACTTATCAGGAAGTTGGGTTTGCGTCGCTAAAAGAAAAATGGGTGGAGAGTCTTTCTAAAAAAATCCACCCACTTTTCTAATTTGCTGCTTTTCGTTAAAAACTTTAAAAACTGATGAGTAACCATCATGGGGCAGGATTGCTAGTTGCTTCGCGTTTAAATTGCGATTTATTCTTCTCTTTTCGCGAAAAAACAGAAGTGTCTTGTTGTCCTGCCCATAGCTTTAAAATATGCTACGCAAAACCAGAATGTGAACACTTAAAGATGTGAACACTGGTCATTAAGGATAAAAAATGTTCAAAACGCACAAAATAGAAATTGAATGGGCTGGACGGCAACTCACCCTTGAAACAGGAAAAATAGCGCGTCAAGCTGATGGTGCAGTGATTGCTACCTACGGTGAAACCATTGTCTTAGCAACCGTTGTTTCGGCAAAAACTCCAAAACCAGATCAAGATTTTTTTCCACTTACCGTTAATTATCAAGAAAAATCCTATGCTGTTGGTAGAATACCTGGTGGTTATTTAAAACGTGAAAGCAGGCCAACCGAAAGTGAAACTTTGATTTCACGTTTGATCGATCGTCCAATTCGTCCGCTCTTTGCCAACGGTTATAAAAATGATACGCAAGTGATTGTTTCTGTTATACAACATGATCTCGAGAATAATCCCGATATCCTCGCGATGATTGCATCTTCTGCCGCATTAACCCTCTCAGGTGTTCCTTTCATGGGCCCCATTGCTGGTGCCCGTGTCGGTTACTGTAACGGACAATACGTTCTCAATCCCCATATTGATGAAATGCCTGAATCAAAACTTGATCTTGTTGTTGCCGGAACAGAAAGTGCTGTATTGATGGTTGAATCAGAAGCACAAGAATTGCCTGAAGATATCATGTTAGGTGCAGTTATGTTCGGACACAAAGGCTTTCAACCCGTTCTTGATGCCATTATCAAGCTTGCCGAAGTTGCTGCAAAGGATCCACGTGATTTCATTCCAGAAGATCTCTCTGATCTTGAAAAGGCTATGTTAGAAATGGCTGAACAAGACATACGAAAAGCTTACACAATTACTGACAAACAGGAACGGTATGCTGCGATTGATGCACTTAAAACAGAAGTGCTCAATAAATTTATGCCAGAAACGGAAGAAGACTGTCAATTCAGTGCAGAGCAAATTGCAACCGTTTTCAAACAGTTGCAAGCAAAAATTGTTCGCTGGAATATTCTTGATACGAAAAAGCGTATTGATGGACGTGACCTTTCAACAGTACGCCCTATCCAATCAGAAGTTGGTATTTTGCCTAGAACACATGGATCAGCACTCTTTACCCGTGGAGAAACACAAGCAATTGTCGTTGCGACTCTCGGAACTGGAGAAGATGAACAATATGTTGACTCCTTAACGGGTATGTATAAGGAAACATTCCTCCTCCATTATAATTTTCCACCATTTTCAGTGGGTGAAACAGGGCGCCTTGGTTCTCCTGGCCGTCGCGAAATTGGGCATGGTAAACTAGCATGGCGCGCAATTCATCCCATGTTACCAACTAAGGAATCTTTTCCTTACACCATTCGTGCTGTCTCAGAAATTACAGAATCCAATGGCTCCTCTTCAATGGCAACAGTTTGCGGAACCTCACTTGCTCTCATGGATGCCGGCGTTCCTTTGGCACGCCCTGTCGCAGGTATTGCCATGGGATTGATTAAAGAAGGCGAGCGCTTTGCTATTCTGTCTGATATTTTAGGAGATGAAGATCACCTCGGAGACATGGATTTTAAAGTAGCGGGAACAGAAAATGGTCTTACTGCTTTGCAAATGGATATCAAAATTGATGGTATTACCGAAGAGATTATGAAAATCGCACTTGAACAAGCCAAAGGCGGTCGAATCCATATCCTTAATGAAATGGCTAAGGCTTTAACCAGTGCACGTGATGAACTTAGTGAATTTTCTCCACGCATAGAAGTTATGAAAATTTCTGTTGATAAAATTCGTGATGTTATCGGTTCTGGTGGTAAAGTTATTCGAGAAATCGTTGAACAAACTGGAGCAAAAATTAATATTGAAGATGATGGAACAATTAAAATTGCTTCTGCCGATGCTAAAACCATTGAAGCCGCAAAGCGTTGGATCCATTCGATTGTTGATGAGCCTGAAGTTGGTGTTATCTATCAAGGAACAGTTGTAAAAACTGCGGAATTTGGTGCATTTGTAAACTTTTTTGGCTCACGTGATGGACTCGTTCATATTTCTCAACTCACATCAGAACGCGTCACAAAAACCACAGATGTTGTTAAAGAAGGCGATAAAGTTTGGGTTAAATTAATGGGCTTTGATGAACGTGGTAAAGTTCGCTTATCGATGAAAATTGTTGACCAACAGACCGGAAAAGAAATTACCAGTGAAGACCCAATAAAAGCAGAAAAAGAAAAATGCTCGGATGAAAAAAATAAATCTGAAAACAAGCGCCGTCATAAAAAAAAGGAAGAGTAATCTTCCCCTCTTGTCATGAAATTAAATGCCATCCCAATATTGGAATGGCATTTTTCTTTGAAAGAGCCACATGTGTTATTATTTCTGCCCTTTGAAAACCGTGTACTCCCCTATCCTGATTCAAGCCAAACTTGGCTGAGTTTTGGTTTAACTGAACTTCCAGCTCTAAAATGGGCACAAAACTTAGAAGTTATAACGCCCTGGCGACCAGACTTTTTAAAATTTTCCAATGCTCAATTTCGCTGTTCTCCTCAAATAGATCAAACTATCACCTATGATGGTGCGCTTTTGCATTTAAGTAAATATCGTGGTTTCAACCAAAATTGTTTTCTTGACCTATTAGAACGTGTTAAACCTAGGGGATGGATTGTTATTGGTGGAAATAAAACTACCGGTGCTGCTTCAATGATGAAATGGGTCAAAACTATTCTCCCTATCACTGATAAATTATCCAAAAACCATGGTCTTGTATTCTGGCTTCAAGTCCCGCAACAGATGGACAGAAAAAACATTGCCTGCTTGCGCTCACCACCGCTTACTTTTGAAAATAAATTTCAAACCACTTCTGGCATGTTCTCGCACGGCCGTATTGATCCAGGCTCTGCTGCGCTTTCTCTACACATGCCCAAAATTATTTCCGGAAAAACTGCCGATTTTGGTGCTGGCTGGGGTTTCCTTTCTCACATTGCACTTGAAAGAAGTGAAAAACTCACTGCTCTCGACCTTTATGAAGCCGACTACAACGCTTTGAGAGCAGCCAAACAGCATCTCAAGCACATAACAACTTCTTGTCCGATTCATTTTTATTGGCATGATCTTGTGCATGAACCGATTACAAGCCTCTATGATACAATCATTTCAAACCCACCGTTTCACACGCAACAAACGACAGATGTTTCTTTAGGACAGAATTTCATTATAAATGCTGCAAAATACCTAAAGCGAGGTGGCAATCTGCTTCTTGTTGCTAACCGCCACCTTCCTTATGAAACATTGTTAAAAAATCTTTTCCGTACAGTATTGATACATGAAAAAGCTGATGGCTTCAAAGTTATCGAAGCACGCCGTTAACAAAAACAAGCAATCACTCTAAAGAATGAAACGCGAAAGATCAATATCAGCCGCAAGATCGCCTATAGATTGTCTGACATAAGCAGCATCAATTTTAAATGATGTTCCAGCTTTATCAGGCGCAGTAAAAGAAATTTCATCCAAGACACGCTCCATCACTGTTTGCAAACGACGTGCCCCTATATTTTCAATCCTTGCATTTAAATCTACAGCAATATCTGCTAAAGCATCGATTGCATCATCGGTAATCTCTAAATGAACCTCTTCCGTTGCCATTAAAGCAATATATTGTTTAATCAGACTGGCTTCAGGCTCAGTCAAAATACGTCTCAAATCTTCTCTTGTTAAAGCATTTAGCTCGACACGAATAGGCAAGCGACCTTGAAGCTCTGGCAATAAATCAGATGGCTTGGAGACATGAAACGCACCTGAAGCGATAAAAAGGATGTGATCTGTCTTAATTTGTCCATATTTTGTACTAACCGTTGTTCCTTCAACCAAAGGCAAAAGATCCCGTTGAACGCCCTCACGCGAAACGGCAGCGCCTGCTCCACCATCCCTAGTTGCAATTTTATCAATCTCATCGATAAAAACAATCCCATCATTTTCAGCAACACGAAGCGCTTCTTGAATAATTTGATCCTGATCAAGAAGTTTCTCAGATTCATCATCAATGAGTGGTTTAAAAGCATCCTTTACGGTTGTTTTGCGAATCTTTGTACGGTTTCCCATTTTGCCAAAAATATCTGACAAATTCATGATCCCCATTTGCGCACCAGGCATACCAGGAATATCAAAAGTTGAAGCACTGTTGCTATTATTATCAGCTACTTCAATTTCAATTTCTTTATCATCCAATTCACCTTCGCGCAATTTTTTGCGAAAGCTATCACGGGTAGCGGGACTTGCTGTCTTACCAACAAGGGCATCTAAAACCCGTTCTTCAGCATTAATATGTGCCTTTACTTTTACTTCATCTCGTTTTTTTTCACGCACGAGAGAAATCGCAATCTCAACAAGATCACGAATAATTTGTTCGACATCACGCCCCACATAGCCAACTTCAGTAAATTTAGTCGCTTCTACTTTAACGAAAGGTGCTCCTGCAAGTTTTGCTAATCGACGCGCTATACCCGTTTTCCCAACACCTGTTGGTCCTATCATCAAAATATTTTTGGGCATAACCTCTTCACGCATAGGACCATCAAGCTGTTGTCGACGCCACCGATTGCGCAGCGCAATAGCAACAGAACGTTTGGCATCATTTTGGCCAATAATAAAACGATCAAGTTCAGAAACAGTTTCACGAGGAGAAAATACAACACACATTCAAATAGCTTTCTCTAAAGAAGATAATTCTGCATCCAATGTTTCAATTGTAAAATGATCATTGGTGTAAACACAAATTTTAGCGGCAATATCCATAGCTTTACGGGCGATGGTTTCTGCATCCAAATCCATATCCATGAGTGCCCGCGCAGCCGAAAGAGCAAAATTACCTCCAGAACCAATTGCCATAATCCCATCTTCTGGTTCTAAGACATCACCAAGCCCTGTTAAAGCCAACGTTATTTTCTTATCCGCCACGAGCATCATTGCTTCGAGACGACGCAAATAGCGGTCTGTTCGCCAGTCTTTTGCAAGTTCTACACATGCACGCATGAGCTGATCAGGATATTGCTCAAGCTTCGTTTCCAATCTTTCCAGCAACGTGAAAGCATCTGCTGTAGCACCTGCAAAACCAGCAATAACTCTTCCGCTCTTTCCAAGGCGACGCACTTTGCGTGCATTGCCTTTCATAATCGTCTGCCCAAGTGAAACCTGACCATCACCAGCCATCACTACCTTTCCGTCCTTTCGTACAGTAATAATAGTCGTACCATACATTATGTCTGGCTTATGCTCTGCCATAAAAAACTCCCTAATATCGACCTTCCTTTTTAATATTGATTTCTTTGCATCAAATGTAAAATCCAATCATTATTGTTCTTATTTAAGAACGTATACAGTAAAACACAATGATTTAGCACAACTCAATTTGTTAAAATAAAAAAATGATACCATTGTTGTCAGTGCAAATTGTTGCTAAATAACTTTATGTGAACAGTTTACGCCTTCTTCTAGAGGAAAAATTATGAAAAAAATAGCCATAGGAACATTAGGCGGAACAATTGCAATGGCTGCGGATAGTTTTGGCCAAATGCAACCGACATTAACCTCAGATAACCTCATCAAAAGTGTTCCTGATTTAAATAATATTGCTGATATTCATGCACAAACATTAACACAACTACCAAGTGGATCTTTATCTTTTAAAATTCTTTTTGAAATCATAGAATGGGCAACACAACAAATAAAAGCTGGCGCAGAAGGTATTGTTTTAACGCAAGGTACTGATACACTGGAAGAAACAGCTTTTTTTCTTTCTCTTTATTGGGATAAAGCAGAACCGCTTATTATAACCGGTGCTATGCGTATACCTTGTGAAGCTGGCGCGGATGGACCTGCTAATATTTTGGCAGCAACGCGGGTTGCTGTTCATCCCCAAAGCCGAAACAGAGGCGTTCTCGTTGTAATCAATGATACCATTCACTCTCCTTATTGGGTCCAAAAAAACCATACTGTCAAAATTGAGACATTTCAGTCAGGTCTGGTAGGTATTTTAGGCACTATTTTGGAAGGAAAACTGATTTATTTTAATGATCGAAACTTTTTCCCGACAACATTTGATCTTCCCAAAAACTACGAACACCAAGTTGCACTCCTATACTCCTCTTTATCCTCTGATACACAGTTAATGAAATTCTGTTTTGAAAGTGGGCATTATGCTGGTGTTGTCATTGCCGGTTTCGGATCAGGACATTGCAGTTTTGAAGAAGCAGATATTGTGCGACAATATACGCAAAAGATGCCAATCATTATCGCTAGCCGTACTTGCACTGGCTCAACAACCCGCACAACTTATGGTTATAAAGGTTCAGAAGTCGATATGATCGCCTCTGGCGTTCTCATGTCTGGTTATTTATCAGCAGTAAAAGCACGTCTGCTCTTATGGGCTTTTTTAGCTCAAGGATACACATTGGCACAAATTAATGCACACTGGAATAACTGGACTATAAGCTAATGAAAGACTACCTATTTTTTAAAAGAAGAGAACATGCGAAATAAAATTCATTTGAAGGCAAAACAAACTGCCTTTCCGCCCCTCATCATTGCTGCTGCAAAAAAAATCTTGACCAATACAAATGATTGATATGATCCTCTCAAAAATTAATCAAAAAGATACGCGGATCAAGCCTATTTCTGATCAGCATTCCCCCTATAGTGTCTTTACTGCACAGGAATGGTCTCAATTTCGTGCGGATACACCTCTCACTTTGAGCTTTGATGAAATCAAGCGTTTACGCTCAATTGGTGATCCAATTGATCTTGAAGAAGTGCAGCGCATTTATCTTTCCTTGTCGCGTCTGTTGTCATGCCATGTTGAAGCAGTACAGGAACTTTTTCAAAAACGGCAGCAATTTTTACATCGAAAAGAGACTCCAAAAACTCCCTTTATCATTGGCATTGCTGGCTCTGTTGCTGTAGGAAAATCAACGACTGCTCGTATTCTTCAAGAGCTTTTGAAACGTTGGACATCTAGTTTTAAAGTTGATCTGATTACAACTGATGGTTTTCTCTATCCTAATGCTGTCTTACAGCAAAAAAATCGCATGAATCGTAAAGGATTTCCTGACTCCTACGATATTAAAAAATTGCTAGATTTTCTTTCTGCTATAAAAGCTGGTGTTGAGAATGTCAGCGCTCCGCTTTATTCTCATATGACCTATGACGTTCTGGAAAATCAAACTGTTACCATTAACCGCCCTGATATCTTAATTATTGAGGGGATTAATGTGCTGCAGGTTAGTGATCTTCCTAAGGATGGGAAAATCATTCCTTTCGTTTCAGACTTTTTTGATTTTTCAATCTATGTAGATGCTGAAACAGAAGTGATTCGCTGCTGGTATTTAGAACGTTTTAAACGTTTACGTAAAACAGCTTTTAAAAACCCTGAATCCTATTTTCATCGCTATGCATTATTGAATGAAGAAGAAGCTTTAGAAATCGCTGAAAATATTTGGCAAACGATTAATTTAAAAAATTTACAAGAAAATATACTACCAACACGACCACGGTCTAATCTCATTTTACGAAAAGGAAAAAACCATTTGGTTGAATATGTCGCACTTCGACGATTATAAGGATTCTTTAAATATGCATCTACATCCCATTCATTTCACCTCAACACGTGTCGATAAAAGTTGTCCCATCTTTTTGGTAAGTCCTAAAAACCTTGTTGATTTATCGCTTGATGCTTCAACAACAGCATGGATGAAAATAAATGATTTCACTGGCAAAGCGGGACAAATACTCTTCATTCCTCATGAAACAGGGCATTTAAAAAAGGTGCTCTTTGGTCTTGGCAATGGTGAAGAGCCTTTTATTACAGGACTTCTCGCTAAAAATCTTCCTTCTGGACACTGGCATTTAGAAGGAGCAGCCTCTCACGAAATCAATACCTATCTTGGATTGGCATTCGGAAGCTATCAGTTCAACCGCTATCGTCAAAACCCTTCCCTCAAATCACTCTTGTTTCATGTCAACGAAACGGTTGATCTCTATGAACTTCAGCGTCTTTATAAAACTGTCTTTTTTGTCCGTGATCTCATCAATACTCCTACCAATGATATGAATCCTGACACCCTCGAGAAAGAAACACGCCAACTGGGGAAAACCTATGGTGCTCATGTCCAAAGCATTTGTGGAGATGAGCTCTTAACACATAATTTTCCGATGATCCATGCTGTAGGACGAGCCAGCAGCACTGCACCACGACTCATTGAGCTGCACTGGGGCCAAGAAAACCATCCTAAAATAACGTTAGTTGGTAAAGGTGTAAGCTTTGATACTGGGGGCCTCGATATTAAATCAGCCAATAATATGTCACTTATGAAAAAAGACATGGGGGGTGGAGCTCACGTTTTGGGATTGGCTAAACTTATCATGGATGCCAAATTACCCTTTCGTCTGCGTGTTTTGATTCCAGCCGTTGAAAATGCAATTTCTGCTAATGCTTACCGACCAGGTGATATTCTCCAAAGTCGTAAAGGATTAAGTGTTGAAATTGGTAATACAGATGCTGAAGGTCGACTTATCCTTGCTGATGCACTTGCCTATGGTGATGAAGAAAGTCCACAATTCATGCTTTGTATGGCGACTTTAACAGGAGCAGCACGTATAGCATTAGGACCAGATCTTCCCGCATTTTATTGTAATGATTCAATCTGGGCGCAACAAATTTCTCAAGCTGCTTGTTCTGTTTCCGATCCTCTTTGGCAAATGCCACTTTGGAAACCCTATCAGGAAATGTTATCATCGCCAATCGCTGATCTTAATAATATAGCTGGAAATAGCTTTGCTGGTTCTATAATCGCTGCTTTATTTCTGAACTCTTTTGTTGAAAAAGCCGAACATTTTGCCCATTTTGACCTTTATGGGTGGATTCCAAAGGAAAAACCAGGCTACCCTATTGGTGGTTCTGCACAAGCTATTCGTGCTCTTTATAATCTCTTTAAAAATTAATTTTGACATAAAATAAACATATAAATAGATAATTGTGGAAATCTGAAGCCGATTGTTCTCCACCTTTAATTATGTTCTGTAATTTATTTGAGGATAAAAATCCTACCAATGCCGATTATTGTGAGCCCATTTAAAGGTAAAAAGCAAAAAATAAAAGGTAAAAAAAATGTTCTCTAAAGATCCCAGATTAAATGCATTCAGAGATGATCTAGCAGACAAACGTCTTGAAAAAGAAGTTACAGCTCAGCGTTTTGTGCAGGGTGAAATAAGACGCGTTAATGTACCGGTTGCTGGACTGTTTAAAGAAAATAATAAAAAAAGTGAAATGCAGACAGAGTGCTTATTGGGAGAAGAACTTCGCATCTTTGAACACGGGGAAATTATGTCGTGGGGACAATCTCTCAAAGATGGTTATGTTGGCTATATTGATACAAAAGCGCTTTGTACATCAACCGTAAAACAAACACATGTTGTTTCAGCCCCACGTACTTTTCAATATTTCCAAGCTGACTTGCGTGGACCAGTAGAATATGCTTTATCCATAGGAAGTAAGGTAAGCGTTGTTGATGAAATTGAAGTCCGTGAAACCAAGTATTCTATACTTGAAAGCGGGAGAGCAATCATTAGCAATCATCTCAGTCCGATTGGCCAAGTGTGTAAAGATTATGTTACGGTTGCTGAAATGTTGATCCATACACCTTACCTTTGGGGTGGAACCAGTGGTTTTGGAATTGATTGCTCAGGACTGATCCAGCTTTCTATGATAATGGCTGGTCATGTGGTTTTACGTGATACTGACATGCAACAAAAAACTATAGGAAATAAACTCTCAGACAATGATGAACTTCAACGAGGTGATTTGATTTTCTGGAAAGGTCATGCAGCTATTATGGTTGATCATGAAAATATCATTCATGCAAATGGTTTCTCTATGGATGTTATGGTCGAACCACTGGAAAAAGCAGTTACACGTATTGCTCAAAAATATCAACGATATCCTATAGAAAAACGCCGTCCAACACTGGGAATATAGTACGTGCTTTTGATATAAGCCTGAGAGACAAGTAACTCCGGTATTACATTTTTCTATGAGTTCGCTTTGAATTTTTATAACGGGGTAAGTCGTGACTAATTTCTGATCTCATATGAAAGAGAAGTACTATCACAAGATTATTTATGTTGAATAGGCTTAATTACTTGGTCTTTTTTTAAACCTCACATTCAACATTCATTAAAAACCTTTGTCAACATTCACACGTTTTGAAAATATTAGAAAAATCGTAACTTGTTTACTGAATAGCTTTTATTAAAACACTCCGTGCTAAACGCAACACGTTGATATATATCATAAATCAATGCGTTATCATAAAGGTGTGTCATAACAATAATTAAGTAGTTGATCACATAAAAAAGAAAAATAGCAAGACTTCTCTGCGAAAGAATCTTCTTAGATCTGATCTATCATTAATGTCTTATGAAACAGAAACCTCTTATTTGTAAGCAGTATTTCCTCCTCACAAATATTATTAAAGAAGGTGTTTTTTTAATACCTGAACCAATGGCTTATCAGCATCAGGCATAGGATATTTATCAAGATCACCAATAAAAATCCATTTTAAATTTTGCCCTTCTCGTCCTTGCGCAATACCCTTATAATGGTAACAGAGATACAATGGCATTAAGAGATGAAATGTTTCGTAACTATGGCTTGCAAATGTTAAGGGTAATAAATCGTTTTGTTGAACATGAATACCAAGCTCTTCCTCTAATTCACGAATCAATGACGCTTCTGGAGTTTCACCTTGTTCAACCTTTCCACCAGGAAACTCCCATAAACCAGCCAGTGATTTTCCCTGAGGACGCTGTGTAACCAAAACACGATTATCTTGATCTAACAATGCACATGCAACAACAAGAAGAAGTGAACTTTTTATACGCATATTGCTCTCCACCCGAGATAATAAAGATAACTCCCTCTTCTATCATGGCCCCATCTCTAAGATAAAAGAGTTCAAATACCTAGTCCTCTCCCCAAAGTATACAAATATGCGATGTCAAATCTATGGTACATCAATTAACTTCTGTAATCGCCGTTGATCATAATGTACTCCTTCGTCAAATCGCAAGACCAAACTGTTGCATTGCCAATGCCTAACCCGATATCAACGTGAATTGTGATATGTTTACCTTGCATATAAACCCCTATTGTCTCCTCACGATACTCAGGATCGCGTTCGCCATTGACCGCCAAACGATGTTCACCAAACCAAATCGTCAACAGATCACGGTCGACTTCAACACCTGCTTTACCAACAGCCATAACCACCCGTCCCCAATTAGCATCTTCACCAGCAATGGCTGTTTTTACAAGCGGTGAATTTGCAATTGAGAGAGCAATAGTTTTAGCCGAACTCTCTGTTGTAGCACCAGTCACATTAACTTCAATTAAATGACGAGCACCTTCACCATCACAAACAACTTGTAACGCAAGCTCATGCAAAAGCGCACTCAATTGCTTTGAGAACACCTCATAACGCGGATCGGATTTACTCGTGAGAGGTGGCAAATCTCTCTTTGCTTTGCCTGTGGCAAACATCATCAATGTATCTGATGTTGAAGTATCACTATCAACAGTAATCGAATTGAAAGACCCTTGGACTGCTTCTGATAACATGGATTGAAGTATATCCGAAGAAATATCTGCATCACTCACTACAAAGGAGAGCATCGTCGCCATATCTGGTGCAATCATACCAGCACCTTTTGCAATCCCGTTAATGGTGACAGTCTCCCCTCCACAGTCAAATCTGCGTGTAGAAAGTTTTGGAAATGTATCAGTTGTCATAATGGCTTTTGCCGCTTCCAACCAGTTTCCTTCTTCTGCTGTCACCGCCATAGTTGGTAAAAGATTCACAACGCAAGAAGCATCCATCGGCTCACCAATAACACCGGTAGAAGCTATAAAAATCTCATTCTCTTCAACCTTTAAAGCGCCCGCCGCAGCACGCGCTATCGCATCGGTTGTTTGCTTTCCTTTACGCCCCGTAAAAGCATTCGCATTCCCAGAATTAACAACAACACCCCGTGCAACTCCATGGGGAAGTGACGCGCGACAATGCTCCACAGGAGCAGATGGGCATTTTGAGCGCGTAAAAACACCCGCCACACTCGCTGGCTCATCGAATACGATAAAAAGAAGATCCGTACGTCCTTTATACTTAATCCCAGCTTCAGCTGTTGCTATCCGCACACCAGATAAGAGAGGAAGCTCTTGCATGTTGTGGGGAGATAAAGGAGATATTTTTAAAACCACAGTATACTTTCCATAAAAACAGAGGAAATTTCATGTAATGAAATAATTGCAGATGAACGACCCCTCACAAAAATGCTAGGCTTTTTGAACAAAACCAATCTATCAAATCGCCCAGCTTTTAAAAATACTATTCCGTTTCTTCTTCATCAGATGTCTCATCCGGAAGCGGCGCTTCATTTTGATTAAGCGATTGCATGAGCTTTTTTACATTAGGATCGAGATATTTCACATCTACCTTACTGCGCAAATCAGCAATCAATTTTTGATAGCGCTCTTTTATCAACTGTGTACGCAACATCTCTTTAACATCATCAAATACAGGAGGTTGTTTCAAACGACGATCTTCTACCTTAATAACATGCCAACCAAACGGACTTTCAATGGGCTTTTTTGTATATTCTCCAACTTTCAAACCAAACGCAGCATCTTCGAAAGGCTTAACCATTTGACCATGACTGAAATAACCAAGATCGCCTCCTACAGCAGCTGAACCATCTGTTGAATTCTTTTTTGCAACCTCTTCAAAACTTTCCCCCTTATTTAAACGCTTAATGACAGCTTCTGCTTCTTTTTTCGTTTTGACCAAAATATGACGTGCTTTAACCTCATCCTCTTTGGGTAAAGCAGCAACTTCCTTATTGTAAAGTGTTTCCAAATCAGTATCCGAAATCTGATCAACAACCATCTGTTTAAAATAAAGCTGCTGAAGAACATTATCACGCATAACTGCCATACGTTTATTGTAAGCTTCACTCTTATCAAGACCCTTGCTTATTGCTGCTTTAGCAAGTACTTGCATATCCAAGTAAGCTTTTAAGACGGTTATACGGCGTTGTTCATCAGGAAAACGCGCTAAATTAGGATTTATGTCGAGCGCTAACTCATCCAATTGCCCTGCTGTAACATTCTTCCCATCAATAACTGCCATAACATGAGAGGGAGCAACTGTTTTTTCAGAAGTTTTTTCCAAAGTCTTTAAATCATTCGGAGCTAACTTCCCGCTTTCTTGTTCTTGGGCCATAGCCCCCAAACTCGTGCTCGCCAATAAAGTTGATGTCAAAAACAGTGTGATAAAGCTAAATTTCATAAATATACTCCTTAAAAGTGAAGACATGCCCAAGATCGCAATTTTCCTTATCATAACATTTTAAACTCTAAACATAGATAAATAAACTGATAATTTTGTTTAAAAAAATACAATCTTTTCCTTTCATCTTAGTTTGCCCTACCCCACTTCATGATGCTGAATGATGCTGAAAAAAAATGTTAAGAGAGAAAAATGTCATATTACACCTTAAATTACTCTGTAATATGCCAACTAAACAGCATTACTAAAGTTGACATGATGCGCTTATCACCTTATCTCTACTTTACAATTGAAGTGAAAAATTGCGCACCAATAAGTATAATGATACCATCTGCGTTTGGTTATTCAATACTTTAGGGGATGTGGAATATGGGGATAGCATATGAAGTACCCGAAAAGAATGACAACAAATAAAAGAAAGGGCCAGTGATGGTCGGTTTAGGTGTTTTTGCACGTAAATTTTTTGGTTCAGCTCATGAACGACGCCTCAAGGCTCTTCGCCAAAAAGTCATAAAAATTAATGCTTTGGAAGAA
Organism: Bartonella heixiaziensis; assembly: GCF_046245125.2. Taxonomy (GTDB): domain Bacteria; phylum Pseudomonadota; class Alphaproteobacteria; order Rhizobiales; family Rhizobiaceae; genus Bartonella; species Bartonella heixiaziensis. The sequence goes on along the minus strand of NZ_CP176404.1, from coordinate 137,247 downwards.
CAGTTCCAAAAATTAAGCGATACGCAACTCTGTCAAAAAACCGATGAGTTTCGTAAACGTCTGACGGAAGGTGAAACCATTGATTTTCTTCTACCGGAAGCTTTTGCAACTGTCCGTGAAGCAGCAAAACGTGTTTATGATATGCGTCCTTTTGATGTACAGCTTATTGGCGGAATGGTGCTTCATGATTGTGGCATTGCGGAAATGCGCACCGGTGAAGGTAAAACATTAATGGCAACTCTGCCAATTTATCTCAATGCATTGGAAGGAAAAGGCGTTCATGTCGTTACAGTAAACGATTATCTTGCTAGCCGTGATGCCGAAACAATGGGGAAAATCTTCGGTTTTCTAGGACTGACAACAGGCGTGATTCTGCATGATCTTGATAATGATGCTCGCCGAGCAGCCTATGCATGTGATATCACTTATGCAACAAACAATGAATTGGGTTTTGATTATTTGCGCGATAATATGGCTTTTGATCGTAGTCAAATGGTCCAGCGTGGGCATCATTACGCAATTGTCGACGAAGTGGATTCGATTCTCATTGATGAAGCACGTACTCCCCTTATTATCTCTGGTCCTCTAGAAGATCGTACCGACTTCTACAACCTTATTGATACATTTATTCCTGCCTTAACTCCAGAAGATTATGAAATAGATGAAAAACAAAAAACAACAACCTTTACTGAAGTCGGTACTGAAAAAATTGAGAAAATGCTTGAACAGGCAGGACATCTTAAAGGTGAAAGTCTTTATGATATAGAAAATGTTGCTATTGTCCATCATATCAATAACGCCCTAAAAGCCCGTAAGCTGTTTGTTCGTGACAAGGATTACATTGTTCGCAATGGTGAAATTGTTATCATTGATGAATTTACAGGTCGTATGATGCCAGGACGGCGTTATTCTGAAGGACTTCATCAAGCGTTAGAAGCCAAAGAACATGTCGCTATTCAACCAGAAAATCAGACGTTAGCTTCTATCACTTTTCAAAATTATTTCCGTATGTATAGAAAATTGTCTGGTATGACTGGTACTGCTACAACAGAAGCAGAAGAATTCAGTAATATTTATGGTCTTGATGTTTTCGAAGTCCCAACAAATTTACCAGTACAGCGCCGTGATGAAGATGATGAAATCTATCGAACAGCAGAAGAAAAATATCGTGCTATCGTACGTGATATTCGTCAAGCGCACGAAAAAGGACAACCTATTCTTGTAGGAACAACTTCTATTGAAAAATCAGAACAATTGGCAGAACGTTTACGAAAAGAAGGTATTACTGATTTTAGAGTTCTCAATGCTCGCTATCATGAACAAGAAGCATATATTATTGCGCAAGCAGGGGTTCCTGGGGCATTAACCATCGCAACAAACATGGCTGGTCGCGGTACTGATATACAGCTTGGTGGTAATGTCGAAATGCGTATTAGACAAGAATTACAGGATATACCTGAAGGTCTAGAGCGAACTGCTAAAATTGAAGAAATTAAAAAAGATGTCAAAAAACTCAAAGAAAAAGCATTAGCGGCTGGTGGTCTTTACGTCATTGCGACGGAACGCCATGAAAGCCGTCGTATTGATAACCAGCTCCGAGGCCGTTCTGGCCGCCAAGGTGATCCTGGTCGCTCAAAATTCTTTCTCTCTCTTCAAGACGATCTCATGCGTATCTTCGGCTCTAACCGTATGGATAGCATGCTGCAAAAGCTCGGATTGAAGGAGGACGAAGCTATTATCCATCCATGGATTAATAAAGCCCTCGAAAAAGCGCAAAAGAAAGTTGAAGGACGAAATTTCGAAATTCGTAAAAATTTATTAAAATACGATGATGTAATGAATGATCAACGTAAAGTTATTTTTGAGCAGCGTATGGAGGTCATGAACGCAGATGATCTCACTGAAATGATCCTTGAAATGCGTAACGAAGTGGTTGAAGATCTTGTGGAAACCTATATTCCAGCTGGAACATATTCTGAAAAATGGAATGTGAAAGCTCTCCAAGAGGAACTTCAACAACTCTTCAATCTCGAACTTCCGATAGAAGAATGGGCAAAAGAAGATGGAATTGCTGAAGAACAAATCTTAGAACGCGTATCAGATGCTGTTACCAAACTTGAAAACGAACGTACTGAACGCTATTCTCCAGAAATTATGGCTTATTTTCACAAAGCCATATTACTTGAAACCATTGACACTTTATGGCGTGAACATTTGGTAAGCTTAGATCATTTACGTTCTGTTGTTGGTTTTCGTGGTTATGCGCAACGAGATCCACTCAATGAATATAAGACAGAATCATTTGAACTCTTTCAGTCCATGCTTAGAAATCTACGCAGAAATGTTACTTCTAAGCTTATGCGTTTCGAGATCATTCAACAACCTACAGAATCACTGACGTCTGTGCCCGATGCTGATGACTCTAGCTTTAATGATCAAGGAGAAGAAAATGCTCCCAACTTATGGGCACGAACACAAGAAAATAAGTTTATTAACCCAAAAGATCGTGATCCAAATGATGTAACCACATGGGGAAAAGTTGGACGTAATGAGCGTTGCCCTTGCGGTTCAGAAAAAAAATACAAACACTGTCATGGGGCCTTTGTCTAAAAAGCAAAGAGTTCAAATGAATAAAGAACGAAATTATGAACAAGAATTACGCACTGCGGGTTTAAGAGTAACACGTCAAAGGCGTATTATTCTCGATATTTTGACGGATACCAATGATCACCCAAACGCGTTTGAAATTTTTCAGCGCGCACATAAAATAGATTCGAGTATTTCGCTATCAACTGTTTACAGAACCATGAAAACATTAGAAGGAAATGGAACAATTCATCGCCATACTTTTAGTGGTGGACCATCTCGTTTTGAACAGGCAGATAGGCAACACCATGACCATCTCATTGATGTAGATACAGGAAAAGTCATTGAGTTTCAATCAGATATTATTGAAAAAATGCAAGAGGAAATTGCTAAATCTCTTGGTTATGATATCATTCACCATCGTCTTGAACTTTATGGAAAAAAACGCGATTCTTGAAATTAATGATTTCGTACATATAACCAAAAAGCTCTTCATGAAAACCAGACTTTATCATCTTAATAACTTGTAGTTTTCATTGGCAAGAAAGTTTTTGTGCTTTATTACCCCTTTTTATAGGATGCTATAAAGCAATCAGTCGTTACTATTATTAACAAATTAGGCCAATATTGTTATGGTTTCTTTGCCACAAGATCGTATGAAACAGCTTGAAAAGCGCTTTGAAATAATTGAAAGCCAAATGGCTGAAAACCCCAATGCTGAAACATATGTAAAATTAGCTTCTGAATATGCAGAATTAGAGTCAATCGTTGCACCCATAAAAATATTAAATGCTCTCTATAAAGAAAAAACAGAGCTCAAAACCATGATCAGTGATACGCAAACAGATATGGAAATGCGTAGTCTCGCCCAAGAAGAATTACCACTTTTATGTCAAAAAATTGAACAGCTTGAGCAAGAGCTTCAAATTCTTCTTTTGCCAAAAGATGTTGCTGATGAAAAAAGTGCCATTATTGAAATTCGAGCGGGTACGGGCGGATCAGAAGCAGCGCTTTTTGCTGGTGATCTTTTCCGTATGTATGAACGTTATGCCAATACTCATAAATGGAAAGTCGAAATTGTTTCTCTTAGCGAAGGTGATGTTGGCGGATATAAAGAAATTATTGCTACTATTTCAGGAAAAGGCGTATTTTCTAAACTGAAGTTTGAATCAGGTGTTCATCGTGTGCAACGCATCCCTGATACAGAAACGGGAGGACGTATTCATACATCCGCTGCTACCGTTGCAGTTCTTCCTGAGGCGGAAGAAATTGATATTGAAATTCGACCAGAAGATATTCGCATTGATACAATGCGTGCGTCAGGTGCAGGAGGACAGCATGTCAATACAACCGATTCAGCTGTTCGTATTACGCATATTCCAACAGGAATTATGGTCGTGCAAGCAGAAAAATCACAGCATCAAAACCGAGCACGTGCACTCCAAATTTTACGTGCACGCTTGTTCGACATCGAAAGACAAAAAGCAGAGCGTGAACGCTCCGCATCCCGTAAAAACCAAGTGGGCTCTGGTGATCGTTCAGAGCGTATTCGTACCTATAATTTCCCGCAAGGACGTGTTACTGACCATCGTATTAATCTCACACTGTATAAACTCGACCGCATCCTAGAAGGAGATCTCGATGAGATTATACATGCACTCATATCCGATCATCAGACAGCACTCCTTACTGAAATGGATAATAGTGGATGAATGATTATTATTCTCTCAACAATATCATTCGTAAAACACAAGAAAAATTGCGCACCCAAGGGATTTCTCAAGCCAACCTTGATGCAAAAATACTCGTTGAATGGATAACAGGTACAAATGCATCTGACAGAATTTGCCAACCAGATATGCGCCTTTCTTCTGAGCAAATTATACAATTAGAAAAAGTTGTACAACGGCGTATTGCTGGTGAACCTGTCTACCGTATTATCGGAACTCGAGAATTCTATGGCATATCCTTTGCGTTATCTGAAGATACTTTAGAACCACGTCCTGATACAGAAACGTTGGTAGATCTTGTTTTGCCACTCCTCATAAAACATGTAGAAAACTCGGGAAAAACAACATTTCTTGATATGGGAACAGGAAGTGGCGCCATTGCCATTGCGCTTCTTAAACAAATTCCCCAATCCTATGCAGTAGCTGTCGATATTTCTGAAGATGCTCTCAACACAGCCATAAAAAATGCAAAAAATGCAGAGGTTATACATCGCTTTACACCTCTTCTTAGCGATTGGTTTAATTCTGTCACTGATCAGTTTGATCTCATTATTTCCAACCCCCCTTATATTCCAGAAACAGATATTAAAAATCTTGCAAAAGAAGTGCGTTTACATGATCCACTGCGCGCTCTTATCGGTGGAATAGATGGTCTTGATTTCTATAGAAAACTTGCTCATGAAACAAAAAATCACTTAAAAGTAGGAGGTTCTTTAGCTGTCGAAATTGGCTACTCTCAAGAAAAAACAGTCTGCGATTTATTTGAAAAACATAGCTTCCAATTGCTAGAAATGCGCAAGGATCTTAACGGTATACCACGCGCACTTCTCTTTGCATATAATCATTAAAATTCCCAATCGTCATCCGTGGTAGCAACCGCCTTGCCAATAACATAGGAAGAACCAGCTCCTGAAAAGAAATCATGATTTTCGTCAGAGTTCGGTGATAAAGCTGCCAAAATAGCAGGATTAACACGACAAACTTCTGGTGGAAAAAGAGCTTCAAAACCTAAATTCATTAAGGCTTTGTTTGCATTATAATGAAGAAACACTTTAACATCTTCTGTCAATCCGATAGCATCGTAAAGGTCTTCAGTATATTTGCATTCAATGTTATAAAGATCAAAAAGCAAATTGAAAGCAAAGTCTTTAATTTCCTGCTTTTTGACTTCGTCAAGTTTTGCAAACCCTAATTGGAATTTATATCCGATATAATAACCATGTACCGCTTCATCACGAATAATAAGTCGAATAAGATCAGCTGTATTGCTCAACTTAGCGCGGCTAGCCCAATACATTGGTAAATAAAAACCAGAATAAAATAAAAAGCTTTCAAGTAAAGTCGAAGCAATTTTCTTCTTTAGTGGATCATTTGCTTCATAACGCTCAAGTACTAATCTGGCTTTTTTCTGTAAATGAACATTTTCTTCTGACCACCTGAATGCATCATCGACTTCTACCGTCGAACACAAAGTTGAAAAAATAGAGGAATAAGAACGTGCATGAACCGCTTCCATGAACGCAATATTCGTCAACACTGCCTCCTCATGCTCTGTTATTGCATCAGCCATAAGTGAAATGGCTCCTACGGTATTCTGAATCGTATCTAGGAGAGTTAATCCTGTAAAAACACGAATTGTTAGCTGACGTTCTTCCTCAGTCAAACTTGCCCATGAAGGAATATCATTAGAAAGTGGAACCTTCTCAGGTAACCAAAAATTTCCAGTCAAGCGATTCCAAACTTCAAGATCTTTCTCATCATGCAATCTATTCCAATTGACAGCGGAAACAACAGGATTTTTGGTTGTAATCTTTGTCATATGATTATCTCCTATAGACTACACGAAACACAGCCATCCACTTCTGTTCCACTCAACGCTACTTGTCGCAATCGTATATAATAAATACTTTTTATACCCTTTTTCCAAGCATAAATTTGCGCGCGATTAATATCACGCGTGGTGGCTGTATCTGGAAAAAACAAGGTTAACGAAAGACCTTGATCAACATGCTGTGTGGCTGCGGCATAGGTATCAATAATTTTTTCAGGACCAACCTCATAAGCATCCTGATAGAAATGCAAATTTGTATTATCCATATAAGGAGCGGGATAATAAACGCGTCCAATTTTTCCTTCTTTGCGAATCTCAATCTTCGAAGCAATCGGATGAATAGAAGATGTCGCATTATTAATATAGGAAATAGACCCCGTGGGTGGTACTGCTTGAAGATTGCGATTATAAAGCCCGTACTCAATAACTAATTTCTTGAGTTCTTGCCAATCCTTTTGGTCCGGTATAACGATATTATTACGTGCAAAAAGTTCTTGCACAAGCGGAAATTGCGGTTTCCATTCCTTCTCAATATATTTTGCAAAAAAACTTCCATCTGCGTAAGTAGATTTTTCAAATCCTACAAACACTTTTTGACGTTCACGTGCGATCAAATTGGAAGCCCGTATTGCATGATACGTCACAGTATAAAAATAGATATTAGTGAAATCAATCGCTTCTGGAGACCCATAATAGATCTGTTCACGCGCTAAAAAACCATGCAAATTCATTTGTCCCAAACCAATCGCATGACTTTCGGCATTGCCTTTCGCAATGGAAGGTACACAAGCAATATCACTCATATCAGAAACAGCAGTAAGAGCACGAACAGCAGCTTCCACCGTCCTCCCAAAATCACTGCTTTCCATCGCTTTTGCAATATTCATGGAACCAAGATTACAAGATATATCACTTCCAACAGTGCGATAAGTTAAATCGGTTTCTAGTTCACTCGCCTCACTCACCTGCAAAATTTCTGAACATAGATTGCTCATACTAATACGACCCGCTATCGGATTAGCTCGATTGGCGGTATCCTCAAACAAAATGTATGGATAACCTGATTCAAATTGAATTTCTGCTAACGTCTGGAAAAAGACACGTGCACTTATTTTCTTTTTACGGATCTTTGCATTATCAACAAAAGAGCGATAATGCTCCGTTAAAGAAATATCGCTAAAAGGTTTTCCTGTTACGTGCTCGATATCATAAGGTGAGAACAGATACATATCTTCATTATTACGTGCAAGCTCAAAAGTAATATCAGGAATAATCACACCAAGCGAAAGCGTTTTGATTCTAACCTTCTCATCAGCATTCTCGCGCTTTGTATCCAAAAACTTCATAATATCTAAATGATGTGCATGCAAATAAACAGCACCAGCCCCTTGGCGCGCACCCAGTTGATTAGCGTAAGAAAAGGCATCTTCTAAGAGTTTCATCACAGGTAATACACCTGAGGACTGATTTTCTATTTTCTTAATCGGGGCCCCTGCTTCACGCAAATTCGTTAAACAAAGTGCCACACCTCCACCACGTTTTGAAAGTTGTAAAGCTGAATTGATCGAACGACCTATCGATTCCATATTGTCTTCAACCCGCAACAAAAAGCATGATACTAATTCGCCACGTTGTTTTTTTCCCGCATTCAAAAATGTTGGTGTTGCAGGTTGAAACCGCCCTGTAATAATTTCATCTACAAAACTCTCTGCAAGGGCCTTATCTCCTTGTGCTAAATATAAAGCCACAAGGCAAACACGATCCTCATAACGCTCAAGATAGCGCTTCCCATCAAAAGTCTTCAGTGTATAGCTGGTATAATACTTAAAGGCGCCCAAGAAAGTAGGAAAACGAAATTTAAATGCATAAGCGCGTTTAAAAAGCCTTTTGATAAAAGAAAAATCGTAAAGCTCAAACAAAGCTTTCTCATAATAACCTTCCTCTATCAAATAGTCTATTTTTTCTTTAAGATTATGAAAAAAAACCGTGTTTTGATTAACATGCTGGAGAAAATACTGCCGTGCAGCAAGCCGATCCATATCAAATTGGATATGACCATTTTCATCATAAAGATTAAGCATTGCATTCAGCGCATGATAATCCGTGATCTGATCCGATTTCTGAGATTGTTCTATACCAATTGTTTCCAAAATCTTTCCAATCCCTTCTTTACACAAATAACGTCTTCATCAGTTCCACGCAGCTCAAAACGATAAAGGCAAGGCACAAAACATTTTTCAGCAATGATCTTGCTTGCTAAATTATAATAGCGACCAAAATTACGATTCCCACCACCAATGACACCACGAATGAATTTGCGATTCTCACTTTCATTGAGAAAACGAATAACCGCTTTCGGCACAGCTCCTCTCCCTTCACCATCTGCATAGGTAGGAACGGCCAACACATAAGGCTCATTAACTAACACAGACGGATTTTTTTTATCAATTTTGAAGAGTCGTTGACAAAGCTGAGAGACAAAATGTTCCGTATTACCCGTTGCACTCGAATAATAAACAATAAGCCCCATTAAACACGAAGACCACTAATCATATCTGGTCTAAAGCCAGACCAATGATTCTCACCACAAACGACTACAGGAACCTGACGATACCCCAAGGATTGAACAAAACTGTATGCTTGTTCATCACGTGAAATATCAATGACACGATAATTAATGCCCTTAGCATCAAAGGCGCGGCGGGTAGCGTCACATTGGACGCAAGATGGTTTGCTATAAATAGTGATCGGCATTTTCTTCAACTTTCACAATTCCAAAAAAAATCAACCCTAAAAGAGTCAATCCTGACAAGTTTATAAATACTCAAGAATAACAAAAAAACAGCAATCGTACGCAAACACGTGTAGCTATATTCTCATTTAAATAATATATAGCTTTCTGAATGTAACAGAAATCCTCACAAAATAATTCTAGGATTATAATGAGAATCAATGATCATCCTACAACCTAAGTTGTAAAATCCCCAGTTATAAAACAATCTTCTGTTTGCAATACAATTCCCTCCTGCTGCCTAAAAAACTAACGACCCCTAAAACACTCCAGCAGCCGCTCCTCAATACAAATAGGTTTACGCTTTTTACCCTTTTATAACAAAAATCAACACAAAAAAACGAAAGGAGATTCCTCCTAAAGAGGTTTCAGCAGAAACACTGCTCTCCTCTCACTGAATAAACTTTTTGCTCTCAAATTATGGAAATAACTTAGATACCAAACGAAACACACTCTACCCTCACTTGTGCTTATTTAGAATCACCAATCATTTTGATACTATATATAGTATACACGCTCTCTCTTTCGTCAAGGCAAATTCAACCATTATTTTGAATTTTCCACGATCTTCCTATCAAAATACTTAATTCCCAAAACATATGTAATAATATAACATTTTATTGACAAATGTAACTATATAACATAACTATCTGAAGCAAAATAATAGAGGTGGTACAGATTATGGGGCTGCATTTCGATAGCGTAACATTAGGCTACTTGAACAGGATAGCAATAAACAGCTTTTCAGCAAAGCTGAGAGCGGGCTCTTTGGTTGCAATAACAGGTGATAATGGTTCTGGAAAATCCACACTGCTTAAAGCCATCGCTGGATTCATTAAACCTATGAGTGGTAAAATTACAAAATCGAAGAAAAATCGTATTTCTTATCTTCCTCAGCAATGCGACATTGACCGAACATTTCCTATTAATGTAGAAACTCTCTTAAAAACAGGGTTATGGCCTTTCTGTGGATTGTGGAAAAGCCAGCGCCCCTATCAATATAAGATTCAAAATGCACTTGAAATGGTTGGCCTTTCAGCACTCGCCACCCGATCCCTTGACACGCTATCAGGTGGTCAATTACAGCGTGCTCTTTTTGCACGTATCATTGTACAAGATGCCGATATTATCTTACTCGATGAACCTTTTAATGGTGTGGATGATAATACCCAAAAAGATCTTCTTACTTTGATCACGCATTGGCAACAGCAAGGCCGAACAATTCTTACGGCACTCCATAATTCCCTCATTGTGCAAAAACATTTTCCTCAAATGATTCAAATTAAGAAACAAAACGCCTTTTATGGAGAAACAACACAGTTTTTCAACGATAGCACTCATCATGTTATGCCACCTCTTATATCTAACTCTTTTCCTATCAACTCTCTAAAACTAATGTCTTTCCATTCATAATTCTAGCACTATTGGATCGTAATACGTGTACGCATTTTTCCTTGCACCCTTCTTTGATTTCCATTTTATGCAAAGCGCCTTAATTGGTTCAATTCTTTTATCCATCAGCGCTTGTCCCATTGGTGTATTTTTGATGCTACGCGGAATGAGTCTCACAGGAGATGCTATATCCCACGCCATTCTTCCTGGTGTTGCGGCAGCTTTTCTTTTTTGTGGCTTCTCGCTCATCTCTATGACACTTGGTGGAATCTTAGCTGGTGTCATTGTTGCGGTAGCAACTGCTTTAATTTCACGAAATAGCATCCAGAAAGAAGATGCATCAATGACTGTTTTTTATCTTATTGCGCTAGCAGCAGGCATCATTATTGTTTCACTTAAAGATTCAAAGATTGACCTCCTCCATCTCTTATTTGGCTCAGTACTTGCGATTGATACACAAGCTCTCTGGCTAATCACGACCATAATGTTGATCACATTGTGTAGTCTCTGTATTTTCTGGCGCGCACTCGTGGTAGAAAGCTTTGACCCCTTTTTTTTTAAATCACTCTCTCCTTTAAGCAAATATGTTCATATATCATTGCTCGGACTTGTGGTATTGAATCTAGTTGGCGGTTTCCAGTCCTTAGGAACATTGCTCTCTGTCGGCATTATGATGATTCCAGCCATTACAGCCCGTTTTTGGCTTTCGCGTCTTGGCCCTATTTGTATACTTTCCACCTTTTTAGGAATCATTGCTAGCACGTGTGGACTTCTGCTTTCTTTTCATTTTTCCCTTCCCTCCGGTCCAGCTATCATTCTTGCCGCGGGCGTTATTTATCTTCTTTCCTGCTTAGTAAGTCCACGCGGTTTTATTGTGACACGGTTTCCCCACCTCTTTTATATTTTCCCCTCATCGTAAGGAAACAACATGCCTAAATTTGTTCAACAATTTGTTTTTCTTGGGACCTTCTTGTTGCTTTCCTGTTCCCCATTTTCTGCTTCTGCGCATAATAAAATTAAAGTTGTCGCGAGCTTTTCTATTCTTGCAGATTTAGTAAAAAATGTAGGAGGCGACCATATTTCTATGACCACTTTTGTCGGTCCCAATGCGAATACCCATACTTATGAACCTACCCCCCATGACACAAAAGCTCTTAAAGAAGCTCATATTATTTTCATCAATGGACTTCATTTAGAAAGTTTTATGGATCGACTCCTTACAGCAAGCGGCACAAAAGCACCTCTTATCAAAGTGAGCACCAACATTCCTCCTCTCGAAATTGAAAATAACAAACATGATGTTCAACAAAATCACCACCACAGCAGTATCGATCCACATGCTTGGCAAACTATCCCTAATGTCGTGATTTATGTTAAAAATATCGCCACTGCTTTGTGTAAAATCGATACACAATCCTGTGCAAATTACAGCAAAAATGCCAACGCCTATATCCAAAAGCTCAATGAAATGCAGACAAGGATCACAAAACAGATTTCCACCATCCCCAAAGATAAGCGTATTATTATTACATCTCATGATGCATTTGACTATTTTGCTCAGGAATATGGCTTCATCATACTTGCACCCCAAAGTGCTTCAATAGAAGCTGAAGCCACCGCTGCCGATGTCGCTAAACTTATCAAACAAATTAAGACGAATAAAGTAACCGCACTGTTCGTTGAAAATATCTCTAATCCTCGTCTCATAGAACAGATTTCAAAAGAAACAGGTTTAAAAATTGGTGGAACACTGTATTCTGATGCATTATCAGATGAAAACGGTCCCGCTGCAACTTATCTCAATATGATGGAACATAACGTTAAGACTATCATCGATGCGATAACAAAGCACTAGAATACATCATTCTAAAAAGACATTCTCTTGCAAACAGTAAATTCGAACACTGCTCTGTCTAAGCAAAATAATATTTACTGTTTGTATCCTTGAGCTTGCCCTTTTCTTCTCTCATTTGCACCCTCTCCGTTCTCTATCAAATGTTTACAGTGACCGCATAAACACACGACAGCACTCATAAAGGAAAAACTGATAAGTTTAAACAAATTCGTTTGACCTTTTGGTGGTTCCTGTTTAAATGAACTAACACATTTTTGTAATAAAATCGTCATGGCATGTTCATGTGTAATACTATAAATCAGGGGGAATTTGTATTCCATCACTTCAGAAAGGGTGAACCATGAGTCGTTTTTATCTTTCTATAGCAGCGTTTACAGTTGCTATCAGTGTGGCAACAGCGAGTCTTGCGCAAACAAAAATCAGCTTTTGGCATTCTATGAGCGGAGAGCTAGGAAAACAAACTGAAAATCTCATTAACGACTTTAATGCTAGTCAATCTAAATACAAAGTTGTTCCTTCATTTCGTGGTGAATATGAAGAAGGCATGGTCTCACTCATTTCAGCATTTCGCGGAAAACAACAACCAGTTCTCGCCCAAATCTATGAAATTGGCACTGGAACCATGATGGCGGCAAAAGGTGCAGTTTATCCCATTTATCAACTTATGGCTGATACAAAACAAGAATTCGATTCTGCAGATTATTTACCTGCTATAAGTGGTTATTACTCCGATGTTCAGGGACGAATGCTCTCTATGCCATTCAACGCTTCAACACCGATCCTTTATTATAATAAAGATATCTTTAAAAAAGCGGGGCTTGATCCAGAAAAACCACCGAAAACGTGGCAAGATGTCGAAAATTTCTCCAAAAAGATTCTTGAAAGTAAAGCAGCGAATTGTGGTTTCACAATGGCTTATGCATCTCAGTGGATTGGTATGGAAAATTTTTCAGCTTTGCACAATATTCCTTTTGGGACGAAAGAAAATGGGTTTAGCGGTCTTGATTCAGAGCTTACTTTTAATGGACCTTTACAAGTGCGTATGTGGAGTGACCTTAAAAAATGGTCTGATCAAGGTATTTTCCGCTATGGAGGACCTGCCGGTGCATTAGATGCAACCCCAATGTTCATGACACAAAATTGTGCAATTTTTATGCAATCTTCAGGATCACGTGCTGGTATCGTTTCCGAAGCACAGTTTAATGTTGGCTTTGGAATGCTCCCCTACTATGATGATGTAGAAGGAGCACCACAAAATTCAATTATTGGTGGAGCCTCTATCTGGGCTTTAAAAGGTCATACTCCTGAAGAATATGCAGGTGCGGCTGCTTTCCTTAAGTTTCTATCAAGAGCTGACAACCAAGCCAAATGGCATCAGACAACAGGTTACCTTCCAACTACACAAGCTGCTTATGAACTGAGCAAAAAACAACATTACTACGATAAAACCGTCGGTGCGGATATTGCTATTCAACAGATCACTCTCAACCCACCAACTGTTAACTCAAAGGGTATAAGATTTGGTAATATGCCGCAAATTCGTTCCATTCTCGATCAAGAACTAGAAGCTGTTCTTAGCGGCTCCAAAACACCAGAAAATGGATTAAATGAAACCATTAAACGTGGAAATAAACTTTTACGTGAATTTGAGAAAGCCAATCATTGAGATTTCATTATTGCTATTAAAAAGTAAAAACTCAACTAGGAAGTTGAGTTTTTTAGATTTTTTTTGTTCACCCTTCTAAAGACTCTCCATTTAAAGAGCCCCTACGAATGCAAGAAAAACATGCATATTTCAAAAATAGTCTCCTTTCTTACTGGCTGCTTTTTCCTCAGCTCCTTGTGACTTTTTTGTTTTTCTTTTGGCCTGCTGCCCAAGCAATAAAATCATCTTTCGAGCGTGAAGATCCTTTTGGCTTTACAACAACCTTTATAGGTTTTGAAAATTATGTGACTATTCTTTCTGATCCTACTTATATCCAATCACTACTCACGACTGCGATATTTTCCATCTCTGTCACTGTTGTTGCAATGACGATATCGCTTCTTTTGGCTGTCTGCGTTGATCGTGTTATACGCGCAAAAAAGGCTTATACAACGCTCTTGCTCTGGCCTTATGCTGTTGCTCCAGTATTGGCAGGTATATTGTGGTTGTTTATCTTTCATCCAACAATCGGAACAATCCCTTTTCTTCTTAAAGAAATAGGTATTATATGGAATTATCGTATCAATGGCACTCAAGCAATGATCCTTATTGTGATTGCAGCCAGTTGGAAACAAATCTCCTACAATTTTCTTTTTTTTCTTGCGGGTCTTCAATCCGTTCCACGTTCCCAAATAGAGGCAGCAGCAATTGATGGTGCGGGGCCTTTTAAACGGTTTTGGACGGTGGTTTTTCCGCAGATTTCACCAACGACGTTTTTCCTTCTTATTGTCAATGTTCAATATGTTATGTTTGACACATTTGGTATTATTGACAACATAACCTCTGGAGGCCCTGCACGTGCGACAAACACTCTCGTCTACAAAGTGTATGATGATGGTTTTAAAAACCAAATGATTGGTGCATCATCAGCACAATCAACGATATTAATGTTGATGGTTATTATCCTAACGTTTATCCAGTTCCGCTGGCTTGAACGTCGCGTACAATATTAGGAAGAAAATCATGGTTGAAAATCGTCCTGTTCTGAAATTTTTAACCCATATCATCCTTATTGTTGGTATTATCATTATTTGCTTTCCGGTTTATGTTGCTATCATTGCATCAACTCATAGTTCAGCGGCGTTTAGTTCCGGAACACTTCCTCTTTTACCGGGAACACATACTCTAGAAAACTATAAAACAATCTTTGGTGATGGCCTTGTGCAGCTCGGCTTGCCTAACCTCTGGCCGCTTTTAGTGAATTCACTCATTATGGCACTTGGTATTAGTATTGGAAAAATTATTATTTCGCTCTTTTCTGCCTATGCAATTGTTTACATGCGCTTTCCTTTCCGCAAAACTGCTTTTGCCCTCATCTTTGTCACTCTGATGCTGCCTGTCGAAGTTCGTATTATCCCAACATATGCAGTAGTCGCACAATTAGGCATGATAAATACCTATGGCGGGATGATTATTCCACTCATTGCATCCGCAACTGCTACATTCTTATTTCGTCAGTTTTTTTTGACTGTTCCTGATGAACTTTTAGAAGCTGCTCGTGTTGATGGTGCAGGGCCATTTAAATTTTTTAAAGATATTCTTCTCCCTCTTAGCAAAAGCAATATTGCTGCTTTATTTATCATTATGTTTATTTATGGATGGATACAATATCTTTGGCCTCTTATCGTTACAACTGATCAAAATCATCAAACTGTCCTTATTATCCTAAAACAGCTTGTCGTAGAATCACTTCAGCATGATCCTCAATGGAATATACTCATGGCAGTATCGGTCGTTGCCATGGTACCGCCTGTTCTTGTCGTTATTTGCATGCAGCGGCTTTTTATCAAAGGCCTTATTGAAACGGAGAAATGACTGTGGCCACAATCCAGTTATCAAATATAAAAAAACAATATGACAACGGCATTTTGGTCATTGACGATTTAAACTTAACTGTTGCCGATAGCGAACTTCTTGTCCTTGTCGGTCCTTCAGGGTGTGGCAAATCAACCTTATTACGTATTATTGCAGGACTCGAGCAAGTTACTTCAGGCGAACTCTATATTGATAATGAGCGTATCAATGATCGTGAACCTGCTGATCGTGATATTGCTATGGTTTTTCAAAATTATGCTCTTTATCCCCATATGACAGTTCGTGGAAACTTAGAATATGGTCTTAAAAATCGTAAAACACCTAAAGACGAAATAAATAGGCGTATCGCGCATGCTGCAAAACTTCTGGAGATAGAGCCATTTCTTGACCGTAAACCACGGCAATTATCAGGAGGACAACGCCAACGTGTTGCAATGGGACGTGTGATTGTGCGTCAACCACGTGTCTTTCTCTTTGATGAACCTCTTTCAAATCTTGATGCAAAATTGCGTGCTCAAATGTGTATCGAGATTAAAACTTTACAGCGCTCATTAGAAACAACCAGTCTCTATGTTACCCATGATCAACTAGAAGCCATGACATTGGCCGATAGAATAGTCGTTATGAATAAAGGAGCTATCGAGCAAATTGGAACACCAATGGAAATTTACGATACTCCAGCAACAACGTTTGTTGCTGATTTTATTGGTTCTCCCCCTATGAATTTTCTTGATCGAAAAATCTTAGAACAGCATTTAAATTATTCGTTTTCTTATAACGAAGAAACTGATCTTTTGGCATTCAGACCAGAAGTAATTTTGTTGGGCGAACATCCAGATAAAGGACCTGTCTTTCATACACAAATTGAATTTATTAAACCTATAGGAACGGGATGCCATGTTTTAACGCATTGGAATGGCGCTATTTTTACTGTTGAAGTAAAAGAGCGCCTTACAAGCGATTATGGTAAAAAACTAAGCTTTACTGTCCCTCATCAAAACTTCCATACTTTTAATAAAACCACTGGAAAGCGCACAAATAATCAGTTAATAAAGTAAAAAATCTTACCCTTCTTAGAACCCTCGGCAAGTACTTTTTTACTTTCTCCTTTTAACCTTATCTTCGTTAGAATATATATTTTCTTTTGTATTATAGATGTATGTCATCTTTGTGCACGTAATTGTAAAGCAAGGTCTGGTTGATCTGTTGTGATATAGTGTACAGGCATATCAAGCCAGTGCGATAACCGAGCTCTCCCATTGATTGTCCATACTCCCACAGTAAAACCAGCTTCAAGTGCCGATTCAATAAAGTCCTGCGATGCAAGAGAGCCATATAAACTCAAGTCAGAATACCCTAATTGTTTCCATTCAGAAAAACGACGATGCATATCTCCTTCAAAACTATCAATACATGGACCAGATAGTATTCCTGCTTCAATGAAGGGACGAAGACTTGTAGGATCAAAACTAATTGCAGAAACCCGTTTTTCTAAATTTCGGCTTTTTATCAACGCAAGTGCTTTTTGAGATAAAATTGTTTCACGCTCAACTTCACCACATGTTTTTATTTCAAGATGCAATGCAATATTCGTTGGTGCTAAAAGATCAAGCACCTCTTCTAATAAGGGAGGTGCTTCTTGGCTTCCTTTTACGCAGAGTTGTTTGCGTGTTTCATTATCAATGTCATGAATATATCCCTTTTTTCCAACCAATTGGTCTAGACGGAAGTCGTGAAAGACAACCACTTCACCGCTTTTCAGCAAATGAACGTCGCATTCAACTTCATCAACACCTAGCGCTATAGCATTATTAAATGCCGAAAGAGTATTTTCAGGATAAAGATGAGCTCCACCACGATGTGCAACAATTTTTTTTTCAGACATGCAAAATTCACACTTCTCAATTTTAAACGATACTGGTTAATATAGGTGAGATAATGATTTTTTTAAATCATACAAAGTGCAAAACAATTTCTTAAAAATTGTTTCTTTTTGCTCACTTCCCAAAATATCAAATCCTGAACAACATTCCTTGCTTAAAAAGATTGCACTTGATTTGAATTATTCCCACTCAATCGTACTAGGAGGTTTTGATGTTATATCATAAACAACACGATTAATACCCTTAACTTCATTAATAATACGTGCCGCTGCTTTGCCTAAAAACTCCATACTATACGGATAGAAATCAGCGGTCATTCCATCTACAGATGTTACCGCACGGAGAGCACAAACGAATTCATAAGTGCGTCCATCACCCATAACACCGACAGTCTGAACAGGAAGAAGAACAGCAAAAGCCTGCCAAATTTCATCATAAAGACTGGCTTTACGAATTTCATCAAGGTAAATAGCATCCGCTTCACGTAAAATTTCTAGCTTTTCACGTGTAACTGCACCTGGACACCGAATTGCAAGACCGGGACCTGGAAAAGGATGACGGCCAATAAATTGCTCCGGCAATCCTAACTCTCGCCCTAGCGAGCGGACTTCATCTTTAAAAAGCTCACGCAACGGCTCTACAAGTTTCATCTTCATCCGTTCTGGCAATCCCCCTACATTATGATGGCTTTTAATTGTTACTGACTTACCAATCGCTGATACACTCTCAATGACATCTGGATAAAGTGTGCCCTGCGCTAAAAACTCTGCTCCTCCTATTTTTTTCGTTTCCTCTTCAAAAACTTCAATAAAAAGGCGGCCAATCGTTTTGCGTTTTTTCTCTGGATCTGTCATCCCTTCTAGAGCACTGAGAAACATATCGGCAGCATCTACATGAATAAGCTCTACATTATAATGATCTCGGAATAATGTAAGAACTTCTTGAGCCTCATTTTTGCGCATCAATCCATGGTCCACCAAAACACATGTCAATTGATCTCCTATTGCTTCATGGAGAAGCACAGCCACAACTGATGAATCCACACCACCTGAAAGACCACAGATAACACGACTTTTTCCAACTTGTTGCTGTATCTTAGCAATTGCCTGCTCACGATAAGAAGCCATTGACCAATTGCCTTTAAGACCAGAGATTTTATGAACAAAATTTTGCAACAATTTTTCTCCATCCGGTGTATGGACAACTTCAGGATGAAACTGCAGTGCATAAAAGCGCCTTGTTTCATCAGCAATGGCAGCATAAGGAGCACCTTTTGATGTTCCTATTACACGAAAGCCCGTCGGCAAAGCCGTTACGCGATCACCGTGACTCATCCATACTTGATAACAAGAGCCTTTTTCCCAAACACCATCAAACAGTGGACTCTCTTCTTGCACTTCCAAAAAAGCCCGCCCAAATTCACGCTCATGTCCAACTTCAACCTTTCCACCAAGCTGAACACACATGGCTTGTTCACCATAACAAATCCCAAGAACTGGAACACCAATTTCAAAAATTTCCATTGGAGCACGCGGCGAACCATCATCATTAACCGAATAAGGGCTGCCTGATAAAATAACCGCTTTGGGTTTTATCCGCTTGATACCTTCTAAAGCTAATTGAAAAGGAATAATTTCACAATAAACACCCATTGCTCGCACCCGCCGTGCGATAAGTTGTGTAACTTGTGAACCAAAATCAATGATAAGGACAGTGTCTAAATGTGATGTGCTCATAGAAAACCAATCAGTAATTGTAAAAGAGAACCAATGAGATTTATTAATCAATCTTTCACTTTTCACAAGCCTATTCGTTTAAGAAAAAGGTTGTTCTCGTAATAATTTAAAATAAAAAATGCCTAAAATATGTATTACTGTTTTTTTTGTAACACCGATAAAAAGAAACCATCTGTTTTTGTTGTCGCTGGCGATAAAGTAAGTCCATAATTTGAAAAGTTCGGTTGTACAGGCGAAAAACCAAAATGTTGCTGCCACAATGCGCGCATATTTATTGGATCAAAATTGGAATGCTGTTGAAGAAAATGAGAAATTTGTTCCTCATTTTCATCCACAAAAAGAGAACATGTAACATAAACTAAGCGCCCGTTTGGTTTAAGATAATCTATAGCCTCATTCAAAATCGCCCTTTGTTCCACTTGGCGCTGTCTTACCTGTTCTAATGTCAAACGCCATTTTGTATCTGGACGTCGCCGCCATGTTCCTGTACCACTACATGGTGCGTCTAATAAAACAATATCCATCTTACCTATTAATGGTTTCAATTCTTCTCTTTGTGCCAGTGGCTGTACATTACAAACACCAGCGCGTCGAAGACGATCAAAAATAGGAGCCAAACGGGCTTTGTCTGAATCATAAGCATAAATTTGTCCCTTATTTTTCATACTAGCAGCTAAGGCTAATGTTTTTCCACCAGCTCCGGCACAATAATCCAATACCTGCATACTGGCTTTTGCTTCTACAAGGTAAGCAACAATTTGAGATCCCAAATCTTGTATTTCAAAATGCCCCTTTTGAAAAGCTGGTTCAACTTGAACATTGGGATGACGGTCAAACTTTTCAATCGGTGCAATCCTTAAAGCTTGTGGAAACCATGATAACGATTGAACTTTGGTTTTTGCTAATTCCTGAAAAACCTTTTCTGGCGTTGTCTTCAAGCTATTCACGCGCAAATCTAAAAAAGGGCGTGTTGCTAATGCAGCAGCTTCAACGACCCAATTGTCAGTAAATGAAGGACGTAAATGCGCTTGACACCATTGGGGAATATCACCACGAATATAGTCTGGTGCATCAACCAATTTTCGTTTTTGCCATGATTGACGTTGCCGCGCTCCTAATAACTGAGGTGCAAATCGATCTCCTCCTAATTCCTCATCAATTTGTTCAATCGTCATTTTTCCAGCATCTAATAAGGTGCCAAAAACGATATCCCTCATATCATCACTCTCCATACGCCATTGTAAAGAATAACGCCGTCTCAAGACATCATAAACAATTGTAGCAATTGCTGCACGATCCCCTGCTCCAGCAAAGCGATGAGAAATCCCCCAAGCTTTTAAAACTTCACCTATTGGGCGATACCGAATTTCTATCTCTTTTAGAATATCTATCGCCGCCTGCAAACGTCCGCCTAAGCGCATTTATTTTTCCCATTGAATTTCTATAAAGTTCTAAACAATTTAAGCAAAGAACAACATTATCTCTCTTACTGCCAGTGGAATCTTCTCAGAACTATCTCAAATTTATATTGCACACCCTATGATTCTGATCACATTTTTTAGCGCATAAAAACTCTTTCTCTCATACGCTATCTGTTTACATTCCTCTCATTCTAAAATGCGTAGATTCTCACTTGATACTACAAGGTAGGATGTATCCTTAAAATCCCTCTCCCAATATACATACGCAAAAATCATCCTCCCTTATTTTATTCGTAAATTAAATTTTCATAGCTCTCTATAAACAACACATATTAAGACCAGCACACACATCTTATTCCTAACAAAATATTAACTTTTTAGAAAACGCTTGGAACCACTATTTGACATGACCGTTTTTACTGTACTGGTCTTAAGCCAGATAATTTAAAAGGAGAAAATAATGAATACTTACAATAATGGGAAAACAACTTCATCTAAAAGCCGTCACAATACAACACCCTCAAACAATGGAAAGAAATCCGTCCAAAGTGATCCGGCAAACACTCGCCAACGCGCGTCAAAGACGGGACAGAAGACTACAAAAAGTTAATTCCCTTAATTTCCTATAACGCACGGAAGGAATTGAAGCATTAACCTCCAATTCCTTCCTTTGTATTTTTGAAATTATTGTAAAAAAAATCACAAAAAGCAAAAATAGTAATTTCCGGATATGTTTTAAAAGGTTTTTTATGCCCTTGCAAAACGACTGTAATCGTTTTACCTATCAAACAGGACGCCGGTAATTTGGACTTTCCCGCGTGATAGCAACATCATGTGTATGGCTTTCGTGAAGTCCAGCATTCGTAATACGAACAAACATTGCTTTTTCACGAAATTCCGTTAAATTTTCCGCCCCAACATAGCCCATCGAAGCACGTAACCCACCAGCCAGCTGGTGTAAAACCGATGCTATAGGCCCCTTATAAGCAACTTGTCCCTCGACCCCTTCAGGCACCAATTTGAGCATATCACGAACTTCATCCTGAAAATAACGATCTGCCGATCCCCTCGCCATAGCACCAACTGATCCCATGCCGCGATAAGCTTTAAACGATCGCCCTTGATACAGATAAACTTCACCAGGGCTTTCTTCCGTACCAGCTAAAAGAGAGCCAATCATAGCAGCACAAGCCCCACCTGCCAAAGCTTTAGCAAAATCACCAGAAGCTTTTATCCCCCCATCAGCAATAATAGGAATATCTGCTTTTTCAGCAACTTCTGCAGCACTCATAATGGCTGCAAGTTGAGGCACACCAACACCTGCAACAATGCGCGTTGTACAAATAGAGCCAGGACCAATACCAACTTTTACAGCATCTGCACCACTATCAATCAAAGCCTGTGTTGCTTGCGGAGTCGCGACATTACCAGCAATAACAGCTGTAGAAGGCGCCATTTTTTTAATACGCTCAACTGTGTCTAATACACGCTGAGAATGTCCATGAGCGGTATCAATCACTAGAACATCAACGCCTGCGTCAATTAATCTTTCAGCCCGCTCAATCCCATCATTCCCCACACTACTAGCAGCTGCAACACGCAAGCGACCTTGCGAATCTTTAGCAGCGTTTGGATTTAATTGTGCTTTTTCAATATCCTTAACTGTTATCAAACCAACACAGCGATTTTGTTCATCTACAACCAATAATTTTTCAATACGGTGATGATGTAAAAGGTACTTCGCTTCATTGAGTTGAACATTTTCACGAACTGTGATTAAATTTTCATGCGTCATTAATTCATAAATTTTTTGTTTGGGATCTGATGCAAAACGCACATCTCTATTGGTTAAAATGCCAACAAGCCGTCCAGCAGTCTCACCTTTAGCGCTATTTTCAACAACCGGAATACCGGAAATACCATAAGAGCGCATCAAAGCTTTCGCCTCTTCAAGTGTTGCATTTGGCCCAATTGTCACCGGATTAACCACCATCCCAGATTCAAATTTTTTCACCTGACGAACTTCTTCAGCTTGTTCTGCAGGAGACATATTGCGATGGATAACACCAAGACCACCAGCTTGAGCCATAGCAATAGCCAACCGTGATTCCGTCACAGTATCCATTGCAGCAGAAAGCAATGGCAAATTCAGTTCAATATCAGTTGCGATACGTGTTTTAAGATCCACTTGGCTAGGCATAACAAGAGAATGACCCGGCTGTAAAAGCACATCATCAAAAGTCAGTGCCAGTGCACCCGTCCCTGTTTCAACAATCTTTGCCATAGCCAAATTCCTTTAATAAAAAAGCACCGCAAGTGGCTTTAAATACAACTGCGGCTCTCATAAGTTGTGGATTGGCACAGAATTATGCCATTTTACAAAAAAATGAAAAGAAAAATTAAAATAATTTTCTAATTATGGTTTATAAAATTTACAATTGCGATTCAATGGGTAACCAACTTATTATTTTAGCAAATGCACGACGCCAAAAATTGCTTTCTGGCTCATAATCAACGCTATGCTGCTTTTCGTTTTCTATAAAATCCCAACAAATGCGGTTATTATCACCAAGGCGGAGATGATAACTCATTTCACCGGTTGTTTCTTCAGAAAAAAGCAAATCTAGCCTCGCTGTAATCGGTGCACATTCAAAAAGAATGCCCATTTCCGTATTCAGCGCAGCTGATCTGGGATCAAAGTTTAAAGACCCAATAAAAGCAGTTTTACGATCAACTAAAAAAGCTTTTGTATGTAAACTTGCCCTACTTGATCTAAACAAGCGCAATCCATGATTATCTCCATTCGGTTTTAACTCGTAGAGTTTAACACCACCTTTCAATAAATTCTTACGATAGGACACATAGCCACCATGCACGAGTGCTACATCAGTGGCTGCTAAGGAATTCGTAAGAATTTTGACATCAACACCTTTTGAAACCAAGTTACTAAAACTCTGCGTACCTACCTTACCTGGAACAAAGTAAGGCGATGTAATTTGAACCGTTTTTTTGGCATCTCCAATAACTGGGGAGAGTGCCTTCATAAGCCAATTTCCTGCTTTTTTACGCAATGCTTTTTCAGGAGGATCAGAAAGAACAACAACTTTATCTGCTAAAAATAATCGCTTTCCTGTTTCAATAAAACATTTAAAATTAATATGTTCGTTAACATAGTCTAGATAAACTTTTGCAACTTTAGAATCGCGAAATTCTCGTAATTTATACTTCCAATAGCGAAAGTCGCTTGCACTTTTAGGAATAACCAAAGTATGAATCGGCAAAACCACAGCACTATTCCAAAAGTCATCAAAAATAGCTTCTACCTTTTTAACAGAGGGGCCAATTAACATTAGATCTAAATCTCGAAAATGCGATTTCTCACCAACATCAAAATAAGAATCTGCAAGATTGCGTCCTCCTACAAAAGCCACCCGACCATCCACAATAAAAGCTTTATTATGCATTCTACGCGTGACAGTAATTGCCCGCAATATAATCTCTAAACCACGACGTAAACCACCCTTACGTGATCGCCCTGGATTAAACATTCTTACTTCAATATTAGGATGTTTATCCAGCGCAATATAAGCTGGATCACGAGCTTGAGCATTAATATCATCTAAAAGAAGGCGCACACGAACACCACGATCAGCCGCCTCTACTATTTCACTTAACAATAAGCGCCCCGTTAAATCGTCGTCCCAAATATAATACATCAGATCAAGGCTACGCCCAGCCTGTGCTGCTCCTATCGCACGAACACAAAAGGCATCCAAATTGCTAATGATGAGTGAAAGAGCATCTTTATCAACTCCTAATCCATCCGCTTCATCTGCTAATTGACCTACTATACGATCAAGCGGCGTTTCGTCTTTCTTAACAGTCAATGCATAAGAACACTCCCCCCTAGCGCTTTTAATAAAACGTCCATATGTGTAGATCGCCAACATAGACGCAACAAAAAAAAATGCGATAAAACCGACAACAATTTGTAACAAAGCCAAAGAGGATAAACTTTCCATTTTTAAGCCATCGCACCACTATCGATACGAACCACAACACTAAAACCGATGTAATCAATGATTCTACCTTAATCACGTAACAAGTAGAATGCCATCTCTTGTTTAAGAGAATATAAACCCAACATCAATATCACAGAATTTTGGCTGATATGCTAAAAAGCTTAAAAGCTGTCTCTTTCATCTTAAGTACAAATTTAGCTAAAGTCGTGGAAAGTGAAACAAGAAAAGAAAGTTGAAAATAATTCTACTCAATAAAATTCACACGCACTGCGCTTATAAAATTATCCTTAATGTTAAAGCTGTGCACTACATGACATTCCTTTTAAACGCTAAAAACCCTCCCCTGTTTCACCAAAAGCACAATACTTTTTTGAAAATCCTGCATCTTATGAATGGAGATTTGTCATAGATTTTACTTCCGTTCTTTAGTATTGACCACTCTCAAACCCTCTATTTTGCGATAAAGCGTAGAGCGCCCGATACGAAGACGACGAGCAATCTCACTCATATGTCCCTTATAATGTTTAACTGCTTTCTCAATAATATCACGTTCCATCTCAGAAAAAGGACGAACATGGCCATCAGTATCCAAAAATTTTACCGCTTCTTGTTCATGATCTTCCATCACATTATTTTCAATGATATTTGGAACATTCGTTAGTGAATTTCCCATTAATTGTGGGAAATCCCGAACAGTTAACAATGGCCCTTCGCTAAGTAAAATCGCACGAAATAAAAAATTTTCAAGTTCATCCCGATTACCAGGCCAATCATACTGCATAAGCAATGAAAGAGCTGACCCTGCTAGACCATGCACATGCGATCGCCCTGTTTCCGTAATAATGCGATCAATCAAACGTTGTGTAAGATCTGGAAAATCATCCCTCAATTCTCGTAAAGCAGGAACGCTTATAGATAATTGGGAAAACTGTTCGAACAAACTATGCAAAAACAAGTCTTCTTTAGCTAGATCCCTCAATCGCGAGGTTGAAATAGCAATGATCCGAAAAGGGAAATTTTTATTCTTTGTAACCTTTTCCCTTTCTTTTAGGTAATGGGCAAAACGCTTTTGCTGTACGGGTTCAAGTCGATCAACATCACAGAGACAAAGCGTCCCTTTTTCAAGAGAAGAAACAAGTGGTAAAAATTCTTTAAACCATCGTCGGTTTTCTTCTTCTGGATCAACAATAGCTGTACATTGGAAGCGAATAAAAGCTCCCTCCGATAACAAGCCCTCATGATGAATAATGCGTGCTAATGTTTCACGACCAGTCCCAACTTCACCTTCTATTAAAAGATTCTGTAAAGAAGCCGCAGCTCTCTTCGATTGCTCTAAAACTATCTGCATTGCTCTGCTTTTTATGCAAAGATCAGAAAATCGCAAATGATTCTCATTTTTTCGCCGAATATAACGAACCTCACGCTCCAATGCAGAAATGAGAGCAAGAGTATCTAAAGTCACTCTCAACCGCAGTAACGTAACTGGATGAACCCAATAATCAACAGCCCCAGCGGCTAAAGCTTTCTGAAGTAATTCTTGATTCTCCTGTTGTGCTATCACAACAATAGGAACAGTAACACCAGCCACTCTAATCATTTTAATTAAATCACTCACACTCAAATCGCTCATGACGACATCAAGGAGGGCAAGCACAATATTTTTACGTCTGTGTAAAAGATCAATCGTGCGGAGGCCATTTTCTGCTTCAATAACACGGTAACCAAAACCTCGGAGCATAGCAGAAAGCTCTATACGCCTCCCATAATCTTCACTCGCAACAAGAATGGGACCAACCATAATTCTAATAATCTCCTTTGAGACTACTAAACAGCCTAATATAAGAATTATCGTAAAGCATAAGAAACATTTCACCTCTTCTGTTCACATACTAAATCCATTAATCGGTTAATTAAATACAACATTAAGGCATTTTTTTCTATTTTTTTGCTTTTTCATTGATTTTCATAAAATTTTTCATATTAACTAATGGAATGGTTTAATATTGTTATAGAAGCTAAAAGAGCAGAGTAACACAAATCGAGTGAAAAAGATGAAGCACACTTACCGTATTTTATGTCTTACAATTACCGCTTTAATATTAGGTGCCTGTGGCTTTTCGCAATATTATGGACAAAATATATCAAGCGGAATTGATGGTAAGTGGGTTGATGAAAACGGTATTGTTTCTTCTTTCCGCAATGGTGTTTTTGAAACGCGAGCAGCAGATACAGAAGAAAAACTATCAGAAGGCACATATAATTATGTCAGTGCTCAACATATAGAAATCGAAATACGCTCCATTCTCCGTGGAACAGTATCTCGAGTAAGTTGTATGATATCGCATAACGAAACACAACTTCTCTGCACTTCACAAACAGGATCACAATTTTTTCTTAAGCGAAAATTTTAAACAGAATAAAAGCTAAAGCTTTTATTCTGTTAGAAACATCTAGAGCCTACATATAACAACAAGAGGCGATAAAATCTTCTCCTCCTGGTGAAGGTCTCTTCTAAAATACGCAAAGATCTTAACACGATCATCTATAGGGACAATTTGTTGTACACCTTTAATACGCCAACCATCACCTTTTGCAAAAAACATTTTAATAAAGTTGCCTCATAGGAGAAATTTGTCTTTTAATTGTTGAGTCTTTTTTCTCAAGAATAAAATTTTATCTGATACGGAGATTTCTCGACTTAAGCAGCACCGACGCGCAAAAGATCATGAAAATGAACAATTCCTACCGGTTTTTTATTTTCAACAACGAAAAAAGCACCAATATGGTGATCGTTAATAAAAGCTGTCGCCGCACCAACCAGTGTATTTGGTTCCAAATTTTTTGGATCCCTCGTCATCACCTCATCAACATTAAATTTTGATAAATTAAAGTGAATGTTGCGTGCAAGATCACCATCGGTCACAATCCCGATTAATTCATCTTCTTGATTTATGACACCAACACAACCAAAATGTTTTTTAACCAAAACATCCATAGCTTCAGCCATGGTTGTACCTTGCAAAACTAAAGGAATACTGTCACCCCCATGCATAATATCACGCACGTATTTAAGGTTTGCACCAAGAGAACCACCGGGATGATAAACCTTAAAATCGGTTGCAGTAAAACCACGCATTTCTAAAAGAGCAACAGCTAATGCATCTCCCATTGCCAATTGCATAACTGTTGAAGTTGTAGGAGCAAGCCCATGGGGACAAGCCTCTTCTATCTTTGGTAATAAGAGTACAATATCAGCTTGTCGTCCTAATGTAGAGTGCTCGCCTGATGTCATTGCAATAAGTGGTGTATGAAAACGCGCAGCATGATTTATAATACCACTTAATTCCAAAGTTTCGCCTGACCATGATAAAGCAAGAATAACATTATCAGATCCAATCATCCCAAGATCACCATGATTGGCTTCTGCTGCATGTACGAAAAAAGCAGGTGTCCCCGTTGAAGCTAAGGTTGCAGCAATTTTTGTCCCTATATGACCACTTTTACCAAGACCAGTAATCACCACATGACCCTTGGCGCGTCTAATAGCTTGAACCGCAGCTTCAAAAGAAGAAGAAAGGCTCCCAAGAAAAGCAGTTTCAAGGGCTTCAAGCCCCTGTTTTTCACTCGCAAGTGTTTTAAGCGCCGATGTAACGGCGCCCTGCAAATTCAGCATAAGAGAAGATTGTATTGTCATGATCAAATTCGATAAATGAAATTAAATGAGAGATCTATATCATTTTTCAACTTTAATGGTTTCTAGTAGATTTTTTAATGAAGCAGAAACTTGGCTATGCATATCAGCGCGCGCCAAAGAAAATGCAACGTTGGCTTCAATGAAACCAGCTTTAGAACCACAATCAAAAGTAAGTCCCTCTAACTGGTAACCAAAAAAATCTTGCTCATTTGAAAGCCTCACCATCGCATCTGTTAACTGAATTTCATTTCCTGCTCCTCGTTCTTGGTTGGAGAGAATATTAAAAATTTCTGGTTGCAAAATATAACGCCCATTGATGTACAAATTCGACGGCGCTGTCCCTTTTGCTGGTTTCTCTATCATTTTTGTGATTTTAAAACCATTTGCAATCTGTTTACCTTTGTCAACTATACCATATTTATGTGCTTCCTCAAGATCGCACTCCTGAACAGCAATAATATTCCCTCCTCCTGTTTTTTCATAAAGATTGATCATTTCAGAAAGACAGCTATTTTTAGCGTGTATAAGCATATCCGGTAATAATAAAGCAAAAGGCTCATTTCCAACTAATTCACGCGCACACCAAAGAGCATGTCCTAGCCCCAAGGGTTGCTGTTGTCTTGTGAAAGAAGTCATCCCTGGTGAAGGTTGTAAATCTTGTAAATGCTCAAGCTCTTCTCTTTTGCCACGTTCAGCAAGTGTTGTATATAATTCAACTTGCGCATCAAAATAATCTTCAATGACTGCTTTATTGCGTCCAGTTACAAAAATAAAATGCTCAATACCAGCTTCACGTGCCTCATCTACAACATATTGAATAACAGGCTTATCAACAATCGTTAGCATTTCTTTAGGAATTGTTTTTGTTGCAGGGAGAAAACGCGTACCAAGACCTGCTACGGGAAATACTGCTTTCCGAATTTTACGCACTCTCACCTTCCTGCTCCTCATTAATCGTATAACTTACTGATTTCATTTAACATATGTTTTTACTAAATGATAAAAAAGATATCTTATTGTTTTGTTTGCCATTATAATGGACAGGAAAGAGATCCAAGAATATGATAATGATTAATATTCCTTCAAAACAAATAACTCATTTCAGCCTTTCTTATTCATTTGATAATATCATTGATAACACCACATACAAAAATGAAATTCTTGCACATAAAAATACTTGAATATCAAGGGGAATTTAAAAATGCAAAAAACAGAATCTAACACTTTCTCTTCTTTAGAGAAATCAATAAACCGGAACACTTTTATCATAGGTTTAGCCATTCTTCTTTCTGCTTTTTTTATGTTTTTTGCACCATTTTCACATGCTGGTAGTGGCTTTAAACACTGGATTAAAGAGTTTAAAAAAATAGCTCTCGCCAACAATATTTCACCTTCTACGTTTGACATGGCTTTTAAAAGCGTTAACGCAATTGATCCAGAAGTTTTAGAAAGAGCTGCATACCAACCAGAATTTGTCGATCATCCATGGAATTATTTTGATAATCGTATTCATGATTTTGCAATTTTGGAAGGGCAGCGCCAAGCTCAAAAATGGAAAAACTGGCTTCCTCAAATTGAAAAACGTTTTGGTGTCGACCGTAATATTCTTCTAGCTATTTGGTCAATGGAAAGCAATTATGGGAAAATTTTAGCAAATAAAAGGGTAATGCGTGATACCATTCGTTCACTTGCAACCCTAGCCTATGCTGACCCAAAACATGCAAAATACGCACACAAACAACTCATTGCTGCCATGAAAATTCTCCAACGTGGTGAAATCACACGCGCACAACTTACTGGATCTTGGGCCGGTGCAATGGGACATACACAATTTATTCCAAGCAGTTATCTTACTTATGCCTTTGACATGGATGGGGATGGACGAAGTGATATCTGGACCTCTGTTCCAGATGCCCTCGCGACTGCCGCTAACCTGCTCCACATGAATGGTTGGCAATCTAACCTCCTTTGGGGAGTAGAAGTTAAGCTGCCACAAGGAAAAAATCTCCCTGAGGATTGGCATTCCTTTGAGCAATGGGCAAAGCTAGGCGTAAAACACGCAAATGGACAACCTTTACCTTCATCATCTGAACGAGCAATATTGAAATATCCAGATGGACTAAAAGGGCCTATATTCTTAGTAACAAAAAACTTTTTGGTTCTTAAACGTTATAATAATGCAGATCGCTATGCTTTCGCGGTTGCCCTTCTTGCTAACCGCATTGCTGGACATCCTGGACTGATTCAGGATTGGCAACGACCATTCAAACCTCTTACTTTCCATGAGCGCAAAGAACTGCAATCTCGCTTAATGGCGCTTGGCTATTATAAAGGAGAAATTGATGGAAAAATCGGTATGATCTCTCGAAAAGCACTTAAAGCTTTTCAACTGCGACACGGCTTAACGGCAAATGGATATCCAACCCATGAAGTTCTCTTTCTTCTTCGAAAACAATAATCTGGAGTAAAGCGTTTGTCTTATTTCCGCTCGATACACTTAATCTTCCTGTTTTTCTCTCTCTTCGCTGCAAGTATTATACAATCGTCTCCAAGTAAAGCGACAAACTTTTTTAAATGGTTGTTAGATCATAACAAACAAGAGCAACCACAACAACAACCGCAAACTACGAAACAAAAAGTATATCAACCAAAGAAAAAAGCTGTCATACAAAAACCCGTACAAACATTGAAAGATACAAACGCAAAACGAATTCTCGTCATAGGTGATTTTTTAGCTTCTACTGCTGCTAATGAACTCAAAAAACTTTTTACTGATGATACCGATATTATCATCATAAACAATGCGGTACCATCTTCTGGCTTAGTTCGAACTGATCACACTTCTTGGAAAAATAGTATTCCTGAACTCATCGAGAAAAATAAACCTGATGCCATTGTTATGATAATAGGTGCAAATGATAACCAACCAATCTCAGACTCTCATGGCGTATTCAATCCTCTCCAACCAGAATGGATGAATATCTATAAGCAAAGAATTATCGAAATTACTGAACGCCTGCATAACTCTGGAAAACCATGGATATGGATGGGACAACCAGCCTTTGAAAGTAATAATTTAACACAAAAAATACAAACCTTTAATGAGCTTTATAAAAATGCAACAGAAGCCGCAGGAGGATATTTTATCAATATTTGGGATGGTTTTATTAACGCACAAGGTCAATTTTCTTTTTCAGGTTATGATATCAATGGGAAAATAACCAGACTTCGCACCAACGATGGCATTAATTTTACTTTTGAAGGAAAGCGAAAACTTGTTTCTTATTTAAGAAAACCATTAGAAACTATTTTAAATCTTCCTGTCTTTTCTCATGAAGACACACACCTTACCAACGTAAATACTCTGCAACCTGTACAAGGCTTACACAATATTGAACGCCAACCACCTATAAGCCTCGATGAGATGGCGCAACAAAATACACATTTACTCAACAAAGTCGATCAGAGCCTTATAAAAAAATCATGGTCATCCCCAAACGGCCATCAGAAAGAGAGAGCTGATAATTTTTCTTTTCCATGATCTGTTAAAAACAGAGAGTCTCATTTTCTTCACAAGTCAAAAACCGAATAAAATAAAAAGCCCTCTTTTCATATGATTATGATAGAGGGTTGTGTAAACCTCAACAGAAAAAAGAAAAGAACGGTATAGTTTAAACCATACCGTTATCATTTACAGTCCACGTTTTTTAATCATTGCCTCTGATGAAGGCAACCGTCCCCGAAAAGCTTTATAAAGCTCCTCTGGATCACGACTTCCCCCAGCAGAGTAAATAAAACGTTTCAACTTATCAGCAAGCTCTGAATTAAAAACATCTCCCGTTTCTTCAAAAGCCTGAAAAACATCGGCATCAAGAACTTCCGACCACATATAAGAATAGTAACCAGCAGCGTAACCATCACCTGAAAATATATGCGTAAAATGTGGAGGACGATGGCGCATAATAATTGTATCAGGCATTTGCAGCTTTTCTAATTCTTGGCGTTCAAACACTGTTGGATCAGTTACCTTTTGTCCTTTATGAAAAGCCATATCTACGAGAGCTGATGAAGTAAATTCAACTGCAGCAAAGCCAGCATTAAATGTCTGTGCTGACAAAACCTTATCCATTAATGCTTGCGGCATAGAATGTCCTGTTTTTGCATGCGTAGCATAAGTCTGTAAAATCTCTGGTATAGTTAACCAATGTTCGTAAAGTTGAGAAGGCAGTTCAACAAAATCACGCGAAACCGATGTTCCCGACACAGATGGCCATGTTACATCAGAGAGCAAACCATGTAACGCATGCCCAAATTCGTGGAAAAGCGTACGCGCATCATCAAGTGATAAAAGAGCTACCTCCCCTTTGGGTGGTTTGGCAAAATTACAAACATTATAGATAATAGGCTTTTGTCCGCCATTCAATTTATGTTGTGATTGCAAACTACTCATCCACGCACCGGAGCGTTTTGAAGAACGCGCAAAATAATCACCAATAAAATGCCCAAGTAGACTTCCATCAGACTTTTTTACTTCCCACAAACGTGCATCAGGATGCCAAAGTGTAACAGAGTTTTTTTCTTCAAATGTAATCCCAAAGAGTTTTTCTGCTACCCCAAAAGCCGCTTTAATCATACGATCAAGCTGAAAATAATATTTAATTTCAGATCCATCGAAAGAAAATTTTTCAGCGCGAAGTTTTTCAGCGTAATAACGCCAATCCCAAGCTTCTAAAGTTTCATTGCTTCCCTGATTGTGTGCAAAATTTTGCAATTCAATTTGTTCGCTAGAAGCTTTAGCTCTTGCCCGTTCCCATACAGGTGTGAGCAAACCCATAACCGCATCAGTATTTTTGGCCATAGTATTATCAAGTTTTAAATCTGCGAAGGATTTATATCCTAGCAATTTAGCCTTCTCATCACGAAGTGCAAGAATCTCTACAATAATCGCTCGATTATCATTATCATTATTATTTTCACCACGTTTGGACCAAGCTTGAAATGCACTCTCACGTAAATCACGGCGATGAGAAAATTTCAAAAAAGGATCAATAATTGAGCGCGCCAATGTTAATGCATAGGCTTCCTCATTACCCCTTTCACGCGCAATTTCCTTCATTGAAGCAATAAGATCATCAGGCAAACCAGATAAATCTGTTTGTTCCAAAAATAAAATCCACTCAGCTTCATCTTTTAAAACATGCTGGCCAAAAGTAGCATTTAAAAAGGCAAGCTTTTCATTAATTTCAACGAGCCGTTTTTTACCTTCTTCATCAAGTTTTGCACCATTACAAACGAATTTTTTCCACCATAATTTAAGAACACGCGTTGTTTCACTATCATACATGCCTTGCTGCGAATTTTTATAAAGCACATCTATTTTCGCAAATATCCGTGCATCCATCATAATTTTCGAAGAATAACGAGAAAGCTTTACAACAAACTCTTGTTCTAATTTCTGAATCAACGCATTATTATGCGCCCCTGAACGCAAGAAAAATATTGAACACACACGATCAAGCGCTTTGCCAGAAAGCTCAAAAGATTGCAAAAAATTCTCAAGTGTTGGGGATTCTTGCACCGTCGCAATCGTCTCTAGTTCTTCTTCTGCTTCTTGAAGAGCCTGTTCAAAAGCGGGTTTAAAATCTTCATCACTTATTAAAGAAAAATCAGGAAGCCCTGAAAGTCCTTTCCAGTCCAACACTGCTGCTTTTGTCATAATACTCTCTATCTCCATTATAAATTCAATGTATAACAATTACCTTTACGACACAAATTGATAATATACTAAAACTATTGTGTGAACTTTTAAAATGCCTCTAAGACTTCTCTCTTAAAAGCAGACATCAAGGATATCTTTGCCATTAGAAAATAAACAAAAATGAAAATTTCTATATGTCTGATTCACGAAATTGTTTATAACCTGTAATCTATCCTTGACTTTATTTCAAATATTAACAATTGGAGGATTACAATTGGGGAGGACTTTTTAAAATCTTCCATGACTTTTGTTTTATCCTATCCATGATATAAATTTATATTCTCCAATCCTTCGGAAGGTACTTTATTATGACTGAAATTAAAACGACCTTCGACTTCAAAAATTCTTCACCTGAAGTTCTCGCCGAGGAATTAAAAAATCATCACTTTGCTGACTCGATTGATATCATCAATGATCTCGATATCACGGAACGCGTAGCTATTCTCAGCCTTTTACCTCTTGATTATGCCATTGAACTCTTTGACAAACCAGAACTTGAAAAACCAGCAGCTATTCTTGAACTTCTCCCTGTTAATCGTTCAGTTGAAATTCTTGATGGCATGTCCGCTGACGCCGCTGCCGATGTTTTTCAGGAAATGGATAAAGAAACCCGCAAGAAGCTTTATGCATTGCTCAAACCCTTAACGCGCGCTGAATTAAAAAAACTTACAAGTTACCCTGATCATACAGCAGGTGCACTGATGACAACAGAGTTTATAGCTGTTCCTGCAAACTGGAGCGTAAAAAAAACTCTTGATCATATTCGTGATGTTGAACGTACACGTGAAACAGTTTACACAAGCTATGTCATTGATCCTAAAACGGGAACTCTTCTCAAGGCTGTTTCACTGCGTAACCTTATCCTTGCTTCACCTGATGATCAAATTCTAAATGTCTCTACACATGACACCCCCATTACAATATCCCCCTTCACACATCATGAAGACATCGCTCGCCTTTTTCAGCGCCATGATCTTCTCTCTGTACCGGTTATTGATGAAAGTAATCATGTTATTGGTATTGTAACAGTCGACGACGTACTTGATACAATGGTTGAGGAAATGAATGAAGATGCATATAAGTTTGGTGGTATGGAAGCTCTTGATAAGCCCTATATGCAAATCAACTTTCTAGGGATGATGAAAAAACGTGGTGGTTGGCTTGCATTACTTTTTCTTGGCGAAATGTTGACAGCAAGTGCTATGCAATATTTCGAAACAGAGCTTGAAAAAGCCATTGCTCTCACACTCTTTATTCCTCTTATCATGAGTTCGGGAGGAAACTCCGGATCGCAAGCAACATCACTTATTATTCGCGCATTAGCTTTACGTGAGCTCACACTCAAAGACTGGTGGAAGATTATACTCCGTGAGATTCCAACAGGAATATCCTTGGGCCTTTTACTCGGAGTTATTGGAATGATGCGTATTGCTCTTTGGCAAGAACTCGGTATTTACAACTATGGTGAACACTGGATTTTTATTGCTATAACAGTGGGAACAGCTTTGGTTGGAATTGTTACGTTTGGTTCTTTATCTGGTTCCATGCTTCCCTTTATTCTTAAACGTTTAGGGTTTGATCCAGCAAGTGCTTCAGCTCCCCTTGTTGCAACATTAGTCGATGTCATGGGAATTGTAATTTATTTTTCTGTTGCCTCCTTCATTTTATCTGGAACCCTTCTCTAACACGCATAGCAAAAAACACATCTCACGCAACCTATTGATTTTAAAATTAAACAAGAATTACGAATCTTAAATCAGATCCCTTAATACTGACATATTTCATTCTTTCAAACGCTCTTATCATTTTCTCTTTTTAGGGAGTGCATTAAATAATAGAGTTGTATCGGGAATTTTTTCATTAAATCTCCTGGATCTCACGAGAAAATTTTCTCTAAGTTGCAAGATGGTTTTTCTCTTTCACCACTTATTTAATTCCGTAGTATTTTTATAAACATTTTTTAACTCGTAATGATGAAATAAATGGATTTTCTTTTTTAACGCCTAATTTTGTTGTTAGATGTTTGTTAGTATGTTGATACGCCTGATTAAATTTTTTAGCTTTCTGTTTATTTTTCTTTACTTTGGAGATACTCACTTTAAAAATTTTATTTTGAAATGGAGTGTAAAATATTTCAAAAATTGCTCCACCAACTTTAACAAAATTTATGAATAATACATCTCTATGATCTTGATATAAGAATAACATATTTACAAAACCTGCCATTTTTTCACTAGTTCTTTTATATTCACAAGACAATTCAGATTCTGCAAATTCATAGCCAACAACTTTCATCGTTAAATCAGCTTTATTAAGCGCTTTATATGTTTCTAAAGATTGGTTTAATCGTAAAAATTGATTATAATTTTATATTTAAATTCAATCTTAAAATAATTATTTTTTTGAAATAAGGATCCTAGGCTTTTAGTTATGAATAAGCAAAAACTGTTTGATGACAATTCAAGAGAGGGCTTGGTGTATCCAGTCCTTTCCAAAATGGTTTTATTAATACGTTCATCCTCTTGTGGCAGAAAAATAAATGATTTTTTGATTCATAATAAGAAAATATCATTGTATTTAGCACTCTAACTCATAGAGAAAGCGGTAATTATATCACCACAAATCAATTGCTTACCAGAAAAATAACGCATTTAGTTTTTAATGTTAGTTTACAGACAACAGTTAAAGCCCGTGCTTCATCATAAAATTGTATTATTTTTTTAGTACAGACCTTATGTGAAATGCTCACAAACTCAAAATCTTTTGGAAAAAACTATCGAAGTTCATAGAGCATCAAAAGCCTTTCAAACACTTTTCCATAAAAATATTTCCTCCTCTTCCCAAATTATTAAAAAACATGTAAAACGTTTTTTTAATAGTTAAGGTAAGGGACGCAAAAGCTTTACCTCAAATGAAATTTCATTAAACGAAAAGAAGAAAATTTATGCAATTGCGTAACATTGCCATTATTGCTCATGTTGACCATGGGAAAACAACACTCGTAGAC
Source organism: Bartonella heixiaziensis (assembly GCF_046245125.2). Lineage (GTDB taxonomy): Bacteria > Pseudomonadota > Alphaproteobacteria > Rhizobiales > Rhizobiaceae > Bartonella > Bartonella heixiaziensis. Next base: position 100,021 of record NZ_CP176404.1, on the reverse strand, counting down.
GGGCTACTCAAGCAATCAGGAAATTTCCGTGATAATCAGCGTACCAGTGAACGTATGATGGATTCAAACGATATTGAAAAAGAACGTGGAATTACAATCCTAGCGAAGGTAACGTCTGTTGTTTGGAAAGATACCAGAATTAACATTGTTGACACTCCTGGCCACGCTGATTTTGGTGGTGAAGTTGAACGTATTCTCAATATGGTAGATGGAGCAATTGTGCTTGTTGATGCCGCTGAAGGTCCTATGCCACAAACCAAATTTGTTGTTGGCAAAGCATTGAAAGTAGGTTTGCGCCCTATTGTTGCTATTAATAAAATTGACCGCCCTGATGCACGCGCTGATGAAGTTATTAATGAGGTTTTTGACCTTTTTGCTGCTCTTGATGCAACCGATGAACAGCTTGATTTTCCTATTCTCTATGGATCAGGACGCGATGGATGGATGGCTGAAGCCCCTGAGGGACCAAAAGATCAAGGACTTAGCCCTTTGTTTGATCTTGTAACCCGTCATGTCCCTTCTCCTAATGTAGCAGAGGGACCATTTCGTATGATCGGAACTATTCTTGAAGCAGATCCATTTCTTGGGCGAATTATTACAGGCCGTATTCATTCGGGCTCTATAAAACCCAATCAAAGTGTCAAAGTTCTTGGGCAAGATGGAAAGCTTTTAGAAACTGGGCGTATTTCAAAAATTTTGGCATTTCGTGGGTTAGAGCGACAACCTATTGAAGAGAGTATTGCCGGTGATATCGTAGCAATTGCTGGGCTACAAAAAGGCACTGTTGCTGATACTTTCTGTGATCCTGCTGTCAATGAACCTCTCACCGCTCAACCAATTGATCCTCCCACTGTTACTATGAGCTTTCTCGTCAATGATAGCCCCCTTGCGGGAACTGAAGGCGATAAAGTAACAAGCCGTGTCATCCGTGATCGTTTGTTAAAAGAAGCAGAAGGAAATGTAGCCCTTAAAATTGAAGAATCCGCTGATAAAGATTCTTTCTATGTTTCAGGACGAGGAGAATTGCAGCTTGCAGTTCTTATCGAAAATATGCGCCGTGAAGGGTTTGAACTTAGTGTTTCACGTCCACGCGTTGTTATGCAAAAAGATGAAAACGGAACAACTCTTGAACCAATCGAAGAAGTTGTCATCGACGTTGATGAGGAATATTCAGGAACAGTCGTTCAAAAAATGTCTGAACGTAAAGGCGAAATGGTTGAATTGCGTCCTTCTGGCGGTAATCGTGTACGTCTTGTCTTTTATGCACCAACGCGAGGCCTTATAGGCTACCAATCTGAACTTTTAACTGACACACGTGGTACAGCAATTATGAATCGCCTCTTCCACGCCTATGAACCTTATAAGGGAGATATTGGTGGCCGTGTCAATGGTGTTATGATTTCAAATGATAACGGTGAATCTGTCGCTTATGCTCTTTTTAATCTTGAAGATCGTGGACCTATGATAATCGATGCTGGCGTTAAAGTTTATCAAGGAATGATTATTGGTATACACTCACGTGATAACGATTTAGAAGTGAATGTTTTAAAAGGAAAAAAGCTGACCAATATGCGTGCTTCTGGAAAAGATGAAGCCGTAAAATTAACTCCTCCTCTTAAAATGACATTGGAACGTGCCTTATCGTGGATACAAGATGATGAACTTGTAGAAGTCACTCCTAAAAATATTCGTTTACGTAAACTCTATCTCGATCCCAATGAACGCAAACGTTTTGAAAAAACGCGTTCATCAATTTCAACCTAATTTTATGGCTTCCTCAATAAAATATTTTCTTGTATCGCGTTTAATTATACTCCAGAAAGGATATTTACATGAATATTCAGGAAATACCCATTGGTAAAAATCCGCCAGAAGACATCAATGTTATCGTTGAAGTCTCTGTTGGTGGTCAACCAATAAAATATGAGATGGACAAAAAATCCGGAGCGTTGTTTGTTGATCGCGTCCTTCAAACATCAATGGTCTATCCCGGAAACTATGGTTTTGTTCCACATACACTTTCAGATGATGGTGATCCAATTGATGTTCTCATTTGTAATACTCGTCCCCTTATTCCTGGTTGTGTCATAAATGTTCGCCCAATCGGCGTCCTTATTATGGAAGATGATGGAGGTAAAGATGAAAAAATCATTGCTGTCCCTACTCCCAAAATAACACAACGATATACCAATATTCATAATTACACAGATCTTCCAGAAATTACACTAAAACAAATTGAGCATTTCTTCGGACATTATAAAGATCTTGAACCTGGGAAATGGGTTAAAATTGAGGGGTGGCAGAATAAAGATTGTGCACGCGACTTAATTAAAGAAGCTATTGAGCGCAATAACAAAATATAACTGTTCTAAAGAACAAAGCCTGTTTTTTTAAACAGGCTTTTATTTATTTCTGTGGAGAGTTATATCTCCTAAAGATTGTAATATACCCCTTAACTCTTCTAAATATTCTGAAAAATAAAGTTGTTTATAGCGTGATGTCGCACCAACCTTAAGAGTAATACAAGAAGATGGGATTTTCCATTGCTTGGCCAAAAACTTAATGAGTGCTTTATTTGCTTTTCCATCTTCAGGAACAGCACGAAGACGTATAACTAAATGCTGCTTTCCATCATCCCTGCATTCAACCCCCATTATTCTGTCAACTGAAGCTTTGGGAATTAAGTATACAAACAGGATCAAACCATTCGTATCAACTAGATAAAACATCTTCGTTCACCTAATATAGTGCTTCTATAGGTAAAGGCCTGCATAAGCGCTCCACATAAAGGTGCGAATAAAATAAATGATGATGAATACTACAATAGGTGAAATGTCAACTGCTCCAAGATTTGGCAAAACCCGTCGGATACGACCTAAGATTGGCTCCGTGGCGCGATACAAAAAATTTCTTATCAAAAAAACAAAGCGATTGCGCGTATTCACAATATTGAACGCATAAAGCCAAGAGAAAATAACGCTTGCGATTAAAATATCAACATAAATTTTGAAAATAAGATCTATCACCTGAAGCAATGCATAAATCACTCTTTATCCCTCTTTAAATCAACGGAACAGAAGATCACATATAAAGCATTTATTAAAATAAACCTGCTTATCGAACAATAGTGTTTTTACCTCCACCCATTAATAGCTTCTTTCTATTAACAAGAAATACGAGCCCACATTCTTCATCTCTGTACCATAACAATGATGAAACTTAATAAATAAATAGCTGACTAAAACAATAGATGGTAAAAATACAAGTAACAGAAACACTCTAAGAAACTTCAAAAAACTTTGAATATCCCTTCTATAATAACCTTGCTGTTTTAATTATAAGCCTGATGCAAAAAAGCTAAAACTAAAAACGGCCTTTAAAGGCCGCCTTTATTTTATCTTTAAGATTACTTCTGCAAAGCAATCAAACGATTAAGCGCATTACTAAAACCATTCAGCTGAACGAACAAATCATTTAAAGCAGGTTCACCTGGAGCAGCAACTGTCATAGCCAACTTTAAATGCTTTCCGGCACGTAAAGCTGCTACATAATTTTTGTCAAAAACTATTGGAACAATGCAACCTGCTGGTACACAAGTCCGAATAGCAGTCTCGATAACGGCTTTCCCCTCATCGACTTGTAAACGAACAGGCTTGGAAACCAAAATACCAAAAGGAACTGTTAAATTACCAGAGACAACACCATCAGCACTAAGAATAACGTTCATAGCTAAAACAACACGATTCTGGTCATTTACTTCCTGACGGTGCATAAAACAAATCTTTTTTCCCTCTTGTATACCACAATTAATGCTCCATAAACCATAAGTCTCGGTTAAAGAAGAAGCACCATTTGGCAATGTAGCTGCGGGAGTTTTCGTTGCAGCAGGTTTTGTATCTGTTGCAAATGCTACAGAAGAAATACTCAAAAGAGTAACAACTATAAATAAATTAAATAACTTTTTCATCTCATATTCCAGTTCTTTACATAACAGAAAATTACATTTATTATTTTTTGAACGTTATGCATAATAGTATAAATCATTTTTATGCATAATATAAAGCTATCTTAATGAAAAAGAGCTTTCGATGATTATATAGCTTTTATAATCATCGAAAGCTACCTCGAAATTCGCTAACAATTTTCATATAAACACGCTTTTTAAAAGAAATAACGATCGCAGGAAGAGTTTCCAGATCGATCCATTTCCACTGATCAAACTCTGCTTTATTACCATCTGGCGGGGGATTGATCATGATTTCAGAAAGCTCTCCTGTAAACTGAAAAGCAAACCATTTTTGTATTTGTCCACGATATTTATTGTGTAGTACACTTCCCACAAGTTCTTGTGGAAAATCATAATGGAACCAATCCTTTGCTTCCTTGATCAACTTTATAGAGCGTATACCTGTTTCTTCATAAAGTTCACGGCGTGCCGCATCTAACGGCTCTTCACCCTCATCGATCCCCCCTTGAGGAAGTTGCCAACGATGAGATGTTTCGGTCTCTACATGAGGGCACGCCATTAAACGGCGCCCAACCCAAACTTTACCCTCATGATTAAAGACAAGGATTCCAACACATTTCCGATAAGGAAGAGCCCTCAAATCAACAACTGCATTCATTCATTTCCCCCAACGCATAAACTGTACACACCCCTTCTCACTGTAAAACATCCTTATTGGGATCTGGTGGAAATGCTGCATGCGCCATTTCACCCCGTAACAGCTTATAAGCCTCATTCAATTGAGTATCCTCCTTAGGATCTTGCGGAACAAAAGCGGCTGAACCAGATCCTGTTTTGCTCTCTCGTTTCCCTTTGATGTGCCCCTTTAACTCAGATTCACCAAGCTTTACATCATAACCTTTATATTTTTCAGGGAGTGGTTGCTCTACAATAATGTCAGGTGTGATCCCAGTTCCTTGAATTGAAGTTCCAGCCGGTGTGTAATAAAGTGCTGTTGTTAAACGTAAAGCACCATTTTCACCCAAAGGAATAATTGTTTGAACAGACCCCTTGCCAAAAGATTGGGTGCCTAAAATTGTAGCACGCCGATGATCTTGTAATGCACCTGCAACAATTTCAGAAGCGCTTGCCGAACCACCATTAATGAGGACAATAAGGGGCTTTCCGTTGAGAATATCCCCTGGTTTAGCATCAAATCTAGTCACATCGTTCTTTTTGCGCCCACGAGTTGATACAATTTCACCTTTATTAAGAAAAGCATCCGAAACATTAACAGCCTGATCTAAAAGTCCCCCTGGATTCAGTCGCAAATCAAGAACATAACCCTTCAACTTATCTTGAGGAATTTTAGACTGAATATCTTTAATTGCAGCCTGAAGATTGCCAAAAGTCTGCTCTGAAAACTGGATAAGTCTTAAATAGCCAATATCATTCTCAACGCGATATTTTACTGCCTTTACTTTGATGATATCACGAACAACTTTAATTTCAATCGGTTTATCAACACCAGAACGGATAATTGTCAATGTAATCGGTGTTCCAGGAGCGCCCCGCATCTTATTAACAGCTTCATTCAATGTTTGACCATTCGTCTGCACACCATCAATTTTTGAAATGAGATCCCCTGCCAAAATACCTGCTTTTGAAGCTGGTGTATCATCCATCGGAGAAACAACTTTAATTAAGTTCTTCTCCATAGTCACCTCAATACCAAGTCCTCCAAATTCTCCCTTCGTAGAATCCCGCATCTCCTTAGCTTCTTGCGCATTCATATAAGATGAATGAGGATCAAGCGATGTAAGCATGCCATTGATAGCATGTTCGATAAGCTTCTTATCATCTGGAACCGTCACGTATTGCATACGTACGCGCTCAAAGATATCACCAAATATGGCCAACTGTTTATAAGCATCACCTTCATTATTCGCAGCAACAGACTGCACCATAATCATTGAACTGGCGCCGAGCAATACCCCAGCGACCAAAAGAATAACTTTACGAATCATTTTGGTTCCTTTTCGTTTTTTCAGTCCGCCACCAAGGTGTTGGATTCACAGGCTTCCCCTGTTTTCTAAACTCAATGTAAAGTATTGGAGCATTTTTTCCTATATCCAATGCAACACTGTTTGCAATAAATTGCATTCCCATCGTACCAAGAGGCTCACCGGAAAGAACAAATTGCCCAGGCGTTACGTTGATTCTCGACATCCCGATAAGAACAATATGATAACCATTTCCAACATTGAGAATAATTAACTGTCCGTAAGAACGAAATGGGCCAGCAAAAGCAACAAGAGCATCAGCAGGTGCTATAATAACAGCTTCTGATTCTGTTTCAATCATTTCACCAAAGCGCGTAATCTGCAAATTATTATTAATATGTTGAATTTTTTTGCCCAACACAGGAAAAAGTAACGAACCTTTTTGATTTTCGAAATTGCTCTGCTCTAACAATTGTAAATTTTTTCGCACCTGAACGGATACATCAGAATTAAGTTTTGATTGGCGGTCAAGTTCTAAAATCAATTCTTCTAAAGACTGTGCCTTTTTAATAAGAGCAATGTTTTTTTGTTGTTGCTCTGTAAGTTCTTCTTCGGATCTTTTTTGTAATTTAGCTTTTTTGTCTAATAAAAGCTCTAGACGCTTTCGCTGTTCTGCTTGATTTTGCATTTTAGTCTTTAAAGCCGCGTATTCCGTGGTAATTGCATTGCTTAAATTGATTAACTCCTTAAAGCTCTCTGTTAAAACCTGTATTTTCTCTTGCATTTGAGGTACGATAGCCCCTAATAAAACAGAACTACGCACAGAAGCTAATACATCCTCAGGACGCACCATAAGAGCAGGAGGTGGGTTTAATCCCATGCGCTCTAAGACAGCAAGAACTTCCGCAAATTCAGCGCGATGACTTTTTAAACTCTGATGAACTTTTGCCCGCTTCACTATCATTTTTTTTAAGTTTTTTTCCCTTTCAGCAATATCATTTGCTATTGTACGTTCTGTTTTAGCAGCTTTTATTAATGCATCGCTTAAAGCATGTTGATCTTTTTTTAAACGCTCAACTTGCTGCGCAAGAAACGTAACCCGCTCACGCGAGAGAGAAATACTTTGGCGAATTTCTCCTAACTCTTTCTGTGCTGTTGCACTATTTACTGTATCTTCAGCATGCGATACAGACAAGAAAAAAACCATACTCAGTAGCGGCACGACAAATATCGCGTATTCTTCGTATAAATATCGCATCTTTTTATGAAGAAGTTTCTTCATTTACCCAACCATTAAGCCTCATCGTATAAACTAGAAATGCTTTAAATGGTGTCAGCTAAAACAATATTAATAAATACATAAATAAGTGCTAAAAATTACATAAAAATATTAAAACCGATGATAAGGATGATTGCTCGCAATTGTTACAGCACGATAAAGCTGTTCTGTAAGAAGTATACGCGCAATTTGATGAGGCCACGTCATAAAACCAAAAGATAAAAGGAAATCAGCGCGATTTCTTATCTGTTCATTATGCCCATCAGGTCCTCCCAAAGCAATGATGACATCACGAATACCTTCATCACGATAAAACCCTAATTTTTCAGAAAAAGCAGATGATGAAATCGACTTTCCACGCTCATCTAATACAATTAATCGACACTTTTCAGGCAAAAATCCAATAAGTCTTCTCCCCTCTTCTTCCATGCGTTGACAAGCTGTCTGAGCACGACTTTCTGATATCTCGTGGAGTTTTTTAAAATGAAACCCTACTGCTCCAGAACTTTTAGAAAAACGGTCCAAATAATGATCAACCAATTTGTGCTCCGGCCCCTTTTTCATGCGCCCAACAGCAAAAATAGAAATTTGCATATCAATGATCTCCGAAGAGTATCGATTTTGTATTGTTTAAGTCGGGAGCGAGCCACATCTTTTCTAAATTATAAAAGAGACGGACTTCTGGACGAAAAATATGAACGATAACATCGCCTGTATCAATCAAAATCCAATCACCTCCAGCAAGCCCTTCCACACTCGCTCGGCCGTATCCACTGTCTTTCCAAGCACATAACAAATGGTCAGCAACAGAAGATACATGACGCTGTGAACTTCCTGAAGCTATGACCATGTAATCAGCTAAAGACGACCTCCCCTGAATATCAATGGAGACGATATCTTCTGCTTTTGTATCCTCTAAACTTTTGAGAATAACTTTGAGACCATCACTGACAGAAAAGTTTTTTTTCTCTGCCGGAGGCACAATATTGCAAGCGTATTTTTGTGAAATGTTTTCCAGATTAATATCCTTTCTTATTGTTTAGAATAGAGAAAAAGAGGAATTTCTTCAAAAAGAGAAGCAGAATCTTATAAAATTTTCAAGAAAAATCATTTTCCTTTAGACGAAGGTTCGTTGAAGACTGAAAAGACAAAGGTCCATGTAAATAAGTCCAAGCCGGTGGTTTCATAAAAGGTAATCGTATACTTTCTCTCTCATCTAAACGAAAATAACGGTAAATGTGTGCCATAGGAGAAGAGAGTGCCGCCATATGCACAAAAGGACGATCGATAATCGCAATAGGAAGCATAGATATGATATCATGCCACCGATACCAGTGATGAAATGTCGCCAAACTATCTGCCCCCATAACCCAAACAAAATGTACCCCACGGCAATACGCAAGAATATGAGAAATCGTATCTACCGATACTGTGCTGCCTATAATTTTCTCAAAACCTGTTATACGAATCTTTGGATGATCAATCAGTTCAACACTTAATCGCATTCTCTCCTCTAAAGATGGTAAATGTGTATTATCTTTTAAGGGATTGCTTGGGGTTACCATCCACCATAATTGATCAAGACGTAAACGCCGAATTGCAATTTTTGCAACAAGAAGATGTCCAGCATGCGGTGGATTAAAGGACCCACCAAAAAGACCAATAACATTGGACCTTTCCACATGTGGCATACGATCCTTCCATGGAAAAAATAGCTGTTTCAAGGTCTAACTTGCCCATTTCCTTTAATATGATATTGAAATGATGTTAGCTGTTCAACACCTATGGGACCACGCGCATGCATTTTTCCTGTCGCAATACCAATTTCCATTCCAAAACCAAATTCACCTCCATCAGCAAATTGCGTAGATGCATTATGCAATAAAATGGCTGAATCCAAATGATTGAAAAATTTCTCCACCACAGCCATATCCTCAGCAATAATCGATTCAGTATGTCCTGATGAATAACGTTTGATATGAGCAATGGCTCCCTCAACACCCTCAACCGTTTTAACAGAAAGAATTGCATCAAGATATTCCTGCGACCAATCTTCTTCACATGCTAATTTAGCCTCTGGCATTAACGAAACGATGTCTTCTGTGGCGCGAATTTCACATCCCTTCTCCTGTAAAGCTACAAGAACAGGAAAAAACTTTTGTAATGCTTGGCTGTCAATTAAAACTGTTTCAACAGCTCCACATATGCCTGTACGCCGCAATTTTGCATTCAGTACAATATCACGGGCCATATTTAAATCTGCTGATTTATCAATATAAATATGACAGAGTCCCTCTAAATGTGCAAAAATTGGAACACGCGCATCAGACTGAACACGTGCAACAAGACTTTTTCCTCCACGAGGAACAATCACGTCAATTGCTCCATTCAATCCTTTTAGCATTTCTCCAACGGCATCGCGATCTTTCGTTCCAACCATTTGAATGGCATCTTTAGGTAAACCAGCTTCCTCCAATCCTCTTACCAACGCCGAATGAAGTGCCTGAGCAGAATGAAAACTATCCGAACCACCACGTAAAATTGCAGCATTTCCAGCTTTTAAGCACAAAACACTTGCATCAATGGTAACATTTGGCCGACTCTCATAAATAATACCAATCACACCAAGAGGTGTACGAATACGGCTGATATGAAGCCCATTTGGACGTGTCCATTCACTTATCACTTGTCCAACAGGATCAGACAAACAAGCAACTTGACGGACACTATCTATGATTGCACGCAAACGCCCTTCATCTAACTTCAATCGATCAATCATCGCTGCCTTCAAATTATTCTGAGCAGCATTCTCTAAATCTTGATGATTAGCTCTTAAAATTTCATCTGACTGAGCCTCTAGACACAAAGCTATCATTTCCAAGGCTTTATTCTTTTGTTCAGAAGACATAACTGCTAACGTAGCAGCAGCACGACGTGCTTTTCGCCCCATGTCCTTCATTTGCTCTTCTAAAGTCATATCATCATCCACTCTGCCAAAACAATAAATAAGGTAAAAGATAACTTTTCTAAGCAGAATGGGTCAAGCAGCGTAAAACCATATCATTACGATGTACCATAGCAGAACGCGCTTCATATCCAAGGATAGATTCAATTTCTTCGCTTTTACGCCCCATAATGCGCACAACCTCATCTTTGCCATAACTTACAAGCCCACGCGCAATCTCAACTCCATTTGCATCAACAATCGCAACGGTATCTCCACGATGAAATACCCCGTCAACCGCTACAACTCCTGCAGCTAATAAAGATTTTCCAGATTCAAGGGCTTGAACTGCTCCCTGATCAATCATCAAAATACCAGAGGGTTCTAAATGACCAGAAATCCAAGTTTTCCAAGCGTTGATAGGCTTTTCAATAGCAGCAAAAAAACTTCTGCGCTCTCCTCTATCAATCGCCGCAAGAGGGTTCATACGCTTACCTGAAGTAATAATCATAGCCGTTCCAGCAGAATTTGCTATTTTTCCAGCATCAAGTTTTGTCTTCATTCCTCCTCGAGAAAATTCTGAAGCAGCAACATCTGCCATTTTCTCGATATCACTTGTAATTGAGGCAATAAAGGGTATAAATTCAGCCGTTGGATCACGGTGTGGAGACTTCGTATAAAGACCATCAATATCTGATAAAAGTATCAAAAGATCTGCCCCCATCATTGTTGCTACCCGTGCCGCTAAACGATCATTATCACCATAGCGAATTTCACTTGTTGCGACAGTATCATTCTCATTAATAACGGGCACCGCTCCAAAACGCAAAAGCACATTAATCGTAGCACGTGCATTCAGATACCGTCGTCGCTCTTCCGTATCGAATAGAGTGAGTAAAATTTGACCCGTTTTTAATCCATATTGAGCAAGCGCATCACCATATGTTTTAGCCAATTCAATTTGCCCCAAAGCAGCACACGCCTGACTCTCTTCTAATTTCAAAGCCCCCTTAGGAAGATGGAGTAACGTTCTCCCTAAAGCAATAGCCCCCGAAGATACCAATAAGATCTCAACGCCATTTTGACGCAACTCAACAATATCACTTATTAAACTTTTAAGCCATTCAGCCCGTAAACCTGTCTGAGGATCAACTAAAAGCGCAGATCCCACCTTGACAACAACGCGTTTATAGTTTGAAAGCTTTTGCAACCCAACTGCCATTTTACTCGATCCTGCTATCCCCATCGACATCCTCTTTGCGTGCCATTTCAATAATATGTGCACCAGCACGCAGCACATTTTCTAAACCTTCGCGACTAACCGCAGAAAACATCATCACAGATCTACCCGTTGCTTTTTGCAAAACCTCTTGTTTGGCCTTACGCTCTTCAATGGTGAGAGTATCTATCTGACTTAAAGCTACAATTTCAATCTTATCGCTCAGATTATTTCCATATGCTTCGAGTTCATTACGCACAATCTGATATGCCCTTGCTACATCTTCTTCTTGAGCAGAAATCAAATGAAATAAAACACGACAACGTTCTACGTGCCCTAAAAAACGGTCTCCGATCCCCACGCCTTCATGTGCCCCTTCAATTAGACCAGGAATATCAGCCAAAACAAATTCACGGGCATCAATTCGCACAACACCAAGATGAGGATAGAGAGTGGTAAAAGGATAATCTGCAACTTTTGGCTTTGCAGCTGTCACGGAAGCTAAAAAAGTTGACTTTCCAGCATTTGGCAAACCAATCAGTCCCGCATCAGCAATTAACTTCAAGCGAAGCCAAAGTACGCGCTCTTCTCCAGCCAAACCTGGATTTGCACGGCGAGGTGCCCGATTCGTAGATGTCGTAAAATGAAGATTCCCAAAACCACCATTCCCACCTTTTGCAAGACGGTAACGTTGTCCAACTTCCGTTAAATCACAGATTAATGTTGTATTATCTTCTTCAAAAATTTGCGTCCCAACCGGCACTTTAAGGATAATATCATCACCCTTTTCACCCGTCATGTTACGGCCTTTACCATGCCCCCCTGTTTTTGCTCTAAAATGCTGCTGATAGCGATAGTCAATCAACGTGTTAAGTCCGTCAACAACGAGAGCCCAAACATCACCACCACGTCCTCCATTTCCTCCATCAGGCCCCCCAAATTCTATGAATTTCTCACGACGAAATGAGACTGCCCCTGCTCCTCCATTACCAGAACGAATGTAGACTTTAGCTTGATCAAGAAATTTCATTGGAAACGCTCACTGAGGAATCAATCCTTCTACCTCTACAGGTAATGCATCAGTTTTACCAGTTTTTCATCATTTACAAAAGAAAAACTATAAATAAGTTCACTGAACGCTGATTGAAAATATCCTTACATTTAAATAAGTAAGTTGTCTTAAACCTTCTGAAAAGAAGCAGCTATTATTGCACTTCTGTTTTTCCCTTAAATCCTAGCGCTAAAAGGTAAAGCTCCACAGATTCTGATCGGCTTGCAGGTGGTTTAACATGGTTGACTGTTTTAAAGTTCTGCTTTAATGTCGTGAGAAGGGTATTTTCTGCTCCACCTTGAAAGGCCTTTGCTAGAAAATGTCCTCCAGGTTTGAGAACTGAAAGAGCAAAATCGGCAGCAACTTCACATAAATAAATCGTCCTTAAATGATCCGTTTGACGATGACCTGTCGTTGGTGCAGCCATATCAGAAAGCACTACATCCGGCTTTGTCCCTAAAGCATCAATTAATTTCTGCGGTGCGTCTGCATGCAAAAAATCCATTTCCAACATCACAACCCCAGGCAATGGATCAACATGCAAATAATCAATACCAACCACGCTAGGCTTTTCATCATTTGACCCTACTATACGCCCAGCAACCTGACACCAACCACCCGGTGCCGCTCCCAGATCAATAATCTTTTGACCTTTTTTAAGAAACTTATAGCGCTCATTAATTTCGATTAATTTATAAGCTGCACGCGAACGATAACCATCTACTTTTGACTGATGAACATAAGGATCATTGAGATGTCTCTCTAACCATCTCCGCGACGATGCTTTAATAGTTCCTGCTTTTTTCTTTACACGTTGATATAATTCATGTGACCCTGAACCACCATATCCGCCAGTTGGTGTTTTTGTCGTTTTTTTCATAGCTATTCATTGTCTCCATATTCTGATAACTGGCTAATGCTTGAAATCTTTTGGCTTCCTATAATGACACCATACACCATCACGTAACATCAGCTCTATCAAAATTCCTTCTCTCAATCCACGATCAGCAACTCTTAATCGTCGACTGGGCCAAACTTCTCGAATAACGTCTAAAATTGCACAACCAGCCAAAATTAAATCTGCTCTTTTTCGTCCAATGCAAGGATTCGTTGCGCGTTCTTTTATGTCCCATGACAATAAGCGTTTTATCATAAGAGTAATATCTGCATCATTCATCCAAACACCATCAATCTGCTTCCGATCATAACGCTCTAAATTAAGGTGCATTCCTGCTAAAGTCGTAATCGTTCCAGAGGTTCCCAAAAGATGAAATCTCGATCCTTGAGCTAGAGTGCCTAATTTATGACGTTCTGAAAATTTATTTAACAAACGTCGCACATAACCTTTCATCTTTTCAAAATCATCTAAACTAACATCACTCCCTCCAAAGCGCTCAGCAAGCGTGACAACACCAACAGGAAGCGAAGTCCATGCCATAATCTGTTCAGCTAAACGCAAAGAACACTTTTGGGAAACATCAAGGAGCACAATTTCTGATGATCCACCTCCAATATCAAAGAGTACAATTGCATCTGTATTCGGTTCAACTAGCGTGCCACACCCTGCAACAGCAAAACGCGCTTCTGTTTTTCGATCAACAATTTCCAATTCAAGGCCCGTCTCATCCAAAACGCGTTGAATAAAATGTCTACCATTCTCTGCTGAACGGCAAGCTTCCGTTGCAACCAAGCGATAACGCTTAATATGTCTTTGTTTTAGCTTTAAACGACAAACTTTTAACGCTTCAATCGTCCGATCCATAGCTTGTGTATTAAGAAAGCCGTTGCTTACCAAGCCTTCTCCTAACCGTACAATACGTGAAAAAGCATCAACAACCTTAAAATACCCTGGTTTACTAGGAGATGCGATAAGAAGGCGACAATTATTGGTTCCTAAATCAAGTGCCGCATAAAGAGGTAAAGATTTTAATTGAGAAAACCTTCGAAGCAAAGGATTTACCTGATTTTTTGTTTTTTTGACACCTACAACTGCTCGACCTGAGAATTCACAAGCAGTATCCGATTGAACAAGCACCCGTTTCTGTTTCCAATGTCTTTTCCGCTGTTGTTGTTTTATATCAACAGAAATAGAACATGCTCTTGTTTGTAGCAAAAATGCAGAATGATTATTTTTATTGCACTCACTGTAACCACACAATCTCTCTGCTTTGGTATCATAAACTCTTCCTCGCTTTGAATCTTTTGGACCATAATCTAAAGGGGCCATTTTTCTTATCCTTTAAGTGTGTACCTCCCAAATAAACAAACGCGAGAACTCTTCTACTCACTACTAAATAAAGTAAGAATGCTGCATCAAATTACCAATATAAAGAAAATATTATTATTTTCTATCATCGAAATTTTCTACGACGGCATCACTCAGGCTTCTGAAAAATATTTTTTAATAAAAATATTCCGCACCAGCATACTTTTCTTTATGAACTTGGAACCATAAATAATCGTTTAAAACCGCATTCAGTTTTGTAACCTTTCACATCTTTTTGTATTATTTGCATTAAATATATTTTAAAGAATCCCTCTTGTAAAAAATATTGGAAATATATCAAGAAGAAAGAAAATTGCTAAAGACTTCCCTTTAAAAGCAATCTTATTAAAAAAGACAAATTTGTATAGTCATCGAAATTTTTCAAACAACTATTCTTCTTTGTATTCACAATATAAAAATATTGTGATGAATTACACTATTATCAATAATAATAAATATAGTACCTCAATTGAGACCTTTTGATGTTGAGTAAAATTATTCTAAAGCCATATAAGCTTTTACAAAAACAGAAAAATTTACCTATTTTTTATCAAAAAAGCCAGTATTTTCAATCATTTTATTCAATTTTAAATTGGCTAATCTCAGTTATTTTTTACTGTTAACGATTAACATAATCTACTCTATAAGCCATATAGAAAAGCTCTAACTATTATATAGACAGTTTATTTTATTTGGATTTTACATTTGTAATGTGCCTTTTTTTAAATAAAGCACCTCTTATCATATTGATGTGAATTTCCTACTCATTGTACTCTTCATTTAAATCCAAAAATACAACATAATGATTTATGAAAAAATAAACGTGCTAAAATTTATCTACGCACTCTATCGTTGTAAAGAATAAAGCGCTGCACTGAGCCCTTTAAATGGCACAGTAAAAGAAAATATCTTTCCCTCTTTCACCTTATAAGAAATACGTACTTTTTTATTTTGCTCTATTTGTTTACTAAAAACCGGACCTACCGGTGATTGTGCCAAACAGACCGCTTCATTACATTGTGTATAACGAATGAGGACAGGCTTTTTAACACCTTCCACAAACATTTGAATAGGAACATTTATATCAGCATTTGGTAATGTTCGAAAGAGCATTACTGCTTGGCCACTTTTCGTAGAAACAAGAGACCAACTAAAAATAGTATTATCTTCCTGATCATGGACGGCCTGTGTCACATTACATATGCCTTGCTTAAGTGATATCTTTTCATCACAAATCAAAGTCCAATTATCAAATTGCGTAATGACTCGACGTGTCTCGCCAGGAGCCCCACTAGGAACAGATAAGTGCGGTGGATGCACCGTATAAACACTATTATTTTCGTCTGCGAAACTTTCACTCTTACTTAATAAGACAAGAGTGAACAGAACCTTTGCTAAAATATTTTTCTTTTTTATAATTATATTCGCTTTCTTCGTTTTCATCTCAGCCTCAAAGTAATCCCTGCTCCTATACCCCAATGGCCTCCAGCACTCGTGACAGATAAATTGGAACGAATATTTCCATCTTCAGATGTATAACCAGCACCGAGAGCAAAAGCGGATTGACTGCGCCATAAACCACTACCAAATGAAACACTCAGAGATCCAGGTATATCATAGTACCGTAAATTAGACACTGCCAAACCAATAGCTGCTGCTTGTCTTGCTTCTTTCCGAACATCTTCAATGGCATAATTCAACGTTTCAAACTTCATATCTGTATAGGATTTCGCCTCGTTAACGCCATTGTTGACAAGACCGTTCACTTGATCATCCGTATACTTTTTCGCATCTTCAAGCACAATCTTCATCTGCTGATCAGTATAATCATGTAACTGACCACCATTAACTGCTTGCTTAGAGCCTTCTTCAATTTTGCCATCTTTAACATTAGCAATCAAAACAGGTTCACTTTCATTCCCACCTGCTAACGTAATGCTATTGGTCTTTTTGCCATCCGCATCTTTGTCATAGTTAACAGCTCCATCCGTCACTGCTGTCGTGATATCTTTTACCTGCTGATCAATCGTATCTACCTTGGTCTCAACCTCTTTTACCTTCTCATTAACAGTCCAGAGCTGGCCACCGTTCACAACTTCTTGCGAACCTTCTTCTATCTTACCACCAGCTACATTCGTAATCTTACTCGATGCCCCTTTATGACTAGCGTCATACGATCCTTTGTCTTCATTCCAATTCAAACTATTCGTATCTCTATTATCAGAAACCTCTTTAATACGCTCGTTGATACTCGACATACTATCACTGACGCCATCAAAAGCGCTCGCTACATCATGATAGCTCTTCTTCTCTGATGAACTTCCATCAGAATTGAATTGCGCAACATTGAAAGTAGGTGCTGTCCACTCACCAGCCTTATAGCCAGCTCCACCACCAAAATAGGCAGAAAGCTGATTGCTCATCAAATAAAGCTGGTTGCCCGTCATCGCTTCCGTCGAACCTTCTGAGATATCACCATCTAAAAGGGACTTCAGTTTGCTCTTGCTTCTTGCATCTTCCTTACCATGAAGCGCTACAAAGGCACTCTCTTCATCACTCCACAACAACGCATTCTGCTCAATATTGTCTGATATCTCATTATGAAGCTTCGTGAATGAACTGCTTACACCAGCAAAGGCAGCCGCTACACTCTCATACTCCTGCTCTGCAGGACTTCCATCATCATTGAATGTCGTAACCTTGAATGTAGGAGCTGTCCATGCACCATTCTCATATTTAGCATTACCACCAAAATACTTCGCTAGCGTAGTATTCAAAGAATAAAGCTGGGAACCATTCACCGCTTCTGTCGATCCTTCTGAAAGGTTGCCTGCCTTCACACCAGAGATACTACGGGCATCACCTTTACTGTTTGCAACTGTGATTGCTGTGCCCTCTTTCTCTCCACCAATCTGAATAACCTTTGTTTCTGCATCTTGCTTAACAAGGCTATCGCCTACTACTTTGTCAATCTCCTTGTTAATCTCATTGTGAATGTTCGTGAAAGAAGTACCAACTCCAGCAAAGGCTTCCGCTACAGTACTATAGTCCTTATCTTCAACTTTAGTACCATCATCATTGACGGTCTTAACCTTGAATGTAGGAGCTGTCCATGCACCATTCTCATATTTAGCATTACCACCAAAATACTTCGCTAGCGTAGTATTCAAAGAATAAAGCTGGGAACCATTCACCGCTTCTGTCGATCCTTCTGAAAGGTTGCCTGCCTTCACACCAGAGATACTACGGGCATCACCTTTACTGTTTGCAACTGTGATTGCTGTGCCCTCTTTCTCTCCACCAATCTGAATAACCTTTGTTTCTGCATCTTGCTTAACAAGGCTATCGCCTACTACTTTGTCAATCTCCTTGTTAATCTCATTGTGAATGTTCGTGAAAGAAGTACCAACTCCAGCAAAGGCTTCCGCTACAGTACTATAGTCCTTATCTTCAACTTTAGTACCATCATCATTGACGGTCTTAACCTTGAATGTAGGAGCTGTCCATGCACCATTCTCATATTTAGCATTACCACCAAAATACTTCGCTAGCGTAGTATTCAAAGAATAAAGCTGGGAACCATTCACCGCTTCTGTCGATCCTTCTGAAAGGTTGCCTGCCTTCACACCAGAGATACTACGGGCATCACCTTTACTGTTTGCAACTGTGATTGCTGTGCCCTCTTTCTCTCCACCAATCTGAATAACCTTTGTTTCTGCATCTTGCTTAACAAGGCTATCGCCTACTACTTTGTCAATCTCCTTGTTAATCTCATTGTGAATGTTCGTGAAAGAAGTACCAACTCCAGCAAAGGCTTCCGCTACAGTACTATAGTCCTTATCTTCAACTTTAGTACCATCATCATTGACGGTCTTAACCTTGAATGTAGGAGCTGTCCATGCACCATTCTCATATTTAGCATTACCACCAAAATACTTCGCTAGCGTAGTATTCAAAGAATAAAGCTGGGAACCATTCACCGCTTCTGTCGATCCTTCTGAAAGGTTGCCTGCCTTCACACCAGAGATACTACGGGCATCACCTTTACTGTTTGCAACTGTGATTGCTGTGCCCTCTTTCTCTCCACCAATCTGAATAACCTTTGTTTCTGCATCTTGCTTAACAAGGCTATCGCCTACTACTTTGTCAATCTCCTTGTTAATCTCATTGTGAATGTTCGTGAAAGAAGTACCAACTCCAGCAAAGGCTTCCGCTACAGTACTATAGTCCTTATCTTCAACTTTAGTACCATCATCATTGACGGTCTTAACCTTGAATGTAGGAGCTGTCCATGCACCATTCTCATATTTAGCATTACCACCAAAATACTTCGCTAGCGTAGTATTCAAAGAATAAAGCTGGGAACCATTCACCGCTTCTGTTGAGCTTTCAGAAACCTCTCCATTTGCAAGAAACTTAATCTTACTATTCGTTTTTGCTGTTTCATCTTTTCCATGCTGCGCTACAAATGCTTTTTCAGTATCACTCCACAACAAAGAATCTTGTGCTACACCTTCAGAGACTTCCTTAATACGCTGATTCACATTCTTGATATTCGTATCAAGCCCTGCAAAAGCTGTGCCAACATCTTTAAATTCGCTTTCTGCTACTTCACCCTCTGTAGAAACTTTGGACAATTTATAGGTTGGACCAGTAAAAGCGCCATCGCTAAATGCTGTATCGCCACCCAAAAATTTGGCTACATTCTGAGTTATTGTCTCAATCTGCCCACCATTGATCACATCATGAGAATCCTTGACAATCTTACCAGCGGCAACATTATGCAAAGCAACAGTGCCTGTTTTGGGATCACCAAAAGTCACACTATTTTTATTAACTTTAGGTGCTGATCTGGTAAGTGTACTGACCTCTTCTGAAGCTTCTTCCTCATCATAAAGAACTGCCACAGAACGCACTTCTTCAATGTCATCAGAAAGTTTTGTCACATTCTCATCAAGCTGTCCCTTGTTAACTGCTTCGTCGTTCTTTTCTGCATCCTTCACACCAGAAAGTGTCCGCGCCGTATTTTTATTATCGGCAAGAGTAATCACACCACCCTCTTTTTCGCCACCAATCTTGATTATTTTCTGCTCTTCATTCCACTTAACAAGACTATTACTTACCACGTTAGTAATATCGTTTTTAACATTCGTGAAAGATGTACCAACACCAGCAAAAGCTTCTGCAACAGTATTATACTTCTTCTCTTCTTCAGTACCATCATCCTTAACAGTCTTAATCGTGAAAGTAGGAGCAATCCATTTGCCTTCTTTATCATATCCAGCGCCACCGCCAAAATAACTACCAACCATTTCACTCATAGAATAAATCTGAGAGCCATTAACAGCGTCCGTTGAATCTGCTGTAATCTTGCCAGCCGCAAGCGATGTGATCTTGCTGTTTCCTTGTGTCACTACAACTTTGCCGTCGTCTCCTTCTTCCCTCTTTTCATGCTGCGCGACAAACGCCCCCTGATCCTTGTTCCACAACAAAGCATCACCTTGAACTTCTTGCGTAATGTTCGTTACTTTTTCAGTGAATTCATTGACAACATTCGTCAAATGCGTATTCACATTCTTGAAATTCGTATCAAGACCAGCAAAAGCTGAACCAACATCGTTGTATGAATTTTCTGTTGCCGTACCATCTTCAGCAATATTTGAGATCTTATAAGTCGGAGCGCTTAAAGCACCATCTTTAAATGCCGCATTACCACCTAAAAACTTGGCAACTTCCTGAGAGATTATATTAATCTGACCACCTGTGATTGCATCACGGGAATCCTTGGCAATCTTACCATCAGCAATATTATGGAGACCTACAGCTGTCTTATCTTTACCACCAAAGGTGACATTCGCATAATCAACTTTACCATCCTTTTGTTTATCGTAATGAACAACTGCTGATTCATCAGACTGAAGACTGTTGGAAAGATCCGTTAAACCTTTCTCAAGCTGTCCTTTGTTAACGGCTTCATTATCCTTGGTCGCTGCCTGCACACCAGAAAGTATTCTATCCCCTTTGTCCTTATTGGCGATATTAATTTCTCCGCCTTCTGATTTAGCACCAATAGTGAGGAGATGCGTTGTTTTATCTTGCTGAACAAAGCTTTCGCTTTCCACTTTGTTAACCACATTGTTAACCTGCTCAGTCAATTTATTCTGAACATTCGTGATAGAACTACCGACTCCACTCAAAGCAGATGCTACATCAGAATAAACCTTATCTTCAGAAACACCATCATCCTTAACCGATTTAACCGTGAATGTAGGAGCGGTCCATTTACCTTCTGCATATCCAGCCCCACCGCCTAAAGACTTAGCAACCTCGCTGCCAAGCGAATAAAGCTGACTACCATTAACAGCGTCCGTTGAATCTGCTGTAATCTTGCCAGCCTGAAGAGACGTTATCTTGCTGTTTTCTTGTGTCACTACAACTGTGCCGTCGGCTTGCTCTTCCTTCTTTTCATGCTGCGCGACAAAGGCATGGGCTGTATCACTCCATAACAAGGAATCATGCGCAACTCCTTCTGAGACTTCCTTAATGCGTGCATTCACATTCTTGATATTTGTATCAAGACCAGCAAAAGCGGTTCCAACACCTTGGAACGAACTCTCTGTCACAACTCCATCTGTGGCAATGTGCGATAATTTATAGGTTGGCTGTGTAAGAGCTCCATTTGTAAATGCAGCATCTCCACCTAAGAACTTGGCAACATCCTCACCGATTGTGTTAACCTGACCACCCGTGATTGCATCATGTGAACCCTTGGCAATCTTACCATCAGCAACATTATGGAGACCTACAGCTGTCTTATCTTTAGCTTTTCCTAAAGTGACATTCGCATAATCAACTTTACCATCCTTTTGTTTATCGTAATGAACAACTGCTGATTCATCAGACTGAAGACTGTTGGAAAGATCCTTTAAACCTTTCTCAAGCTGGCCTTTGTTAACGGCATCATTGTTATCTTTCGCATCATCTACGCCAGAAATAACCCGTTTCACACCGCTTTTGTTCGCAACATTGATTACAGTGCCATCTGTTTCCTTACCAATGGTAATAGGATCAGCATCTTTATCCTGCTTAACAAGGCTATCCCCTACAACTTTGTTAATCTCCTTGTTAACTTCATTATGAATGTTCGTAATAGAACTGCTAACACCTGCAAAAGCAGCGGCAACATCATCATACTTCTCTTCAGTAGCTTTACCTTCCGCATCAAATTTACTAACTACAAAACTTGGAGCGGTCCATGTGCCATTCGCATATCCAGCCCCACCGCCTAAAGACTTAGCAACCTCGCTGCCAAGCGAATAAAGCTGACTACCATTAACAGCGTCCGTTGAATCTGCTGTAATCTTGCCAGCCTGAAGGGACGTTATCTTGCTGTTTTCTTGTGTTACTACAACTTTGCCCTCGTTGTCTTTTTCCTTCTTTTCATGCTGCGCTACAAAGGCATTAGCAGTTTTACTCCAGTTCAATGAATCACTTTTTGCATCCGCAATCTCTTTGGTAACCTCTTTTTTAATATTCGTAATAGAATTATTCACATTTGAGAAAGAGGTACCAACTCCAGCAAAAGCTGTTGCTACATCATGATAGTCTTTATCTTCTGTTTTCCCATCTTCTTTCACGCTCTTAACCGTGAATGTAGGAGCACTCCACTTTCCTTCTGCATAGCTAGCGTTACCACCCAAAGATTTTGCAACCCCTGTACCCAATTTATGAAGCTGGTTACCCGTCACGGCATCCGTTGAGCTATCATTAATTGCTCCATCTAAAAGTGACGTAAGCTTGCTGTTAGCTTTCGCATCTCCTTCTCCATGCTGCGCTACAAAGGCATGGACTTTATCATTCCACAACAAAGCATCACCTTTAACTTCTTTCGAAATATCATCGATCTTTTGGGTAAACTTATTTTCTACATTCGTTAGATGCGTATTCACATTCTTGACACTCGTATCAAGACCAGCAAAAGCTGAACCAACATCGTTGTAGGGCTTTTCTGTTGCCGTACCATCTTCAGCAACATTTGAGATCTTATAAGTCGGAGCTGTCAAAGCTCCATCTGCAAATGTTGCACTACCACCAAAATATGTCGCAGCCTTGTCGCCCAATGAATGAAGCTGATCACCATTTACGGCATCATGTGAATCCTTGGCAATCTTACCAGCGGCAACATTATGCAATCCAACCTGACCCTTGCTCGGATCTCCAAAAGTCACACTGTTTTGTTTTGCTTTAGGTGTTGATCTGGTAAGTGTACCGACCTCTTCCGTTGTATCTTCTTCCGTATCGTAGAAAACGGCTACTGAACGCACGTCATTAATTTCATTCGTAAGTGCATCCACATTTCTATCAAGTTGGGCTTTATTAACCGCTTCGTCGTCCTTTTCTGCATCCTTCACGCCAGAGAGAGTTCGAGCCTTACTATCCTTATCGGCAACAGTGATTGTCGTACCATCTTTTTCGCCACCAATCTTGATCAGTTTCTTCTCTTCATTCCACTTAACAAGACTATCACTTCTCATAGTGTTAATCTCATTATGAACACTCTCGAAAGAATTACCAACACTAGAAAAAGCATCCGCTACATTCTGATAAGTCTCATCAGTAATATGACCATCAGAACCGATTTGTTTGACCTTGAAAGTAGGAGCTATCCATTTGCCTTCATTATTATATCCAGCGCCACCACCAAAATAACTACCAACCATTTCACTCATAGAATAAATCTGAGAGCCATTAACGGCATCTGTGGAATCTTTCGTAATATCTCCTGCAGCAAGAAACGTAATCTTGCTGTTTTCTTGTGTCACTACAACTTTGTCGTCTTTTTCTTCCTTCTTTTCATGCTGCGCGACAAAGGCATGGGCTGTATCACTCCATAACAAGGAATCATGCGCAACTCCTTCTGAGACTTCCTTAATGCGTGCATTCACATTCTTGATATTTGTATCAAGACCAGCAAAAGCGGTTCCAACACCTTGGAACGAACTCTCTGTCACAACTCCATCTGTGGCAATGTGCGATAATTTATAGGTTGGCTGTGTAAGAGCTCCATTTGTAAATGCAGCATCTCCACCTAAGAACTTGGCAACATCCTCACCGATTGTGTTAACCTGACCACCCGTGATTGCATCATGTGAACCCTTGGCAATCTTACCATCAGCAACATTATGGAGACCTACAGCTGTCTTATCTTTACCGCCCAAAGTCACACTACTATAATTAGTTTTACCATCTGAACCTTTATCATAATGAACAACAGCTGATTCATCAGACTGAAGACTGTTCGAAAGATCTTTCAAGCCTTTCTCAAGCTGTCCTTTGTTAACGGCTTCATTATCCTTGGTCGCTGCCTGCACACCAGAAAGTGTCCGATCCGTACCTGCCTTATTGGCAATATTGATTTCACTGCCTTCTACTTCTTTACCAATAGTGATAAGATTTGTAGTTGCATCTTTCTTAACAAGGCTATCGCCTTTCACATTGGCAATTTCATTGTTAATTTGTTTGGTAATCTCGTTTTTAACATTCGTGATAGAACTACCAACTCCAGCAAAAGCAGATGCTACATCAGAATAATCCCCTTCTCCAGAGGTGCCATCTTCCTTGATTGTTTTAACCTTGAATGTAGGAGCGGTCCATTTACCATCCTTATAGACAGCACCACCCCCTAAAAACGTAGCAACCCCAGTGCCCAAGGTATGAAGCTGTGAGCCATTAACGGCGTCTGTTGAAGTTTCACTGATAGCTCCTGCTGCAAGAGACGTTATCTTGCTGTTTTCTTGTGTCACTACAACTGTGTTGTCTTCTTTTTCTTCCTTCTTTTCATGCTGCGCGACAAAGGCATGGGCTGTATCACTCCATAACAAGGCATCGCCTTTAAATTTTTGCGTAATATTCGTTACTTTATCAGTAAAATTTTTGACCTCATTCGTTAGATGCGTATTCACATTCTTGACACTCGCATCAAGACCAGCAAAAGCTGAACCAACATCGTTATATGAACTAGTCGTTACTGTACCATTGTCAGTAATATTAGAGATCTTATAAGTCGGAGCTGTCAAAGAACCTTCTTTAAATGCCGAACCACCACCAAGATAGGTCGCAACCTTATCATTTGTCTCAAAAAGCTGTGAGCCATTTATGGCATCATGTGAATCCTTAGCAATCTTACCAGTTCCAACATTATGTAATCCAACAGGGCCTGTTTTGGGATCACCAAAAGTCACATTGCTTTGTTTCGCTTTAGGTGCTGTTCTGGTAAGTGTACTGACCTCTTCTGTATCTTCTTCCTCATCATAAAAAACTGCTACAGAGCGCACTTCTTCAATTTCATTCGTAAGTGCATCTATATTTTTATCAAGCTGGGCTTTATTAACCGCTTCGTTGCCCTTTTCTGCATCCTTCACGCCAGAAAGTATTCTATCCTTACTATCCTTATCGGCAACAGTGATTGTCGTACCATCTTTTTCGCCACCAATCTTGATCAGTTTCTTCTCTTCATTCCACTTAACAAGACTATCACTTCTCATAGTGTTAATCTCATTATGAACACTCTCGAAAGAATTACCAACACTAGAAAAAGCATCCGCTACATTCTGATAAGTCTCATCAGTAATATGACCATCAGAACCGATTTGTTTGACCTTGAAAGTAGGAGCTATCCATTTGCCTTCATTATTATATCCAGCGCCACCACCAAAATAACTACCAACCATTTCACTCATAGAATAAATCTGAGAGCCATTAACGGCATCTGTGGAATCTTTCGTAATATCTCCTGCAGCAAGAAACGTAATCTTGCTGTTTTCTTGTGTCACTACAACTTTGTCGTCTTTTTCTTCCTTCTTTTCATGCTGCGCGACAAAGGCATGGGCTGTATCACTCCATAACAAGGAATCATGCGCAACTCCTTCTGAGACTTCCTTAATGCGTGCATTCACATTCTTGATATTTGTATCAAGACCAGCAAAAGCGGTTCCAACACCTTGGAACGAACTCTCTGTCACAACTCCATCTGTGGCAATGTGCGATAATTTATAGGTTGGCTGTGTAAGAGCTCCATTTGTAAATGCAGCATCTCCACCTAAGAACTTGGCAACATCCTCACCGATTGTGTTAACCTGACCACCCGTGATTGCATCATGTGAACCCTTGGCAATCTTACCATCAGCAACATTATGGAGACCTACAGCTGTCTTATCTTTACCGCCCAAAGTCACACTACTATAATTAGTTTTACCATCTGAACCTTTATCATAATGAACAACAGCTGATTCATCAGACTGAAGACTGTTCGAAAGATCTTTCAAGCCTTTCTCAAGCTGTCCTTTGTTAACGGCTTCATTATCCTTGGTCGCTGCCTGCACACCAGAAAGTGTCCGATCCGTACCTGCCTTATTGGCAATATTGATTTCACTGCCTTCTACTTCTTTACCAATAGTGATAAGATTTGTAGTTGCATCTTTCTTAACAAGGCTATCGCCTTTCACATTGGCAATTTCATTGTTAATTTGTTTGGTAATCTCGTTTTTAACATTCGTGATAGAACTACCAACTCCAGCAAAAGCAGATGCTACATCAGAATAATCCCCTTCTCCAGAGGTGCCATCTTCCTTGATTGTTTTAACCTTGAATGTAGGAGCGGTCCATTTACCATCCTTATAGACAGCACCACCCCCTAAAAACGTAGCAACCCCAGTGCCCAAGGTATGAAGCTGTGAGCCATTAACGGCGTCTGTTGAAGTTTCACTGATAGCTCCTGCTGCAAGAGACGTTATCTTGCTGTTTTCTTGTGTCACTACAACTGTGTTGTCTTCTTTTTCTTCCTTCTTTTCATGCTGCGCGACAAAGGCATGGGCTGTATCACTCCATAACAAGGCATCGCCTTTAAATTTTTGCGTAATATTCGTTACTTTATCAGTAAAATTTTTGACCTCATTCGTTAGATGCGTATTCACATTCTTGACACTCGCATCAAGACCAGCAAAAGCTGAACCAACATCGTTATATGAACTAGTCGTTACTGTACCATTGTCAGTAATATTAGAGATCTTATAAGTCGGAGCTGTCAAAGAACCTTCTTTAAATGCCGAACCACCACCAAGATAGGTCGCAACCTTATCATTTGTCTCAAAAAGCTGTGAGCCATTTATGGCATCATGTGAATCCTTAGCAATCTTACCAGTTCCAACATTATGTAATCCAACAGGGCCTGTTTTGGGATCACCAAAAGTCACATTGCTTTGTTTCGCTTTAGGTGCTGTTCTGGTAAGTGTACTGACCTCTTCTGTATCTTCTTCCTCATCATAAAAAACTGCTACAGAGCGCACTTCTTCAATTTCATTCGTAAGTGCATCTATATTTTTATCAAGCTGGGCTTTATTAACCGCTTCGTTGCCCTTTTCTGCATCCTTCACGCCAGAAAGTATTCTATCCTTACTATCCTTATCGGCAACAGTGATTGTCGTACCATCTTTTTCGCCACCAATCTTGATCAGTTTCTTCTCTTCATTCCACTTAACAAGACTATCACTTCTCATAGTGTTAATCTCATTATGAACACTCTCGAAAGAATTACCAACACTAGAAAAAGCATCCGCTACATTCTGATAAGTCTCATCAGTAATATGACCATCAGAACCGATTTGTTTGACCTTGAAAGTAGGAGCTATCCATTTGCCTTCTTTATTATATCCAGCGCCACCACCAAAATAACTACCAACCATTTCACTCATAGAATAAATCTGAGAGCCATTAACGGCATCTGTGGAATCTTTCGTAATATCTCCTGCAGCAAGAAACGTAATCTTGCTGTTTTCTTGTGTCACTACAACTTTGTCGTCTTTTTCTTCCTTCTTTTCATGCTGCGCTACAAAGGCATGGGATTTATCATTCCATAACAAAGCATCGCCTTGGACTGCTTGCGTAATATTCGTTACTTTTTCAGTAAAATTTTTGATCTCATTCGTTAGATGCGTATTCACATTCTTGACACTCGCATCAAGACCAGCAAAAGCTGAACCAACATCGTTGTATGACTTTTCTGTTGCCTTACCATCTTCAGCAACATTTGAGATCTTATAAGTCGGAGCTGTAAAAGCACCATCTGCAAATGTTGCGCTACCGCCAAAATAGGTAGCAACGTTATTGCCTAGTGAATGAAACTGTGAGCCATTAATGGCATCTGTGGAATCTGCTGTAATCTTGCCAGCCGCAAGAAACGTTATCTTGCTGTTTTCTTGTGTCACTACAACTTTGCCGTCTTTTTCTTCCTTCTTTTCATGCTGCGCTACAAAGGCATGGGCTGTATCACTCCATAACAAGGAATCATGCGCAACTCCTTCTGAGACTTCCTTAATGCGTGCATTCACATTCTTGATATTTGTATCAAGACCAGCAAAAGCGGTTCCAACACCTTGGAACGAACTCTCTGTCACACCTCCATCTGTGGCAATGTGCGATAATTTATAGGTTGGCTGTGTAAGAGCTCCATTTGTAAATGCAGCATCTCCACCTAAAAACTTGGCAACATCCTCACCGATTGTGTTAACCTGACCACCCGTGATTGCATCATGTGAACCCTTGGCAATCTTACCATCAGCAACATTATGGAGACCTACAGCTGTCTTATCTTTACCGCCCAAAGTCACACTACTATAATTAGTTTTACCATCTGAACCTTTATCATAATGAACAACAGCTGATTCATCAGACTGAAGACTGTTCGAAAGATCTTTCAAGCCTTTATCAAGCTGTCCTTTGTTAACGGCTTCATTATCCTTGGTCGCTGCCTGCACACCAGAAAGTGTCCGATCCGTACCTGCCTTATTGGCAATATTGATTTCACTGCCTTCTGATTTAGCTCCAATAGTGAGACGATGCGTTGTTTTATCTTGCTGAACAAAACTTTCGCCTTCCACCTTGTTAACCACATTGTTAACCTGCTCAGTCAATTTATTCTGAACATTCGTGATAGAACTACCAACTCCACTCAAAGCAGATGCTACATCAGAATAAACCTTATCTTCAGAAACACCATCATCCTTAACAGTCTTAACCGTGAATGTAGGAGCGGTCCATGTGCCACCATCATACTTGGCGCCACCGCCAAAATACGAGGCAACCTCGTTGCCCAATGTATGAAGCTGTGAGCCATTAACGGCATCATGAGAATCCTTGGTAATCTTACCAATTCCAACATTATGCAATGCAACAGTGCCTGTTTTGGGATCACCAAAAGTCACACTGCTTTGTTTCGCTTTAGGTGCTGTTCTGGTAAGTGTACTGACCTCTTCTGTTGTATCTTCTTCTACATCGTAGAAAACTGCTATAGAACGCACGTCTTCAATATTTTTAGAAAGAGTGGTTACATTTTCATCAAGCTGACCTTTGTTAACAGCATCAGTATCATCAGTACCTTTTGCCAATCCTGTTATCTTTTTACTGCCAGCACCAATACCAGCCGTCGTTATTTGCGGACCACCCGTAATGACTAAGCCGGTGGCATCGAAGGTATTTGTGCCTGCCTTTAAGCTCGTTAATGTAACATCTGGAGCCAGATCAAATTGTACCTTATTGTCTTTATCGCCTTTTGTAAGATTAAGATTTGTACTTCCAGTTACCAAATCCAATGGGTTAGTTGAATTAACATCTGTCGTATTTTTACCATTAACAGAGAGCCCCCAACTTGGGTTTATAGAATCTTGTAGAGCTTTTAGCTGTGCAACATTTACCGCATCAGAGTCGTTCGTGCCAGCGGCAACACCTACAATCTGTCTGGTTTTTCCTTGCTTAGCATCACCAATACTGAGTGCACCAAGACTGGATAGCCATGTATTGTCTTTTTTATCTGAATTCGCTCTAGTACTAGGATCATAACCCCCAAAACCAGGTCCAACATTCGCTACAGAACCGCTTCCCAAAGCAATACCATCTTTAACTGATGCTTTTGCTCCACTACCAAAAGCAAGCGCAGATTCGCCGGTAGCTGCTGCGCTAGCGCCAAGAGCAACTCCACCAATACCAGATACAGATGCATTTGCACCTAAGGCAATTCCATTTAACGAACCTTTTGGATCATTTGTGGAACCACCATCCTTTACAGATGCGCCATAACCAAAAGCAAGCGCACCGCTGGAGCGTTTACTAACGCTGGACTTGCTACCAAGAGCGACTGAATTTTCTGCATCAGCTATAGCATCTGCAAAATCTTTGCCAGTAGTGTTAATTTTTAAACCTTTTATAACCCCTGCTGCTTGTCCTGCTTGTGCTGCTTTTAGCTGTGCAAAAGTCACTGCATCAGTATCATCAGTACCTTCTGCCAATCCTGTTATCTTTTTATTACCAGCATTAATACCAGCTACTGTTATTAGCGGACCATCTGCAATCAATAAGCCTGCTACGTTTAGGGTACTTGGGCCTACCTTTAAGCTCGTTAATGTAACATCTTTAGCCAAATCAAATTTTAGCTTATTATCCTTATCACCTTTTGTAATCTGAAGATTTGTACTTCCAGCAGAAAAATCTACTCCACTATCCATAAGAACAGTTGTAGCATTTTTATCTCCAACAGAGAGTTTCCAACCGTTTTTTCTTACAAGTGTTTCTAAGTCCTTTAATTGCGCAACATTCACCGCGTCGGTATCTAGAAGACCAGCTGCTACGTTTATAATTTGTCTGGTTATACCGTTCTTAAAATCACCAACACTCACTGCGCCCCGCGTACCTTTCCATTCCACTGCGGCGCTTGGTGAATGAGCATGCAGCAAAGGACTATAACCATCAGTCTTAAGATCCCTATCGGCTTTAGAATCTTTTCCCAGAGCAACGCCTTCTGGGGACAGAGCTAAGGAATTGGCACCTATAGCGATAGCTCCATCTGTCCGTGCTTCCGAATAAAATCCAAAAGAAATGCTCTCCTTACCAACTCCCTTTGCACGATGACCAATAGCAGTTGCACCATACCCCTCAGCATGAGAAACAGCACCCACAGCCGTTGTAAAATCACCACGCGCCATTGTATGATCGTCCGGATCTTTCTCTGCATGATATTCGGAACCTATTGAGACACTGCTTATCCCCATAGCATGAGACATGTAACCTATAGCAAGAGCATCACCCTTGCTGGATGCCAGAGCGTTATAGCCGATAGCAATACCTCTCTCTGACTTTACAGATGCACCATCACCTAGAATAACAGTGTTACTCGCTCGTGTATTTCGTTGCATTCCCGTATTTCCACCCCGCAAAAGGTCAGAAACATTAACAAGCGTTGCATTCTCATCATTTTCTGCAAACGGTTGGTCTGCAGAGCTATCAACCACAAAGGACTGTGGACTAATGAGAGGCTTTTTATCTTGCACCCCTGCATTTAACGTTTTTTTCGATAGGTTATTACTGTTTGCTGTCAAAACATTGATTATAGAGCCCTCATCACTCGGACTCGGACCTAGAAGAGTTTTGGTTAAAAAATTTGCATAGTCATCAGCAGCATTTACCTTGGGTGTCAAAGCAACATTCAGTGCTGTTAAATAATTGTCTTTTGAGACAGAAGAAGCATTCAAACCAGCAACAGAGATGATGTTTTCTGGATAAGAGACACCAGCACTGTTAACACCCTCAAGAAATGTGTTTCTAAAATCAGAATTTGCTGAAAAAACAGGTGTAACATTCGATAAAAATGTAGCCGCTGTAGCCAACGAAAGAACTTTAACAAAAGAAAAACGAGAACGTTTTAATTCACTCGCTGCTTGTGGGGCATATAATTTTTTCATAACAAACTCTCCAATGAAAAAATTTAAAAACACCTCCAAAACATAAAAAAGACACATTTTAGCATTATTGACCTCTTTGGAATTGAGAATAGAGGATTATTGCTTAGAGTGTGAACATTTTGAGTCTTTAATCTCGTTTTGTTTGTGCTTTCTGTGTTGTGACCTAAATGTTTGTTTTTTGATTATGTTTTGTGGACATAAAAATAACACATTTAGAGTCTAAGGGTTTTAATGTGCTGTTTTTTCTAACTAAAAAGAGGTCTTGCATATTTAATCTTACTTTTTACTTGGTCGTCGTTATATAAAATCTTTCAAAAAAGGTTTTAGTGTGTGTTTTCCTAATTATAGACTTCAGTTTTATTAGAAAACATTTTTTTATTAATAACAAGTAAAGCAAAAAGAGATTGTAATATGTTCGAAATCTAGTTTGCCTCGGATAATCGGCTTTTTAGTTAGGTTTTCTCTTTTTATAGTATCATGTAATGATATATGCGCGGTCTTGTGATGTACCTTCTATCTTTACGCACTAATTTCCCCCCTTTGAAAGTTATTTTATCAAAATGAGTCTTACTAATATACATTTCCGCATCACTATAGACTGTTCAAGAAAATAGCAACATAAAAATATGACTTTTTAGCAATATGGATTCTACTGTGATCTTTTTTCAACAAAAATACAGAAAAAGCTTCTATAAAACCTCAAAGTTTATAGCCTCATCTGTTGCTTTCGGTCCATCGGCTACTGCCGAGGCTCTAAGTTCTATTGCTGTAGGTTTGAATGCGCAGAGCAAAGGAGATAATTCAGCTGCTTTTGGTGATCTTATATATGCATTAAATATTATGCTTATCTCTAGATAAATACTGTAGCGTCTTAAAAAAAATTACCATTATTTCAATAAAATAAGAATAAATGTTGTTAAAATAATCCTTTACTATCATAAATTCAGCGTTAATCTTAAGCCAGCACCTCTTCCCCAATCTCCGCCAGAACTCATTGCGGATATATTAGAGCGATCTTTCCATCTTCTGACATATAACCAGCTCCAAAGGCAAAAACCGATCGACTACGCTATTAAAGACCAAAGAATATCAAAATAACTTAAATTCGATACTGCTAAACCAACAGAGGCCGCCTGTCTTGCTTCTTTCTGAACTGTCTTCATATCATATCTTAATGCTTCAAATTTTGTATCCGTGTAAGATTTTGCATCATTCACAACATTACTCATCGCATTATCCTATGGATTCAGAAAACCATTTATCTATATATTTTTTCGCATCATCAAAAACTGTCTTAATCTGCTGCTCACTGTCATGTAATTGATCACCTTTTATGGCATTATACAATCCAATAATAATCTTATCAGCAGTAGAATTATGCAAAATAACATACCGCCTATCTTGTCATAAAAATAATGCTGCATTCATTGATAATATTATTATAATATATATTTCTCTTATAAGGAAAAACCTCTCTCAAAATAAATATCGATTACTCAAATAATTCCTTTTGGAGATGATAAATGATTTTTTCACATAAAATTTCATAATAAAAAATACATTTTTATTCGAAATAAACCCATTATCTTCTATTGCTATTCATTTATGATGAGAATAACTTTCCTTCTCTTAAAATGCCACATGTAACGCATTTGATAAGAGAAGGAAAAGTTTATTTCGAATTTTCTATTGTTAATTCAGTGTTACCCTAAATCCAGCACCTACTCCCCAATGTCCCCCAGCACTCGTTGCAGATATATTAGAGCGAAATCTTCCATTTTCAGACATATAACCAGCTCCAATAGCAAATGCGGATTGACTGCGCCATAAACCACTACCAAATGAAAAACTTAATTTTCCTGGTGTATCGTCATAGCTTAAATTCGATACCGCTAAACCAATAGCTGCTGCTTGTCTTGCTTCTTTCCGAACATCTTCAATGGCATAATTCAACGTTTCAAACTTCATATCCGTATAGGATTTTGCCTCATTAACGCCATTGTTGACAAGACCGTTCACTTGATCATCCGTATACTTTTTCGCATCTTCAAGGACCGTCTTCATCTGCTGTTCTGTGTAATCATGTAACTGACCACCATTAACTGCTTGCTTAGAGCCTTCTTCAATTTTGCCATCTTTAACATTAGCAATCAAAACAGGTTCACTTTCATTCCCACCTGCTAACGTAATGCTATTGGTCTTTTTGCCATCCGCATCTTTGTCATAGTTAACAGCTCCATCCGTTACTGCTGTCGTGATATCTTTTACCTGCTGATCAATCGTATCTACCTTGGTCTCAACCTCTTTTACCTTCTCATTAACAGTCCAGAGCTGGCCACCGTTCACAACTTCTTGCGAACCTTCTTCTATCTTACCACCAGCTACATTCGTAATCTTACTCGATGCCCCTTTATGACTAGCGTCATACGATCCTTTGTCTTCATTCCAATTCAAACTATTCGTATCTCTATTATCCGAAACTTCTTTAATACGATCGTTGATACTTGACATACTATCACTGACGCCATCAAAAGCGCTCGCTACATCATTATAGATCTTCTTCTCTGATGAACTTCCATCAGAATTGAATTGCGCAACATTGAAAGTAGGTGCTGTCCACTCACCAGCCTTATAGCCAGCTCCACCACCAAAATAGGCAGAAAGCTGATTGCTCATCAAATAAAGCTGGTTGCCCGTCATCGCTTCCGTCGAACCTTCTGAGATATCACCATCTAAAAGGGACTTCAGTTTGCTCTTGCTTCTTGCATCTTCCTTACCATGAAGCGCTACAAAGGCACTCTCTTCATCACTCCACAACAACGCATTCTGCTCAATATTGTCTGATATCTCATTATGAAGCTTCGTGAATGAACTGCTTACACCAGCAAAGGCAGCCGCTACACTCTCATACTCCTGCTCTGCAGGACTTCCATCATCATTGAATGTCGTAACTTTGAAAATAGGAGCTGTCCATGCACCATTCTCATATTTAGCATTACCACCAAAATACTTCGCAAGTGTAGTATTCAAGGAATAAAGCTGAGAACCATTCACCGCTTCTGTTGAGCTTTCAGAAACCTCTCCATTTGCAAGAAACTTAATCTTACTATTCGTTTTTGCTGTTTCATCTTTTCCATGCTGCGCTACAAATGCTTTTTCAGTATCACTCCACAACAAAGAATCTTGTGCTACACCTTCAGAGACTTCCTTAATACGCTGATTCACATTCTTGATATTCGTATCAAGCCCTGCAAAAGCTGTGCCAACATCTTTAAATTCGCTTTCTGCTACTTCACCCTCTGTAGAAACTTTGGACAATTTATAGGTTGGACCAGTAAAAGCGCCATCGCTAAATGCTGTATCGCCACCCAAAAATTTGGCTACATTCTGAGTTATTGTCTCAATCTGCCCACCATTGATCACATCATGAGAATCCTTGACAATCTTACCAGCGGCAACATTATGCAAAGCAACAGTGCCTGTTTTGGGATCACCAAAAGTCACACTATTTTTATTAACTTTAGGTGCTGATCTGGTAAGTGTACTGACCTCTTCTGAAGCTTCTTCCTCATCATAAAGAACTGCCACAGAACGCACTTCTTCAATGTCATCAGAAAGTTTTGTCACATTCTCATCAAGCTGTCCCTTGTTAACTGCTTCGTCGTTCTTTTCTGCATCCTTCACACCAGAAAGTGTCCGCGCCGTATTTTTATTATCGGCAAGAGTAATCACACCACCCTCTTTTTCGCCACCAATCTTGATTATTTTCTGCTCTTCATTCCACTTAACAAGACTATTACTTACCACGTTAGTAATATCGTTTTTAACATTCGTGAAAGATGTACCAACACCAGCAAAAGCTTCTGCAACAGTATTATACTTCTTCTCTTCTTCAGTACCATCATCCTTAACAGTCTTAATCGTGAAAGTAGGAGCAATCCATTTGCCTTCTTTATCATATCCAGCGCCACCGCCAAAATAACTACCAACCATTTCACTCATAGAATAAATCTGAGAGCCATTAACAGCGTCCGTTGAATCTGCTGTAATCTTGCCAGCCGCAAGCGATGTGATCTTGCTGTTTCCTTGTGTCACTACAACTTTGCCGTCGTCTCCTTCTTCCCTCTTTTCATGCTGCGCGACAAACGCCCCCTGATCCTTGTTCCACAACAAAGCATCACCTTGAACTTCTTGCGTAATGTTCGTTACTTTTTCAGTGAATTCATTGACAACATTCGTCAAATGCGTATTCACATTCTTGAAATTCGTATCAAGACCAGCAAAAGCTGAACCAACATCGTTGTATGAATTTTCTGTTGCCGTACCATCTTCAGCAATATTTGAGATCTTATAAGTCGGAGCGCTTAAAGCACCATCTTTAAATGCCGCATTACCACCTAAAAACTTGGCAACTTCCTGAGAGATTATATTAATCTGACCACCTGTGATTGCATCACGGGAATCCTTGGCAATCTTACCATCAGCAATATTATGGAGACCTACAGCTGTCTTATCTTTACCACCAAAGGTGACATTCGCATAATCAACTTTACCATCCTTTTGTTTATCGTAATGAACAACTGCTGATTCATCAGACTGAAGACTGTTGGAAAGATCCTTTAAACCTTTCTCAAGCTGGCCTTTGTTAACGGCATCATTGTTATCTTTCGCATCATCTACGCCAGAAATAACCCGTTTCACACCGCTTTTGTTCGCAACATTGATTACAGTGCCATCTGTTTCCTTACCAATGGTAATAGGATCAGCATCTTTATCCTGCTTAACAAGGCTATCCCCTACAACTTTGTTAATCTCCTTGTTAACTTCATTATGAATGTTCGTAATAGAACTGCTAACACCTGCAAAAGCAGCGGCAACATCATCATACTTCTCTTCAGTAGCTTTACCTTCCGCATCAAATTTACTAACTACAAAACTTGGAGCGGTCCATGTGCCATTCGCATATCCAGCCCCACCGCCTAAAGACTTAGCAACCTCGCTGCCAAGCGAATAAAGCTGACTACCATTAACAGCGTCCGTTGAATCTGCTGTAATCTTGCCAGCCTGAAGGGACGTTATCTTGCTGTTTTCTTGTGTTACTACAACTTTGCCCTCGTTGTCTTTTTCCTTCTTTTCATGCTGCGCTACAAAGGCATTAGCAGTTTTACTCCAGTTCAATGAATCACTTTTTGCATCCGCAATCTCTTTGGTAACCTCTTTTTTAATATTCGTAATAGAATTATTCACATTTGAGAAAGAGGTACCAACTCCAGCAAAAGCTGTTGCTACATCATGATAGTCTTTATCTTCTGTTTTCCCATCTTCTTTCACGCTCTTAACCGTGAATGTAGGAGCACTCCACTTTCCTTCTGCATAGCTAGCGTTACCACCCAAAGATTTTGCAACCCCTGTACCCAATTTATGAAGCTGGTTACCCGTCACGGCATCCGTTGAGCTATCATTAATTGCTCCATCTAAAAGTGACGTAAGCTTGCTGTTTTCTTGTGTCACTACAACTGTGTTGTCTTCTTTTTCTTCCTTCTTTTCAT
Source organism: Bartonella heixiaziensis (assembly GCF_046245125.2). Taxonomy (GTDB): domain Bacteria; phylum Pseudomonadota; class Alphaproteobacteria; order Rhizobiales; family Rhizobiaceae; genus Bartonella; species Bartonella heixiaziensis. Next base: position 62,977 of record NZ_CP176404.1, on the reverse strand, counting down.
GCTGCGCGACAAAGGCATGGGCTGTATCACTCCATAACAAGGCATCGCCTTTAAATTTTTGCGTAATATTCGTTACTTTATCAGTAAAATTTTTGACCTCATTCGTTAGATGCGTATTCACATTCTTGACACTCGCATCAAGACCAGCAAAAGCTGAACCAACATCGTTATATGAACTAGTCGTTACTGTACCATTGTCAGTAATATTAGAGATCTTATAAGTCGGAGCTGTCAAAGAACCTTCTTTAAATGCCGAACCACCACCAAGATAGGTCGCAACCTTATCATTTGTCTCAAAAAGCTGTGAGCCATTTATGGCATCATGTGAATCCTTAGCAATCTTACCAGTTCCAACATTATGTAATCCAACAGGGCCTGTTTTGGGATCACCAAAAGTCACATTGCTTTGTTTCGCTTTAGGTGCTGTTCTGGTAAGTGTACTGACCTCTTCTGTATCTTCTTCCTCATCATAAAAAACTGCTACAGAGCGCACTTCTTCAATTTCATTCGTAAGTGCATCTATATTTTTATCAAGCTGGGCTTTATTAACCGCTTCGTTGCCCTTTTCTGCATCCTTCACGCCAGAAAGTATTCTATCCTTACTATCCTTATCGGCAACAGTGATTGTCGTACCATCTTTTTCGCCACCAATCTTGATCAGTTTCTTCTCTTCATTCCACTTAACAAGACTATCACTTCTCATAGTGTTAATCTCATTATGAACACTCTCGAAAGAATTACCAACACTAGAAAAAGCATCCGCTACATTCTGATAAGTCTCATCAGTAATATGACCATCAGAACCGATTTGTTTGACCTTGAAAGTAGGAGCTATCCATTTGCCTTCTTTATTATATCCAGCGCCACCACCAAAATAGCCAGCAAACTGTTTTCGGAGATCATAAATCTGACCACCCGTAATCGCATCGCTCGAACCTACCACAATAGAACCATCAGCCAGCGATGTGATCTTGCTGTTTTCTTGTGTCACTACAACTTTGCCGTCTTTTTCTTCCTTCTTTTCATGCTGCGCGACAAAGGCATGAGCAGTTTTGCTCCAGTTCAAAGAATCCTGAGCAACACCTTCAGAGACTTCCTTAATGCGAGCGTTCACAGTTTTGATATTATCATCAAGTCCTTCAAAGGCAGAACCAACATTGGTGTGTGATTTATCTGTTACCTTACCATCTTTATCAATATTCGATAAGTTATAGTTTGGAGCTTGCCATTCGCCCTTCTCATTATAACCAGCACCGCCACCAAAATAGCCAGCAAACTGTTTTCGAAGATCATAAATCTGACCACCCGTAATCGCATCGCTCGAACCTACCACAATAGAACCATCAGCCAGCGATGTGATCTTGCTGTTTTCTTGCGTCACTACAACTGTGCCGTCGGCTTGTTCTTCCCTCTTTTCATGCTGCGCGACAAAGGCATGAGCAGTTTTGCTCCAGTTCAAAGAATCCTGAGCAACACCTTGCGACACTTCCTTAATGCGCGCATTCACATTCTTGACACTCGTATCAAGACCAGCAAAGGCTGAACCAACATCGTTGTATGGCTTTTCTGTTGCCGTACCATCTTCAGCAATATTTGAGATCTTATAAGTCGGAGCGCTTAAAGCACCATCTTTAAATGCCGCATTACCACCTAAAAACTTGGCAACATCCTCACCGATTGTGTTAACCTGACCACCCGTGATTGCATCATGTGAACCCTTGGCAATCTTACCATCAGCAACATTATGGAGACCTACAGCTGTCTTATCTTTACCGCCCAAAGTCACACTACTATAATTAGTTTTACCATCTGAACCTTTATCATAATGAACAACAGCTGATTCATCAGACTGAAGATTGTTCGAAAGATCCTTTAAACCTTTCTCAAGCTGTCCTTTGTTAACGGCTTCATTGTTTTTTGTCGCGTCCTTCACGCCGGAAAGAGTCCGATCCGCACCAGTCTTATTGGCAATATTGATTTCACTGCCTTCTGATTTAGCACCTATAGTGAGGAGATGTGTTGTTTTATCTTGCTGAACAAAACTTTCGCCTTCCACCTTGTTAACCACATTGTTAACCTGCTCAGTCAATTTATTCTGAACATTCGTGATAGAACTACCAACTCCACTCAAAGCAGATGCTACATCAGAATAAACCTTATCTTCAGAAACACCATCATTCTTAACCGATTTAACCGTGAATGTAGGAGCGGTCCATGTGCCACCATCATACTTGGCGCCACCGCCAAAATACTTAGCAACCTCGCTGCCAAGCGAATAAAGCTGACTACCATTAACAGCGTCCGTTGAATCTGCTGTAATCTTGCCAATTCCAACATTATGCAATGCAACAGTGCCTGTTTTAGGATCACCAAAAGTCACACTGCTTTGTTTCGCTTTAGGTGCTGTTCTGGTAAGTGTACTGACCTCTTCTGTTGTATCTTCTTCTACATCGTAGAAAACTGCTATAGAACGCACGTCTTCAATATTTTTAGAAAGAGTGGTTACGTTTTCATCAAGCTGACCTTTGTTAACGGCATCAGTATCATCAGTCCCTTTTGCCAATCCTGTTATCTTTTTACTGCCAGCACCAATACCAGCCGTCGTTATTTGCGGACCACCCGTAATCACTAAGCCGGTGGCATCTAGGGTATTTGTGCCTGCCTTTAAGCTCGTTAATGCAACATCTTGAGCTAAATCGAATTTTAACTTATTGTCTTCATCACCTTTTGCAATCTGAAGATTTGTGCTTCCAGCAGAAAAATCTACATCACCATCCATAAGAACAGTTGTACCATTTGCACCGCCAACAGAGAGTTTCCAACCGTTTTTTCTTACAACATCTTCTAAGTCTCTCAACTGCCTAACATTCACAGCATCGGCAACCTCAGAACCAGCTGCTACGCCTGTAATTTGTCTGGTTATACCCTTACTATAATCACCAACACTCACTGCGCCCCGCGTACTTTTCCATTGCGATTCGGTGTTTTTTGCAGGACCCTGCAACAGAGAAGTATAACCAGAAACACCAGCAGCCTTATTAGCTACAGAATCTCTTCCTAGAGCAACACCATCTTCCACCGAAACTACAGAATTGGCACCTATAGTGATAGCTCCCTTTCCCTGTGCTTCCGAATAAGAACCCAAAGCAATGGAGAACTCATCAATCGCCTTAGCACGATAACCAAGAGCAGTTGCACCCTGTCCTAAGGCCTGAGAAACAGAACCTAAAACAGTTGTATAATTAGCTTTTGCTAATGTATATTCACTCCACTCATCCTCCTTATGATATTCACCACCTATTGCGATACTGCTGACACCTAAAGCGCGAGACATGTGGCCCACAGCTATACTATCTTGTCCTCCTGCATATGGATAAGAACCTATAGCAACGGACTCGTCACTCCCTGCAAATGCAATATAACCAAAAGCAACCCCATTATTTTTCTCAGCAGTACTACCATAACCTACAGCAGCAGCCTGAAAACCTTGAGATTTAGCGTTCTTACCAATAGCGACCGAGCGATCTCCTCCTGCAATTGTACGACCGTCTTTGGGAAACGGTGCAGTATTTCCATGTGGAAGTTCGCCACCTATTGCGACACTTCCTTCGCCTTCAGCGAGCGCATAACGACCTATAGCAATACTGCCCCGGCTCTTCACCTCCGCATAATAACCAATAGCAACGGATTCTCTAGCTAGTACTGATACATTAGTACCAATAGCAACATTCTCGGCATATGATGTTATTTTTATCCCTTTACCAAGCGTGACATTCGTTTCTTCCGCACGCTGCATCCCAGCACTACGTGTCAATCTCGTGATGGGATCATTTCGTGAGAAATCTGATACATTAATAATATCTGTATTCTCATCATCCTGTGCAAGCCGTTGGTCTGCAGAGCTATCAACCACAAAGGACTGTGGACTAATGAGAGGCTTTTTATCTTGCACCCCTGCATTTAACGTTTTTTTCGATAGGTTATTACTGTTTGCTGTCAAAACATTGATTATAGAGCCCTCATCACTCGGACCTAGAAGAGTTTTGGTTAAAAAATTTGCATAGTCATCAGCAGCATTTACCTTGGGTGTCAAAGCAACATTCAGCGCTGTTAAATAATTTTCCTTATCACCGCCATCATAGTCATCATACGCCGAGAGAATGCTTTGGGGATAAGCAACAACAATACTCTCGGTACTTGCAAAAGGGGCTGTTATTAAATCAAAATTTGCTGAAAAACTAGGAGAAACATTTGATAAAAATGTAGCCGCTGTAGCCAACGAAAGAACTTTAACAAAAGAAAAACGAGAACGTTTTAATTCACTCGCTGCTTGTGGGGCATATAATTTTTTCATAACAAACTCTCCAATGAAAAAATTTAAAAACACCTCCAAAACATAAAAAAGACACATTTTAGCATTATTGACCTCTTTGGAATTGAGAATAGAGGATTATTGCTTAGAGTGTGAACATTTTGAGTCTTTAATCTCGTTTTGTTTGTGCTTTCTGTGTTGTGACCTAAATGTTTGTTTTTTGATTATGTTTTGTGGACATAAAAATAACACATTTAGAGTCTAAGGGTTTTAATGTGCTGTTTTTTCTAACTAAAAAGAGGTCTTGCATATTTAATCTTACTTTTTACTTGGTCGTCGTTATATAAAATCTTTCAAAAAAGGTTTTAGTGTGTGTTTTCCTAATTATAGACTTCAGTTTTATTAGAAAACATTTTTTTATTAATAACAAGTAAAGCAAAAAGAGATTGTAATATGTTCGAAATCTAGTTTGCCTCGGATAATCGGCTTTTTAGTTAGGTTTTCTCTTTTTATAGTATCATGTAATGATATATGCGCGGTCTTGTGATGTACCTTCTATCTTTACGCACTAATTTCCCCCCTTTGAAAGTTATTTTATCAAAATGAGTCTTACTAATATACATTTCCGCATCACTATAGACTGTTCAAGAAAATAGCAACATAAAAATATGACTTTTTTGTGATCTTTATAAAAAAGCATCATTATGAATCTGAGTGTGCTTTTTTATCAACACTTGTCCTCTTTTCAAAATGATTTTAATTAACCCTATTAGAAAAATTTTAAATGTGTTCTCAATACTACCAACATTGTTTCCAATATTCACCCCACACTCGTTGAGCTCTAAACTGTGCACTCTTTATACTGTATCAGTTAAATTTTATTCAATTTTACTATTTGCTACATATAAGAATTTTACTCACTTGATCACCATCATTAGCGTCATTGGCTTTTCTTCCCTTATTTTAATGCAAAATATCTGAATCGACTCTGATTTTCATCTCATTAATACTGCTATTTATATTAACTTACCGTTACTAACATCCCCAAAAGCGTCTGCAATACTCGTATAACTTTTCTCAAAGTAACGCTGCTATAAGCATTAACTGTATTTAACTGTGAAAGCAGAAGCGATTCTATTTTCTTTCCTCATCAGATCCACTACCGCTAACAAAATATGTAGCAAACTGCTTGTTTAACGAATAAAGCTGATAGCCATCCACTGCATTGGTTGATCCTGCTACAAGAAAACCCTCTTTTAGATCGAAAAGTGCCCGATTCTTTTGCTTTCACTGTTCAAAATACTGACTTTAATACAGCCTTCTGGATTTACCAATGGATAACTCTTCTTCCTTCCTTACGAGCAATAATAAATTTTGTTACTCTCATAATGGCTATAAGACCTACATTTATCGCTTAGTCTCTTTATCTTACGTAACAAGAATGTTCTTCTTCATATCAACAATCTCATTATTCAAATTTATGAAAGAATTATTCACTCGTCTGTTGTGAGATTTTATAGAGTTTTCCACCTTAATTCCCTTTATCTCTTTATTCCCACATCAACGCTAACAGTGGCCATTTTCGAACCATTCGTGATCTACTAAACCAGTTGCATCTCAAGTATTCTGCAATATTTTTACCTTATCCAGCATAATGCTATGAGCCAGATCAGACTTTATTTATTGTAATCTTTATCCTTCACAGTTCCGAAATTTTTACTTTCAGATGCCAAATCTATAATCAACGCTATAGAACTTTCACAAACAACAGAAAGCCTCCAATTTTTTATAAGCAGCCCTCTCTTAATGCCTTTAGCTGGATAATACTTACGACACCAGTGTTGAATACTAGCCGCTACTCCTACAATCTATCGCGTTTTTTATCCAAAACTTATCCCGCATCTAGTGCACTGTCTGTTGCTTAGCATTTGCTATAATAAGATTATAACCACTCATAGAAGCACCCCATAAATCCCTGCTTCTGACAACACTTTTACATAGAAATCTAAAGCTGTATAATAGTTTTCTGTTTGTCTTTGCACACTGACCAATAGAAGTTTGGAATAATATAAAGCTTTAGAAATAACTCCCATCGCTGTTGAATAATCCCCCTTTTTGGTTGTTATAGCCGTCTTTCCCTTTATCATTACATTTAGAACTTATTGCGATGCTGTTTTTACCTAAAATATACACCATACGGCCTATAGAAATGTTATCCTTTTCCAACTTCTTCTATCCAAAGTAATAGAAGCTTTCTGCTCCATCTGTGTCTTACAATTTCTAATCCATCCCCACCTTCGTTATCACCTTATTGGCACCAACAACAATAGCGGTGCCTCTATAGACTATTAGCGCGGATCAAAGTTGATAATAACAAAGCTGTATCTTCCTCGTTATCGCCTAAGGTCGCATGCACCTTGAAACCAATCTCTATTACTGTCAGAAAATTTTTTCTATTACCAAAATGATATTAACCCCAATACACCCCCTTCGTCTTCCGGCGAATGAATCATTTTGTGAGGTATTAGATACATCAACAATCTTATGTCCCTACCATTTTCACTGAAATGTTAGGTTGTCAGACCATCGCGAATAGATAGCCGTGGAATGAAGATAGATCCTTCTATATTGTTTACTCTATACTTCATTTTCTTTTCGATAAATTATAGCCGTTTGGCTATAGAAACATGCATGGATAATATTATTATCGCTCTCACTCAAAAAATTATTGATTTAAAATATGCATAATTTCTTGAAGAATTAACTGCTTACGTTACCGCCACACTCAGTGCTATTAAATAATTGCTTTTTGATACACTAGGGGCATCCAAAAGACCGGCATAGTCAATACAAGCAAAGATCGCACTTTATGGAATATGTCTCTGCAATACTCTTGATAATTTCAAAAAATACTTTTCTTGAATCAAGTTTTTCTGGAATAACAAAAAAAGCATTCGATAAAAGAGCAATCACTAAAAAAATTAACAAAATAAAAAAGAAAAGGTATTTTTGATTAATAGTAAAAAGAAAATTAACTTTTTAAAAGCTATGGATCATTATCTATTTCCAATTGTTTCTTTCTATTTTTAACTAGAATATTTCCCGTTAACTTTTAGCCTCTCACTTATAAAATAAAAAACAAGTAAAACAACAAGAATAAAAATAGAACGCTTTTTAACATTTGAAAAAGTGATTAGAAAGTAGGTGGAGAGCTAATTTGTTATATCTAAAGTCTTATAGAAAGCTTCCATAAATCGTTAAATTCTGTATTGGGTATTTGTTTTTTAGTCTAATTGTACATTTATTGATTTTTATAAAAAATGTTTTGCTCCTGCTTAACTAAAGCAGGGGCAAACACAAAATTCTCAAAATATTTGTTTTTTTTATCATTAATTCAGCGTTAAGCTCAGTCCTACACCTACACCCCAGCGACCTCCAGCACTCGTGACAGATAAACTGGAACGAATATTTCCATCTTCAGATGTATAACCAGCACCAAAAGCAAACGCGGATTGATTAAGCCATATACCACTACCAAACGCAACACTCAACTTCCCCGGAGCATCATTGTAACGTAAATTAGACGAAACTTCTTTAATACGATCGTTGATACTTGACATACTATCACTGACGCCATCAAAAGCGCTCGCTACATCATTATAGATCTTCTTTTCAGATGAACTTCCATCTGTAGTGAATTGCGAAACCTTGAATTCCGGCGCTTTCCACTCTCCATCCTTATAGCCAGCTCCACCACCAAAATACTTCGCAGACATCATGAGCGTTTTCGGTAATTTTACCAGCGGCAACCTTATGCAAACCAACCTGCCCCTGGCTCAGATTTCCAAAAGTTACACTCTTCTTATTCACTTTACGCGCTGATCTGGTAAGTGTACTGCCCTCTTCTGTATCTTCTTCCTCATCATAAAGAACCGCCACAGAACGCACGTCTTCAATATTTTTAGAAAGAGTGGTTACGTTTTCATCAAGCTGACCCTTGTTAACTGCATCAGTATCGCCGCTACCAGCTGCTACCCCTATAATTTGCCGCGTTTCGCTCCCATTACCAACACTCACTGCACCCCGCGTACTTTTCCATTACGATTCGGTATTTGTTGCAGGACCCTGCAGCAAAGGAGTATAACCAAAAACACCAGGTGCCCTATTGGCTACAGAATCGCTTCCTAGAGCAACGCCCCCTGCCACTTTCACCTGCGTTTTAAAGCCTAGAGCTGTACCGGCGTTCTCCTCCACCCGTATAAAACGACCAACAGCAACCGCGTCATTCCCTAGTGTTTCTGTGTTAGCACCAACAACGACAGATCCGCCTCTATGAATTTGCGACTTAGAACCAATGACAACAGACGATGCTAGATCTTTACTGTCATCATCGTCTAACCGTGCTTGCGCTTTATAACCAATAACAACACACTCCGTGGTTTTCGCATTAATGATTACACCAAAAATGACATTATTTCCCGATACATCACGTTGCATTCCCTCAGTTGAACCACTCCGCAAGATATTAGATACATTAATAATATCTGTATTCTCATCATTTTCTGCAAACGGTTGGTCTGCAGAGCTATCAACCACAAACGACTGTAAACTAATGAGAGATTTTTTATCTTGCCCCCCTGCATTTAACGTTTTTTTCGATAGGTTATTACTGTTTGCTGTCAAAACATTGATTATAGAGCCCTCATCACTCGGACCTAGAAGAGTTTTGGTTAAAAAATTTGTATAGTCTTCAGAAGCATTTACCTTGGATGTCAAAGCAACATTCAGCGCTGTTAAATAATTTTCCTTATCATCGTCATCATACGCTGAGAGAATGCTTTGGGGATAAGCAACAACAATACTCTTGGCACTTTCAAAAGGGGCTCTTGTTAAATCAAAATTTGCTGAAAAACTAGGAGAAACATTTGATAAAAATGCAACCATTGCAGCAAATGAAACACCCTTAACCAAAATGAAACACCCTTAACCAAAGAGAATAGATAAGGAGAACGAGGATAATTTACATCATTGCGTGCTCGTGTGGTATATAATTTTTTTATAATAAATTCTCCAAGTAAGGAAAAAATATATTTAGAACATCAAAAAGACATATTTCAGCGTTATCGGGGCTCCAGGATTTTGATTTTTTCTTTTTTACAGGTTTCGGGTTGTCGTAGTAGAAAAAGGGATTATTTAAGTCTTTAATAGTATCGCCATAAGGAGTGATCAGCCATTCGTTTAAAGGGATTTTTGTTTTTAAGCGGTGTTTTTTTCCAAAGCAGTTTATGAAGTTGGGAATTAAGAAAAAGGTTGGTTAGACATAAAAAAGGCATAATTTGGCGCCATTTTTCAGGTGTTGAGTTTATACTTTTAAAGTAATTGATTTTGTTTTGTGTGTTACTAAGAGGTGATGAGGGTTATTTAGTAAAGCTCAAAATCGAGAAATTTGCATATTGGTTTTACTGCTAATTGCTAAAGTTAATGTTCCTTTGTTCTGAAAGGAATTTTGACTTATAGGTGTTTTTAACACTTAGCTTTTTTAAATGGAAGAAAACATTCTAATAAACACCTCGTATCTTACGGAAAAAATGTAATTTTTTTCTACCAAAAGTGAGATCTTATTGATATTTTATTAGCTACAGAACTTTAGATTAAATAGCAAGAAGAAAATGTACTTTCTTAGCTAAGCTCATTAGAAATTATGGAATATACTTCTGTGAAATTTTAGCTTTAAGTAAGATACTTTTTATCTATAAAATCTTCGCCCATACTTGATTAGGTACGGGCGAAAATTTTATTAAGTTTTCGTTTTTTGTATTATTTTATTTTCAGAGTGATTGCACCACCTACTCCCCAATGACCACCAGCGCTCGTGGCAGAGAGATTAGAGCGGATTTTTCCGTTTTCAGATGTATAACCAGCACCAAGAGCAAATGCGGATTGCCCACGCCATGCGCCGCTACCAAATGAGACACTCAAAGATCCTGGGTCGTCGAAGTAACGTAGGTTGGATACTGCTAAACCAACGGCTGCGGCTTGTCTTGCCTCTTTGCGTACACTCTTAATGTCATAACTTAAAATATTAAACTTCGTATCTGTATATTGGTTAGCCCGATCAACGGCATCATCAATAGCATTGATAACAATATTATTCACCCGTTGATCTGTGTAGTGCTTTGTTTCATCAAGAATGATCTTCATCTGTTCTTGGGTATAATCATGGAGCTGACCACCATTTACAGCTTCTTTCGAGCCTGTTCCAATTTTACCATCAGCTACATTATCAATCATAACAGGTTCACTTTCGTTGCCACCTTGTAGAGTGATCTTATTGGTCTTTTTACCATCAGCATCTTTATCATAGTTAACTGCACCATCAGAAATATTATTAACCGTATTCTCAATATTATCAACTCTGTTTTCAATATTGAAAACCGTTTCACCAATATTCGTAACCGTAGTGGAAATATTGTCGACTCTGTTTTCGATATGCTTGACATCTTTCTCAACGCCAGTGATCCGTTCGTTGGTCTGCCAAAGCTGTCCGCCATTGACTGCATCTTTTGAACCTTCTGCAATTGTACCATCTGCTACATTGATAATTTTACTTGGTTGACCATCATGGCTAGCGTCATAGGCTTTTTTCTGCCCATTCCAATTTAAACCATTGGACGAAACATTGTTTTCAACATTTTGAATGCGGTTGTTTATCTTGGACATACTCTCACTTACGCCGTCAAAAGCATTGGCAACGTCATGATAGGTCTTCTTCTCACCAGAACTACCGTCATTATTGAATTGTGCTATCTTGAAATTAGGAGCAGTCCATTTTCCATTATTATAGCCAGCGCCACCACCAAAATACGCAGCCAATTGGTTGCTCATCAAATAAAGTTGCGAACCATTTACAGCATCCGTTGAGTTAGCAGAAATATCTCCATTGGCAAGAAACTTAATTTTGCTATTGGTTCTTTCCTCTCCATGCTGTGCTACAAATGCCTGATCATCATTGCTCCACAACAAGGCGTCGCCTTTAACTTCTTGTGAAATATTATTGATTTGTTGTGTAAAATTATTGACCACATTCGTTAAATGATCATTCACATGCCTTACATTTGCATCAAGACCTGTCAAAGCGTCACCAACATTTTCAAAGGTTTTCTGAACCACCTCACCATTCGCAGAAACTGTAGATAAATTATACTCCGGTCCCCAAAAATCACCATCACTAAATTCCGCACTCCCACCAAAGTATTTTGCTATATCTTGGAAGATTTGATTAATTTGGCCCCCATTTACTGCATCATGCGAATTTTTAGCAATTTTGCCAGCTTTGACATTAAGGAGAGCTACTGGCTCTTTATTTTTATCGCCACCTAAAGTTACGCTACCATAATTAATGGCACCGTTTTCTTTATCGTAGAGAACTGCAGCAGCTGTTGTGAGATTAATATTATTAGAAATCTTCTCTATACTTTTATCAAGCTGGGCTTTATTAACAGCTTCATCACTCCACTCTGCAGCTTTTACACCGGAAATTGTACGAGCATCACCTGATTTGTTTGCAACATTGATTTCAGTACCACCTGTTAACTCACCAATGGTGATAGCACCTTCACTTTTCTCCTGTTTAACGAGACTATTTTTCGTCGCATTCGTAATCTGATTTTGGATATTCGTGATAGAATTATCAACAGCACTAAAAGCAGATCCAAAATCATTATGTGACTTACCCTGAATAGTGTAAGTGGGAGCTTTACCGTTAGATACATCTGCACCACCACCAAAATACTTTGATATATTTTGAGAAATTTTTGAGAGATTATTCGTAACAGTGGTAACATTCTGATTGGTCGCAAATAATTGTGAACCATTTACTGCATCGGTTGAATCTTCAGAAATATCTCCCTTGGCAAGAAACTTAATTTTGCTATTGGTTTTTCCCTCTCCATGTTGTGCTACAAATGCCTCTTCTTCCTTGCTCCACAACAAGGCATCGCCTTTAACTTCTTGAGTAATATTATTGATTCGTTGTGTAAAATCATTTGTCACATTTGTCAGATGGGTATTCACATTCTTTACATTTGCATCAAGCCCACTCAAAGCTGAGCCAACATCAGTAAAGGTTTTCTGAACCACCTCACCATCCGCAGAAACTGTAGATAAATTATACTGTGGTCCTTTAAAGTTACCATTCTCGAATGAGGCATCACCACCAAAATAGTTTGCAATATCTCCAGATATTTTTTCAATCTGGCTGCCATTGATCGCATCATGCGAATTTTTAGCAATTGTACCAGCTTTGACATTAAGGAGAGCTACTGGCTCTTTATTTTTATCGCCACCTAAAGTTATACTACCATAATTAACGGCACCATTTTCTTTATCGTAGAGAACTGCAGCAGCAGTTGTGAGATTAATATTATTAGAAATTTTCTCTATACTTTTATCAAGCTGTTCTTTGTTAACAGCTTCATCATTCCGCTCTGCAGCTTTTACACCGGAAATTGTACGAGCATCACCTGATTTGTTCGCAACATTGATTTCAGTACCACCTGTTGCCATACCAATGGTGATAGTATCTGCATCTCCTTCCTGTTTAACGAGGCTATTTTTCGTTGCATCCGTAATCTGATTTTGGATATTCGTGATAGAATTATTGACAGAACTAAAAGCAGAACCCACATCGTGATATTCAGTGTTCTGAATCGTATAGGTTGGTGCTTTATTAGCAACCACATCTGCACCACCGCCCAAATAACTTGATATATTCTTATTTGCCCCATTAAAAGCCGTAACTAAATTAACAACTGTCTGATTGGTGTTAGCAACTGTCTGATTGGTCTCAAAGAGCTGCGAACCATTTACAGCATCCGTTGAATCTTCAGAAATATCTCCATTGGCAAGAAACTTAATTTTGCTATTGGTTTTTCCCTCTCCATGCTGTGCTACAAATGCCTCTTCTTCCTTGCTCCACAACAAAGCGTCCCCTTTAACTTCTTGTGTAATATTATTGATTCGTTGTGTAAAATCATTTGTCACATTTGTCAGATGGGTATTCACATTCTTTACATTTGCATCAAGACCTGTCAAAGCTGAGCCAACGTCATAGTAGCTAGCATTTGCTATGTTACCATCTTCAACAATAACAGATAAACTATATTTGGGTCCTTTAAAGTTACCATTCTCGAATGACGCACCACCACCAAAATAATTTGCTACATCTCGAGATATTTTTTCAATCTGGCTACCATTGATCGCATCATGCGAATTTTTAGCAATTGCACCATCTTGTACATTATGGAGAGCTACTGGCTCTTTATTTTTATCGCCACCTAAAGTTATACTACCATAATTAACGGCACCATTTTCTTTATCATAGAGAACTGCAAAGCTATTTGCTTCTTTAATGACCTTAATACTGTCTGTGATATCTGCAATTTCACCATCAAGTTGTTTTTTATTAACAGCTTCATCATCCTTAACTGCTTCTTTCACACCGGAAATTGTACGAGCACCATCTGATTTGTTTGCAATGTTAATCTCTGTACCTTCTATTTCCTTACCGATGGTAATACGATTTGTCTCTTTTTCTCGCTTGACAAGGCTATTGCTTTTTATGGTGTCAACAACATCTGCAATCTGACCATCGAGCTGTTGTTTATTAACAGCTTCATCATCCTTAACTGCAGCTTTCACACCGGAAATTGTCCTATCTTCACCCGATTTATTTGCAACATTGATTTCAGAACCATCTGTTGCCATACCAATGGTGATACGACCTGCTTCTCCATCATCTTGCTTAACAAGACTATTTTCTGCTATTTGATTTTTTATCTCTTGTAGCTGCGCAAAATTCACCGCATCATTAGATGCTTCCCCAGCTGCTACTCCTGTAATCTTTTGTTTGCCAGCATCAATACCATCCACAGTTATTCTAGCCCCATCATCAAACATAATGCCATCATTACTCATAGAGCTTCTTCCAGCGGTAACTCGCTCCACTGTAATATTATCTGCTAGATCAAATTTTACATTATTGTCTTCCGCACCTTTTGTGATCTTAAGGTTGTTACTTGCAGCCGACAAATCTACAGTATCTTTTATACCAACGGCTTTAGCATTTTCACCTCCAACAGACAAATTCCAACCTTTGTCGACGTAAATTTCTAACGCTTTTAGCTGTGCAACATTAACGGCATCATACAATTTAGTACCAGCTGCCACTCCTACAATCTGGCGCGTTTTTTGTGATTCAGCATCACCAACACTCACTGCACCTAGCGTACTTTTCCATGCAAAGTTGTCAGACTGTGTAAGACCTTTAGCTAAAGAACTATAACCATGCTCTCCAGCAGCAACATTAGCCACAGACTCGCTCCCAATCGCAACACCTGAATCTACATTCACTTTTGAATAAGCACCAAAAGCTACAGATTTCACACTGTTCGCCTTAGCACGATGTCCAACAGCAATTGATTCTTCGCCCGTCGCTATTGTACGTCCCTCAGGGGGGATCGGGTTATCAGACCATCTACCTTCACCACCTATTGCGATACTTTTTTTACCTACAGCGTACGCCAAATGACCTACAGCAACAGTAACGCTATTATCCACCTGCGCACCATAACCAACAGCAACCACATCTGCGGCGTTTACTATTATCTTGGCACCAAGAGCAGTAATATCACTACTATTATGGAATTTTTCGGGCTTTGTTATATCATTACCAAATATGACATTAGTACCCTCTACGTCACGTTGCAGTCCGGTACCGCGCTGCATTCTAGCCATAGAGTCATTGCGCGAAGGATTCAATGCAGCAATAATCGCTGTATTCTCACCATTCTGTGAACTGATGATCAATTTTTTATATTGCCCGCCTGTATCTAATGTTCTTTCCAATGAGTTTTTGCCATCTGTCCTCAAAACATTCACAATAGGATCATCATTACTTATACCAGAAAGGGTTTTGGTTAAAAAATTTGCATAGTCATCAGAAGCATCAACTTTTGGCACCATTGCCACATTCAATGCTGTTAAATAATTTTCCTTATCACCATCATAGTAATCATACGCAGAGATAATGCTTTGCGGATAAACCACGGCAGCATTCTTCACATTTTCAAGAGATGCTTTTGTTAAATCGAGATTTGCTGAAAAAACAGGAGAAGCATTCGATAAAAACAATGCCACTGCAGTTCCGAACGAAGCCACTTTAAACAATGATGATCGATGATGTGAACGAGAAAAACTCAAATCACGCAGATTTTGTGTAGTATATAATTTTTTCATAATACCCCCTCATAACAATAGATTAAAAACACAAAAAAGGTGTGTTCTAGAGCTCTAAATTTTTCCTATTTCCCTTGCGTGTTCCTACTTTTACAGCATGTTTTAGGACATAAATAAAATTAAGACATAAGCTGTTTTTTCTACAGCGCCTTTAGAGGGTAATTAGAAGCAGGTTCGTGAAAGTCAATTTGAGGAAGGTAAAAAAACACTTAATATTAGAATATGTTTCATATTTTCTATCAAAGGTTGTGCATTGTTTTTAGCTTTGACCTCTTTGAAAGAGGTATAATTTTTGTGCCTATTGATCATCCGTTTAGGCATCAGTTTATTTTTCGTGAATAAGATTTTTTACTTCATTAGAGGATTGATGAAAGCTTTTTACTAAAATGCCCCTGCTTTTATGAAGCAGGGGCAAGGAGCATATTTAAGAAAAGTTTTTTGCTTATTAGTTCAGTGTTAAATTAAGCCCAACACCTACACCCCAATGACCACCAGAACTCGTTGCAGAAAGGTTGGAGCGGATTTTTCCATCCTCAGAAGAATAACCAGCACCAAGAGCAAATGCAGATTGTCCGCGCCATAAGCCGCTACCAAATGCGACACTTAGCTTTCCAGGTGTGTCATTATAGCGTAAGTTAGATACTGCTAAACCAATAGCTGCAGCTTGTTTTGCTTCTTTCCGTACATTTTCTATGCGATAATTCAAAGCCTCAAATTTCATATTGGTGTAATTGTTAGCGCGTTCAACGGCATCATCAATAGCATCGATAACGATATTGTTTACACGTTGATCAGTGTAGTGCTTTGATTGGTCAAGAATGATCTTCATCTGTTCTTGGGTGTAATCATGGAGCTGACCACCATTTACAGCTTCTTTTGAATCTTGTCCAATACGACCATTAGCAACATTATCAATCGTAACAGGTTCACTTTCGTTGCCACCTACTAAGGTAACTTTGTTGATTTTTTCGCCATTCTCATCTCTGTCATAGAGAACAACTCCATCAACAAGATCATCAACCCTATCTTCAATATCATCAACTCTGTTTTCAATATTGATAACCGTGTCATTAATATTGGTAACCGCATTTGAAATTTTGTCAACTTTGTTTTCAACCTTAGTGATACGTTCGTTGGTCTGCCAAAGCTGTCCGCCATTGACTGCATCTTTTGAATCTTTTGCAATTGCACCATCTGCTACATTGATAATCTTACTTGGTTGACTACCATGGCTAGCGTCATAGGCTCCTTTATCCTTATTCCACTTTAAAGCATCTGAATCGACCTTATTGATGACATCATCAATACGGTTATTAATATTTGACATCCCGTTATTAATACCACCAAAAGCCTCAGCAACATTATTATACTTATTCTCAACAATTTTGCCATCCGCATTGACTTGAGAAATCAAAAAACTAGGTGCTGTCCATTTGCCATTCTCATATTTAGCACCACCACCGAAATAAGCAGCAAGTTGATTGCTCATGAAATAAAGCTGGCTACCATTGATAGCGTCTGTTGATTCCTCATGAATTTCACCATTCATAAGGAATGTAAGTTTGCTTTTTGTCTTTTCTCCATCTTTTTCGTGAAGTGCAACAAACGCCTGTTCTGCATCATCCCACAACAGAGCATCTTTAGAAATCTGTCCTATGCTTTTATCAAGTTGGTCTTTGTTAACAGCTTCATCACCCTTTTCTGCTGCTTTTACACCAGAAATAGTGCGTCCCAAACCGCCAACGCCTGCAATATTGATCTCAGTACCAGCTGTTTTCGCACCAATGGTAATAACACCTGACGCACCTCCATCTTGCTTAACAAGATTATTTTCTTTCATTTCAATAATCTTATTATCAAGATTCGTAATAGAAACATTCACACCAGTAAACGCATCTGTAACATTATGATATGTGTTATCCTGAATAAGGAAGGTTGGTTCTATACCGGCAAGTACATCTGTATTGCCACCAAAATATTTTGATGTATTTTCAGCAACTTTTTTCAGATCACTTGTTACAGCGCTAACATTCTGATTAGTCGTAAAGAGCTGTGAACCATTTACTGCTTCAGTCGAGATTATCGAAAGTGTCGCATTTTTCACACCAGAAAGTGTCCGCTCCTCATTGTTCTTATTTGCAATGCTGATTTTAGTACCACCTGTTGCCTTACCAATGGTGATAAGACCATTCTCTCCTTCTTGCTTCACAAGGCTATTTTCTGTCACATTATTAATCTGATTATAAATATCTGTGATAGAATTATCGACACCTTCAAAAGCATCAGCAACATTATGATGCTTTTTCTCAACAATAGTGCCATCCTCATTACGCTGAGAAATTTTGAAAGTAGGCTTGCTCCACTTTCCATTCTTATAGCTAGCTCCACCGCCAAAATAATTAGCAATCTGACTACCCATTGAATGAAGCTGAGAACCATTGATTGCATCAGTGGAGTCTTCAGTAACCTCCCCCTCTGAAACACCCGTAATGATCCGTTCTCCATCAGTACCTGTGATATCAATTTCCGTACCATCTGTTTGAGAACCAATGGTGATAAGTCCAGAATCTTCTTCTTGCTGAACTAAACTATTTTGTTTTATATCCAAAATCTGATTATGAATATTCGTGAAAGAATTATTCACGCCTTCAAAAGCATCAGCAACATTTGAGTAAGGCTGCTTAGAAGAAGTTCCATCATTCTTGAATTGGATAACATTGAAAGTAGGAGGGTACCAATTACCATCTTCACCATATCCCGCGCCACCACCAAAATAACGAGCAACGTCATTCATCGCATTTATCAAGCCTTGATTAACATTCTTGATATTTGTATCAAGCCCTGTCAAAGCTGATCCAACATCATTATATCTCTTCTGTTCAACTTTACCATCTACACCAACATGCGATAAATTATATTTTGGTCCTGTAAAGACACCAGTCTCGAATGAAGCACCACCACCAAAATAATTAGCAATCTGACTACCCATTGAATGAAGCTGAGAACCATTGATTGCATCAGTTGATTCTTCAGTAATATCACCATTCAAAAGGTAAGTAATCTTACTTTCTTTTTTTTCTTCATTTTGTACATGCAGTGCAACAAATGCCTGCTCTCCTTCACTCCAAAGCAAGGCGTCTTGAGAGAATTTATCAAATTTCTGATCAAATTCATTGGTGACATATGTCAAACGATTATTCACATTTTTGACATTTACATCAAGTCCTTCAAGAGCCTTACCAACATCAGTATATTCTTGCCGTTCTACTTTACCATCTGCAGAAACTCTAGATAAGTTATATCTTGGTCCTACAAAGGCGCCATCCTGAAATGCTGCATTGCCACCAAAGAATTTTGCAATATCTCCAGATATCTTATTAATCTGGCTACCATTTATCGCTTCTGTTGAATCTTCTGAAATCTTTCCATTTTTTACACCCGCAATGGTCCGCACTCCATCAGTACCTGTGATATTAATTTTCGTACCACCTTTTTCAGTACCAATGGTGATAAGTTTCTGTCCTTCGTCCCATTTAATAAGACTATTACTTGTTACATTGTTAATCTGACTATAAATATCTGTGATAGAGTTATCCACATCAGTGAAAGCATCCGTTACATTATGATGTTCTTTCTTCTGAACAGTAAAAGTTGGTTTGAAACCATCAATCACATCTGTCTTACCACCAAAATACTCTGATATATTAGCAGCATAATTGAAAAGCTGATGGCCATTTATTGCTTCTGTTGAATCGGAACTGACCTTTCCAACTGCAACGCCAGAAATAATTCGATTCTCACCTTCAGAGTTCGCAACTTTGATTTCGATACCGCCTTTTTCGGCACCAATGGTAATGAACTCTCCATCTTCGTCCCATTTAACAAGACTATTTTCTGTTATATCAAAGATTCTATTATGAAGATTCGTGATGGAACTATTGACACCACGAAAAGCATCAGCAACATTATCGTATTTCGTACTAGTAAAAATACCATCCTTATCAGGCTGTAAAATACTGAAAACAGGACCAGTCCATATGTCATTCTCATACTTAGCACCACCACCAAAATAACTAGCAATGTTGCTACCCGTAGAATAAAGCTGGGAACCGTTTATTGCATCATTTGAATTAGAGTTGACTTCTCCATTATAAACACCATAAATAACTCGCTTCTGACCTTGATTATTTTGAACACTAATTGACGAGCCGCCTTTTTCCTTACCAATGGTGATAAGTTGCTGTCTTTCGTCCCATTTAACAAGACTATTTTTTGTTATATCAAAGACTTTATTATAAAGATTCGCGATGGAACTATTGACACCATGAAAAGCATCAGCGACATTATTGTGATCCATATCTTCAATATTACCATCCTTATCAGGCTGTAAAATACTGAAAACAGGACCAGTCCATATGTCATTCTCATACTTAGCACCACCACCAAAATAACTAGCAATGTTGCTACCCGTAGAATAAAGCTGGGAACCGTTTATTGCATCATTTGAATTAGAGTTGACTTCTCCATTATAAACACCATAAATAACTCGCTTCTTACCTTCATTATTTTGAACACTAATCGACACGCCGCCTTTTTCCTCACCAATGGTGATAAGTTCCTGTCCTTCGTCCCATTTAACAAGACTATCTCCTGCCATTTCATTTCTGATTTCGTTCAATTGTGCAAAATTTACTGCATCGGTATCTTCAGTTCCCTTTGCCACTTTTGTAATCTTTTGATCGCCAGCACTAATACCATTAACAGTTATGCTTGGCCCATTACCATCAGTAAACATAAAGCCAGCAGCACTCATAATGCTTCTGCCTGTAGTGACAGTCATTACCTCAATATCATCAGCTAGATCAAATGTGACATTGTGATTTTCGTCTTTTTCAATCTTAATATTCTTTTTGTTTTCATTGCCAGCTGATTGGAAATTTACTGTGCCATTTGGTCCAATAGCTGTAGCATCTCCACCATTAACAGAAAGCTGCCAGCTCGTTTTGGTTGCCTTTTCTATATCTTTCAGCTGTCTATAAGTCACTGCTTGGTCATCTTCAGTCGCGTCTGCTACTCCCGTAATCTGTTGCTTGCCAGCATCAATACCGTCTATAGTTATAGTTGGTCCCTTATCGATCATAAAACCATCGTCACTCATAGAACTTTGTCCTGTAGTGACACTAGCCAATTTAAGAGTATCACTCAAAACAAATTGGACTTTTTGCTTATTATCTCCACTTGCCTTTTGAATCGTTAAATTGTCTTTTCCTACTTCTGTACTTTGCACTGAAAAATCGACTGTACTGCCTGGAGTAACATCTGTAGGATTTCCATTGCTAACAGAAAGTTTCCAGCCTCCTCCTGCTCCTGCCATGACATCTCTCATAGCTTTCAACTGAGCAACGTTGACGGCATCAGTGTCTGCACTCCCCGCTGCCACCCCTGTAATTTGTCGTGTTAGCGTACCGCTACCCCTGCCACCAACTTCACCAACACTGAACGCGCCTGTGGTGCTCTTCCATGCTATATCGGTTTTTGTCGAATTACCATTCGAGATAGGGTCATAACCAGCAACCCCCTTGTCTCTATCAGAGATAGATCCTCCACCCACAGCAACACCATCCTTAGAAAGTACTTGCGAATTTACACCAATTGCAACCGAATCCTCTGTTTCAGCATAAGCCTGCGTACCTATAGCAATCGCATTTTGAGCCTTCGCCATTACTTTTCTGTTAGGATCAACTGATTCAGTTCTGTCAGAGCGCCTGCTCCCTATTGCAATAGCACCTGAAGCTTGAGCTTCAGCCTCTGAACCTATAGCAATCGCATAATTATTTTCTGCCCTTACCCTTGTCCCCATAGCAACACTATTTTTACCTAATGCAGTTGCAAGTCCCCCAACAGCAACTGCAGATTTCCCCGATGCCTCTGAATCAACACCCATAGCAACACTTGCTATACCACTTGCAAGCGCAGAAACACCATAAGCTTGCGCTCCACCAGCTTTTGC
This sequence comes from Bartonella heixiaziensis, assembly GCF_046245125.2. Taxonomy (GTDB): domain Bacteria; phylum Pseudomonadota; class Alphaproteobacteria; order Rhizobiales; family Rhizobiaceae; genus Bartonella; species Bartonella heixiaziensis. The sequence goes on along the minus strand of NZ_CP176404.1, from coordinate 41,360 downwards.
CGTTGCACCTGCACCAAAAACGGTTGAATAATTCCCCGTCGCTGCAGATCCACAACCGGTTGCAAAAGAATAAACACCATAAGCCTCAGGCATCGCATTAGCGACACCCAAAGTCGGTGTCCCCATATAAGCACCATCATTGGTCGTAACTCCATCACCACTCCAAATAACCTTATCAGTGGTTGTACCATAAGGACTACGATTATTAAAAACTTTCTCACCAACAAATCTCTCATATTGCTCTACTGCAGTTATACGAGAAGTATCCTTTATTGTCTGCTGTTGTTTACCCCCACGTCCAACAACATTATCCGCACCACAGAAATCATCATCACCCGCAAAGACAACACTGCCATGACTGCCATATGGATACGATACACTTGGACTATTCGTACTTAGACTAGACGCTCCTGTTATCGCGAGATTCGCAGCCAAAATAGGCGAAACACTTGATAACAGTGCTGTCATTACTGTTCCCAACGAAACAGCCTTAACCAAATTTGATGTTGAATATAATTTTTTCATAAGAACCTCCTCCAACAGAGTCCAATATCATTACAACGCGCAAAAACCTCACAGCAAAACCCTGTTTGCGCCCCCAAAAACGAATAAATTAAAGATAAAAACACCCCCCCGCGATAGTGATTTTCATCACAGAATCACCCTAAAATCTCTGAAAAGATATTGAATCTAGAAAAGTCCCCAACCCTTTTAGCTAGAGGGATTCAAGCTAAAAAATAAAGAAAAAATACAACTTTAAAAATATTGCATAATCTCCATTCAAAAATATCGCGATTCATCTCATAACAAAAACAGCACCCTCAAGATGCATTCTACCTTTTAGATAAAGCGCATAAGCAAAATGGCAAGAGTACAAAAATAATTTTTTATGGTGAAACAAAATTTATTTCTAATAAACACTGAAATATATAATTTCAGGCGATATCTTAAGCATATTCCTATGAAATCTTGTAATTTAGAATATTATAGCTAGAATGATTATGTAACCTTGTGGCTTTAATCATAACGATCAAACAATTTATCAAACCACTTAAAGATACAATTCCCTATTCTGCTTTCTTCCATAGGCATCATTATTCTTTATATCATGTAAGACTTCTTGTTTTTAGCTCTCTTTTTTAAGTTAAGTGATGCAAAGCAAAGTAAGGATAGAGGATTTTTTAAAATAGGTGCCTTTCATAAAAAACCGTCATAGTTTGTAATCTTATGACCTTTATACAAAATAGAAGAATTCTATACACTCTCTGGTGGTTTCTTCACCTTTCAGCTTATCGCTTTCCTTTTTGATCTATAAAAATCAAATTGCTAGCTCATCAACATTCCCGCTGATCTACAGATTTATTTGCACTGTACCGATAAAAACAAAAAGCCTGTTTTTCAAAACAAACAAAAACAAATCTGTTACCTTTTTAGCGTTGTTGGCACCATCTTTTATTTTAGCAAAAGAATATTTTCAGGTGTGGTTTTAGGTATTAGCTCTTTTTTTGTTAAAAAATGCATCATCTTAACCATCCTTGCATCAATGGCTATGCTCTTTTTATGTGCAACTTGATTAGCATCAGATAAATGCCCCTTTTTCGTCAATTTAACTTGATAAAAATTTATGATAAATTCCAGAAAAAAGCGATCACTTTGCCCCCCAAAAAAAAGTATAAACTAACTGGACTTTCACTAATAAAAAAAGATGATAGGATACCAAAAGAAGCATATTTAAGTCTGTTAATATCATCTAAATACTGAACTGTTCCACTGGATACATCTCCTGATATTGCTTTAAAAGCTAACAATAAATACGAAAAGTCTTGAACTCTTTGTAATAATGATTACTCTGTTTTAAGAGAGGGGGGGATTTTTCTTTGCAAAAGCGATTTATGCATTCATCAAGTATCAGATGTTGGCATTTTTTATACAAAATTACTTCACACATCTTTTAGAGATAAGTATTCTCTCTATCAGAAATGCCACTGCGTTTACGCACATATTAGATCATACACTGCAAAACATATTTTATAAATGCTTCCTAACTATTTACAAACCTTTCAGCACACGCACCACGTAAAAATCAAAAATAAGTCTTCAATTATGACGCAAAAGAGAATTCCAGAACATATTATTCAGTCTGCAAAAGTAATTACTGGTCGTCCAGACCATATTGATTTGCCCTTTTTTCTTTTCGATGCCGATAGTGCTTTGGTAAAAGTGAGAACACTGGTGTCAACTAGCAAAAAGTACTTTGCTCATGTCAACATTACCGTTTCTCTTCAATCTTGCTCGCTTGGAATCTTTTGCAGATTGTTGGCTGAAGAAGGGTTAAATGTAGAGGTCTGCTCTGCTGAAGCAATTCAACTCGCTTCTGCCATGGGATTTTCTGACGATCGCATCATTTTAGATAGCCCTTGCAAAAATATTGAAGATTTGTCTCTTGCACTAAAAAAAGAAGTTCTCATTCACATTGACAGTATCAGCGAACTCCATCAGCTTAATATATTAGCCACGCGTAACAGGAAACGCTATGGCGTAAGCATTAAGCTTTCTCCTTTTGACAACGATGGAAAAGACTCTCAAGTTGGAATAAGCAAAGAAGAATATATCAGGGATATTTTGCCTTTATTATCTGGCTCAGGACATCTTTATCTCAAAGGTTTTCATCTTCACATCGGTTCTTACTTGGAAAACTCCCCAACAGTTTCCGATACTCTGAATGATTGGCTTCCTTTTCTTGCTGAATATATGCCACCATCTGGACTTCTTTACATAGATAGTGACTTTTTTGCTGATTGTATTTCATCCACCCCAGAAAATGAAATAAACAATCTAGAAGCTATATTTTGTAGCATTCATGATGCCTTAAATAGCTACAATCCAGATCTGCTTCAAAAATGGAAGCTGATTTTTAAACAAAACTGCCTTCTAAGCCAAGAGAATCTCACGATAGTGGCAAAAGCATTTGGCTATAAGCATCGCTATGGTGCTAAAGTCATACAAACCAATCTAAGCATCAACCATATCCCTCCAATGCACAATCGGCTTTATTCCTTAACACTGTTGAGCGATGAAAGTAACAACCCTAGCACAAGTGAACAAATTCACTTTGAACTTAACTGTTTTGAAAATGACTATCTGTGTCTACAAGAAAACTGTGGTTTGAAAGAAGATCAGCATTTTTTGATAAGAGGCTGTCATCCCTGTGATATGCAAACCGCTAACGAATGGACTTGCAGAAAACTACCGGTCTACGTCTGGCTAAAAGGAAATGTGCTCACCGCAAGGATGCCTTCCTCCATTTTATCTGCTATTTCTAGAGATTTATTGCATAGAGAAGAAAAACTCTCTGTAGACAACAATATTCGATTAGAAACATCATCCAGAAAGTTTGCTCCTGCGCTCTATGAAGCTATTGACTTCAATAGAGAATATTTCAGCGAATTTATGGCATGGCCACGTTTTGTTAATCATGAAAACGATACGGCAAACTTTCTAGATTCCTGTTTTCTCGCGCATCAAAAGGACGAAGAAAAAAACTATGTTATTTTGTTCAATAACACTCCGGTTGGTTTACTTTCCTTCAACAGCATCGACCATGGAAATAAAACTGGATATATTGGATACTGGCTCGATAAAAGAGCTCAAGGAAATGGCATTATTACACGAGCACTAAAAACACTTGTTAAGCATTACTCTTCGCATCGTATTCTCAAGCGGTTTGTCATTAAATGCTCTACCGCTAACCCAAAAAGTAATGCCGTTGCAAAGCGGTGCGGTTTTGTACTTGAAGGAACACTTAGACAAGCTGAATATTTAAATGGAATTTTTCACGACCAAAATATTTATAGCTGGATTTCGTCTGATAACTGATACATTCACAGTATATTCTTTGAATTAACATATTTATTGTGTGATTTTTCTCCGCACTCAAAAATGATAAAAAAGCGCAAAATAAACAAGTAATAAATTAAGTGCAAAGGATGAATGAAAAAGAAATAGGATTAATTCTTTGTTTTTATAGATATTTTTCATCATTAATGCGTTATTTGTCAAATATGATTTTGACAGCAAAAAACAAAGAATATTTCCACTTTTATTTTTCATTTTAGCGGTCTATTAGTCTGTCTCTTATGTCATTACTACTTGTACTCTTTCAGCCTTAATTTTATGTTTTAAACGCAATTTTAAAAGTGGCAAAATTGCTTCAATATCTTCGCTATCGTTGATATTTTGAATAAGCCTCCTGCAACTTTCCATAAAGTTTCACCGCGAATCCGATACACCTCTTCAGGGGGAAATTGTATGTTTGCATCATGATAGGTCATGTCAACTAAACATCTAAGCTTTTTTATAAGTCTAGAAGGAATTGCTGGAGAAGTAATATTGAAAACCTGAGTTTTCATTGTATTTATGATACATTTCATCTTCACTCGTCAAAAGCCAATTCAGTTTAACACCAAATTTCTCTCCATATGATTATGAAACGGTCGCATCTTGAGTTCTATCACCGCACTCATAATTGCCGAGCCCCTGAATGTTGATACCAATTTTAAGAGAACATATATCACGAGATAAACCTAAAAGCTTTCTAACTTCTATAGGTTATGTTGCTTGTGGAGTTTTGGGTTCATTTTTTTGTCGTATTATAATCAGTAATGTTTATATATTGAATTAACCAATATCCCATTTGTAGACATACCTTTTATTCTTTCATTGCCCGTTAAGAAGAGCGGTTATTACGCATAGAATTCTAAAAAATGGATATTACAGCATCCGTTAAGCAGGAGCGAAAATTATAGTAAATCACACAGATGGTATCACCATAGTATTCTGCCGAGCTACATCGCTGGAATATAACCGCAGCAGAGCTCGCAAAAGCTTAATAAATACCGTCATCCAGTATCAAAAACACTAGACACAGCCCAATGAAAAAGCTGAACGCGCCATTGTTGATTTTACCAATTTGCCCGTCGCGCAAATTTTTGCTAACCACTACCCAAAAAGTTGTAGTTGCATATTCAAAGCAGCAAAAAGCCCATACGGTCTCTCTTGTTGTACCCGCGCAATGACACCATTTGAACCTTGTTTTAAAGGTGTGCGTATTAAACGCATTTCCCATGAATTTAAATTACATAAGGCAAAAAATCTATCAATGTTTAAAAATCAATACGAAGTAGGCAAAATAAATTGGTTTTCTCCAAAACATGAGACTATTATCCCTTACCGTTTACAAGCCGTACTTGCTTATTGTTAATATCAATGGCACTGATTTAGCTTTAGTTGGAAATTGAGATTAGGGTGTTTTGTTAATCGTTAAAATGGCCCATCTTATGCGCAAATTAAAAGCCGTAAACCCTATAGTGAAGGTATTGTCATATGCATTCACGATTGGAAAATAAAAACCCCTGATGTAATAAAGTTTCTTATCGGCTTTGGGTTCAAAGTTGATACTTCCTGCCAAATAGAAAAAACCATAATGTTGGCGTACATGGCGGCTTGTGGTAATGGCAGTAGCACGATTTTAAATATATCAAAGATGCACGAAAAACCGCAATGTGGAGAAATGAGCATGACCCCTTTATGCGATAAGGAATTATCTGATACCCTTGTTGGTCTTTATGACGACTATCAGCGCGGTTTTGATATTGGAGAACAGCTTAAATTGTGTGTGGATTTGGCTCTATCCCTTGAATTGGAATTAAGTATTCACCGTTTAAGCGAAGCAGATGCGGTTTTAAAAGAAGAAATTGTACAAACATTGCGCCATCGTAGAAGCTCTCATTCCAATGAAGATGAGACGAGCACTGTTATTCATATGGATTTTGAAGAACGCAAATAATAGATATAATCTCTTCTATGATGAGAGATTGCTTTACACTCTGCTCTGCTTAAACAGCTAACGAGAAGAACTGTTAAGAAATTTCAAAACAAAGCTTATGCTTTATTCGCTAAAAACTCCAACTTCAGCATTCGCTTATCTATAATTTAAAAGCAAAATATTAAATGTGAAGCGCCGTAAATATTGGTAGAATGACATAGATCTACAGCGCATTTTAAGTGAAGTATTCGAATGATACAATGTATAGAGTAATCATTGAAGACAAAGCTAGCCTGAAGAAAAACTCCTTATTTGGCAATAGCATCAAACAAACACTGGAAGATTGTGATGTATTTGCGGGGAAAATAACCACAGGAAAAAGATGCTGGTATGCAGGATATAGCGCAAATAATTATGGCACTACACAATTTCATAACATTAATACTAGAATGGATACGATGCAACTTACCTACCCTATCCAATTACTCATGAAAACAGGTAATTAGCCCCTGTTTCTTTGGCAACCAGTGATAGAATCAAACGTTTTTACCCATAAATCCGCTATTACTAAGGGAATCCCAAGCAGCAGTAAGACATTTGAGCCATTTTTTCAAATTTAGTGGACAATTAATATAGGTTCTACATTGAGAAATATTTAGTAAGCGATTATTCGGTATGTACTCGAAGAAAACAACATCGCTGTAGCACTATTGGACACACTTGAAGAATGCCTAGTACATATTAGAGATTTTGTGATAGAAAAGCATGTGGAGGTGAAACAAAAAAGCTGATCAATATTTACTGTAGCACTCAAGCGGTAAATTCAATGTTGGCTAAGGGAATCAAAGCGGTAATCGCACCAGAATTTGGACCGACTTTTTATCGAAATACATAGAATCTTGGCCTGATTATTATTGAGCTCAAAAACATATTATTTGAAAAAGACAAAAAATAAAAAGCAATCTCATAGAAAGAGAGAAAGCATCAACGAGCCGTTCCTATTCAACTCTCTTTCGGAATTTATGCTTAATATACTGGCCAAAGGAGTGCTTCTCAATTATGCATATCAGCAATTATAAAGAGGGTAACACTTTATGATACAAAGCGTTCAACCCAAAAGTGAAAAGTTTGACGGATTGGCTGATGATTATGATCGCTATCGTCCACGCTACCCCTTCACCTTATTTAAAACCATGCTGCTTCCTCTTAAGGACAAAAAGCATTTGTCCATCGCGGATGTGGGGGCTGGAACAGGCATCGCATTAGAAGGGATTGTCAAACTTCTTGGGAATAAGCACCAATATCATGCTATCGATATATCGACAGACATGATTAAGCAGGGGCAAAGAAAATTTCCTACTGTGCAGTGGTATCAAGGCCAAGCCGAAATCCTATTGCCCCAAATCGGCGAGGTCGATCTTGTCGTTGTGGCGCAGGCATTTCAGTGGATGGATCGCCCTCAATTGCTTTGCGCTGTCTCCTCCCAACTCAAAGTCAATGGTGTAATGGCGGTCATTCAAAACAATCGCGATTTTAAGCATAGCGAATTCTTAGCCGCTTATGAAACATTGTTAGAGAAAATGAGCCCTAACTATTCGCGTTATTATCGTAATTTTGATTTTTTACAGGAAATGAGCGATGGTTTTAGGGTAAATCCAAAAAAGATTGCTTTACAGACGCACAATTGGACGATGACGATCCCATCCGAAGCCTTTATTGGAATGAGCCGTTCCTCAACTCAAGTGCAACGTGCCATTGCTTGTCACGGGGAAGAATATTTGCAACAATTGGTTGCATTGGTAAAGCAATATGAAGTGCAGGGAAATTTGGAGATTTTGTATCGAAGTGAACTCTACATGTATGCAAGATAATCTTACATCTATGATTGCCTCCATTACCTTCCTACACCAGAGCAAACGATGTTTAGTTGACTATAATTGAGTTCTGCTGAAAATAATAATTTTTCTTGTAGATTAGCAAAAAAAGAGTCCATAGCTAAACTACCATGTGTTTATTGGAATAAACTTTGAATTCACCAAAGTTTATAAAACCCAATTTTTTATAAATTCCAATTCCCTCATTAGAGGCTTGCATACCAATAACATGACATTTCTTTCTTTTTAAATGTTCAACAGCAATTTTTGTCATGAATGTTCCAACACCTCTTTTCTGAAAATCTGGATTGGTGACAATATCATACACTCCACCAACTCCATCCGCTTTAATACAAAAACATATTGCTACAGGATTGTTATTTATATAACCAACGAACATATCTACATCAGGATTTTTTTTATAACAGCGACCTATTGTTTCATAAAATATTATCGCCTCCTCATCAAAAGGCTCGAATGCTGATGCCATAACATTTCCATAATCTATAAAATCTTGAACTGATTCAACTACCTTGATTTTGAAGTTGTTCAGCATAGAAGTAACATGTGAATCTATATCTTGAGCTAAAGCTGCCATTCCCACCTCTGTTTCAACATGCTCTAAGCCAATAGATAAGAGAACTTCATTAACTTTGTAATTAGACGAATGAGATCCAACCCACCAAGCTAAAGGTAGTTTCTGTGCATTAAAGGAATCGATTATGGACTTTGCTTGGTCTACAGGTATAGTTTCTTGTAAATTTTTAGCAGCGATAATATTGAATGTGTCTGAAGCAAATGTTGAATTAACAGAAGACACTCCAGTTGAAAAATCAACAACCTTCATTTTTGGACATAATTTTGGTAAAAAACGTACCTTTGCAAAAAAATTATTCTCTAACGATAAGTCTATTTTTGATTTTTTTAACATTTGTTCTCCTTGTAATTTCTCATCCTTTCTAATTAATCTTTTAATACTGATCCTGTAAAAAAATCCGTCAGCGCAAAGATAATCCAAAAATCTTTTAAATAAGCCTATATAACCTGCAAAGCCCAAAAGATCCGCCACCAATAATTAAGTCTTATAGTGTAGTTTCGTTTTAATAAACCATTGGCTACTATTGGGGGAAGCAAATCCCTGTTTACTTTATGCAAGTTAATAAAATTAGTTAATGCGGCAGTATCTAAAATGTGATTTTCTGGAATAACAAGCGCGCCTCCGAACATTAAGATTGCAAAAACTTCCTAAATACTAGCATCAAAAGTGAAATTGGAAGTATTGCAGCATGAAGGCACTGGTTAAAATAGGAATGGATTTTTGAAGATTGCATATAAAATTCTCAAGGTTTTTTTTATGTTTAATCGTTTGGCACTATCAAATCTTGATCTGTGATCATCAACTAGAACATGTAAAAAAGTATATCCCATCTGCATAACAGCCAGCATATCAATAATCATAAGAAGCTTTGTTTTTCTTCTAAATTATTGCGACTTTACCAGTATATTCGTCCTGCAAATCAAAAACGCTATTTAATTCATCTGCGCGCTTACAAACTTCTTCATGTACTTTTGCATATGTGAAATATATATCTTTAGAAATTAGAGCACTTGAGGATCCAAAAACAGAAGCGTTTTTGGCAAGAAAGTTAGCTGTCATGATTAATGATCCTCCTGTAATTTTTTGTTGTTGAATACATTACGAAAATAAGGAGTAAAAAAATTAAATATAGAATTCTGAACAATGTTTCTAAACATATTGGTGGCAGCGTTTATATCTGTTGATCGAACATTAAAAAACATCAAAAGGCATCATATCCTTGAAGCCGTAGATAGAAGACGAAATACCCTCGCGACAACAAAGCATTTTTTAATGACTTTAAATGGTCTTTTCAATTGGGCTGTTGATAATGCTCTTTTGAATAGAAATCCCGCCTTTAATATTAGAGCTCCAAAGTCTTTTAATACAGAAGAGTTCACACCATGGCTAGAAGAAGAATTGACAAATACTACCGTCGCTGGACGCTAGGACTCCATGAACCTGTTTGGATTGATGTTTTTCTTTACACAGGCTTGCACCGTGGTAACACCGTTCGTATCGACTGGAAGGATGTCAAAGATAATATCATTCATATCAAAACAGAAAAAAGCCAATTTAAAACAAATGTTTTTCTCTAGATTTTTCCTGAACTCTAAAAATTAATCCTATTTTGGAGATGAAACATTCATTTGCGGGAAAATGAAAATAAGCTCGTTAAAGAAAGTTTTGGCAATCTATTTCGTGATACATGTAAGCAGCAGGTATAAAAAAATCAGCACATGAATTGAAAAAATTAGCAGAAACACGCGCTTCTAATGCAGCGCTACGGTTTCATAAATGAAAGCGCTTTTTGGATGGACTGAAAAAAATGGCATCCATTTATACCAAAATAGCAAATATAAAACGACTATCAATAGAAGCAATCAAAAAGGTTCGGGATAGACATAAAAATAAGATAAAAGAATCAATGGAATCAAAATTCCCGAACTTTTATACAACCCATTAATTTTATCTAAAATGGCGGAGAGAGAGGGATTCGAACCCTCGATATGGTTTCCCATATACACGCGTTCCAGGCGTGCGCCTTCAACCACTCGGCCACCTCTCCAGTGGTCCGCACTATACCCAGAAAGAAATAACGTGCAAGCTTAAACTCTACACTTAAAATTAAAAAAACAACTTTCTTTATCAAAAGAAGATATAATACTCATTAAATAACAAGCATATCCTCTCTTTTTAAGACGCAACTTTTTCCGTGGATAGGCTTCTAAAATGGAATAAATGGATTGTCATAAATTAGCAATTTTTTTGTTCATTCGCACAGCTTCAATAAGTGGACCCATCATACTATTTATTACCTCCCAATGTTGCGATAACTCTTGCATTGAGACAGTTCATAAGAAGTATATTTACTCCTTTCTAAAACGGTTTTTATCCATACACCAATACCACTTGCAACGTGCAAGAAAATGATTGCAATTGATTTAACATAAACAGATTTAAAATAAGAGAATCTTACGATATTCTGGAAACAGAATTCAATATGAAAATAGTGAATTATCATTATAAATCAATGCTTTTTCTACCCATGAATAACATTATTTTCAATAAGTATCACCACTACATCTGTTGCTGCTGATTGTATTCAGTAATCAGCAAAATAAGTGTTTAAATTAATCTCCTGATCCCAAAAATTAAAACATGCTTCACAGAGATAATAAATTTCATTCCAACAAAAACAATTTATAATTTGGTTGCTTACCAAATTGCAGGATTAACTAAATCTTCGCTCTTGAAGTTTCTTGTCACCTTATATCATTGCTAAGAGCACGTACAGCCCGCGCAGTTTCACACTGTAATGCTTTCTGCGCTAAAATTTTCATATCTTCAAAACTATGCGTCTGCAAATACGCTTTCACTGGAGGAATATCACAAGATATCATAGAAAGTTCATTAATCCCCAATCCAGTCAAAATCATCGCTGCAAAAGGATCTCCAGCCATACCGCCACATACACTCACCCAACAGTTATGTTTTGCTGCCCCCTGAACAGTTTGGTGAATCATGCGCAAAACTGCTGGATCAAGACTATCCGCTTCAGATACAAGATAAGGATTTTGTCGATCAATAGCCATTGTATACTGAGTTAAGTCGTTAGTTCCAATCGAAAAAAAATCAACATGAGCACTTAAAACATCTGCCATAATAGCAGCCGCTGGCACTTCAATCATAATACCAAATTTTAATTTTGGCGCGCCAATATCATTCTGAATTTCTTCTGCAATCTTCTTCATAGAAAAAATCTCTGAAACAGATATGACCATAGGAAACAGCAGCCATAGATCACCTCCCTCTTTTGCAGCTCGATATAAAGCACGCAACTGGGGAACCAAAAGATCACGCCGACGTAACAAAAGCCGCGTTCCTCGAACGCCTAAAAATGGATTGTCCTCTTTAGATAAATGTAAATGTGTAACCTGTTTATCCCCACCAATATCGAGCGCTCGAATAATTAATGGCTTATCTCCCACAGCTGCAATCATCGCTCTATACACATCAAATTGTGCCTCTTCATCCGGAACGTGTGGACTATCTAAAAATAAAGATTCTGTACGCATGAGTCCAACACCTTCGGCTCCTAAATCAAACGCAACAGAAACTTGATTTGCGTAATTGACATTAGCCATGATACGAATCCTTCGACCATCTGTTGTGTGTACAGGCAGTGCGCATATACGTATCTCATTGTCACGCTTTTGCGTCAAAATACTTATTTGTTTTTGAGCGTCTTCAACATCTAAAGAGATGGGATCAAGATAAATAAAACCATTATCACCATCAATAATGCCTTGAATATCACTCTCAATAGCTAAAACATCAGAACCGGCAGCAACAACCATTGGAATACCGAGCGTGCGGGCTAGAATAGCTGTATGAGACATCGGACCACCCCATGCCGTTACCAACCCGCGCACTTTTGTACAATCAAGCTGTGCTACATCAGAGGGAGACAAATCATCTGTAATAAGAATGACATCGTGTGGGATATCATTTAAAAAGAATGATCTATAGGATGGATTAATCTCACCCAAAACACGACGACCAACATCAACTAAATTAGCTGAACGCTCCTCCAAAAGAGGATTATCTATCTTAGAAAACATATCTGCAAACTGCCGAACAGCTCTATCCCAAGACCAAGCAACACCATGTCCTTCTGCTATAAAACGACAAGCTTGAGCTATCAGATTTTCATCTTCAAGCAAAACCATTTGCGCAGAAAAAATCGCAGCAGAAGCTGCCCCCATACGCGCTGTGATATCAGCAATAACGGATGCCATTTTCTGTTTGGTTTTTGTAAGTGCATTCTCAAGACATGCCGTACCAGTTGCAAAACCCGTTGGTTGGTCTATTATGGAAAGGTCATTCTTTCTTAAAACAAAAATCTTGCCAAGAGCTAACCCTGGACTTGCTCCAACACCAGAAATACCTTTTTGCCCAGAGCGCGGATACCAGCCATGGAGAGTCCTAGTTTGCGCTTCCATTTCTCTCATCACACATTTTTCACTTATGCTTACTTTCTTTGCGACGGAAATTGCATCCCTCAGAAGTTGTGCACCTTCTGCAGCATCCGTCGAAAAAATCAGAACATCACCGTTTTTTGCCCCTAATTGCAATAAACCAACCAAATTTTTCATTTCAACGGTATACGCACCACAACGGACTCTGATAGAGTTCTGAGCTTTTTTTGCAAAGTCAACCCAAAGAGAAGCTGGTCGCGCATGAAGACCACTTGGATAATCTAAAGTCCATTCCTGACACACCGAAAGGTCACCCATAAAAGTCTCTCTCTTCTTCGTGTCCTGACCAAATAGAGTGGTAACAATTTTCTGCTTGTCCACTGTTGTCGAAAGTACTTCAAGCCGTTCCTGATCAAATAGAAGACGCGTCAATTTTTTACAAATCTCTATATAGCGATCTGGACGAGCTGCAATGGCAATGACCAAACGCGCTTTATTTCCATCCCGCCACTCAACGCCAGCAGGAATCTGTACAACAGCAACAGCATCCCTGATAATCAAATCATGACTTTCAACCATTCCATGCGGGATTGCTATACCATTCCCAAGCCAAGTATTCGTTATTGCTTCACGTTTGAGCATGCTTGCCAGATAACATTTGTCGACTGCGCCAATCTGCACAAGCAATTCAGCAGCAGCGTGAATCGCCTCATTTTTATGATCAAAAGCAGCTGCAAGTTGTACAGATTTTATAGACAAGATTTCTATCTCGTCAAAATCTGGATTTATTGCTTCTGCTTCTTCACGTCTCATCATGGATTCAAACTGCCTCACGTTTGAGTATGAATATCTCTTATAAATTTCGTTTCAAACCCGCATTGCCTAAAATACAAAGCATAAACAACCATGCGAATTTCCTTTGTTTTAAAGAACATATCTAAGTGAAGCATTTAAACAATCCAACGTGGTCCATAAAATGATTAGATATTGTTAACCACCAAGTTGCTGAAAGCTATCATCAACAAATCTGCCTTTCACTCTTTACTTCACCAAGACAAATACGCACTTAATTAACTGAAAAGTCATTTTCAAAAAATGTTCTCACCCTCCCAAGTTATTCGTCATAACTTGTCATTATCACTCATATTAAGAAAGCAGAATACCCCTATCACCTGCAACTTAAGCTGACATTCCTCCTCCCTCAACCAAGAAATCCGCCCCTGCCCCTCTCTGACGTATTACAGAACAAAAAATTGTACCACGCAACCCACCTCCTTGAGATTTCGCGCAGCTAAATATCCTCAACACAAAATCCTCAAAATACAACCTTATACAACCTTGACTACATTGTAGACTTCCCTTTCTCAAAAAAATACCGCAACCGCCCAGTACTTTCTATCTACATAGCTGCAAAATAGACATCCCAAAACAATATCCTCGACAACTAAAATCAAACAAAGCTCACACACCACTTAATTTCTAAGCACTTTAGCAAATAAGATTATAAAATTAAAAAGTGCTGTTGCCTTAAATCAACCATTGCTCTTATGCTGGTTTTATTTCCAAAATGCTCACCAACATACAGATCAAAAATATTCTTGATGTAACTGATTGCACATAGATCATTTCGATATCTTCAAACTCAATCCCCTTAATAACAAATCTTCACTCTAGATTTACTGAAAATATTCAATGTACATCCCTGCTCAAAGCAGCACTCATAAACGCTCTTATAGCTTTTCTTACAGATCTCCCTTTTACGGATAGCAAACTATTCAACAGCCATCACCGTCCAAAGAATATTACAACCATTATGAATACCACAGCCCCAAAACTATCTCATCTTCACCAAAATGATTGCACACATGCTTCCTTATTGAATTTCTCTATACTTTTCCGGAAACAACCCCTCTCACACTTTCTGCTCATCAAAAGAAAGTAGACTTTTTTGCACCACTATTATTCCACAAATTTCCTCATCACACCAATGCCTTCAGTATAAACGAGATACAACACCAATCTTTTAATTTATTTAAGAAAAACGTTTCCCCAGATTCTGTTTTTTTAGTTTCCCCACAGCACACACCTATTATACTTTGCATTATACCATAGAGCGCAAAAAAGGAAAGATAGCTTCCTATCTTTCCTTTCAGAGTTAAAGAACTTCAAAAAACGAAGTTCACCAAAATAACGGCTTATTGCAGAGAAATATTACGGCTGACTCTGCTCCCCCTCAACCATAGGAATGACTGAGACATACGAACGATTGTTCGCTTTTCTTTGAAAAGAAACCTTTCCATTTGACAGCGCAAAAAGAGTATGATCTTTCCCAATCCCGACATTATCACCAGGATGCCAGCGTGTACCACGCTGGCGAACAATAATATTTCCAGCGATAACAGCTTCACCACCAAACTTTTTAACGCCAAGACGTTTTGATTCTGAATCGCGACCATTACGCGAGGAACCACCAGCTTTTTTATGTGCCATGGACGTTGTTCTCCTTTAATTTTCTTTACTATTTGACACCACAGCCGCTTTCTTCTGCGATGTGGGCTTTTTTTCAGCAGCTTTCTTAGCTGTTTCTTTAACAGAAGCAGTCGCTTTTGTTTCCTTTGTCGTTTCTTTCAATTCAACTGCTTCTTTTTTTATTGGTTTTGCAGCTGCTTTTTTAGGCTTTAAACCACCCATTAAAATTTCTAAAATACGAAGGGTTGTCACCTCTTGGCGATGACCACGCGTGCGTTTTGAATTTTGACGACGGCGTTTCTTAAATGCGATAACCTTACGCGCACGTGCTTGCTCTACAATCTCAGCTGTAACCAAAGCATCGGCAACAACAGGTGCACCAATAATGGTATTATCCTCTTGCCCAACGATCAATATGTCTTTGAATTCAATAACATCACCGGTATTTCCAATAATTTTTTCAACTTTAACCACCTGATTAGCAACAACACGGTATTGCTTACCACCGGTTTTAATGACTGCGAACATTTTTTATCCTTTCGTTCACTCCAGCTCTTATTTGATTTCTGCCTTATCAATAAGGGAAAATAGGCCGCTTTTTATCAGTCGTAATAGATTTAAAAAGAGAGATAAAAACACTCTAACAAACACAAACACGCGCAGATTTCTCCACGCTTGTATTTTGAGCATATATGACGGAATTTCTGTTCTCTGTCAATAAAGTCTCACAAAAAAGCAAAAAAGGGTTGTGTTAAAAGCAATTGAAGGTTATCTACCCGCCATATACTCAAACAGTGCAAATTTTATTGCACTTTCATTGGAGAGATGGCTGAGTGGTTGAAAGCACCGCACTCGAAATGCGGCATAGGGGCAAACTCTATCGGGGGTTCAAATCCCTCTCTCTCCGCCAAAGTATCAGCCTAAAGTGGCATCTTACAAAATCTCTTTATTCCGCACGTCTTGCCTGAATATGTGCTAACAACCCTAATGTTGAACTATCGCGGTTCTTCGCTTTGTTTTCTCCGCGGAGAATTAGTAACAATTCATTTGCTAATTCTTTGCCAAGTTCAACGCCCCATTGATCAAATGAATTAATATTCATCAAAATACCTTCGACAAAAATACGATGCTCATAAAGTGCAATGAGACGACCGAGTGCAAAAGGTGTCAATAAATCTTGAACCAGTATAATACTGGGACGGTTTCCCTGAAAACTTTTGTGAAGCGCTAAATTATCTGTTTCACACTCATCAATTCCACTTTTTACAAGAATACGTCGAGCATCTTCGACACTACGCCCTTTCATCAAGGCCTTTGATTGCGCTAAACAGTTCGCTACCAACATGTCATACATAGGATATAAATTCTGCTCATGTCCTTTTATAAATAAAATAAATTCCACAGGAACAACATCTGTTCCTTGATGCAAAAGCTGAAAAAAAGCATGTTGCCCATTTGTCCCTGAATCACCCCAAACGATAGGACCACTTGAAAAAGTTAACGCTTTGCCATCCAAAGAAACCTGCTTACCATTTGATTCCATATCAAGTTGTTGCAAATAAGCGGGAAAGCGCGCTAAACGCTGTGCATAAGGAATGACCGCACGTGATGAGTACCCACAAATAACTCGATGCCAAAACCCTAAAAGTGCAAATCGAATAGGTATATTTTCATGTAAAGGTGCTGTTTTGAAATGTTGATCCATATGCTGAGCACCATTGAGAAATTGGCGAAAATTTCTACTGCCTATTGCTAACATAACAACAAGACCAATAGCCGACCAAATCGAATAACGCCCTCCAACCCAATCCCAAAATCTAAAAACTCTTGAAGAATCTATGCCAAATTCTGCAACCTTATCAAGCGCACTGGAAACAGCAACAAAATGCGTGTCAACAGCTTCTTCTCCTAAATGTGAACAAATCCATTGACGTGCAACTTGAGCATTTGCAATTGTTTCAGCTGTTGTAAAAGTTTTCGAGGCAATAACAAACAGCGTTGTTGCCGGATTCAAAACAGCAAGAGTATCAGAAATATGTGCACTGTCAGCATTAGAAACAAAATGACAATGCGGACCATCATGATAAGGTTTTAAAGCATGTGTAACCATTGCGGGTCCAAGATCAGAACCACCAATACCAATGTTTACAATATCGGTTATCCTCTCACCACTGCCTCCCTTATAGCTTCCATCGCGTACCATTTCAGAAAATCGTTCCATACGAGCAAGAACATTCTGAATATCTTGAACAACATCATGACCATCCAAAATGAAAACTTCGTCAACAGGCAAACGTAATGCGATATGAAGAACCGAGCGTTTTTCAGTTGTATTAATGGCTTTACCGGAAAACATTGCCTCACGTCTGCCTAACACATCTGCTGCAACAGCCAAATCGTCTAAGAGTTGCAATGTTTTAAATGTTACGCCACATTTCGAAAAATCGAAAAGGAGATCATCAAGTCTTAAAGAAAAATGGGAAAAACGTTGCTCATCTTCTCGGAAATGCCTACGAATATCACTCACCCCATCCTTCGTAGCATGTCCTCTCAAAGCTTTCAAAGCTGCCTCAAAAGCTTTTTCGTTTCGAATTGATGAACTATCTCCCATGGTCTGATCTCTCATGGTTATTGACAATGAAATCTGCGCAAAACAATAATAAAACAGCTAAAACTTCCTTTATTGCAATCAATTTTTGCTGTTCATATACATAATGAAGCGGTGTAAAAAGTGGAAAGGTAAAACCTGAAAACGACATTTTTAAAACGAAAATAAAAAAATATTAAATCTTCCCTGTCAGATGGATCACTCAACTTGGCTGAGCTCTCTCGTTAGGCGTAGTGCTTCTTCTGATTTTGGTTTCACAAAACGTCCAAGAAAGAGATAAACAACCGGCGTGACATAAAGAGTAAAAATAGTTGCTAAACCTAAACCGCCAACGATAACCCAACCTAAAGCTATACGTGCCTCTGCACCAGCACCTTTGGCTAAAACCAAAGGGATACCCCCTAAAATGGCACAAATCATCGTCATACAAACAGGACGAAGGCGAATATTCGCCGCTTCTTCTACAGCTTCACGCACGCTTTTCCCCTGATCACGTAACTGATCTGCAAATTCAACAATAAGAATACCATTTTTAGCCATAACCCCAACCAACAAAATTAAACCAATTTGACTGTAAATATTAAGACTAACTCCACTTAAAAGCATAGCAATGACAGCACAACCAATTCCTAATGGTACAGTCGCCATGATAATAAATCCTGAAACAAAACTTTCAAACTGTGCAGCCAAAACTAATAGAATAATGACAAAGGCAATTCCAAAAACAATCATAAAATTGGAAGATGTTTCATCAAGTGTAGCAGCTTCCCCTAAAGGAACAATATAATTTCCTTCTGACAACAAAGGAGCAGCAATTTTCTGCACAGTCTGATAAGCGCTTCCTAAAACAACACCTGGAGCAAGATTTGCACTTAAAATAACGGCATTCATGCGTTTCTCTCGTTTTAACTGAGGTGCAATGGCTTTTTCATGCAAGTTCGCAATAACCGATAAAGGAACATATTGATTGCCTTTGGTTTTTAAAAAAATATTTTCCAAATCATGGGGATTATTAATAGGATTCTTACGCGAGGTTAATTTAACATCATAAGAATGGTCATCCACATAAACGGAACCAATTTTTTTCCCATCTAACATTGCTTGTAGTGTATTGCCCAAATTGGTGATATCAATTCCCAAATCAGAGGCTTTTTCTCGATTAATTTCAATAAAAAATTGTGGTTGTGTTGCATCAACAGTAAGCCGTGGACGAATGAAATGCGGATCAGCTTGCAAAGCACTCACAAGCTTATCAGCAATTGGCTGTAATTTTGTGTAATCATTTCCAAGAATTGCAAATTGTAATCCCTGACCGGTTCCTCTAACACCTAAAGAATTTCCCTGCGCAGCAAACACAAAAACTGCTGGGAACTGTCTTACCTTTGCATTAACATCTTCCACGATCTCTTGTTGACTACGCAAGCGCTTTTCCCAAGAGGAAAGTAACAAAATCAAAAAAGCGGTATTGGATGAACCGCCGATACCAGCAATAGAGTAACTGTTCGCAATCTCTCCAGAATCACGTAAGGGCTGTAAACTCGCTTCAATTTGCTCTACCTGCTCATTCAGATATTGTGTTGAAATACCCTGTGGTCCATTAATGACTAAAAAGATAAAAGCTCTGTCTTCTGCTGGAGTCAATTCCTGCTGTAATTTCATATAGCCTCCAACACAAAGACCCGCGAAAATAAGTGAAGAAAAGACAACAGTCCAAGGTCTTCCTAAACATTTATGCAAACTATAAGCATACCACTTACTTAAGAAAGAACCCAATTTATTCAGAAAAGTAAAATGATGCGCCTCTTTCTCATTGTCTTCAATATGTTCCTTGAGAAAGCGTGAGGCCAACATAGGACAAAGTGTTAAAGCAACAATCGAAGAAAGCAGAATAGAAATTGCCAACACAAAACCAAATTCTCTAAAAAGTGATCCAACTTGTCCAGGAAGGAAAGAAATCGGCACAAAAACAGCAACGAGAGTCAATGTAGTTGCTAAAACAGCAAAAAAAACTTCCCGTGTTCCGATCACCGCCGCCGACCGAGGACCTAACCCCATATTACGCCACCGAACAATATTCTCAAGAACAACAATCGCATCATCCACCACAAGCCCTGTTGCTAAAACAAGCCCTAAAAAAGTGAGAATATTCAATGAAAACCCTACAAGATAAATAGCAGCAATTGTACCAATTAAAGCAACAGGAATAGATAAAGCGGGAATAAGCGTTACACGAATATCTCTCAGAAAAAGGAAAATAACCAAGATAACACTGAGAACAGCAATAACCAATGCAACCTCAACCTCATGAAGTGCACCCTTAATGAAAATAGCATCATCACTAATAACACTTATATGCACTGAAGAAGGAACAACACTTTTTAGATGACCAAGAACCTCTCGAACACCTTGAGAAATATTAAGAGTATTTGATTGTGCTTTACGTACAATCCCCAATCCAATTCCAGTCTTTCCGTTGATACGAAGAATAACGGTTTCTACATCAGGTGATAAAGTAACTTGTGCGACATCACCAAGATGCACATGAGGTTTTAAGACAACTTGTTCAAAAGCTTCTGGTGTTGTTAAACGCGCGGTAGCACGTACAATCAAAGTTTGCTTAGAATTGCGTAATGACCCCACCGGCACGTCCGTTGTCATATCAGCTAGAACACGTGAAATATCCGCCACAGTCAATCCGTAGCTCGCAAGTTTTGCTTGATCAACATCAACCTGAAAAATCTTCGTGCGAGCACTATCAACCTGTACATCACCAACACCATCAACAGCAGAGATTGCATCAACAATTTGATCATTTACGACCATTGTTAAATCATCAACACTCATCGTTGGTGAAGTCACAACCAAATACATCATTGCAGCAGCATTTGAATCTGCTTTAATGATCAGAGGTGTATCGGCATTTTTTGGTAAAGAATAGGCAATGCGAGAGAGAGCATCGCGAATATCAGATGCTGCAACATTCAAATCAACACCGACATTAAAGTTAACCTCTACACGAGAACGACCAAAAGAAGAAGTTGAAGAAATTGTTTTCACACCTGAAACACGAGAAACGGCATCTTCTATAATTTTCGTAACTTCACGATCAATTGTTTCCGCTGATGCTCCGGCAAAAGCTGTTACAATTGTCGTCACAGGAGTATCAACATCCGGTAGTTCACGGACATCAACGTTTAGCCATGCAGCAATCCCTGCAATCACAATCATAGCATTCAAAACAAAGGTAAAAACTGGCCTGCGAATAAATAAGGCGATCATACCACCTTGCTCAGCCTGTGTTATAGGCTGTTTCGTGTTAAATTCCTGACTCATTATACATCCTGCCCACGAAGTGCTGATACTTGCTGTTGAGGAGACTTTGGATCATCAATAGCAACCTTACTGCCCGGATGAAGCATTTGTACGCCCTGAATGACAACTTGATCACCATTTTCTAAGGGCGCTTTCACAAATATCTGATCTTCTTTATGCTGAATAATCGATACTGAAATGGGCTCTACCTCACCTTCCCTCAAACGCCAAACGAATGATCCTCTACTGTTCCATTGAATGGCAAGAGGATTAACGACAGGGAAAGAATCACCCCTAAATTGAAATGCGACAGAAAAAGACATACCAGACATGAGGGTCTCTTTTTCATTCTTAATTTCAACTTGAACATGAATTGTACGGCTTTCTAGATCAACGATATTATCAATCGCATAAATCTTGCCAACAAAAGTCCTCTCTGGCTGCGTCGTTAATGTTGCAGTCACTTTATCCCCTTTATGAAGGCGTGACACATATCGTTCAGGAACCCATACATCAACTAAAATTCGTTCTCTATTCTCAATCCGGCCTATTACAGTGTTAGGAGTAATAGCATTGCCCTTATCAATGAGTAGAATACCGACAACTCCGCTGATCGGTGCACGAATTATTCGCCGATCAAGATCTAACTCAGCATTACGCAAAACTAAATTTGCGTTATCCAACTCTAAGCGTGCGGTAATTTCTTGAACCTCTGTTGCTGTATTACTGGCACGTAATTTTATAATACGCGAAAGTGTTAATGCGCTATTATCGCGTTGTACTTTTGCTTTTGCAGCGGCTATTTCCTCCTTTTTAGAATCAAGCTTTGCAATTAAATCACCTACTTGCACTTTTGTGCCAGCTGACACAAAAAGCTTATCAACAACACCAGATGACCAAGGTGTCAACTCCACCGAAGCCAATGCTCTTCCACTACCAAGCGTATTCAGATTTTCATAAAAATCTTGGATTTTAACAAGATCAACAACAACATTTGTTGGTGGACTTCCCCTTGATGCTTTTGATGTTTTATGCGATGCATTTGTTGTTTTCTCAACTATAGGAATAAGCCGTTCTGAATTATGCTTTCCCTCCCAATAAGCAACCATAAGAATGAAACCGAAAAACACCGGTGGAAAGATCTTTTTTAACAACCCCATACATCTATCCTTGCTGCGTCATTAATATTCAAATTTGTCTGAAACAGTCTTAAAAACGAACATCCGAGTTTCATACAAAAATCGAATTGCAGGTCAGGTAGTGTATTTTATTCCCCACTGCAAAAAACTATCTCATCTCTATACTTGATTAACTCTCGCAGATTAAAGCGTCAAGTTAACTATCGTTCATATTGAATTGCACTGTCAAAACAACAAACAATCTCGCATATAAAAATCTAACCAAATCCCAAAATATGCTGTACTCTTTAAAAAGTGCATCATAAACGAGAAGTGATAAATTTTTCATTTTTACCAAGTTTCACTTGCAATTTCTCAATGAAACGATTAGGAACCCTTTGTCTAAATAATATGAAAATTAAAAATTTTTGCACCCGTAGCTCAGCTGGATAGAGCACCAGACTACGAATCTGGGGGTCAGGAGTTCGAATCTCTTCGGGTGCGCCACACTTTTATCTCTCAAACCTAAATCCTCTCACTGCTTGTAATCCTTCAGAACATCAAATGCGGTGCGTTGTATAAAATTTGGACAGTTTCAATATTTTATTCTATTAAAAAAATGCTTCTGAACCTCTCGCTCATCATCTGTCTGTTTCTTCAATAAAATCCAATAGCAATACATTCTTCCTTCTCATCCAACTTCCGTATTCTTTCTTGCTCAGTAATAATCGACTTTTATGGTATTTTACCTTATTTTTATGTGCTATGGGTTCTATTGCCCTATGATAGTCTCCACCCTAAATATCAACAAAACTAAGTTTAAAGAATTTTCTCATGCTTAAAACAGATATTGAAATTGCTCGCACTGCTCAGAAACAACACATCACCGAAATTGCACAAAAAATTGGTATTGCACATGAAAATCTCATTCCTTATGGACATGACAAAGCTAAAATTTCTTCTGCATACATAAAATCGCTCAATAAAAATCCAGATGGTAAACTCATCCTTGTCACTGCTATCAATCCAACCCCTGCCGGAGAAGGAAAAACAACAACAACTGTTGGACTGTGTGATGCTCTTAATCTCATTGGGAAAAAAACTATAGCCGCCTTGAGAGAACCGTCTTTAGGTCCCTGTTTTGGTATAAAAGGTGGTGCTGCTGGAGGTGGTTATGCCCAAGTCGTACCGATGGATGATCTTAATTTGCATTTTACCGGTGATTTTCATGCCATTACAGCTGCTCATAATCTTCTTGCCGCAATGATTGATAATCATATCTACTGGGGAAACACTCTGAATATTGATCCACGCCGCGTTGTTTGGAAGCGAGTCCTTGACATGAATGACCGTGCATTGCGCGATATTGTTATTTCATTGGGCAACGTAACCAACGGTTTTCCACGTCAAACAGGTTTTGATATTACTGTTGCATCAGAAATTATGGCTATTTTTTGTCTTGCTAAAAATATAGAAAATCTTACACAAAGACTCAAAAAGATTATTGTTGCCTATCGGTATGATAAAACGCCCGTAACAGTTGCTGATCTCAAAGCAGAAGGTGCAATGACAGTTCTTCTCAAAGATGCCATGCAACCCAATCTCGTACAAACAATTGAAAATAACCCTGTTCTTGTCCACGGAGGACCTTTTGCTAACATTGCTCATGGCTGTAATTCAGTTATAGCAACAAAAACTGCCTTAAAACTCGCCGATTATGTTGTCACGGAAGCAGGATTTGGAGCCGATCTTGGAGCAGAAAAATTCTTCAACATTAAATGTCGACAAGCGGGTATTGCACCAGATGCTACAGTGATTGTCGCAACAATTCGCGCATTAAAAATGAATGGTGGTGTGAATAAAAATAACCTCAAAGAAGAGAATATCACCGCTTTACAAAAAGGGGCTTCCAATCTTTTGCGACATATCCAGAATATGAAACATTATGGCATCCCCTGTGTTATCGCTATCAATCATTTTGATACCGATAGCGATGCAGAAATAAGCACGTTACAAAAAATAATTGCAACAACCGGACACAAAGCTTTTCTCTGCAAACATTGGAAACAAGGTGGAAAAGGTGCCATAGAACTTGCACAAGAACTTGTTACCTTAATTGAAGAAAAAGATTCCCATTTCAAAGTTCTGTATCAAGATGATCTGCCACTCGTTGAAAAAATTAATTCTATTATAACAAACCTATATGGTGGACGTGGCGCTATCATCCCTGCCCCTATTCTCAAGCAGCTTGAATGTTGGGAAAAAGAAGGGTGCGGTGCATACCCTATTTGTATGGCGAAAACACCCTATTCTTTTTCTTCTGATCCCACACAATACGGTGCTCCTGTTGATTTTGAAATACCTATACGAGAAGTTCGGCTCTTAGCGGGTGCAGGCTTTATTGTCGTCATTTGCGGAGATGTCATGACTATGCCCGGCTTACCGCATTACCCTATCGCTGAAAAAATTTATCTTGATGGAAATGATGAAATTCAAGGACTTTCATAAGATCAGACCTGTGAGCTCAATCAATTATAAAAACTTCCTCACAGCAAAAAGAATAGAATTTTAAAAAGCGATATAGACAAACGCCTTATTTGTGTGATATGTGTGCGTATATTATATGTATGATATACGTATGTATGGTATCCTTTTAGGTATCTATTTAAAAGGGACTGGGTTTTTTCCTAATTATTTATGACACTGAAACAAAGCAGGATAAATAGTGCAAGTACTCGTTCGTGATAATAATGTTGATCAAGCGCTGCGTGCGCTTAAGAAAAAGATGCAACGTGAAGGCATCTTCCGTGAAATGAAAATGCGTGGATATTATGAAAAGCCATCGGAGAAGCGTGCGCGGGAGAAGGCAGAAGCTATTCGTCGTACACGTAAGCTTGCTCGTAAGCGTGCGCAAAGGGAAGGCCTTGTGAGCAATGGTCGTGCTGCTGCTGTAAGATAGTGTGTTTTGTACTTTTGTTGGTGTGTTATTGTTATAAAAGCGCGTTGGCGATAGTACAAAATGTCCTAGTATGCTTGTGTCTCTGTGGCGCTGTCAGTGTTTTTTTTGCTTTTGGTTTCCTTTTTTCGGTGTTGTTTGATGTATCTGTCATCTGAAAGGGTGGTTGATTCTCTTTCTAAGTCATTAGAAGGTATTTTCTCTTAGCCACTTCAAGCGTAAAATATAAACCATCACTTGAAAGCGTTCAGAGCATCTCTGATGGCGCGAGATGTATTGCTTGTAGAGCATTCTGTTGTTGTCTCTCAATACATTTTTTCTTTGCGCGCCAATCAATCCTGTAGATTTTTCTATCTAGATCAGAAATCTGATATCTTTCAAGTTCTCTGTTTACATCAGATTACAAAGCACATATTATTGTCATAATACGCGGATAGTTGTTACCCCCGCTCCCCCAAAAAAACAGATGATAGATATAATACCTTATCTACTACTATCTCTCATACACAAACCAACACAGCTTGCAAAACACTCAATCATCTCAATATTTATCTCAAGCATACAACGGCATGAAAACTGGATATTGATTTACAAGAACACTCTCTCAATAAAGTGATCACAAGAAATTCAAATTTTTGTCTTACTATTTCGTTATTCTTATAACAATTTTTTCATTGTTTAGATCTCTTTAACTAGCGATATGCCATAGCTTTGAATAATTCTCGATCCTATCTTCCAGATCTTAAATTGCCAATATATAGAAATGAAAAGATAAAGGGGTTAAGTGTGCAACATTCTATTTTGTTTCAATTTTCAGTTCTTACGTCATGTTTCTTAATAGCAGGAATTTTTGTATTCAGCTCTCCTCGTTTTTTGCACGCACAAACATCCAATCAAAATTTAGGGCAAAATCTAGGACCAAGTGGTTTACCCCTCCCGCGATTTGCTTCGATTAAACCTACCCGTGTTAATGTGCGCGTTGGACCAGGAAGCAATTATTCTGTCGTCTTTACTTACAAAAAGCAGGGCTTGCCCATTGAAATCATCCAAGAATACGATCAATGGCGTAAAATTCGTGATGCAGAAGGCGATGAAGGATGGGTTTATCAATCGCTTTTATCTGGAAAGAGAACCGCTATAACTATTCCATGGCAAAAAGATAAAACAAAAAGGCTAATGCTACGTAAAAACCCCGCAGACAATGCAGAAGTTGTGGCAGAAGTAGAGCCTAATGTCATTGGTAACATTCGCCAATGCGACGGAAACTGGTGTGAACTAAACATTAATAATACGCGCGGATGGCTCCCGCAGCCCCACTTATGGGGAATCTACCCTGATGAAAAAATAAAAGGTTGGTAAATTTAAAAATCAACAAACTTTAATCTTTATTCCTTATTGAACTCTCTGAATCCCTACAATTAGCTCAGTTTTTGGGTTTCAACCGAACTATCAAATCAACATGCGAAATTTCCATACCCTCTGGTGGTTGAGGCAAATTTTCAATAATAGGAGCTTCTTTCAAATCGCAAGGAATATCAAGAATACGATTTTCGCCTTCTATATAAAAATGATAATGATCAGACGTATTTGTATCAAACCAAGTCTTCGAACCTTCCACGGCTATAATCCGTAACAATCCCGCTTCCGTAAATTGATGAAGCGTATTATAAACCGTTGCTAAAGACACAGGCACCCCTAACCTAATTGCCTCTTCATAGAGCTCTTCAGCAGCAATGTGACGATTGCCTTGAGAGAAAATCATATTAGCAAGCTCCAGCCGCTGGCGTGTCGGCCGCAAACCATTTTGACGCAAACGGTTTTCTAGCATAGATATGGAATGATAATGAACAGCCTCCCCACAGTCCTTCACGAACTGTTCCTCTTTTTCATCCAAACCTAAACTTCCTGCGCTTACTGACATGTTACAAACCACAACATATTTCCATTCAAACAATATTAAAATACGGAAAAATGGGGATATTATGATATAATTTTTTATTCCATTTTAAATAACCTACCATACAGAATACATAAAAAAGGGTTTTTGTCATTAAAAATGATATAAAATCATTTCCCTCTCCTTAAAATTTGCTCTAAAAGTAAGTTGGAGAAAAGCGCAGAAGTAAAAATGTATGCAAATAATATGGAGTAATAATGACTGAACAAAAGTCTCGCTACACTTATGAAGAGCTTCTAAGCTGCGCTCGCGGCGAAATGTTTGGTAAAGGTAATGCACAATTACCGGCACCACCTATGTTAATGATTCATCGAATCACCGAAATCAGTGAAACTGGCGGTGAATACAATAAAGGAACGGTTCGCGCCGAATTTGACATTACTCCAGATCTGTGGTTCTTTGACTGTCACTTTATAGGCGATCCCGTCATGCCAGGATGCCTCGGTCTAGACGGTATGTGGCAATTAACAGGTTTTTTTCTCGGTTGGCTAGGCGAACCAGGAAAAGGGAGAGCTATCTCAACAGGCGAAGTAAAATTATCAGGTATGGTTACTCCAAAAACTAAACTTCTTGAATATGGAATAGATTTTAAGCGTATCCGGCGTGGAAACTTAGTCTTAGGAATAGCTGATGGGTGGTTGAAAGCAGATGGAGAAGCCATCTATAAAGCGAGTGATTTACGCGTCGCTTTATTCAAAGAATAACTGAACATTATTTCCATCAGAAGAGACATTTTGTTATTCTGTATGAAAGAAGGAGGTGTAGATGCGTCGAGTTGTTATAACCGGAATGGGAATTGTCTCCGCGATTGGAAATAACCCTCAATCCGTTTTAACCAGTTTGTATGAAGCAAAATCTGGGATTTCTTACGCACCTCAGTATGCCGAATTAGGCTTTCGTAGCAGAGTTTACGGTAAACCTGATATTAATATAGAAGAATTTGTTGATCGCCGCGCTTTGCGTTTTCACGGACGTGGAACGGCTTGGAATCACATCGCCATGGATCAGGCAATTGCTGATGCGGGTCTAGAACCACATGAAGTATCGAATGAACACACGGGTATTATTATGGGCTCTGGGGGCGCTTCAACTCAGTCAATCGTTGAGGCTGCCGACATTACACGCCAAAAAGGTCCAAAACGCATCGGTCCTTTTGTTGTGCCTAAAGTGATGAGTTCTACAGCATCCGCAACACTTGCAACTT
Source organism: Bartonella heixiaziensis (assembly GCF_046245125.2). Taxonomy (GTDB): domain Bacteria; phylum Pseudomonadota; class Alphaproteobacteria; order Rhizobiales; family Rhizobiaceae; genus Bartonella; species Bartonella heixiaziensis. The sequence goes on along the minus strand of NZ_CP176404.1, from coordinate 12,980 downwards.
TTTTTAAAATTAAAGGCGTAAACTATTCAATCTCTTCCGCGTGTGCCACATCCAATCATTGTATCGGCAATGCTTATGAAACAATACAATATGGAAAGCAAGATCGCATCTTTGCTGGTGGTTGTGAAGATTTGGATTGGACATTATCTGTTTTATTCGATGCTATGGGTGCTATGTCCAGCAAATATAATGATGTACCAGAAAAAGCTTCGCGTGCTTATGACGCTAATCGTGATGGATTTGTTATTGCTGGTGGAGCTGGCGTTTTGGTTCTTGAAGAGCTAGAAGTCGCTAAAGCACGTGGTGCAAAAATCTATGGCGAAATTGTTGGTTATGGTGCTACATCCGATGGACACGATATGGTCTCTCCATCGGGTGAGGGAGCAGAGCGGTGCATGCGCATGGCACTTGCGACCGTAAAAAATAAGATTGATTATATCAATCCCCATGCAACAGCAACACCTGTCGGTGATCCCCCTGAAATAGAAGCGATCCGCCGGATCTTCGGAGCAGGTGATCAATGCCCACCAATTTCCGCCACAAAATCTTTGACTGGTCATTCCTTGGGTGCAGCTGGTGTTCAAGAAGCAATCTACACACTGTTAATGATGAAGCATAACTTTATTTGCGAGAGTGCTCATATTGAAGAACTTGATCCAGCTTTTGCTGATATGCCAATTGTTCGTAAACGCCGCGATCATCAACAACTTAATACTGTATTGTCAAATACATTTGGCTTTGGCGGTACCAATGCAACGCTCGTTTTCCAACGCTATGCATGAACAGGAGTTCTTAGCTAGTTGAAAAAAGTACGGTCTTACGGAGAATAATATGAAGGGTTTGATGGAGGGCAAACGTGGCCTTATTATGGGGGTTGCAAATGACCATTCAATTGCTTGGGGCATCGCGTGTCAACTAGCAGAAGCAGGAGCTGAATTAGCATTTACCTACCAAGGAGATGCATTTGGGAAACGTGTTCAACCACTAGCAGAAAAACTCGGATGCAAATTGGTGTTCGAGTGTGATGTTGAAAAAATCGAAAACGTTGATCATGTTTTTGAACAACTTGAAAAAAAATGGAAAACTATTGATTTCGTTGTTCATGCCATTGGTTTTTCAGATAAAAATCAACTAAAAGGACGTTATGTTGATGTCACAACACGAGAAAACTTTAAGCGTACAATGGTTATTTCAGCTTATTCCTTTACTGAAATTGCCCAACGCGCTGGTAAGCTTATGCCTAATGGAGGGACACTTTTAACACTCACTTATGGAGCTTCACAACAAGTTGTACCTAATTACAATATTATGGGTGTTGCTAAAGCTGCTTTAGAAGCTATGGTACGTTATTTAGCCGCAGACTTTGGGCCTCAAAATATTCGCGTTAATGCAATTTCAGCTGGTCCTGTTAGGACCTTAGCGGGAAATGGTATTGCAGCTGCACGAGCAATATTTTCATATCAACGCCGTAATGCACCACTACGCCGCACCGTAAACATTAATGAAATCGGAAAATCTGCTCTCTACTTACTTTCTGATTTATCATCAGGTGTTACTGGTGAAATTCATTATGTTGATTCAGGTTATAACATTATGTCTATGCCAGCACTTGAAGAGTTAAAAAAAAGTGATGAAACTCAGGGAGAATGATAATCCATAATACTTTGTAAAATGGTAAAATGATCATATATATTATTTTAGAAGTATATTAAGTAATTTCTCCTGATGGGATTACGTCCTTACGTTAAATAACACACCATTGTAGAGTACATTCACGTGTTTGTTTTAGGGAAACATCTCTTGTTGCTCTCAAGCCCCTTTTACTGTGACGTGCCCGCGAAGATATAACAGTTCGTTGAATACCATCATCTTTACACTTGTGAAGAAACAAGCAGACATCATTATTTCTATTTGCCAGCTCCAAATGTGCAACTGCTCTTGCGTTTAGACAATTCACAAGAAGCACCTTTGCGCCGCTCTTAAATGGTTTTTATCCATACACCAATTCCCATTTGAGATATATAAGCATGTAGTTTTATTGATTCAATAAGATTTGAAATGAGAAAATCATACGATTTTCGAATCTTTCATTTAATAAGAAAAATTATAAATTATCATTATAAATCAGTCTATTACCTAGCGCAAACAACACTTATAATTGTAAGAAATCGTCTGTTTTCAAAGATATGAGTTGATAATGACCAAGATTTTTATGCTCAAGCTATTCTGCATAAAAACTGACTCATATAATTTTTTAAAATGTTACCAGCTTACTAGTGATTAACGTAATTTATTTTAAGTTCCTGTCACTATAGTTATATTTCTCACATTTTTGGATGATTTAAAAACATACATGTATCATGTATTTCATCTTTGAGTGCACGGCTCAGTAATGTATTGGCTGCTTCGGATACACTTTTACCACAATAGAGAACGTGGTAGATTTGCTCTGTAATTGGCATTTCTACCCCGGTACGTTGTGCTAACATACGAACTTCCTTGGTATTTAAGTAGCCTTCAACAATTTGACCAATCTGTTTTTCCGCTTCTTTTATATCCATTCCTCGACCAAGCAGCATTCCAAAACGGCGATTGCGTGATTGATTATCAGTACATGTCAAAACTAAGTCTCCTAAGCCTGTCATTCCCATAAATGTGGAAAGTTCAGCGCCCATAGCGATACCTAAGCGACTAATTTCAGCTAATCCTCGTGTAATGAGAGCTATTCGAGCGTTCGCACCAAATCCCATACCATCGGATATTCCTGCACCAATAGCAATGACATTTTTGACTGCTCCACCCAATTGAACACCGATCATATCTTGGTTTTTATAAACTCTAACACTTTTATCACAATGGAAAAGTTGCTGTAGCTCTTCACCAAATTCAGCATCAGAAGCCGCTACCGTAATTGCCGTAGGCAAACCAATAGCAAGCTCTTTGGCAAAAGTTGGTCCAGAAAAAACAGCCAAAGGAATTTTATCACCTAAAATCTCGCGAGCAACTTCTTGTAGAAGGCGTCCCGTACCATGTTCTAAACCTTTCGTAACCCAAATAATGCGTGAATCTTGATCCAAATAAGGCTGAATATTGTACAACACCTGATGAAATACATGGCTTGGAATAGCAATTAATATATTACGACTTGCTGTTATTGCAGTTTCAAGTGAAGATTCAGGTGATAGATTATCAGGAAACCGAACATCGGGTAAAAATTCCTGATTGCAACGATGTTTCTGCAATTCTTTGATATGTTGAGGATCATAACCCCAAAGTAAAACACGATGTCCATTACGAGCTAGCGTAACAGCCAATGCTGTGCCATAAGAACCTGCACCAATAACTGCCATCGAAACGATATTCATTAAGTTTCCTGATGATTCCAAAAATTTTTGGTTTTAATTGTATGTTATTGTTTCAAACACCTATAAGTACGATATCTTTGATATAAACCCACTGAATCTGAAGTGCTTCCTGTCACAACTTCATACCCAGTAATATCAATGATCTTTTAAAGGTCCTTATGTTATATCCTAAACTGTATAAAAATCATTGCTTCTATGTTCTATAAATGACTGCCAACCTTGCATAAAATTAAAATTTCACTGAAGCATCCACGACTTTTCTTATAAAAATAAAAACAGACTCAAAATCGTGATGATAAATCCTTAAACGACTATTCTACCGAAACTCCCATGCTAACATTCGCTTTACGAAAGCTCACATACTTTAGCAATTGTCGCGCGAGAATTTCTTTGTACACCAACTACTCCACGGGAGTCTGAACATCTTGCATCTTTCCTATAGAATCCTGTGGATTTGGCACTTGCCCTACAGGCATTTCAGAGCCTGGAACCTGTCCCACAGAATCCTGTGGATTTGGCACCTGCCCTACAGGTATTTCAGAGCCTGGAACCTGTCCTACAGAATCATGTGGATTTGGCACCTGCCCTACAGGCATTTCAGAGCCTGGAATCTGTCCTACAGAATCATGTGGATTTGGCTCTTGCCCTACAGGCATTTCAGAGCCTGGAACCTGTCCCACAGAATCATGTGGATTTGGCTCTTGCCCTACAGGTATTTCAGAGCCTGGAACCTGTCCCACAGAATCATGTGGATTTGGCACCTGCCCTACAGGCATATTTTCGTCTGAAGATTGTTTCTCTGGCTCTTGTATATTTAATTTCCCAGACACTGAAGAACTTTCTTTACCTGATATTTCCGGCTCAATAACACGTCCTGAACCACCCATCATATTATAATTCAAATGTGAAATAGCCCACCAAGTACCCCCAATAATAATAAAAACGCAGATAGCTGCAAACCACAAGGCGCTTAAATTCCATTTGGCATCAGGACCAGAATTTAAATGCAAAAAGAAAACAATCTGCACGATAATCTGAATAATTGCCATTCCAATAAGATATGCAACCTTCGTGCTAATTGCCCAACTTTCCATCATTCCGTACATCACAGGAATAAAAGAGCCCAAAGTGAAAAATACAGCCAAAATAAAGCCAACTAAATAGGAACCAGTACTGGGACCATGTGTTTCGTTATGCACGCTCATTACAATGCTCCTAACAGATAAACCATGGTGAAAACACCAACCCATACAATATCAAGTAAATGCCAGAAAATTGAAAGACATGTCAAACGCGTTTTATTATCCTGATCTAAGCCATGACGACGAAGGTGAAAAAACATCACTATCATCCAGAGAAGACCAACACTTACATGAAGACCATGGGTACCAACCAAAGCAAAAAACGCTGACCAATATGCGGATAGAACTTCTCGTCCAAAAAGCTGTAAACCTGTTGTAGGATCAATACCAGCATAAGCATTAGGATCGTAATAGAATACCTCGTTCAAAAGTTCATGAAATTCGTAAATTTCCATTCCAATAAAGCAAAACCCAAGTACAAAGGTAATAGCCATCCATGAACGCACACCACTGATATTACCTTTATGCGCTTGTACCATGACAAATCCGTAAGTAATTGATGACAGCAATAAGATAGCAGTTTCAACCAAAACAAATTTTAAATCAATAAACTCATTGCCAGCTTTTCCTCCACCATAAGAAGCAGAAAAAACAGCAAAACTGGAAAAAAGCGTTGAGAACAGGATCAAATCCGAAAGAATATAAACCCAAAAACCAAATGTCATTATCGAACTACTGTCGTGATGATGCTCATCAATGTGAGTATCATTCATTGTCACCGCACTCATACTGTTACTCCTTGTTCTTTAAGAACAGCTGTAAAAGCGTCCTCTGTTTTTTGCACTTCTTCAGCTGGAATATAGTAGCCATGATGGTCACCTGTTAACGAATGACATACAATCGTTGCAACAAAACCAATCAATCCAATCGCAACAAGCCACCAAATATGCCAAACAAGGGCAAAACCAACAACCAGTGAAAAGAATCCTGCAATAATTCCAGCAGATGTATTTGATGGCATATGAATTTTTGCAAATCCACTTGTCGGACGCTGATAACCATTCTTCTTCATATTCCAATAAGCATCGTCAGATTGTACCTCTGGAAGTATTGCAAAATTGTAGGAAGGAGGCGGTGAAGAAATAGACCATTCAAGTGTCCGTGCATCACCCCAAGAATCATTTAATGTTACCGGTAAACGTCCCTTATGTTTGATACCGTACCAAATCGCCAAAACAACTTGCAGCACAAAACAAAGGATACCAAGCAAAATAATGAAAGCACCTAATGCAGCAATCATAAACATCGGTTGCCAACTAGGTTCCATGTAATGCTGAAGACGACGCGTCGCACCCATTAAACCAAGTGCATAGACTGGAAAAAAAGCAAGGTAAAAACCAATGAACCAACACCAGAAAGATGCAATACCCAATGCCCGATTTGGTTTATAACCAAAAACTTTTGGAAACCAAAAAGCAATCCCCGCTAAGTATGCAAAAACGACACCCCCAATAATTGTGTGGTGGAAATGCGCTACCAAAAACAGCGAATTATGAAACTGCCAATCAGCTGGCACGATAGACATCAAAACACCTGTCAACCCACCACCAACAAATGTAAAGATCATCCCCATGCACCACAGCATTGGAGGTTCAAAACGAATCCGACCTTTATACATGGTCAGCAACCAATTAAAGACTTTTACACCTGTTGGAACCGCAATTATCATCGTTGCAATACCAAAGAAGGTATTCACAGCTTCACCGCCACCCATTGTAAAAAAATGGTGTCCCCAAACAACAAGTGAGAGAATCAAAATAACCAACATTGCCCATACCATTGAAGTATAACCAAAGAGGCGTTTTGAAGAAAAAGTTGAGACAACCTCAGAAACAATCCCAAAAGCAGGAACAACCAAAACATAAACTTCAGGATGACCAAAAATCCAAACATAGTTAATCCACACCATTGGATTTCCACCACCAACATTGGTAAAGAAATTCATGCCCAAATAACGATCGCATGCCAAGAGTGCAAATGCTACAGTTAAGACAGGGTAAATAACTAAAATAAGGACATTGCTAACAAAAGCGCTCCAACAAAAGACGGGCATTCTCATCATCGTCATCCCAGGAGCACGCATTTTAATGATGGTCGCGACAAAATTGATCGCCCCCATTGTCGTCGCGATACCAGAAAGCTGAAGTGACCACAAATAATAATCTACTCCTGTATCTGGACTACCTTGCAACTCGGTGAAAGGTGGGTACATCAACCAACCACCACGACCAAAATTCCCAACACCTAGGGATATGTTAATCAATATTGCCCCTGCAGCAGTAATCCAAAACCCTAAATTATTCGCAAAAGGGAAGGCAACATCACGAGCACCAATTTGAAGCGGTATAAGATAATTGAAAAGGCCAAATAAAATAGGCGTAGCCATGAAGAAAATCATAATAGTGCCATGGGCTGAAAAAATCTGATCAAAATGATCGGGTGGCAAATACCCTGCCGATTCACTCCCAAGCGCCAAAGCTTGATGTGTTCGCATCATAATCGCATCAGCAAAACCACGAACAAGCATAATAATCCCAAGAACGATGTACATAATGCCGATGCGCTTATGGTCGACTGTCGTAATCCAATTTCGCCATAAAACTCCCCACCATCGAAGTGCTGTCAAAGCAATAACAGCAATTAAACCACCCACAACAATCGCAATACATGTGTACAAAACGATCGGCTCATGTGCAAGTGCATGAAAAGCACCAGCTGTAGGATCTGTAAGTCTTCCAAACATTTCTTAACCCATATCAAATGAAATTTCAGTTTAAAAGAAACCTTATTTTCAAAAGGATTCTCTCTCGATCGACACTCTAAATAACACCAGGATCAAAAACTGAACAAAGCGCACCCCACAGTGTCTGAGCCGCAGCACGCTTCATTAAATCTTCATTACATACCGTGTTTTCATCAACACATCGATTGACAACACGATAATAAAGCCGCTTCTCAACAGGTGCAAAATAACGTACTTCAGCATCCTTTTCCTTCGCAGCAATGTCACCCATACGAGGCGCAACGGAAAGCTGCCGATAAGACGCGCGATTAAGTATTTGACCATTAGCCCGAACTTTAGCAATCCAACTATCAAAATCCTGCGAAGATACAGAATGCCACTGAAACCGCATACCTGCAAAACCATCACCGCTGTAATTGGCCGAGCTTCCTTTGAATACTCCTTGTTCTTCAGCTACCAAATGCAACTTAGCATTCATCTGCGGCATAGCATAAAGAACTGTGCCCAGTTTCGGCACCCAAAAAGCATTAACAGAACTCTCTGATGTCAACTGCAATAAAACCTGACGACCCTCAGGCGCATAAATTTCATTGATTGATGCAACATTGTACTCTGGATAAATAAAGAGCCATTTCCAATCGAGAGCTACAACATCGACTTGCAATGGTTTCTCTTCACCAACAACTTCCACAGGAAGCGAATTCGTGGGTTCAAGTTTATAGGTATAATAGGCGGTTAACGAACCTAAAACCATTACGATTACAATTGGAATGCCCCACATAAACGCTTCAATTTTATTGGAATGCCCCCAATCAGGCAAATACTCTTGTGCCGTATTCGATGCATGATATTTGATGGCTAAAAATACCACACTCACCATTACCGGAATGACAACACAAAGCATAACAAGCACACAAATAACAATCAAAATGAGCTGTTGACGCGCAACATACCCCGATGGCTGAAGAACATCAATTTTACAACCAGACAAAAGCAGTGCAATTCCTAGAATCGCAAGCATCTCTAATTGTCTAACAAAGCTTCTCATCTTCACCTACCCCCGTCATACACACTGGAAGTTGCAATAAATACAATAATGTCATCTTACTTACCCGAAAAATAATTATCAAGTAAATTCAATGCCCATATTACTCTTATCCAACGTTTGCTTTTTATTCATTATAATTAAATCGCTTAGCAATATATTCAAGCGCAAACCAATATCCTTCACTCCCACAGCCTGTAATGACTGCGTCCACACCCAAAGATGTATAAGAATGGTGACGAAAAGCTTCACGTTGATAAATATTAGATAAATGAACCTCTACTTTTGTCCCTGAAAACATTTTTAATGCATCAAGAATTGCAACAGACGTATGGCTATAAGCAGCTGGATTTATGATCAAACCAGCACTCATTCCAATTGCTGCCTGTATCCATTCTACCAACTGCCCCTCACAATTACTTTGATGGAAATGCACTATTACGCCAAGCTTCTTTGCCCATTCCCTACAAAATTGTTCAATATTTTCCAAAGTTTCAGTGCCATAAATTTCTGGTTCACGTTTACCCAGAAAATTTAAATTAGGACCATTTAAAACCGTTATAATTTTGGACATAACATGCCTCTTCTTCTCGATCATCACATTATAAAAAAACTTTTAGCATGTTTTTTACTGCAACAAACTTCCATCTTTAATCTCAAAAAACTCTGCTCGTCCTTTCAACGCGTCAAATAAAATAGGATCTGTTCCTGTCATAAATGTTTGCCCCCCTAAATCATCAAGAATATCAAATAAAGCAGCACGCCGATGAGAATCAAGATGAGCAGCTATTTCATCAAGAAGAAGAATAGGTGCCCTCTCTGAGATCATACCTGTTAAACACGCATGACACAAAACCAAACCAGTCAATAAAGCTTTTTGCTCACCTGTAGAACAAGATGCGGCTCCCATATTTTTATCAGCATAAAAAACCTGTAAATCTGTGCGATGAGGTCCTTCTAATGTCCGCCCAGCAGCGCGATCTATTGCACGGTTATGCCGCAACCGATCACAAAATTTCTCTTCAACCTCAATCGCCGATGTTTTACTCAGAGCTGTTTCTACAAAACCATCAACTTGCAAAAAAGCTCGCGGAAAAGGTGTGTGAACTGGCATTTGTGCAAACATGCCATTTAAAAGTCGAATAACATCAATACGCGCCGCAGCAATAGCCGTTGCCAATTCTGCCATTTGTTTTTCTAAAGCATCAAACCAAACACGATCTTCATTTCCATCTAAAAACAAACGATTACGGGCACGCATAACCCTATCATAATCGGTTATGCGACGACCATGCAAAGGATCAATAGCCAAAACCATGCGATCCAAAAAACGTCGACGCTCAAGCGAAGGTCCAGTAAAAAGCCCATCCATAGAAGGAGTCAAAATACTCATATGACAATAATCTGTTAAGCAATCACCTGTCTCATTCACACCATTAATATGTACTTTTCGACTGTTATTGCCAATCTCCAAAGCTGTACCAATATTCACTTCACCATACAAAGCACATTGAAGACGAGCAAACACAACAAATCCACCATTTCCACCATCTGCAAAGCTGATATCAGAATAAGCCGCACGCCGTAAACCACGACCAGGAGAAAGAAAAGACAATGCTTCTAAAAGATTAGTCTTACCAGCACCGTTATGGCCAGTAAAAACCACATGCTGTCCTGAAAAATGAATATTAAAGGAAGAATAATTGCGATAACGCACAAGCTTTAGCTGCCTTACTGTCACTTTGTGCACATGACCAGCTATGCATTGCAAAACACTCGTTCCTAAACGCGAATAGGCATCAGCACATAAAGCGCATCCGCATCATCATTATCACGAATGAGAGCTGGAGCTCCAGCTTCGGCCAGCATAAAAACCATCTCATCGCTCGAAAGTTGCCCAGCAATATCCAAAAGATAACGCGAATTAAACCCTATCTCAAGCGGATCAGATGTGTAAGTGACTGCTAATTGATCTTCTGCACTCCCAGAATCAGGATTATTAACAACAAGCTTTAATTGCCCCTGCTCAATCATTAACTTCACTGCACGCCCGCGATCAATTGAAATCGTAGAAACACGATCAACGGCAGAAGAAAAATCCTGCCTGTTGACAACCAATTTTTTATCGTTTGCAAGAGGGATAACACGTTGATACTCTGGAAATGTTCCATCAATTAACTTTGATGTAAAAACCACAGAACCTATAGAAAAACGAATTTTTGTTTCTGAAAGCTCTACACACACAGCATCATCAATTTCTTCAGAAAGAAGCTTTTGCAACTCTCCTACAGTTTTACGAGGAACAATGACACCTGGCATCCCTTCAACCCCTGAAGGAGCCTCCATATCAACTTGTGCTAAACGATGACCATCGGTGGCAACTAAACGCAGCTTGAGAATACCATCATCGACAATATGAAAATAAATACCATTAAGATAATAACGGGTTTCTTCAGTAGAAATAGCAAACTGCGTACAATCAAGCAAATGCTTCAAGGCTGACGCTGGTAGAGAAAAACGGTAACCAAATTGCCCCGGAAGCGATTCTGGAAAATCTATTTTGGGAAGACACTGAAGTTGGAAGTTAGCACGACCAGAAACAACAGACATTGTACTCGCCTGATTCATATCAACTGATAATACAATCTCACTGCCATCAGGAAGTTTACGAACTATGTCATATAGCAAATGTGCTGGAACAGTTATTGCTCCAGCGTGTTCTATATTAGCCATAAAAGATTCTGTAATTTCTAAGTCAAGGTCTGTTGCTTTTAATTGCACACCATCCTTGTCTGCATCAATCAATACATTTGATAGTATAGGAACAGTATTACGACGCTCAACCACACGGTGAACACGACCAAGAGACTTGAAAAGTTGATTGCGATCAACTGTAATACGCATAAAAATCCCCATTATAATTTATAAAGAATTATAGGAATTCTCTAGATTGAAAATAAGTGACCACATTAAAGAATCACCTGCCGGAGTTTATTCAACCTCCCTTAAAATGGCAAGTGACTCCTGTATAAGCAAAATAGCTCTCACTGTTAATTCCTTTTCAATACTTTCGATAAACAGTGGGAAAACTTGTAAAATGTTATGCAGCCTGTTCCCCAATCAAACGCTTAAGCAACTCAAGCTCTTTGGCCAAGGTCTGATCATCACAAACCAAATCTTCAATTTTACGGACAGCATGTAAAACTGTCGTGTGATCACGTCCTCCAAAACGACGTCCAATCTCTGGCAATGAGCGAGGTGTTAACATTTTTGCCAAATACATTGCAACTTGTCGCGGCTTCACGACTGTACGCGTCCGACGATTAGACAATAAATCTTGCTTAGAAACATTATAATGGCGGGCAACCGTACGCTGAATTTCTTCAATCCGAATACGCTTAGCTTCACCTGAACGAGTTAAATGACCTAACAATTCATCAATCCGCTCTAAAGACAAATCAGACTCAAAAGACTGACGGAACAACAACTGATTAAACGCTCCTTCAATATCACGTCCCGATCCTAAAACCGTTTTAGCAATATACTCCAAAACTTCATCAGAAATTATCACCATATTATCATCTTGTTGCGCCACCTTTAATCGTTGGCGCAACATTTTCAAACGCATTTCATAGTCTGGTGATTCAATTTCAAGGGCAACCCCCCCCTGAAGTCGAGACCGAACGCGAAGATCTAGTGATTCTAATTCTGCTGGTGGACGATCGGCAGCTACAACAACTTGCTTTGCACTATCAAGCAACATGTTGAGCAAATGACAAAATTCGTTTTGTATCGACTTCCCTTGCAAAAATTGCATATCATCAATAATCAAAAGATCAATATCACGAAGCTGCTCTTTAAAAGAAAGGGCATCATTATCGCGAATAGCTGTCGCAAAACGCCACATGAAATATTCAGCAGTCAAATAAATAACCCGCGCAGGCGTTAAACGTTTCAATGAGGCAGCTGCAACAGCTTGAAGCAAATGCGTTTTTCCTAAACCAACAGACGCGTGAATAAAAAGAGGATTAAAACGCAAAGCACTTTTATGCCCCTCTGCAATCGAACGCGCTGCCGCTAAAGCAACGCGATTAGAAGAGCCCTCAACAAAGTTTTCAAAAGTATAACGAGAATCAAGTGGCGAACCAAAAACCCCTGCTTCAACACCCTTTGCTGAATGCTCTGTACAACTCTCAACAAAAGATGGAACTGTTTGCTCTTCCAGAACAACAGGAGCTGTATTCGTCCTGCAAACTACACCTTTTGAAACGCGCTTCATACCACGAACAATAACTTCAACGCGAAGAATCGCTGAATTCTCTTGTTTCCATAAATTGTTCAAAAGAGAACCATAGTGATTATTAATCCACGAACGTAAAAATGCCGTAGGAACAGAGAGCTTTACAAGATTACGGCTATATTCAGCAAGTTTTAAACGACCAAACCAGCTTGTATAAGCCTCGATCCCCACCTGCGCCTTTAATTGAGCCATTACACGGGCAAAAGCCGCCGCACTTTCCTCCTCTGAGAGAACTAAATGCCCTACAGAAACATTTTCATCAACTAATCCACCACTATCCGTCATCTCACTCTTTATTATTCTCTCTGCCGACAGGATATTCACCGAAACCCTTTTAAAGGAACTAGCTTTAGAGTTCAATTTATCCACAATCTTCCATCCCGAT